>JAPLDK010000074.1 GCA_026391775.1 Bacteroidota bacterium
GATCCCGTTATCTTCCACAGTGACGGCCAGGGATTTTTCATCCTGCATCCTGAATTTTACATTAATTTGACCTTTTTCCTGGATTGTGGCAATCCCATGCCAGATGGCATTCTCAACAAAGGGCTGAATGATCATGGATGGTATCTGGATTTCATCAGCCTCCACATTCTCATCCACTTCTATGTTGTATTCAAATTTATCTTCCATTCTTAGTTTTTCGAGATCAAGGTAGTTCTTCAAGCGGTCGATCTCTTCATCAAGGTTTATACTGGCGGCATTGATAGCATTGAGGTTTTGCCTGATCAATCTGGCAAACTGCGAAAGGTATAAGCCGGCTTCACTTGACTTCTTCTGAAGGAGATAATTCTGAATTGAGCCAAGTGCGTTGAAAATAAAATGCGGGTTCATCATCGACTGCAAAGCCTTTTGCTCCAGGGTGATCAATTGGTGTTCTATCTCCCGGCGTTTCATCTGGAGGTTCTTTCGTCGGATTATTAACAATGCAATAAACACCAAAAAGATTATTGACAGGCTGATAAAAAAAAGAGGATGCCGCCAAATCGTTGTCTTTATAATGATGTGGTAAACGATAGGCTTGCTCCATGGGGAGGTAGATTTACGGGCTTTCAATTTAAACGAATATTCGCCGGGTGGAAGATCCTGATAAACTATGTTAGTGCCACTTCCGGTTATCCATTGTTTATCCGCTCCTTCCAGCATATAGGAAAATGAAACAGGGCCAGAGGAATAACTTTTACTTCCGAAAACAAAACTGATCCGATTTTTGCCTTTTAGTGAGATTCGGTCAATATCAGGATTCGTCTGCTTATCATTGATAAACACTGAAATAAAATAGGGTATTGGTCTATGGATTTTCACTTCCTGGATCGTCGAAAATGGGATGGCTGTGAGTCCGTTATCACTTGCAATATAGAGGGTATCATTGTTGCAGATAATATCATTAATATTCGAAAAGCTGATGTCGATCGGCCTCAGATGGATGGGTTTATGATTCAATATGTTTAACACGTTTTTACAGAAGTAGATATTTTGAGTTGTTGAAAAGACCAAAGTTGATTTATAGTAGTCCATATGTTTGATCGGAGATTCCACAGGATAATCGAACTGGGTTGTCAGGTTTAATAGTTGCTTCTTGTTTAGCAGAAAAAGGCTGTCCCATTCTATGTTAAACATTTCAGTACTGTCGTTTAAATTGAGGTGGTCTTGGATGACTTTTGTATTAAAGTAAGACAGCTCTTTACAAGCGAGAAGGCTGTCATTTTTGAAAATATAGTTTCTTTTACAATTTACAATAAGATCATTGTTGACATTATAAAAAGTATTATGAATTTGCTGGCCTATATCAACAGTTTTAATATCCCTGAATAACCGAACCGGGTTAAAAAAAAATAATTTATGATGAAATGAAGCACTGATTTCGTTTCTTCTTCTATTAAATGAATAGCTCCAAAAAGGTAAATTACAAACTCTAATTTTATCAAAATATACTTTTTTCGCTGAAAGATCCAGTCGAATTCCTTTTAGTGCATATTGTTGATTGAATTTATCACCCACCAATAAAATGTTGTCATTTATCTGTAATTGCTGGTTTATTGAACTTTCTTCTATTTGAAAATTAGAAATAAACACCTCTTTATTGTAAATAAGGAAAAGTGTTCTTCTGCCTGCACACCAAATGCTGTTTGAGTTATGCCGGCTTAAACTTAAAATTTCCTGATTCTCGAATTTTTTTCTCTCATAGTGGATTTGCTCTTTTATATAAGGATTTACTTTGTATACGCCATCCGTAGATGACATCCAAATATTATCTTCATGATCCCTGATAATTGTCATTACCTTCTTTATATTAAAATGGCGAATGAGTTTATTGTTTCTATAACAAAATATACCTTTGTCATATGACCCAATCCATATATCTCCTTTGGAGTCTTCCAACATTAAAATATTGTAAATAGAATTCATCGCAATTGAAGGAAATGTTGGATCAACATTACCATTGTAATCACATTTTCGAATTTCATACCCGGACGCTTTTCTGTATCCAATATTTGCATAACAATACTTCTTAGACACAGGAAATACTGCTGCGATCATAAATTTATCTGAAACCAAAGTCGGTTCTTTAGTGAATGTATTTAATCTGAAAAGTCCGGCAAGTGTCCATAAATAGAATTCTCCGTTCAAGTGCTTATTGATAAAACACTCCATCATTCCCTCATAAGGTACGAATTTCGGATCCTTATCGTACTTGATAACCCGGCTGGGAAGTTTATACTTTTTTACATTGTTAAGAGAATCAAGGGCAAAGATTTCTCTGTTATAATTGCAATAAAAGTAGATTGTCTTATCCTCATCCTCAAAAAAGTTCGAGAAGTATTCCATGCTCTTGAGTGAGTCAAGAAATGGAGCATTCTTTGAGTTAAAAATGGTGTTTTGGTAAAAAAAATTGAATGTGGCATTCTTATTAATAAACCAGATGCGGCCAAAGGAGTCCTCCTTGATCTTGACCACTTCATTACTATTTAATCCATCCTTCTTCTTGAAATAATCAAAGTGGGATCCATCATACCTGGTCACACCCGCATTGGTGGCAAACCATATGAAATTCTTGCTATCCACATAAATATCGTAAACCATGTTGGAAGGCAATCCTTCGGCAGTTGTATAATGCTGGATATAAGGATTCTGTGCAGGCAGGTTGAGAACAAGTGCCAGAATAGAGAAGAAAAAAATAAACCTTACGTTTCTCACATCAATCCAGTGATTTTGAGAAATATTTCACCGCTTCCCTGAATTCATTGAGTTTACGCCTCGAAATGCTTAAGCGCGTGCCATCATTTAACTCTGCAAAGTTTCCTTCGTAACTTGAATATGATTGTAAATAGTTCATATTTATAATCGTCGATTTGTGGATCCGGAAAAAAGGAGGATCGTTAAGTATATTCTCAAATTCACCGAGTGATCGAGTTGCCACAATCTTACTAAGGCCCGACAAATGGAGGATGGTATAATTACTATCGGCCTGTAAATACATGATATCGGAAACATTTACCATCCTGAACCCAAATTGTTCTGCTATTGTGATTTTATCAATCTGTTTATCGGCCGATTGGATATGGTCGTTGAGGTTATCAAGTGAATCATGATAAATTTTCCGTGCTTCTTCCTTGTTTCTTCTGAGCTCATGATACTCTATGGCTTTAGTCACCGCTTCCCGGAGTTCCAAAGTATTAACAGGTTTCAGTAAATAATCTATTGCATTTGCCTTCAGGGCCCTTAATGCATATTCTTCATAGGCAGTTACAAAAATAACCCCGTAATTATCTCTTGGTATTGATCGGAGAAATGCAAATCCATCCTCTTTAGGCATGGAGATGTCCAGGAATATAAAATCAACTTCATTTAATCTCAGCAGTTCACGGCCTTCATCTGCCGATCCGGCAGAACCACATAATTTGATTTCGGGACATTGTTCATCCAGCATTATCCGCAATGCATCACGGATATTCCGCTCATCATCTATAATAATTGCACTGTACTGTTTCACAGGAGCTAAAATACCATGCTAAATATATAAAATTCGGTTGAATGTGTGAAATGTAGGCTGTATTTATTAAATGGTAGTTTCTTCAAGGGGAACGGTAGTAGAATGTTATGATCGTGATTGCATGATGGCGATCCCCTGTTGATAGCGTACGCCTGTCATATTGGAATTAAAGACCGTAAATTGAGATGCCAGAATTCACTCATTGCGCCAATTATCAGATTCAGTTCTTCAGCAGAATATGCCATCGAATAGCATCTTTTGAATACTTCTGTCTTGAAATTGGTTTCATTCAGTTCAATGACGATATCAATGTCGAGAGTCATTCTTGGAACACTGTAAACATTCACTGCAAGGCTTCAGGAGACCATGTAACCTATCTCCTTTTGTTCCAGGAGCTGAGTAATTGTTTTTAAGAGTTCAAGAAACATGGAAAAAATATTCTAAGTCAAAGCTACGGAAAAAACATGAAACAACTAGTGCATATTTGGAAGTCGCAAATTACGACTTCCAAATATGCCTGTTAATAACCTTTCCTTGCTTCGTTTCGATGAATGCGTTATTTTAGCGGTTCACTAACAAGGCAGCATTATGGCAACCAAGGTAAAGATCTTTTCAGGCCAGGTCTCAAAATACTTGTCTGATAAAATTGCCCAGAGTTACGGTATGGAGCTGGGCAAAGTCACATTCCTTAGTTTTGCCGACGGTGAGTTCCAGCCGTCATTCGAAGAAAATATCCGGGGCACGGATGTCTTCCTGGTACAGTCAACCCACCCGCCTTCAGATAACCTCCTTGAACTGCTTATGATGATTGATGCGGCCCGCCGCGCTTCTGCCCGCACTATTGTAGCTGTTATTCCTTACTTCGGATATGCCCGCCAGGACCGCAAAGATAAACCCCGCGTTTCCATCGCTTCCAAACTGGTTGCCAACCTGCTTTCCGCCGCAGGCGTTAACCGAATTATAACACTCGACCTGCATGCAGACCAGATCCAGGGATTTTTTGATGTGCCTGTGGATCACTTGTATGCTTCATCTGTCTTCATCCCTTACCTGAAAACTTTGCATCTGGACAACCTGACTTTCGCATCGCCTGATACGGGCGGTACCCGTCGTGCCGGGTCCTATGCGAAATTCTTCCATACCGACTTTGTAATTTGTTACAAGCACAGGTCAAAGCCCAATGAAGTTGCTAAGATGGCCCTGGTTGGCGATGTTAAGGGAAGGAATGTTATTATTCTTGACGACATTGTGGATACCGGAGGAACACTTTGCAAAGCTGCCCAGATCATTATGGATAACGGCGCCACTTCGGTAAGGGCCATGGTCACCCATCCTATTCTTTCGGGTAAAGCATGCGAACAGATCGAAGCTTCAGCTCTTACCGAGCTGATCGTGACCGACACTATCCCTCTGAGAAAAGAAAGCCCGAAGATAAAGGTGATCACCACTTCGGACCTTTTCGCGGAAGTCATCCGCAGACTTAAGAAGAAAGAATCGATTTCGTCGTTGTTTAAGTTTTAGTGAACTTTCCTTCCTTCGTGTTCCCTGTTCTGATGCAGGATCAGGATATCCATCATCCTACATCCTGCATCTCACATCCCGTATCCGCTTGCAGAATCGGAAATATTATGTAATTTTGCAGCCCATTTAAAAAAACAATCTTTATGAAAACGGTATCATTGAGCGGCTCCCTTAGGGGAAGCGTAGGGAAAAAAGATGCCAAATTGCAGCGCAGAGCGGGCAAAATCCCCTGTGTACTGTATGGTGGAACCGAACAGATCCACTTCGTGGCAGACGAAAAAAGTTTTTCCAAAATCCTGTTCACCCCTGAAGTCAACCTGATCAAGGTTACGATTGACGGAAAAGAATACAACACCATTTACCAGGAAATTCAGTTTCATCCTGTGACCGACAAGCTTCTGCATGTCGACTTCCTGCAGGTTCTCCCCGATAAGCCGGTTGTTATTGCAATCCCGGTGAAATATGAAGGAGTGTCCCCGGGTGTTCTGAGAGGTGGCCGCCTTGAAAAGAAAATGCGCAAGGTCAAGATCAAAGCCCTTGCACCCGATCTTCCTGATTTTATTATGGTCAATATCAGTTCCATGGAAATCGGCGATTCGGTGACGATCGGCAGCCTGAAGATTGATAATGTTACATTCCTTGATGCCGCAAATAACGTGATAGTCGGTGTACGCACCGCCCGCGTGGTTGTTGAGGAAGTTGTTCCGGGCGCTGAAGTTGCTGTTGAAGGCGCCGAAGGTGCTGAAGGAGCTGAAAAGAAGGAAGAAGGGAAGAAAGAAGAAGGAAAGAAAGAAGTGAAAGGAAAGTAATCCCTCATTCAATAATACATTTTGTAAAGACGCCGGGCAAATGTCCGGCGTTTTTATTGGAGAGCATGGGCGTTTTTAATTTCGGGGTTTCCATGCCCGGTATTCAGGGGCGGGCCCGAACTGAAGCGGCACCTCCCCTTTATGAACAGATTTACCAAGGAGGTTTTCGATGGCCTGAAATTTTCTTTGTTCTTTTGGGCTGATAAATGTTACGGCTATGCCGGAAGCCGCAGCGCGTGCGGTGCGCCCGATACGGTGGATGTAATCCTCGGCATCGTGGGGCACATCATAATTTACCACCATATCGATGTTTTCAACATCGATCCCGCGTGAGACAATATCGGTGGCCACCAGCACATTCAGGGTTTTGTTGCGGAAACTGTTAAGAACTTCTTCCCTCTCCCTCTGTTCCAGGTCGGAATGGATCTCCGATACGTTAAGCCCCATCTGGTGAAGGGCCCGGTTCAATACTTTGGTTGAGCTCTTGGTCGAACAGAATACAAGAACTGTGCGGCCTTTGGCCCCATGGAGAAGGTATTGGGTCAGAGGCAGCTTCTGGTTGTCGTAAACCGAATAAGCCAGCTGAAGTATCTTCTCGGCGGGTTTCGACATGGCTATGTTGATCTCGACGGGATCTTTAAGAATTTTCTGGGCCATCTGCCTGATGGCTTTGGGCATAGTGGCCGAGAACATCAGGGTCTGCCTCTCTTTCGGCAGCAGGTTCACGAGCTTCATTATGTCATCGTAAAACCCCATATCGAGCATGCGGTCTGCTTCATCAAGGATGAGACATTCCACGTTGGAAAAATCCACATACCCCATATTTACATGGGCGGTCATCCTCCCCGGTGTACAGATCACCAGATCGGCCCCTTCGGTAAGGGCCTGCTTTTCCCGTGTAAAGACCATGCCTTCGGTACCCCCGTAAATTGCGATGGAGCTCACCGGCGTGAAATAGGAAAGCCCTTCCATATGCTGGTCTATCTGTACCGCAAGTTCGCGGGTGGGAACTATCACCAGGGCTCTCACATTTCCCTTGCTTTCGCCTGTCATTATTTTCTGGATGAGCGGAAGAAGGAAGGCGGCGGTCTTGCCGGTCCCGGTCTGCGCAGTCCCGATCAGATCCTTTCCCTGAAAGATTACAGGTATCGCCTGTTCCTGAATGGGAGTAGCGGTTTCGAATCCCAAAGCGCGGATTCCTTCCCGGAGGTCAGGCTCAAAGCCAAATTCATCAAAAGTCATATGCAAAGATATGCAAAATCGTGACGAGAGTGATGGGGTGATGGGGTGATGAATATAGAAAAATTTCGTTCAACCTATTGACTTCACTCGATTTTTTTCATATATTTCATGCAAAATTTTTAATTATGAAGAAATACTTACTGCTATTGCTGCTTATTGGCATAAGTCTCGGCACTTATGCCCAAGTACTGAGATTTGATTCCACAGCCTTGCTTATTCTGGAACGGATGAGCGGGGTGATAACCGAATTGCAGAGCTGCCGCCTGAAGGCACATGCTACGTATGATGAATTTGCTTCCGGCCTGGGCCTTATCAAACATTCTGAGGATGCAGATCTCATTATAAGAGGCCCCGACAAGCTCTTTATTGCAATGAACGGATACAAAGGTGAGCGTTCCTTTTTTTATAACGGGAAGACACTTTCCTATTATTCGTATTCCAACAACCGCTATACTCAGATTCCGGCTCCTAAGACCATACTGGAGCTGGCCGACAGCGTTTACACAAACTTTGGGATTGACTTGTATGCCATCGATTTTTTCTATCCTGATTTCATTGACCAACTAACCCAGAATTCGACTTCCCTGGCCTTGCTTGGACCAGTCAGTCTTAACGGCAAGGACTGTTTTCAGATCGCAGGCAACATGGACAGTTTCAGTTACCAGATATGGATTCAGAATGATCCATTTAGTCTGCCGGTGAAAGTTGTGATGGTGTATACCGATAAACCCATGAACCCTCAGTTTGAGTGTGATTATGAATGGGAGCTTAACCAGGTTTATCCTGATGCTGTTTTCGAATTTGCCGCCCCTTCCGGAGTGGGTAAAATAAGCATTGCACCATCAAAGAAATAAAGTATTTTGATCAATAAGAACCCAATGAATATGAACAGAAAGATAAAATTTTGCATGCAAAGCACCCTGCTTCCCTTATGCTTTGCACTTATGGCATATCCGTATACTTCTTCCGCTCAGCATTTTCACGGCGGAGGCGGGGGTGGTTTCCATGGTGGAGGCGGGGGTTTCCACGGCGGGGGAGGATTTCATGGCGGGGGTGGTTTCCATGGCGGAGGCGATTACCATGGAGGGTCGCACATATCTAATATGTCGAGGAATGATTATCGTGGCATGCCACATCCGGGTCCACGACCAGGCCCCGGCCCGGGACCACACCCAGGCCCGGGACCAGGACCACACCCAGGCCCCGGCCCGGGACCGCACCCAGGCCCGGGTCCCGGACCCCATCCTGGCTACTATCACCCCTATGGTTATGGCCCTATGCCGTACTACTATCATCCCTATCATCCATACTACTGGGGCCCATACTGGCATCCATATGGCTATTTCGCAGCTTCCCTTGCCGTAACAGCTGTTTCCATCAACATTGCAAACAACACCTATTACTACGACCAGGGTGTTTATTATACTCCTGTCAGCGGAGGGTATAACGTAGTCACAGCACCGGTAGGCGCAACTATCACTGTCCTGCCTGACGGATACACTACAACGGATGTCGACGATATCACATACTATTATTTCGGCGGTACTTTCTATGCCCAGCAGGGATCATCCTACCAGGTTGTTTCACCCCCTGCAGGTGCCATCATATCCCAGTTGCCTTCAGGCGCTCGGGAAGTCAATCAGAATGGCCAGAACTATATGAAATTCAACGGCACCCTTTACCAGCCTGTATTAAACAATGGTGCGGATGCTTACCAGGTAGTGGTCCAGTAAACATAATGGAACGACTGCCGAAGAACGGGTAATTTTATGGTTTAAGCTTTTTCCATAAGTTCAAGTTTATTTATCCGGAATATATTGATCCTGGTATTTGAAAATCACTTCCCTCACAAGATAGATTTCTATCGTTTTATAATCCAGGAAAGCATTAGTATCCCTGTACACCTTGATCATATTTGGGATGATCATAATGGGATTCCCAAAAAAGCTGAATGGATTTAGCAGGTCGGTGCGCTTACGGAAATGCTCTTCAACAAGGCCTTCCCAGGGCTCGCTGACAGGGAAAGCGGCTCCCCAAACTACATTACGGCAGTAATGCCATAAGGGATGGATACGCAGAGATAAGGGAGTATGGCTGTTATACCAGAGGTCGAGAAAAGTCTCATGGTTGATCCCGGGCTTCCGCCTGAACAGGGTCAGCAGGCAAACTCCCGGTGTCATCCCGGCATCATCCCAGGTTTTCCGGTATGCGACCGGCAATGCTTCCTCCACGGAATAAGCTCCTGAAATCCGGCCAGCAAGGTTATTTGCATCACTCCTGCAATGAGAAAGGAAATCCTGGATACCTTCACCTGGAAGTCTGCCTTCATAATAAACAGAAAGAACCCCGATTTTGCTCTTTCTGAATGGGATAATTGAAAGGACAGGCGGGCTTGTATCGGTAAATGTAATATGGAGTTTTGGCGGATGGCAGATATCCGCTGCCTTTCCTGCCATCCTGAGCATGAAGTCAGTAAAACCGGAGTAGGACACTTCGGCCTGTCCCCGGAAAATTATCATCAGTTTCTGCATAAACAAAACTTCCATGCAAAGATAAAAACAATGCAGAAATCAGCCAAAATCAATTAAATGGCGGGAATTTTTACCTCTTTATGAACCTGGAAGTATACGTTCCGCCGGTCCCTGTAATTTTTACAAAGTATATTCCATCAGGCAAGGATTCGACATTCATTTGCATGGAACTGCCTGCAAATTTTCCGGACATGACAGGGCTTCCGAGAATATTAAGGATCTCTGCCCCGTATATAGTGCTTCCGGGAACTCCCGTTTCAAGTGTTAACAGTTTCTGAACCGGGTCGGGATAAACCGACAGTTTCGGCTTTTGGATTTCGCCAACTCCCAATGGGCCGTCATACATCATAACTGTGACTTTACCGGTATAGCCCTGGTCGGTAAAAGCCACATAAGGTTGCCCTGTAAGGCTGAACCTGAGGCGGGTGCAGGCACTGATACCGGCTGAAAAACCGGGTGTTCCAAGGTAGGACCAGGTGCTGCCGTCAAAGATCATTACCGATGCTTTATATCCGTTGCCTCCATCCTGGAAAGCAACCACTGCCTTCCCCCCCTGGCTGAAGGCTATGCTTGTCCAGCCAGCAGGGCCATCTGAAAATCCGGGATTGCCTGCGTTGACCCATGAGGTTCCGTCAAACCTCATTACAGTCGCTTTCCATGAGTTGGCTCCGTCGGAATAGGCAACCCAGGGCTCTCCCGACGGGCTGAATGCAAGGCTAATGGAGTCCATAATCCCTGCCGAAAACCCTTCGATGCCAACGAATTCCCAGTTGGATCCGTTGAACTTCATTACAGTGGCCTCTCCCAATGCCCCGGAAGATACTCCGCCGTAGGCAATATAAGGTATCCCCGCAGGGCTGAAGGCAATGACAGGATTACGTGTAAATGCATTTGTAAAACCCGGGCTGCCTACGTTAACCCAGGATGAGCCGTCATACTTCATCACCGTTCCATTGCTGTTGTGCGCCGCATCCTGGTATACAATATATGGGGCACCGGCCGGGCTCACAGCCATCGAAGTATGATACACATCCCCTGCCGAAAATTTTGAATTTCCCTTAAACGCCCAATTGTTTCCGTCATAATGGATCACAGAAGCTAACCCGATCATGACATCAGGTTGACGAAAACCGACCATGGGCGTACCCGATGCATCGAAATCAAGGCTGAGCCATTCTCCTGAAATAGAATTGCTGATAAGGCCAGCATCACTCCAGGCTGTTCCGTCAAATTTCATGACTCGAAACGAAGCTGGCGGCCCCCAGTCTTCGAAAGCCACCCAGGGTTGGCCCGAGGGATGAAAAGCAAGGCTCACATCACTTGTAGTGCCGGTTGAAAAACCCGAAGCTCCGACAAGCTGCCAGCTACCTGCTTGTATTGATTTCTGATTGGAAAAGGGCGCCTTGCCCTGTGCATAAAGTGAAGAATTAAATAATATCCCGGTCACTCCAATGACCAGAATTAAAAGGAACAACTTTTTCATATCTCTGAGTATTAAGGTGTGATCTAACCATAACAGAACATATGCCCACTAATACCTAATATTCCCGTTGATCCTTTTATTCAAAACTGCAATGTATTATACTGACAAATTAATTTTATTGGGGTTGCCCTGGCTGCTATTTTATGCCGGATTCATAATTTTCTTCTAAATTTGAATTGCTTTACTGATCCTGTTTTTTGAATTGTCTGCGGATGATATTAATATTTTTACAAACATGAAATACCTCATTGCAGGACTGGGAAATATCGGAGACGATTATATCGATACCCGCCATAATATCGGTTTTATTGTTGCCGATGCCCTGGCTCTGGAAGGGAAGGCTGTATTTAAAACCGAACGTCACGCCGCCATGACAAAGCTTTCCCTTAAAGGCAGGATTATGGTCGTGATCAAACCAACGACCTACATGAACCTTAGCGGCAAAGCTGTAAGATACTGGATGCAGAAGGAAGACATCCCCCTGGAAAATATCCTGGTAGTAGTGGATGACCTTGCCCTGCCCCTGGGAACCCTGAGGATGCGCATGAAGGGCAGTGACGGAGGACATAATGGCCTCATCAGCATAATTGAATATCTCGAATCCACCGGGTTTACACGAATACGATTTGGCATCGGGAACGATTTTGCCAAAGGTTACCAGGTCGATTATGTCCTCGGCCGCTGGACCGCCGGGGAAACGAAGATCCTTGTCCCCCGGGTTAAAGAAGCGGTTGAGATGATAAAAAGCTTTGTCCTCATTGGCGCTGACAAGACCATGAATGTATTTAATAAAAGAGGTGAAGGGAAAGGGGAATAAATGCGGATAGGGTTTGTGCAGTTCGCCCCGGTTTTCGGTGACAAGGAGAAAAACTTCAGGGCTGTGAAGGAAATGCTTGCAGGTACCATAGCAGACCTGCTTGTTCTGCCTGAACTCTTTGCCACAGGTTATACATTCAAAAGCCAGGAAGAAGTGTTATCCCTTTCAGAAGTTCCTGGCGAAGAAACAAGCCTTTTTCTTAAGCATCTTGCCGGGATCTGCAAAGCAACTATTGTTGCAGGCTTCATTGAACGGGAGAACAGTTCCTGCTACAATGCGGCAATGATGATTGATGCATCCGGTTTGATCGCAACTTACCGTAAACTCCACCTGTTCAATAAGGAAAAATTATGGTTCTCTACAGGCGACAGGGCACCAGAGGTATACACGGTGAGGGGGGTGAAAATCGGTATGATGATCTGCTTCGACTGGATCTTCCCTGAGACATGCCGTACGCTCGCTCTAAGAGGGGCGCAGATCATCGCCCATCCTTCCAACCTGGTACTTCCCTGGGCACAGCAGGCCATGATCACCCGTTGTCTTGAGAATCATGTATTCGCTGTCACTGCCAACCGCATCGGGAAAGAACAGAGGGGAGAAGACGATTTCACCTTCACCGGCCAAAGCCAGATTACAGGCTGCAGGGGCGAGATCCTTGCTTATGCAGCCGATGATACTGCCTGCGTCCTGCTCACCGATATCGACCCGTCACAGGCAATTGATAAATCGGTGAATCCCTTTAACGACCTCTTTAAAGACCGGCGTCCGGAATTGTACAGTCTCTGAATTTGCCATAAATGCTATCAATCATTACTAGCGCAGCGATCATCACGCTTTCAGATCCACCCTTTGAGTTTATAATATCCCAAAGCAAACAATTCCCGGAGAAGAAGTTCTTCGTAACGAAGCTGGGTCCAGAACTGGTAGCGGAGGGTTATATTGTTGCCGATATCGGGGACCCAGAGACGGCCTCCCAGTCTTTTGCCCATAAATGTGATGTCAGATTCAATTGCTTCTTCAAAGGCGGGGATTCCGTCGACCTTGAGAAACCCGGCTTTTCTAAATGTAAGGACGGCACGGCGCAGATGCTCGGGGGAGGTGACGATAAGGATGGATTTGAATTGCGAATATTGAATATTGAATGTTGAATGTTGAAGTTTGTTGTTTGCATTTTTAGATTGTTCGATATTCGATATTATTTTCAAAATGTTCAATGCTTCGGACCTCGTGTTTGTCCCGGAATCCTCAAGAAGTATTCTTTCCGGTTCCACGCCTCGGGTGACAAGTTCCTTTTTCATCCCGTTGATGGAACTCAGGCTGTCATGGACATTTCCGGGAAGCGCAACGATAACTTTCGCCCTGGTAAAATAGTTCGCGGTTTTAGCCGTATACCAGCAACGTATCAGTCCGGTTTCACTGGGCATCCCTCCACCGCCAAGAACCACGATATATTCGGGCGGACGGTTTACTCCCGCCTTTGACATACTCAGGTTGTACCAAATCCAGAAAGGAGCTGAAGTAAAGGCAAGCACAACCGCCAGGGTAAATATCCCACCCATGGTTATTAAAAAGATCCTGAGAATTTTAACGAACTTTTTCATAACATTATTTAGAGCGAAGCATTTCACACAAGCGGCCTATTTTGAGCGAGCATTTTGCACAAGCGGCATCAGGTGGAACACCGTAGCCGCGGTGCAAAGATGCGAGCTCTATCACGATCGTATCTTACTGGTTACAACTGAAGAAATTTCGTCTATCCCAATCCTCTCCTGCAACATGGTGTCCCGGTCGCGGATGGTAACGGTATTGTCCTGCAGGGTTTGGTGGTCAATGGTGATGCAATAGGGGGTTCCTAGTGCATCCATGCGGCGGTAACGGCGCCCGATAGTGTCTTTTTCTTCGTAAAAACAGCGGTGGTCGAAAACCAGCTTGTCCATGATCTCACGGGCCTTTTCGGGAAGGCCATCTTTTTTGACCAGCGGGAGGACTGCCACCTTGATCGGAGCGAGTTTTGCCGGGATCCCAAGTACCACGCGGTCGGAACCGTCTTCCAGTTTTTCCTCCCGGTAGGCATGACTGAGTACCGCCAGGAATGTACGGTCGAGGCCGATAGAGGTTTCCACCACATAAGGCACATAGCCTTCATTCTGTTCGGTGTCGAAGTACTGTATCTTCCTTCCCGAGAATTTCTGATGGGCGGAAAGGTCGAAGTCGGTACGGCTGTGGATGCCCTCGATTTCCTTGAAACCAATGGGGAATTCAAATTCAATATCGGCAGCTGCGTTGGCATAGTGGGCCAGCTTGTCATGGTTGTGGAAACGGTATTTGCTTTCAGGCATCCCCAGTGAAAGGTGCCATTTCATGCGTTCTTCCTTCCAGTATTCATACCACTTCATCTCTTCTCCCGGCCTGACGAAAAACTGCATCTCCATCTGTTCGAATTCCCTCATACGGAACAGGAACTGCCGGGCCACTATCTCGTTGCGGAAAGCCTTCCCGGTCTGGGCAATCCCGAAGGGGATCTTCATACGGGCGGTCTTCTGCACATTTAAAAAATTCACGAAAATCCCCTGGGCGGTTTCAGGCCTTAAGTAAATTTCGTTGGCATCTTCATTCACAGTACCCATCTGGGTTGAAAACATCAGGTTGAACTGCCTTACTTCAGTCCAGTTCTTTGTTCCTGAAACCGGACAAACTATCCCCAGTTCTTCGATCAACTGCTTTACATCGGCCAGGTCATTGCGGTCAAGCGCAGGATAGAAGCGGTGTTTGACTGCATTGATCTTATCCTGGTATTCCTTCACCCTGGGATTGGTTTCCCGGTACATCTTCTCATCAAAGGTCTCGCCGAAACGTCCTCGCGCTTTTTCAACTTCTTTTGCGATCTTGTCTTCAATCTTCTGGATATGGTCCTCGATAAGGACATCCGCCCTGTACCGTTTTTTTGAATCTTTATTATCGATCATAGGATCGCTGAAGGCATCCACATGCCCTGAGGCTTTCCACACCGTGGGATGCATGAAAATAGCCGTATCAATGCCAACGATGTTCTCACGGTACTGGACCATGGACTTCCACCAGTATTCGCGGATGTTATTCTTGAGTTCAACCCCGAATGGGCCGTAATCGTAAACAGCGCTTAATCCGTCGTATAATTCGCTTGAAGGAAATACAAATCCGTACTCCTTTGCATGTGAAATGATCTTTTTGAATAATTCTTCGTTATTGGCCATCTTGCCTCGAAATTAGGTTGCAAAGGTAAAAAAAATCATGATCCCGCTCGCATCTTTACACCGCCGCTGGGGTTTGCTGCGCTACACCCAAGGCGGCTTGTGTAAAATGCTTCGCTTTCCAAAATTAAAAAAGCACATGTATAGAAAACTTGATTTTCTATACATATTAGATTATATTTGCAAAGAAATATGGATTTTCTATACAGATAGCGTTTGATTTGCACAGGAAATCTTGAAAACATGACAAATGGAAAAAATTTCTGCAACCATCCCATGGGAAGTGTCATTACTCCCTCCTGCTGTTGATCTTGAGACAAGGAAGGTACTTAAGAAACTGCCTTCGGTTCACCGTGCCCTGGCCGAGATGAAAGGAATTGCAGGCACAATTCCCAACCAGGCCATACTGTTAAACACCCTCGGGCTGCAGGAAGCCAAGGACAGTTCTGCAGTTGAGAACATCATTACGACCCATGACGAATTGTTCAAAGCTGAGTTGAATCTTGCAGGATTCGAAACAAGCGCAGCAAAGGAGGTTCAGAACTATGTTGCAGCCCTTAAAAAGGGCTTTTCCCTGGTAACGAAAAATGAATTATTAACCACAAATCATATTCTCCAGATCCAGGCAACTTTGGAACAAAACCAGGCGGGTTTTCGAAAATTTCCAGGAACTGTCCTGAAGAATGCACGGACCGGCAAGGTGGTTTTTACACCTCCCCAGGATCCGGACGAGATCGTAAAAGCCATGTCAAACCTGGTGAAATACATTAACGATGACATGCTCAGCGATGCCGATCCGTTGGTTAAGATGGCGGTGATTCATTTTCAGTTTGAAAGCATTCATCCTTTCTTTGACGGCAACGGGCGAACCGGGAGGATCATTAACATCCTGTACCTGGTACAGAAATCCCTTTTGAACATCCCAATCCTCTACCTGAGCCGTTACATCGTTAAACACAAAGCCGAATATTACCGACTGCTTCAGAATGTAAGACAGAAGCCCGAATGGGAACCCTGGCTGTTGTTCATGCTGGATGGTATTGAGAAAACCTCACTTGAGACAACCGGGCTGATCCTTGAAATAAAAAAGCTGATGATGGATTACAAGCATCGCATCAGGGAGAATTACAAATTTTACAGCCAGGAACTGATCAACAACCTGTTCAGTCATCCATACACGAAAATTGATTTCATTCAGAATGACCTGAAAGTATCAAGGATTACAGCCTCCAATTATCTGAATAAGCTTTCGGCGGATGGCTTTTTAAGCAAGAAGAAATTAGGTGTGGGAAATTATTATATCAACACGCCTCTTTTTACTTTGTTCACAAGATGAACAATGAAGTTTTTGTAAGTTTGCATTACTGGCTATCGGCCGGATTTCTTTCATTAAACTGACTATATCCAACATCTCATTAACCTGGGTTTATGAAAACCAACCGACGTAATTTCCTAAGGACTGCAGCTGCCGGGATTGCAGCCGCCTCGCTTGCTGATTTCAGCAGTTTTGCTTCGAATAACAATTCCATCCAGTTGCCGGCTCCCGAACGAATAGGGAAAAGCGTGATGGGACTGACCTGTGAACCTTTAAAAACGGTCCGCATTGGCCTTGTCGGACTTGGAATGCGCGGAATGGATACTTTAGGCAGGTTGATGTATGTGGATGGCGTTGAGGTTGTGGCCCTGTGTGATGTCATTCCTGAACGGGTTGTCCAGGGAAAGAAACTGGTTACAGATGCCGGGAGGAAGGAACCGGTAGGTTATTCCAAAGGGGAAGAGGACTGGATGAACCTTTGCCAGCAAAAAGACGTTGACCTGGTATACAGCTGCACACCCTGGCTGCTGCATACACCCGTTTCGGTCTATGCCATGAAGCATGGCAAACATGCGGCTACGGAGGTCCCGGCTGCAACATCCCTTGAGGAATGCTGGGAACTCGTGAATACGGCCGAGGAAACCCAAAAACATTGCATGATGCTTGAGAACTGCTGTTATGATTTTTTTGAACTGAATACCCTGAACATGGCCCGGCAGGGGGTTTTCGGCGAGATCATGCACGGGGAAGGCGCTTATATCCATGACCTCCGCTGGCTGAAGTTTGATAAGGAAAAAGGATATGCCGGGATGTGGAGGCTTAAGTTCAGCAGGAACCATAACGGGAACCCTTACCCCACCCACGGTCTTGGTCCTGTTGCACAGATCATGTGCATCAACCGCGGCGACCGCATGGATTACCTTAATTCCATGTCGACCAACCAGGTGGGTATGAGTTTTTACGCAAAGGAGAAGCTGGGAGCGGATAGTCCGGAGGCACGCCAAACCTACGCACTGGGTGATATGAATACGACCATCATCCGCACTGTAAACGGAAAGACCATCATGGTACAGCATGATACCACCAGTCCTCGCCCATACAGCCGCATCCATCTCATCAGCGGCACCAAAGGCATGGCAAGGAAATGGCCGGTCGAGCAGATCGCCCTTGAACCAAAAGCTCATGAATGGCTGAAAGAAGAAGAGTTTCAGAAGCTCATGACACAGTATGAACATCCGCTTACAACCAGGATCGGAGAAAAAGCCAGGCAGGTGGGCGGCCACGGGGGCATGGACTTCATCATGGATTCCCGCCTCAGCTACTGCCTCCGCAAAGGCCTGCCCCTCGACCAGGATGTATACGATGCCGCAACATGGTCATCCATCGTTGAACTTAGCAATATATCGGTAAATAACCGGGGAAATTCTGTGGATATGCCTGATTTCACCCGCGGCGCCTGGCAGGATGCAAAACCGATAGGGATTGTGACGGTGGATTAAATAGTGAAATGCTGAAGTCGTGAGTTTATCACCTTTATTGAGATCTAAATGTGTACTTCCAGGGTCTTGGCCGTCACAAACTCATGTGAGAATCCAGGTCCTTTCACTTTCACTAGGGTTCCGCTCACCTGCAGATGAACATCATCTTTATGTCGCGACTTGATACTGTTCATCATGGTAACAGCTTTTTCAATCCCATCCCCCCTTTTGTAATTCACTACCTCATCGGGCAGGGCAAGCCTGTTGCCTTCATAAATGGATTCATCAGGCCATGATTTCAATTCTGCATAGATTTCATCCAAGCTCTGTTCTTTAAAATGGGCAACTGAGACAGGGCTGCGCTCGAAAACAGCTTTCAGAAAGGGTTTCCAGTCGCAGGAATCCATGAACCTGCCTGCGTAAAAGGCGAGGTCGGCGGTGGGGTTGTTGTCACGCATGGAGCTTATAAGGTTGATGATTTCTTCCCGTGAAGAAGATGGTGAGATGGTGTTCGGCGAAGCCGAAACGAGTACACCACTGGAATGAACAATTGGTGCGAGTAAATGGCGTCCTTGAATGTATGTTTTATTATCAGAAGGCAATTGGGGAACAAGGTGAACAAATTTTTTCAGGTCAATGGTAAATTCATGGTTATCCTTTAATGAAGGATATTTTTCAAGAAGAGCATTGAGGAAATCCTGGTATGGCCGTGTATTGAAGATCCCGTCATCGAAAGTTACAATAAGCCGCGTGGGATAGGCTGTCAGGTTCATTTCCTCCTCATCCATCTCGCAGAGAAGTTTCCTTCCTGTCTTATCACCCAGCCGGTTTTTACTTCCATGCTCATACCCGAAAGCCCTTTCAAGCTTGATGAATTTATTTGTCCCCTGGCAGAAAAATGCGATCTGGAACAGTTTCTGGTAACGGCTGTAATCTCTCAGGAAGTTAACGAAGATCTCAAAATTGACCTGTGTTTCCAGGTACTTCGAAAGCTTGTCCCTGAACCTTTTATATGAAACCTTGTCTATGGTTGCTTCAGGATATACGGAGTGAATATACCCGCTGGGATGGGCCACAATAGTAACCTGTTCATGCTCCATGGCGCGGCGTGCAAGGGCAGAAAGCTCAGTCCCGTTATACCACATGCTCTTGGTCACAATCCTGCGGTTGTTTGTGATCACCCCTTCGTCGATCAAAACAAAATTCTGGGAATGAAGCGGAGTTCCCATCATGTAAATATCTTCCAGAGGTACCCTTGCGACAATGAACAAGGCCGCAACATAAAGGCATGCCAGTGAAACGCATTCCCCTGCCCCATTCTGGTGATCGGGCTTGAACCTGAAGGCATTCATGGCCTCCACCGTTTCAGTCTTCCAGTAAGGAATTATTTCAGTGTCGAATTTGTCAAGGCCGAAATGTTTGCGGATGTCCAGGTCGAAGTAATATTTATCCCCTTCATAGCCAAACAAGGCATTCGACCTGGCCAGGGTATCCATATCGATGAAATCCCTGAAACGGTTGATCTCGGTTTGTTTGTCAGTGAGGCCCCAGGTTTCCAGGTCCAGGTTGAAATCGTAATGTTCCATGATATATTGCTTCACCCTGTGAACCTTTTTTAAAGGGCCCATTTTTTCTATGCCGGCAAACCAGGGGTCATCCCTCCATTTCCAGATCTCCGGCGACATGATGTTGGCGTAAACCAGGGCGTAAAGGAGTTCGGGGAAGATGAAAATTTCCATGTCGGACAAAGTAAAGGCCGAACTGTATTTTTCCAGGTCCCTTGAGTTGAATTCCCGTTGAATATGATGTTTTGACATTACAAATCTTTGAAGGTATTTTCGTCGGGAAAATGATTCAGTCCATATAATACTATCCTCATATTTTCCGGCGCTGCAAAATTAGCCAAAAAAGCGGGAAAAGACTTGTCGGATTGATCAAAATCACGTACGTTTGCCTTACTAAAACAAGTATTATGTATTATACCGGTCAAGAAATCGTTGAAATCGCCGTCCGTATCGAAGAGAACGGTTATGCTTTTTACATTGCTGCTGCCGAAATGATCCGGGAGTCAACCGACATCAAAAATCTGTTTATCGACCTGGCTGAACAGGAAACCATGCATACCGCATCTTTTCAGAAGATGTTTGAAAAATTCGAACCCGAAGATTATGAGCAGGATGACGAAAATTTTTCAGCCTATATCCAGAATCTTGCCGACAAACATATCTTCGGAAAACCTGAGGCCGGAGCTAATCTTGCAAAAACCCTGAAAACCCCGAAAGAAGCACTGCAAATTGCCTTCCAATTTGAAAATGACAGTGTCGCTTTTTATAAGGAGCTGTTCAATAAGACAAAAAGCGATTCCAAAAACCTTATCAAAAAGATTATCGCGGAAGAAGAAGCTCATGCCGCAAGGATAAAAAGGTTCCTCTGATTATTCTGCCTGATTTCAAAATACTCTGTTATTTAGCAGTTTGTAATTATGTTGCGGCCGGTTTGAGTATATTCAAGCGCGGTTTCGCTTAACTTTGCATGCATATAACAATACCCTTTGATATGAAAAAAATCTTCAAACGGATCCTTTACGGATTTCTCATTTTTATTGGCATCCTGGTCCTCCTGGCCGGATATTTCGGGTTCAGGTTCTGGTATGGCACCAGGGATATGACCCCGGCCGAAACACAAAAAATCAATGATTCGGTATTTGTTGCGAAAGACAAATTCGTGAATGCTTACTTTTTCAAAACCAGACAGGGTTATGTGATGGTGGATGCCGGAGTGAACGAAAAAAACTTCAGGGTCCAGATGGACAAGCTGGGAATTCAGCCGGATGAGGTGACCACGATTTTACTAACCCATACCGACTCGGACCATACCGGCGCCATGGGCCTGTTTAAAAATGCAAAAGTATACATGCACATGGACGAGGAGCAGATGGTCAACGGAAAGAACGGGAAGTTCTTCTTCCTGCGTGTTCACTGGAAATACAGCCCTTACACTCTTCTTAACGACCGCGACACCCTGAATATCGGCGGGCTCAGGATACAGATCATCCATACTCCCGGCCATACCCCCGGTTCATGCTGCTACCTCTTCAACCATGAATACCTTGCCACTGGCGATAATGTGGCTTATAAAAACGGGAAGTTCATGCATTTCACCGATTTCTTCAATATGGATACCCAGGCCCAGGAATCGGCTTTAAAAAACCTTCCCGAGTTAAACTCCACTCCTGTTATCCTTATGGCCCACTATGGGATTGTTCGGCAAAAGACATCCGTAGTCAGCGTAGATATTAAAAAGATGGAGAACGCTTATTTTCTGGTGACTATCGACCTTACCGGGATTTCACATAAGGAAATGGGCCGGATGTACGGCGAAAAGATCAGGCAGGTGATGCCCTCCTACGATACTGTGATGGATGCAATGATGAAGGACCAGTTTGACATGCTGAAACAGGCAGGCCTCACTTTCGATATCGTTAAAAACCGCGCCATTGCCCTCGAACAGCAGGTCAAGCCCGAATACCGGGACGAGATCGAAGGTATGGCTTCATTATTCCCGGGAACAAAGGACGAACAAGGCGACGGGGTTTTTTCGAGAAACGAATTCCTTGTTTGGCAGTTTTATACCGATGTTGTGCGGCCTACGCAGTGTTCCGCTTCAGCAGCCTTTGCCGATGCCTCATCAAGCGGTTATACCATTGTAGGGCGCAACCTTGATTGGTATGCCCTTAAAGACAACAGCCTTGCCAAGATCCATTCTATTACATTAATACATAATGGTAGCAAATCAATTGCCTGCATCAATTTCCTTGGCCAGCTTACTCCCGTGAGCGGTTTCAATGATCATCATCTGTTCGGAGCCATACTCGATTGCGAAACCGGTGCCGCTTATCCGCAGGTGCAGGGGAAACGCTCCTATCATTTCGATTTAAGGTACGGTCTTGAAAATGATTCCACAATTGACGGGCTCGCCAATTTCATGAAGGATAAGGATTATACGTTTAACCATCTTATTTTTCTGGCGGATGAGCATTCTGCCGGGGTTCTTGAGGATAATATCGGCAGCAAGGCACGCTCACTTCGCACCACCTCATCAATGGTCCGCTCCGGATCCGAATGGGGAATTCCCAATACTTTCGCCACTGTCAATGACAACCGCCTCCCGGGAAACTTTGTCCAAAACCCGGAGAGCCAGAGCAACCTCAAACGATGGACCAGCCTTAAAAGCCAGTATTCTTCCCGGTTGAAATCCGGCAAGATAGACATAGAAAAAATGAAGTTGATTGTGGGCTATCCTTCATCAGATGGTAATGCAAAATCTTCCGGAGCTCTTTTCAGATCCAACGACCATGCTCCAACCCTTCAGTCCATCGTCCTGAAAATGGATACTTACGAACTCTGGGTCGCCTTTGCGCCACAGGGAAAACTGCCTATGAAACCTGCATACTTGCAGGTATTCGGCGGGGATCCTTTCTTACAAAACTAAAGTACAATAAATGATCACAGTCTCAAACCTGGGCATCCAGTTCGGCAAGCGAATTCTGTTCCAGGATGTGAACATGGTGTTCACTCCCGGCAACTGCTACGGGATCATCGGGGCCAACGGTGCCGGTAAATCCACATTCCTGAAATTGCTTTACGGAGAGATGGATTATACAAAAGGCAACGTAACATTCGGGCCGGGCGAAAGACTGTCGGTGCTGAAGCAGAACCACGCCGAATTTGATGAGTACACTGTGCTTGCCACCGTCCTGATGGGACATTCTAAGATGTGGGAGATCATGAACGAAAAGGATACGCTCTATGCCAAACCCGATTTTTCGGAAGAAGATGGCCACCGGGCTTCGGAGCTGGAAGAGCAATTTGCCCACTTTGACGGATGGAATGCCGAAAGCAACGCTGCCAGCCTGCTGAGCGGACTGGGGATCAAAGAGGCCCTGCACCATAAACTGATGCGTGAATTAAAGGGACGCCATAAGGTAAAAGTCCTGCTTGCCCAGGCTTTGTTTGGCAAGCCTGACAATCTATTGCTGGATGAGCCCACCAACGACCTCGACCTTGACACCGTGAACTGGCTGGAGGGCTATCTAGCCAACTTCGAGAATACCGTTCTGGTGGTTTCACATGACCGCCATTTCCTCGATTCCATCTGTACCCATATTGTTGACATTGATTTTGGCAGGGTGCAGCAGTTCCCCGGGAATTACAGCTTCTGGTACGAATCGAGCCAGCTGGCATTGCGCCAGCAATTGGCCCAGAATAAAAAAGCCGAGGAACGCAAAGCAGAACTCCAGGAGTTCATAAGACGTTTCAGCGCCAATGCATCGAAGTCGAAACAAACGACCAGCCGGAAAAAGATGATAGAGAAGCTCAACATCGAGGAGATCAGGCCTTCGACCCGCAAATACCCCGGCATCATCTTCACACCCGACCGTGAACCGGGAAATACCATACTCGAGGTGCACGACCTGAGCAAAACAGTTGATATGTCCCTCTTGTTTAAAAAAGTAAGCTTCACCATGCAGAAGGATGACAAGGTGATCTTTCTATCCCGCGATCCCCGTGCCATGACCGCCCTGTTTGAGATCATCAAGGGCCACGAAAAGCCCGACACCGGGACCTATGTCTGGGGACAGACCATCACCAAGGTCTATCTGCCTCTGGAGTACGAAAAACTGTTCCAGACCGATATGAACCTGATGGAATGGCTTGGGCAGTTCTCAAAAGATACAAGCGAAAATTACCTCCGCGGATACCTTGGCAAGATGCTTTTCTCAGGCGAAGAGATCTATAAAAAAGCCAGCATCCTCTCGGGGGGAGAGAAAGTGCGCTGCATGATCGCCCGTATGATGATCCGCAATGCCAACGTGATGATCCTCGATACCCCCACAAACCACCTCGATCTCGAATCGATACAGGCATTCAACAATACCCTGATGAAATTCAAAGGCAACCTCCTGATGTCGTCCCACGACCACGCCTTCATTCAGACCGTTTGCAACCGTATTATCGAGATCTCCCCCAAAGGCATGATCGACAAACGCATGGAATACGATGACTATGTTACCGATGAAAGGATCAGGGAGCTGAGGGAGAAGCTATACTAAGCGGGGCTTGACTTTTCCTTCTTTATTCAGTATATTTACAGATTGACAATATTCATATATTATGAAATCCATATATGCTTTTATTTTCCTGGCTTGTGTTTTACTCGTGCCGGCACAGCATGCAGGGGCCCGGATACCAGGTGGCAACCAGGCCGATACCCTGATCCCTCCCGGAATACTTACGGGGTTTGCGGGGGGTTGTGATGTATTTCTGTTGTGGTCTCCGCCCCTGGAAACCGGTGGGACCTTACCTCCGGGGATCATGGGTTATTACATCTACGGGAACGGAAGGAAAATCGGGTTTTCAGCAGGAATGTATAACGTACAGTTCTATCACTTATACCCGAAACCAGGCGAATGGGTATACTCGGTCACTGCTTATTATGACTTGAGTTATTATGGCCAGCCTGGAAAATATGGCGAATCGGACCATTCCATGGAAAAGGTAATTGTTGCAGGATGCGACATGGTATTACCCTTCACTGAACCATGGGACATGGGTGTGTTTCAGTTCAACAGCTGGCATTTCTCACCCGACCAGGGGAACTGGATTATCGATATCCAAAGTGGTGATCCTGCACCTTGCGCTGTTTTCAAAGGGGATCCGGGTCTTACCTGCTACCAGTCCTCATTGATCAGTACATGGATGCCAATGGAAGTCTGGACCTGCGCATCCATACCGCTTTCATTCGATCTGAAACTGGAGAATGTCAATCCAACGGGAAATGAAAAACTGATCCTTGAAGCAACACCCGACAGTGTATGGGAAACAATAGCAACCATCAGCAATAAGATCGACACCGGCTGGATCCATTACGAATACGAGTTCAGTAAATACGGTGGTGAAGGAATTATGTTCAGGTTCCGGGCCACCGGACAAAATTCACAGGACATCAAAGGATGGTACCTTGACAATATTAAGATCGATCCTTATTGTCTTCCTCCCACCGGGGGCAAAGCTGTGAGGCAGAATAACAATATCAACAGGATCTCATGGGTGCCGCCCTGTACCAAGAACCTTAATACATCCCGCTCCGACAGCAGTATACTGATGGGCTTTAATATTTACAGATCCGATTCTTCAGGGAAGCCGCCATTTACTAAACTGAATACTACGCTTGTTACAGATACAGTCTATTATGACACCCTGCCTGCAGGGCTTCATTCCAATTATTTTTCATATTACCTGACCACCCGGTTTAACGAGTCCGGAATTAATGTTTATTTGTGCGAATCACCTCCGGGAGATACACTAAAGGTAACCTCGCTGTCTGTGACAGAACTTTCTGAAACCGAAGTGCTGGTTTACCCCAATCCCTCATCCGCAGACATCATTATTAAAGGAGCAGGGAGCATCCTGGGTTGCGAAATATGGAACACTGCCGGGCAGATAGTGGATGTCATCCGCAGCCAGAATTCAAAAGAATTAAAGGTCAATGTAAGCGGACTCGCCCCCGGCTTGTATTTCCTGAGGATTCAAACCGGAAAGGGAATTATCAACCGTAAGCTGATCAGGTAATATTTCCCGGTTTAATTTGTCAGATCAACCCACTCAGAAGGAAAGGCAGAACTCCCAGCAGCAGAGTAAGGATTGTAAGGAACAGAATGGAGATTTTAAAGGGCCGGCCGGCCTGAAGGATGGTTCCCTGGTCTTCCCTGAAATACATGGCGATGATGGGTTTGAAGTAATAGCCCACGCTGATGGCTGATCCTGCAATGGCAATGATGACAAGCCATAGCCAACCCTGTTCTATTGCGGCTGCGAAAAGGAAGTACTTCCCTATAAAGCCCGCCAGTGGCGGAATACCGGTGAGGGATAACATGGCCACTGCAAGAGTGAAAGCTTCAATGCGGTTGTTTTTTGCGATGCCGTTGAAGGAGCCGAAATAATCGTTACCCCTGGCTTCCCTTATGAGGATCAGAATTGCAAAGGCTGCGATGGTTGCAATGGAATATGCAACAGCATAAAACAACAGAGCATTTGCTGTGCGCCCCGAAAATGCCACCATGGCAAGCATCATATAGCCGGAATGGGAGATGCTGGAATATGCCAGCATTCGTTTAAGGTTGGGCTGATAAAGCCCGGTTACATTCCCGATTACGATTGTGATCCCCGCAAGTATAGCTACCGTCATTTCCCATACCCCGTGAATCCCAAAGAAAGTGATGCTGAAAAAGCGGTACATGGCGACAACACTGGCTGTTTTAACCACCGATGCCATAAATGCGGTAAGCAGGGTTGGCGTGCCTTCATACACATCCGGAGCCCAGAAGTGGAAGGGGGCAATAGCGATCTTGAAGGAAAGCCCTATGATCAGCAGAAAAAGCCCTGCTTTGAACATGGGCGGAAGGCCCTGGTGAATATGTTCAACAACATACGTATGGATTGCATAAAGGTCAAAGGAACCGCTGGAGCCGTATATCAAGGCAATTCCGAACAGGAGAAATCCTGAGAGAAAAGAGCCCAGAAGGAAATATTTAAGCGTTGCTTCGTTGGATGTGATGGCTTCTTTATGACTGCCGGCTAATACATACAAGGCGATGGAAAGGGTTTCAATGCCAATGAACAACATGATGAGATTGCCGAAATAGCTCATCAGCACCGCGCCAATCAAGGCAAAGATCATGATGGCGTAAATGTCGTCGAGGGGCCTGGTGACCTTGCGGTAATACTGAGCTGCGAACATGAAGATGAGAAAGGTCGAGAAGATCATCACCGCGCTGAATGCTACCCCGGTATTGTCGATGATAAGCATGTTGTGAAACAGGCTGCGGTTCATGTTCCAGTGAAGCACGGTCATCACAAGCGAAGTCATCAAGCCCACCAGAATAAACGGCAGCAGCCAGGTCTTCTTCTTCAGTATGCCCAGAAAAAGCACCAATACTCCTAAAACCGATAAGGATATAATACTATTCATCTTACTACTCCTATTATTTGCCCCACTCCGTTCTCCGCTAACTTCATGAACATTCCCGGGAAAACCCCAATCCAGATCACCAAGATTACAATCGCAATCAAAGGCATCATCTCCTTCCAGCTGAGATCGGTGAAACTTTCTGTCACTGCATTTGTATTCCCAAGCATTACCCTTTGGTACATCCAGAGCATGTAAACCGCGCTGAAGATGATGGTGAGCCCTGAAACTGCTGCAAACACGACATTGTATTTAAACAGTCCCAGGAGGATCAGGAATTCTCCAACAAAGCCGTTGGTCAAAGGCAGGGCAATACTTCCAAGAAGGATGATCATGAAAAATATAGCCAGCCGTGGAGCTTTGAGTGCTATTCCGCCAAGCTCTCTAATGCTTGTGGTTTTTGTACGTAATTCGATATACTGTATTATTATAAAAAGTCCGACAATATTTATCCCGTGGGAAACCATCTGTATCATTGCTCCCTGCATGGCCTGGGCATTCAGGGCCATTGCGCCAGCTGCAACCAGACCAAGATGGGCAATAGAGGTATATGCAATAAAGCGTTTAAGGTCATCCTGCCGTATGACAATCAGAGAAGCATACACAATTCCGATCACAGGGAAAATAATGAAAAGTCCGTCGGTTCGGTTAAGTACTGAATACGTTATCGGTATCATCCAGCGAATCATCCCGAACAAGCCCATCTTCGACATCAGTCCGCCAAGCAACATGCTGCCTGAGTATGGCGCCGTTACATAGGTATCGGGTTGCCAGGTGTGGAATGGGAAGACTGGAACCTTGATTGCAAACGCAATAAAGAAAGCAAGGAACACCCAGATCTGTTCCCCGGGATTGAGGTTGCTTGCATAAAGCCAGATGTGATCGAAGGAATGTGGGAGAGGTGTGCGGAAATACAGGTAAATAATTGCAACCAGCATCAACAGGCTGCCGCTGAATGTGTAGGCAAAGAATTTTAATGTAATGCGAATGCGGTTTTCCCCTCCCCAGTAGCCTGCTATGAAATAAGCCGGTATCAATGTGAGCTCCCAGAAAATATAAAACACCATACCGTCGAAGGACGTGAAAACGCCAATCAGCCCGGCCTGCATAAGGATGATCAGGCTGTAAAATGATGATGGCCGAACTACTTTCTGGCCAAATGAAACATAAATTACAATAGGTACCAGGAAGGTTGTAAGCAGCGTCATTAGCATGCTGAGTCCGTCCATCCCGAATTTCAGACTGATCCCATACTCGGCAAGCCATTCCAGGCGGAACAGAAGCAAACAATGGCAATAGAGGAAATACTGGATAAGGGCTGCAATGGAGATGCCGAATTCGATCAATGCCGCTGCCAGAGCCAGGTTCCTGACCCATCTTCTTTCCCGGATAAAGAAGATACCAATGGCTGTAAGCAAGGGGAGTAATATCAGGATAAGTGTCAGCATCAGAGAATAATATTAAAAAACAGTATTAACAATATCCCGATGATCATGAAAAACATATATACACCCACATGTCCGGCCTGGAGGTAACGGATCGTATTACTGAATTTAATAATACCAGTTCCTGTACCATTAACGATGCGGTCGATGAACTTTGTCTCGACAACCTTATGCAGCCCTTCCGACAGCCTCAGTGCAGGCTTAACAAAGACGGCATCATACAATTCATCAACATAAAATTTATTTTCGGCCAGCCGCATAAAAAAGTTCCGGGTCTCAGTTTCCGGTTCACGAGTCACGAATCTCCTGTATGCCGACCATGCCATCAGCAATACCAGTAAAATCACAACGCCAATGTTAGTCCATTCAAGTCCGGCCGGTATATTGTGATGTGGAAGCTGGTTGATTTTTACCGCATCGGCAAAAACAGGGGCAAGAAACTCCTTCAGAACTCCGCTTCCTCCCATGAGCTCAGGGATATTCAGGGAGCCTCCGATAAAGGCGAGAAAAGCAAGTAAGATAAGAGGAATGGTCATTACGGCAGGGGATTCATGTAAATGTGTTTTCTGATGTTCGCTTCCCCGGAAACTCCCGAAAAACGTGAGATACAGCAGGCGGAACATGTAAAAGGCGGTCATCATCGATACTGCCACTGCAACAATCCATACCGGCAATCCGAAACTGAAAACGCCAGCCAGGATCTCGTCCTTGGAAAAGAATCCCGAGAGGGGCGGCAATCCGGCGATTGCCAATGTGCCTACCAGGAAAGTCCAGTACGTTTTAGGCAATGCATTTTTCAATCCTCCCATCCTGCGGATGTCCTGTTCCCCTTCCATGGCATGGATCACGCTGCCGGCCCCGAGGAACAGAAGAGCTTTGAAGAAGGCATGGGTCATGAGATGGAACATGGCGCCGGTAAAAGCCCCCACACTTAGCGCAAGGAACATATATCCCAGCTGGCTGATGGTTGAATAGGCCAGCACTTTTTTAATATCGTTCTGGAAGATGGCTATGGTGGCGGCCAGGAGCATTGTCGCAAGGGCAGTCAGCCCGATGACCTCCATCGTTTCGGGGGCAAGAACATACAGCACCGATGATCGTGCAACCATATAAACCCCGGCAGTGACCATCGTTGCTGCATGGATCAGGGCGGATACGGGAGTGGGGCCGGCCATAGCATCGGGGAGCCAGGTGTGGAGGGGGATCTGCGCGCTTTTCCCCACAGCGCCGACAAACAACAGAAGGGTTATCGCAATCATTGTCCCACTGCCAGGCGTCATCGCTTTTGCCTGGTCGAAGACCGTTACGAAATTGAAACTCTGAAAGGTTGTGAAAATTAAAAACATGCCCAGGAGAAATCCGAGGTCACCAATACGGTTCATTATTAATGCCTTTTTTGCCGCATTGTTGAACCGCTGATTTTTAAACCAGAAACCGATCAGCAAATATGAACAGAGTCCCACTCCTTCCCAGCCTATGAACATCACGGCATAATTCGCAGCCATCACCAGGATCAGCATGAAGAAAATGAACAGGTTCATGTAGGCAAAGAAGCGGTTGAAGCCTTCGTCTTGTGACATGTAGCCTATGGAATACACATGGATTATGAAGCCAACGCCAGTAATGATCAGCATCATCAGTATCGAGAGCGGATCAACCAGGAAGTCGAAAGCAACAGAAAAGCGGCCGGAGGAAAGCCAGGTGAACAGATGGTGAAATGGCGAGATAGCGAAGTAATGAAAATTGAAGAGTATGATCAATGAAAGAATGAACGAAATCAAAATAGTTCCGGGGCCCAGGATGGAAGCAATACTTTTTGGGATGCTGCGATAACCAAGGCCAAGGATAATAAATCCGAAAAGAGGAAGAAGAGGGATTAATGTTACTAATAATGTCATTTCAATTTATTGTTTAAAGCAAGCAGTAATGCGAGTGAATCACCATTTTAGCTTATTTAAAACATCTATGTCTATCGAATGCGTCGTCTTATATATCAGCACAATGATCGCCAGCCCTATCGCAACTTCCGCAGCGGCAACCACCATGATAAAAAATACAAATATCTGCCCTGCCGGGTCGTTTGAATACGCCGAAAATGCTGCGAGCAGTAGGTTGATGGAATTGATCATCAACTCTATCGACATTAAAATTACAAGCGCATTCCTCTTGATCAAAACCCCGATCACACCTATGCAAAACAGCATGGAGCAGAACATCAGGTAGTAGCTTATGGGAATTGAGTTTAAGACGTTCATTTTATCTTGAATATTCTATTATTCATATCTGCTCCTTCTTCCCCAGCAGCACCGCCCCGACCATCGCCGTCAGAAACAGTATGGAAGAAACTTCAAAAGGCAGCATATAATCCCTGTACAGTACTTTACCGAGTTCTTTCACCAAGCCTATCTGCGACTCCATCGGATGCTGCACAAGATGCAGGTCATATCCGCGGAAAACTCCGATCAGGACCATGCCCAGCATGACCCCCGCAATGATCGCCGCGGCCTTCACCCATATCGGTTTTGGAGAACGGTCATCCTTGTTCAGGTTTAAAAGCATCACCGTGAACAGGAACAGCACCATGATAGCGCCGGCATATACAATGATGTGCACGATTGCCAGGAACTGGGCGTTTAGAAGGATGTATTGCCCTCCAATAGCAAAGAAGGTCAGCGTAAGATAAAGCACACTGTGAATGGGCTTTTTCGAAAGCAACATCATCACCCCGCTGTATAAAGCGAGTGCCGACAGGAAGTAGAATATGTAGTTACTGAACATTATGCTTCTGATCCTTATCCTTTTTAAACTCCAGTACTTCCGGGGTCTGTCGCTTTGATACATCTATCCTTTTCGCAGGATCCATGGGCTCAACAAGCACGTCTTTCCCGTATATAAATTTATCTCTTTTATAATCTGCCCGCACAATTTCTTTTGTGAGGAAGATAGCTTCCTTGGGGCAGGCTTCCTCGCAAAGACCACAGAAAATGCACCTCAGCATATCGATTTCATAAGTGGAAGCATATTTTTCTTCCCTGTATAAATGCTCTTCTCCCGGCTTACGTTCGGCTGCAATCATGATGATGGCCTCGGCCGGGCATGCCACTGCGCAAAGCCCGCAGGCAGTACAGCGTTCCCTTCCCTCATCATCCCTCTTGAGAACATGTTTGCCGCGGTATATCTCCGAAAACTCACGTTTAACTTCAGGGTAACGGATAGTGACTTTTTTAGTGAAGAGATGGCCGGCCGTTATCCACATTCCGTTAAGGATGGCAGGCAAATAGATCTTCTCCCAAAAAGACATCTTTCTGTTCGAAACAACCTTGCTCCTTTTTGTCAATCCGGTCACGGTCTTTATTTATTTAATAATATTACCACTCCTGTGATCAAAACATTCAGTATTGCCAGGGGTATCAGGGCTTTCCATCCCAGCCTCATCAGCTGGTCATAACGGAAACGCGGCAAGGTCCAGCGCACCCACATGAAAATGAACCCGAAAAACGTGATCTTGGCAAACAGTACAAGGAAGCTCACAAAGGCAAAGGCATTGGGGGAAAGACCAAGCCTGTCGATGAAAGGAAAATGATATCCGCCGAAAAACAAAGTAGCCATAACTGCCCCTGATATAAACATGTTGATGTACTCGGAAAACAGGTAGAACCCGAGTTTCATGCTGCTGTATTCGGTATGGTATCCTCCAACCAGTTCGGTTTCACACTCAGGCAGGTCGAATGGCGAACGGTTGGTCTCGGCAAAGGCACAGATAAGGAAGATCAGGAAAGCCAGTGGCTGGTACCATATGTTCCAGTTGAAGCCTTGCTGCTGTTCTACAATATCACGCATACTCAGCGAACCTGTCATCATCACAATTGCAATGATTGACAAACTCATGGCCAGTTCATAGCTGATCATCTGGGAAGATGCACGAATGGCTCCAAGCAATGCGTATTTATTATTCGAGGCCCAGCCACCGATCATAATACCGTAAACGCCAATGGAGACGATGGCAAAAATGTAGAGTATGCCAATGTTCACATCGGCCATCTGCAGGCTGAAGGGTTGTCCGTTAATGATTATATCAGGCCCCCATGGAATTACAGCGCTGGTAAGGCAGGCAATAAGCATTGTGAGTGAAGGCCCCAGTATATACAGGAATTTATCCGCAGTATTCGGCATGAATTCTTCCTTGAAGAACAGCTTGATGCCATCGGCCAGGGGCTGAAACATTCCCCAGGGACCTGCCCTGTTTGGGCCCAGCCTGTCCTGGAAAAAACCCGCAACCTTACGCTCGATCAGTGTGGAATACATTGCAACCACAAGGCTCATTACCAGTATGGCCGATGCAAGTATAGTTTTATATAACAGCAATGTGCCCATTATTCCTGTGGTTCTGTTGTTCCTTCAATCGGATGAATGATCGATCCTTTTTTTAGATGTTCATAATGATTACCGGAGATGACCGACTGCCGCTTTATTTTGCGCGGTCCATCAATCACCCAGGCGTTAATGTCTTTCTTTTCAAACCTGCATTCGTTGCAAATGAATTCTTCCACCTCGCCAAATTCGTCCTTACAACCTGTGATGCGGTAGATCTCGTTCCCGAACATCCATGCAGTAACTTTTCCGTTGCATTTGCTGCATTCACGGTGGGCATCCATAGGATTTAAAAACCACACCCTGCTTTTGAACCGGAAAGTCTTATCTGTAAGGGCTCCCACAGGGCAAACGTCAATCATATTCCCTGAGAAATCGTTGTCAATGGCAGTCTGGATAAAGGTGCTGATCTCCATTGTGTCGCCCCGGTACAACATGCCGTGAGCCCGTTTTTTGGTCAGCTGTTCTGCTGTCAGAACGCAGCGGAAACAATGGATGCAGCGGTTCATGTGAAGTTTGATCAGGGGGCCGATATCCACATCGGTATATTCCCTCCTGGGTTCCCTTGTATTGGTTTCTTCCATTCCGAAACTATAGCTCAGGTCCTGCAGGTCGCATTCCCCGGCCTGGTCACATACCGGGCAATCCAGGGGGTGATTGAGTAGCAGGAATTCAACGATGCCTTTGCGGGCTTCCCTGACTTCGGCCGAAATGTTATTTTCGACCACCATGCCGTCCTGCACAGGTGTACTGCAAGAAGCCACAAGCTTGGATATGGGGCGGGGATCTTTGGCGGATCCTTTGACCACCTTCACCAGGCAGCTCCTGCATTTTCCGCCGCTTCCCATCAGTTTGGTGTAATAGCACATGGCAGGAGGCACAACCTTCCCACCAATCATGCGTGCCGCCTGGAGGATCGTGGCGCCTTCCTCTACCTGGATCTCTATGTTATCAATGGTAATCTTAAACATTCTTAATTCTTCATTCGAGTATTCGATTATTCTCTATTCCATTTTTATCGCCACGTGCTTAATACTTTTTATGACTTCGGGATGCTCCACGTGAAATTCAAACTCCCCCCGGAAATGCCTGATAGCGCTTGCAACTGGCCAGGCCGCAGCGTCTCCAAGCGGGCAAATAGTGTTCCCTTCAATATTTTTTGCAATTCTCACCAGCAGGTTTATATCGCTCATCCTGCCTTTTCCGTGCTCTATCCGGTAAAGTACTTTCTCCATCCACCCTGTGCCTTCTCGGCAGGGAGAACACTGTCCGCAGGATTCATGCCTGTAAAACCGGGTAAGGTTCCATGTGTTTCTCACAATACAGGCATCCTCATCGAAAACAATAAATCCTCCCGAACCCAGCATGCTGCCACTCTCAAACTCGCCTTCCGAAAGGGATTCATAGGTCAGCAGCCTCGGCTGGCCCTTGGCTGTATTCAGGATAAGATCGGCAGGGAGAATGGGAACGGACGATCCGCCGGGGATTACAGCCTTGAGCATCCTGCCGTTGCTGATCCCCCCGCAGTATTCCTCTGAATAAATGAAATCTTCGACGGGAAGCCCCATCTCTATCTCGTATACACCTGGTTTGTTGATGTTCCCGCAGGCCGATATAAGCTTGGTCCCGGTGCTTTTGCCGCTTCCAATCTTTGCATAAGCGTCGCCGCCCATACTTACAATCGGGGCAATGGCAGCTAGTGTTTCAACATTGTTTACAACCGTGGGGCAATCGTATAATCCTTTGTATGCCGGGAATGGCGGCTTAATCCTGGGATTGCCGCGTTTGCCTTCAAGAGATTCCAACAATGCCGTCTCTTCACCGCAGATATAAGCACCCGCGCCCGGATGAACATAAATTTCAAGTGAAAAATCCGTTCCCAGTATTTTTTCTCCAAGGTAAGAATGTTGTTTTGCTTCGCGGATGGCATTTTCCAATACACCTACCAGGTACTTGAACTCTCCCCTGATGTATATGTAACAGGTCTTTACACCGAGTGCATAACTGGATAAAATAAGGCCTTCAATAAGCAGGTGGGGAAGCTTCTCCATCAGGTAACGGTCCTTGAATGTGCCGGGTTCGCTTTCATCGGCATTGCATACCAGGTAACGCGGCTTGCCGGATTTCCTGTCGAGGAAACTCCACTTAAGCCCGGTGGGAAATCCTGCACCTCCACGGCCCCGCAAGCCCGACTTGATGACCTCTTGCTGAACCTGTGCAGGGGTCATCTCAAGCAGGCCTTTGTCGACCGGTTTATAGCCTCCATGCTCCCGGTAGACCTCAAAGGCCCGGATACCCGGTATATTGACCTTATCTAGGAGAATTGCTCTGCCCATCCTTTTGACGATCCTTCCTCTGAATTCTGCCTCAGGTCTTCAATCACTTTTTCAACCTGCCTGCTTGTCAAGTGTTCATAAAACTCCGTGTTGATCTGCATGGAAGGACCGTTCCCGCATGCTCCCAGGCATTCCACCTCCTTCAGGGTGAACATCCCGTCGGGGGTGGTTTCCCCGGTTTCAATATGCAGGTAGTCCTTTATATGATGCAATACTTCTTCTCCGCCACATATCGCACATGGACCGGTATGGCAGACTTCCAGTACGTATTTTCCCATAGTTTCCAGATAAAACATTGAATAAAACGTGGCTACCTCGTATACTTCCATCGGATTGAGGTTGAGAAGCGAAGCCACATAATCCATAGTATCCACGCTGAGATAACCTCCAAGTTCTTCCTGGGCAATATGCAGAATAGGCAAAATTGCCGATTTCTGCCTGCCTTCAGGATACCTGCGGATGAGGGAGCGCACTTTCTCCAGCGTTTCATCCGAAAATGAAACCGTCTTGTTCTCTCTTACAAACAAATGGTGATTAACTTTATTTTTCATGCATCCAACTCCCCCGCTATGACATTCATACTGCTCATTGTCAAAATAGCATCCGACAACACCCCTCCTCTGATCATCTCGGGATAGGCCTGGTAATATACAAATGAAGGCCTGCGGAAATGCAGCCTGTAGGCTGTCCTTCCACCATCGCTTACAAGGTAAAAACCAAGTTCTCCGTTGCCGCCTTCAACCGAATGGAATACTTCTCCAACGGGAGCATCGATTTCCCCCATCACGATTTTAAAATGATAGATAAGAGCTTCCATTTTGCTGTAAACATCCTGTTTGTCGGGCAGGTATACATGCGGCACATCCATATGATAATTCCCTTCTGGCAGGTTGTCCAGGGCATTCCTGATCAGCTTCAGGCTCTGCCAGATCTCTTCCTGGCGAACGCAAAATCGGTCGTAGGTGTCGCCATGCGTTCCAATAGGAATGGTAAATTCAAAATCATCATACGAGCTGTAAGGTGTCATCACACGAACATCGTAATCCACTCCTGTTGACCTGAGATTCGGGCCGGTAAATCCGAAATTGAGCGCCCTTTCTGCACTGATCGGCCCCACGCCAATAGTGCGGTCCATAAAAATGCGGTTGCGCATCAGCAACTTTTCAAACTCATGCAGCACTTTTGGAAGGCGGTCGAGGAATTCCCTGATCTTTTTAAAGACCGCCGGGTTGAAATCACGCTCAAATCCTCCTACCCGGCCAAGATTTGTGGTAAGCCTGGCTCCGCTGATCTCTTCGTAGATTTCGTAGACTTTTTCTCTTTCCTGGAAAACGTAAACGAAGCCGGTAAGTGCCCCGCTGTCAACGCCTATTACACTGTTGCAGACAAGATGATCGGTGATTCTGGCAAGCTCCATCACGATGATCCGCATGTAATCGATGCGCTTGTTTGTTTTGATTCCAAGCAGCTTCTCAACCGTCAGATGCCAGCCTATATTGTTTATCGGTGATGAGCAATAATTCAGGCGGTCGGTAAGAGGAGTCACCTGGTAGAAGGGCCGGCGCTCCGCAATCTTTTCAAAAGCACGATGGATATATCCAATGGTTTGCTCAGCATCGAGAATGATCTCCCCGTCCATCTTCAGCACGTTCTGGAAAATCCCGTGCGTGGCCGGATGGGTCGGGCCGAGATTGAGGGTGGTATATTGTTTGTCGTTCACTATTACAAGGTTTTCTCTTTGAATGTAGAATATCGTCATTCATCTTCCAAAGTACCTATTATCCTTATCTTCCCTCGTCGGATCCTCCAGTGGATACTCCTTCCGCATTGGAAAATAATCCAGGTAGTCAACATTAAGTATTCTCTTCAGATTGGGATGCCCTTCAAAAATGATCCCGTAAAAATCATAGGTTTCCCTTTCCATCCAGTTTGCGGCCGAGAAAAGGTCGCTCACAGTCCTCACATTGGGATTGTCGCCGCTCACAAAGGTTTTTACCCTAAGCCTCTTGTTTTCGTAAAAATTATGCAGATGATAGATCACACCGAATGACAGACCCCTGTCGGGATAATGTATCCCCGTAAGGTCCGTAAGGAAACGGAAGCCCAGACTGGGGGTGTCTTTCAGGAACTCAATCACCTCATACGATACCGGAGAAGATACGGTAATTGTGAGGATATCCAGGCTGTCGTCAACATCCAGAATATCTTCTCCAAACCTTCTGCGGAGTTTGTCGGTGATGAACGAATTTTCCATTTATCTGTTCTGCGGATGACATTCTGCTTCATCCGGCCTTTGAATTATTTCTCTTTTAATATCCCGTATTTAATAAGCAGTTCCCGGTATTCAGGTGAATACCTCCTTCTCAATGGCTCGCTGGCAACCAGGTCCTGTATCCTCATGAAGCCGTCGATGATCTGTTCGGGCCTGGGCGGGCATCCCGGAACGTATACATCCACAGGAACCACCCTGTCAATACCTTGTAGTACACTATACGTGTCAAAAATTCCACCGCTCGCTGCACACGCTCCCACAGCAATGACCCAGCGGGGTTCGGCCATCTGCTCATACACCTGCTGAACCACTGGCCCCATCTTTTTTGCAATTGTACCCATGACCATCAGCAGGTCGGCCTGCCTGGGGCTGAAGCTCAGCCTTTCGGAGCCGAAACGCCCAAGATCGTAATGGGCGCCCATGGTAGCCATGAACTCTATACCACAGCATGAAGTTGCAAATGGCAGAGGCCAGATGGAATTGCTCCTGGCCAGGCCAATCACCTTGTCGAAAGTGGTGGCAAACACCCCCGCTGCGGAATATCCGTCGGGCGGATCTACTTTATTATATATCGGTTTTGTCGTTTCCATTTCTTGATTTCACTAATTCGCTGGTTATTAGTCCTCCCAGTTCAGTGCTCCCTTTTTATAAATGTAATAAAACCCGAACAGCAGGAAGAACAGGAATAACAGCATCTCCAGGAAACCATTCCATCCAAACTCTTTGAAATTGATCGCCCAGGGATAAAAGAAAATAATTTCAACATCAAACAGAACAAACAGTATGGCTATAAGAAAATATTTCACGGAAAACGGAAACCGGGCATTTCCCTTAACCTCTATCCCGCACTCAAAATTTTCATCCTTCCTCAGAGTGCGGATTTTCTTGCGCTTCCCGCCGATAACGTGGGTAAGCACCATTGTGATCACGACAAACCCAAGAGCCACAACCGATTGAACAACAATCGGAATGTAATCCGAAGGAATGAATGTTCTTTCCACTGTTTATTTAGATTAATTCTTGACAAAGATACAATTTTCTGAATTTATTGTTCCAAATTAAACAATTTTCCTGTACAAGAAGGAATGGAAAAATCAGCAGGCTTATTTCATTAGCTCATGCATGCTGGTCAGATCCAATGGAGGAAGTGCCCGAGCTTAAAAAGCCACAGCAGGAAAATCACAGACAGTATGCTGAACAGCACCCATCTATGGTTCAGGAATTTGTTTGACCTTAGGTAAAAATTATAGAAACTTTCCCTTCCAAATGCAAGGTCGGCAAGGATCCACCAGGGAATGATTAAAACGATCGGGAATCCCAAATAACCAAGGGGGTTCTCATTCAGGGCCTGGCGGAAATTTCCATGGACAATGGAAACAATGGAGTGAACGGTTCCGCAGGAAGGACAAGGCAGACCAGTAACCCTTCTGAAAATGCAGGTATTGAAAGCTTCTTCCTGCCGTTCCAGCTTTTTATAACTGTATACAATCCAAATCTGCCCGGCCAGGCCGAGAAAAAGGGCCAGGAAGTATAAGTTTTTTCGGGTCATCTAGGCAAGAAGCAGCCTCAGCTTTTCGAAATTCACTTCTTTGGTACGTTCCATGATCAGGAACCAGTCTACAATTGTCCAGATCCCAAGGCCTCCGCAGGTCAGAAGTTTTGCAACTCCCAGCCCCATGTCGCCGATTATGAACCTGTCGATCCCGAAATGTCCTCCGAGGATCGAAATGATAAGCATGAGAACCGGTTCCCTGTAGGTTATTGACTGTATCATCATGAACTTCGAATCGTCGGTCTGCAAAAGTTTTTCCCTGATCGCGGGAAGCAGATGAGGTTCAAAAAATTTTGAATGGGTCATAATGAACATGTCGGCTTTCTGTGCATCCATACGCGTTGATTTTTGGTTAATTCCGTAAATATGATGCTGATTCAAGTTTTAAGTTACAGCATCAGGAAGTAAATATACAAATTTTATACTTTTACAAACTCAAAATAATCCAATCCCGATGAATGCAATGCCCCTCGTACTTGGTGCACTTGCCGTGTTTGCCCTGGCTTACCGGTTCTATTTCAGCTTTATTACTGCAAAAGTTCTGACCTTGGATGATACCAGGGCCACCCCTGCCACAGTGTTTTATGACAAGCAGAATTACGTGCCGATGAACAAATGGGTTTTGTTCGGGCATCATTTTGCAGCCATTGCTGGAGCCGGCCCCCTGGTTGGTCCGGTCCTCGCCTGCCAGTTCGGCTATTTCCCCGGTTTTTTATGGATGGTTCTTGGAGCCGTCTTCGCCGGAGCTGTTCACGACCTGGTCATCCTCTCGGCTTCGGTAAGGCATGAAGGTAAATCCCTCGCCCTCATTGCAAGGGAAGAAATCGGCAAGGCAACAAGCGGCATTACAGCATCGTTTGCAACATTTATAATTATAATCATTTCCCTTGCCGGACTTGGCCTGGTTGTCGTGAATGCCCTTACTCATTCTGCCTGGGGCACCTTCACCATTGCTTCAACAATTCCTATTGCCATCCTGATGGGCCTCTGGATGTTCGTCTTCAGAAAACATAAAACCGCAGAAGCAACAATAATTGGTGTAATCCTCCTCACTCTCGCTGTTATCTTCGGGAAATATGTTCCCGGTTCAGTTATATCCTCCTGGTTCGATTTTGATGCCAAAACCATGATCCTGCTTTTAGCCGGTTACGGATTTTTTGCTTCGGTCCTTCCGGTCTGGCTTCTTCTCTCTCCCCGTGATTACCTTAGTTCTATTATGAAACTGGGCGTTGTTGCCATGCTGGCTGTCGGGATCATCATTGTTGCCCCTACTCTCAGGATGCCTGCATTCACCCCCTTCGTTTATGGCGGCGGACCGATTATCCCCGGAACCCTCTTCCCGTACCTTTTCATCACCATTGCCTGTGGAGCCATTTCAGGGTTCCACTCTCTCATAAGTTCAGGAACAACTCCAAAGATGATCATGACTGAATCGCATATCAAACCCATAGCTGTTGGGGCTATGCTTTCCGAAGGATTAGTCAGCATTATGGCCCTGATCGCTGCAGCAAGCCTGTTTCCCATGGACTATTTCATGATCAATGTCCCTGCTGAGAAACTTGCCCACTACCTTCCTATGCTGAAATCCATGGGATTTACAGCTTCCGATCTCCCCCGCCTCCAGGCGGAAGTAGGAGAAAACGTGACAGGCAGGACCGGAGGCGCAGTCTCACTTGCAGTTGGCATGGCACAAATATTCTCTTCCATCCCCGGCTTTAAATCCCTGATGAGCTACTGGTACCATTTCGCCATCATGTTTGAAGCCCTTTTCATCCTTACCACTATAGATGCCGGTACACGCGTTGCCAGGTTCATCCTGCAGGAAATGCTTGGCAAAGTCTATAAACCCCTGGGACGCAACGAATGGCTCCCTGCAAACCTTTTTGCCAGTGGAATTGTGGTTTTTTTCTGGGCTTACTTTATTTTTACAGGAAGCATATCCACCATCTGGCCGATGTTCGGCACGGCCAACCAGCTCCTGGCAACCATTGCCCTTACCGTTGGCACCTCATACCTCATCAATAACGGGAAAGTCCGCTATGCCTGGGTCACAATAATCCCGCTGATTTTCGTCGGGATTACTACCCTTACTGCCGGAACGATGAATATTATCGGAATTTATATCCCTCAGCTCAGTGAGAACAAATCGTATGTCAAGGGATTAATTAACCTGGTAATGACGGCTGTGATTATGCTGTCGGTACTTATCATCCTGAAGGATGCAGTCCCCAATTGGATAAGGGCCTTCAGGAAAAGCAAGTTAAAACTGGTTGTTTAGGGATATCATCTATTGTATCCCCACATCAACAAGCTTCATGTCAAGCTCGCCAGGCGTTCCATGATGGCAGTAACGGTATCGTACAATTCCAATTCCGGGAACAATATCAAGAGTTATATCGTCGGCGACTGTTTGATAATTCAGTGTGAAGCGATCGAATGGCCCCATAAGCTTTAACCCCTTGATTGATGAAGGCTCGTAAGCATGTTTTTGTGTTACCCTCCAAAAATAATTCCCGTCATTCCTCGTAAGCTGTGCCGCTTCTCCAAAGGTCTGTCCGGTATCATTCAAAGCCTCCATAAAAAGATCCGAATCAGTCACAAGGCACGACTGAACGCTTTTTTCATTTAACATTATTGTCCTGATTGAATCTATCCTTGGCCCTGAAACTTTATAATAATGCTCATTGCCCACCGCCAGCAGCCCCCATGAAGTAGTCTCCCAGTCTTCGCCTCCCAGGATATCCGACGGGAATCCTTTCATTAAAGCAAATGTTAAATTGCCCTTTTTCAGGATATCATTCACTACAATATTGCATGTAACCGGTTTATCGTTATAGCTCCCCCGGTACTTCCAGAAATTCCCCTTTTGAAGAGGAATCAAGGGCAGATGGTTCTTTGTCTTGTAATTACAAGATGATATAGAAACCATCATAAATACAAGGAAAAACACGTTAATAACGATACTTTTTTTTAATCCTGATTTTTCCATCTTATCAAAGAATTCAATGCTAAAATAAATACTTTTAATCAGATACTGTTTAAAATATGTTAGAAACAAGTTTTCGTTCATCAAGAGCGCAACTTTTTGGAGAATATGTGAAATATATAACTTTTTCCCAAAACAATGTAACGTTGTTCAAAATAATTGATTGCAAATTTGCAATGCCTGCTTTGGCAAGAAAATATGGATTTTTAAACAGCTTTTACATTTATTATGTCTTTTCGGTATTTTTGTATTACAATGCTAATTTTATCATTAATCTTACACAACTGATTATGTGATTCGAAATCAGCGCTTTACTGAATAAACTCTAAACGCTGTTATTTTATGGTACAAGCATTTCGAGCAACCTCCGGGACATATGTCTGTCTTAATATATGTGGCAGCGGGTTTGACATTTATTAAAGATGAGATCTTAATTGTGAAACGGGTAGGATATATCTGGTTCTTTCTGTTACTGTTTCTTCCATTATTAATGAAAGGACAGTTGCAGCTCCATTCAGGGCCTGCAGGATCATGCAGCGACCAGGAATATTCGGTTATTACAGGAAAGGTGGAAGCCGGGTATAATCCGGGGACCAGCGATTGCACGTTTATACCTGTTATTATCGGACCTGCAACCGCCTGTGAAGGAAGTACTGCTAATGTTTATCAAACCGACCCGGGCGGATCAGGTTATACTTGGACCATCTCCGCAGGAGGTAATATAACCGGGGGTTCCTCAACGAATACTATTACAGTAACATGGAATACAGCCGGGCCTCAATCAATCACTGTTGATTTTACCGATTTTAACGGTTGTACCGCTTCAACACCAAAGGTTTACCCTGTGACCGTTAACCCCAATCTTCCTGTCAGTATAAGCATTTCTGCTTCTGCAAACCCGGCTTGTGAAGGAGATCTTGTAGTATTTACAGCTACACCTGTCAACGGAGGTTCATCTCCATCCTATCAATGGAAAGTGAATAGTATCAGCGTTGGCACAAACAGTTCTACATACACTTACACCCCAACAAACAATGACCAGGTAATCTGCATTCTTACTTCGAATGAACCCTGTAAAACTGGCGACCCTGCAACTTCCAATCAGATAACCATGATAGTTAATCCGGGCCAGCCGGTCAGTGTCTCTATCGCTGCTTCTGCAAATCCGGTTTGTCAGGGGGTCTCTGTGACCTTTACTGCCACACCCGTCAACGGAGGTTCCTCTCCGTCATATCAATGGAAGGTCAACGGGTCTATTGCAGGTACAAACAATCCGGTATTTTCTTACACCCCTTTCAATACAGATATAGTTACCTGTGTGCTGACTTCCAATGTAAGCTGTGCCACCGGCAGCCCGGCGACTTCGAACCAGGTTATCATGTCGGTTAGCCCCATCCTTTCCGTCAGCGTATCGATCACAGCCAACCCTGCAGGTAGTGTTTGTGAAGGAACGATGGTAACCTATACTGCTGTTCCTGTTAACGGTGGTTCAGCTCCCTTCTACCAGTGGAAAGTAAACGGGTCCAATGCCGGGGCCAACAGTGCAACCTATTCGTTTTCTCCTGTAAATGGAGATGTGGTAAGTTGTGTGATGACATCAAATACCCCTTGCGAAAGCGGTAATCCTGCCACGTCCAATGCCATTACTATGACGGTCACACCCAACTTACCAGTGAGTATTTCTATTGCAGCATCCGCAAATCCTGTTTGTCAGAGTACCCCTGTGATCTTTACTGCAACACCGGTAAACGGTGGGTCTTCCCCTGCGTATCAGTGGATCGTTAATGGTTTTAGTGTCGGAACGAACAGCCCGGTTTACACATATGCACCTTCCAATAATGATGTTATCCTTTGCTACCTGCTCTCAAGCGTTACCTGCACCTCCAACAACCCGGCTATTTCCAACACGATTACAATGACAGTCAATCCTGTTCTCCCAGTAAGTGTTTCCATCGGGGTTTCGGCCAATCCCATTTGCCAGGGAACAGCAGTTACTTTCACGGCCACACCAACCAACGGAGGATCATCGCCAGCATATCAGTGGAAAGTTAACGGGACAAATTCAGGGGCCAACAATGCAACCTATTCTTATATTCCTGCAAATGGTGATGTTGTAAGCTGTGTACTTACTTCCAATGTAATTTGTCCCAGTGGAAATCCGGCTGCTTCAAACCCCATTACAATGACTGTGAGCCCGAATTTGCCGGTGAGCGTCACTATTTCGGCTTCTTCCAATCCGGTTTGCCAGGGCGGCCCGGTTACATTTACAGCTACTCCTGTCAATGGAGGGTCCTTCCCGATTTATCAGTGGAAAGTAAATGGAGTAGTTGTAGGAGGCTTCGGTTCAATATATACATATATTCCGGTTAATGGGGACGCTGTTACCTGCCGTTTGACCTCCAATATCAATTGTGCTACAGGTAATCCGGCAATATCGAACACCATCACAATGATTGTAAGTCCTGGTTTGCCGGTGAGTGTCAGTATTGCTGCATCAGCCAATCCCTTTTGCCAGGGGCAGGCAGTCATTTTCACTGCTACCCCTACCAATGAAGGGTTGTCACCTGCTTACCAATGGTATGTCAACGGGATCGGTGTGGGGATCAGCAGCCCCACATATGCTTATGTACCCTCTAATAATGATAATGTCACTTGTATTCTGACATCAAGTTTTTCATGTGCAACAGGCAACCCTGCTACCTCCAACCAGATTGTAATGATCGCCGATCCTGTGCTTCCCGTCACCGTCTCAATTTCAGCTTCATCGAATCCATCCTGTCCCGGACAATCCGTCACTTATACGGCAACACCTGTCAACGGTGGTTCCTCACCTTCCTATCAATGGAAGGTCAACGGCCTTAACGCAGGCACCGACAGCCCAGCATTTATTTATACTCCCGCCAATGGTGACGTAATACGATGCGTGCTCACATCCAACGCCGCCTGCGTATCCGGTAACCCGGCCAATTCAAACCAGATCATAGCAATAGTAAGTGCTTTTCTGCCGGTCAGCATCACGATTTCAGCTTCAACAAATTTTATCTGCATGGGAACCCCGGTAACTTTCACGGCAACACCGGTAAACGGCGGAAGTTCTCCTGCATATCAGTGGTTCGTGAATGGGATAGCTGCAGGTACAAACAGCCCTACCTTCACATACACCCCGGCCAGCGGCGATGTTGTGACATGCCAGCTCACCTCCAGCCTCAGTTGTGCCAGCGGGAATCCTGCCCTGTCAAATTCTATAACCATGGCAGTCTATTCTTACGGAACAGTCAGTGTTGTGATTACACCCTCTGCAAATCCTGCCTGCCAGGGATCCCCTGTCACCTTTACAGCCACTCCTAATAATGGAGGCTCCTCGCCCGCGTATCAGTGGAAAGTGAATGGGGTAAATGTCGGGACCAACAGCAATACCTATACCTACACACCGGCCAACGGGGATGTGATTATCTGTGTCCTCACCTCCAACTATTTATGCCCTCTCGGCAACCCGGCTACATCAAACACCATCACAATGACAGTTCTTCCGAATCTCGCTGTTGGTGTGACTATTACTGCCTCCGCTAACCCTGTCTGCCCCGGCACTCTGGTCACCTTCACCGCAACGCCAACTAATGGGGGATCAAATCCTTCTTACCAATGGTTTGTGAACGGGCTGTCTGTCGGGACCAACAGCAATACTTATACATATACCCCTGTCAATGGTGATGTTATTACCTGCCAGCTCACATCCAATACAACATGCCCGATTACAAATCCGGTAATCTCCAATTCGATTGTAATGACGGTCCTCCCGAATCTTCCGGTCAGCGTGATAATAACAGCTTCAGCAAATCCTGTATGTTCCGGTATACCGGTTACATTTACTGCAACTCCTACAAACGGAGGCTCTGGCCCGGTATACCAATGGAAGGTTAATGGGGTGAATGTCGGGACCAACAGCAATACGTATACTTATACCCCCGTCAATGGTGATGTTATTACTTGCATCCTTACTTCTAATGCGACCTGTGCAACAGGAAGTCCGGCCACATCGAACACCATTGTCATGGTTGTAAACCCAAACCTGCCTGTAAGCGTTTTTATTACAGCCTCTGCCAATCCCGCCTGCCTGGGGACTTCAGTGACTTTTACCGCAACTCCAACCAATGGAGGTTCCTCCCCCTCGTATCAATGGAAGGTTAACGGGGTAAATGCCGGAACCAACAGTTCTACCTATACCTACACTCCTGCCAACGGGGATGTGATCATTTGCATCATGACATCCAATTATTCCTGCCCGACTGGCAATCCGGCGACTTCGAACACCATCACTATGACAGTCCTTCCAAATCTCGCTGCCGGTGTGACCATTACTGCATCGGCAAACCCGGTATGCCAGGCAATCCCCGTGACATTCACCGCCACACCAACCAACGGGGGGGCATCCCCTTCGTACCAGTGGAAGGTCAACGGAATAAATGTCGGGACAAACAGTCCCATATATACCTATACCCCTGCCAATGGAGATGCCATTACCTGCACGATGATTTCGAACGCCACCTGTGCCACGGGGAATCCGGCTGTTTCAAACACCATTGTCATGGTAGTAAACTCCAACCTGCCTGTAAGTGTTATCATTACTGCCTCGGCAAACCCCATATGTGCTGCAATACCGGTTACGTTCACCGCCACTCCGACCAATGGGGGTTCTTCTCCGGTTTACCAGTGGAAGGTCAACGGAATTAATGTCGGTACAAACAGTTCAACCTATACCTATACTCCGGTCAACTTTGATATCATTCGCTGTGTGCTTACTTCGAATGCAACCTGTGCAACAGGTAGCCCCGCCACATCAAACGCCATAATTATGGTTGTCAACCCAAACCTGCCCGTGAGCGTAATAATAACAGCCTCGGCAAACCCAATTTGCCAGGGAACGGCCGTTACCTTCACTGCGGCACCTGCGAATGGTGGAACTTCTCCCTCTTACCAGTGGAAGGTCAATGGGATCAATGCCGGGACAAACAGCCCAACATTTACGTATACTCCCGCCAATGGCGATGTGATCACCTGTGTTCTGACATCCAATGCCACCTGCCCTACCGGGAACCCGGCAACTTCCAACAGTATAACCATGACGGTAACTTCAAGCCAGCCCGTCAGTGTATTGATCACTGCATCCGCAAACCCGGTTTGCCAGCCAACCTCAGTTACCTTTACTGCAACACCGACCAACGGAGGTTCTTCCCCAATCTATAAATGGATGGTCAACGGTTCAGGAGTCGGCATTAATAGTCCAACCTACTCTTACACCCCTGCCAACGGAGACATCATCACCTGCATCCTGACCTCGAATGCCCTGTGTGCGACAGGTAATCCTGCAATATCCAATGCAATAATAATGACTGTAGCTCCTTATCGTGCTGCCGGTGTTTCCATATCTGCTTCTGCAAACCCCGTATGTCAGGGTACCCAGGTCACTTATACCGCCACACCTGTAAACGGTGGGACCTCACCCTCCTACCAATGGAAAGTGAACGGGGTGAATTCAGGGACAAACAGCCCATCATTTACCTATACTCCGTCCAACGGAGATGTGATCTTCTGTGTAATGACCTCAAATTATTTATGTCTTTTTGCCAATCCTGTCAATTCCAATGTGATCCCAATGACAGTTAATCCAAACCTGCCAGCCGGTATCACAATTACAGCCTCGGCAAATCCAATTTGTGCGGCCATTCCGGTTATATTCACTGCAAGCCTGGCAAACGGGGGGACATCGCCAACCTACCTATGGAAGGTCAATGGAACAAGTGTGGGAACCAACACTTCAACCTATACCTATACTCCTGCCAATGGTGACATCATCCAGTGTATACTGACCTCCAACGCAGTCTGCGCTACCGGAAATCCTGCAACTTCCAACTCTATCACGATGACTGTTAACCCGAATTTACCGGTCAGCGTATCCATCGCGGCTTCCGCAAATCCGGTCTGCATAGGGACTTCCGTTACTTTTACAGCCAACCCGGTGAATGGAGGGATTTCGCCGGTTTACCAATGGTACAAGAACGGTGTTATTGTTATTGGTGCTGTTTTAAATACCTATACTCCGGTATCAATTGCAGACGGCGACCAGTTTTATTGCATCCTTACGAGCAATGCCATCTGTGCAACCGGGAACCCTGCAACATCCTCTGTAATAACAATGACAGTTGATGCTTTCCTTCCTGTGAGCATTACTATATTGGTAAGCCCTGGCAGTTTGGTCTGTGCCAATAATCCATTGACTTTTACGGCTGTCCCTGTCAACGGAGGGGCCTCCCCTTCCTTCCAGTGGACAAATAACGGGACCCCGGTTTCAGGAGCTACTTCCAGTACTTATTCCCCTGCTTCCCTTGTCAACGGGGATGTGATCCGTTGCATTCTTACAAGCAGCCTGCTTTGTAACACAGGAAATCCGGCCACCTCCAATGCCATCACGATGATGATACTCCCAATACCTGTGGTCACTTTTGCCCTTTGCAATTCCGTTACAACCCATGATGCACCGGCATTCATACTCAGCCAGGGCATTCCATTGGGTGGCGTTTATTCAGGGACCGGAGTTGTGGGAAATACTTTTAATCCCTCCCTGGTTCCCCCGGCTCAGAATACGGTCACAATAACGTATACATACACCAATGCGGCCCTCTGTTCCGTTTCCGCTATACAGGTCATAACCCTTTATCCGCCGGCAGGAAGTTTCGTTTGCGGACAAACACTTACCGACGTCAGGGATAATCAGACCTATACGACCCAGCTGATAGGTTCTCAATGTTGGCTGTCGCAGAACCTAAATTACGGAACTTTTATTTCCTTCTCATCATACCAGACCAACAACTGCCTGGCCGAAAAATACTGTTACTCGGATGTGGCGGGTAATTGCGCAACTAACGGCGGCCTTTATCAGTGGGATGAATTAATGCAGTATCAGACAACACAAGGCATTCAGGGCCTCTGCCCCCCGGGCTGGCATATTCCTTCCCAGGTCGAATGGTCCCTGGTTGAGACAACACTGAACGGGCCGGGCAATGCCGGCGATTCCCTGAAAGCAGGCGGTTTCTCAGGTTTTAATGCTCTCTTATCAGGGGTTCTTTATTCGAAAACTACCTGGAAATTTACAAATTTCGCAACCTTTTTCTGGACTTCCACTCCTTATTCAACGGATAAAGCAACGTCTCACGGCCTTAACGTGAAAGACAAGAGTGTTTCGGATTACCAGTCCGGCCGCCATAATGCATTTTCGGTAAGATGCCTGAAAAACTGATTCCCCGGGATTAAAATCTTACTTAATGAAAGCTATGACGAGTATAGCTTCGCCTTCACCTTGTTTTTGACCGTATAACTCCCTGCAGCCGCAGGAATGGCAAAGGTTTCGACATAACTGAACTGCATGTTCATTCCGTTCTGTGTTTCGACCAGTATGCTTTCCCCTTCCACAAGGCTTAGCACATGGCATTTATTATTTGTTTCTATGCGGGCGGATGTCTTAATATGGTACTTCCAAACATCGTAATAATGCAAGGCATTGTCCCTGGTGTCGAGAATGTAATACGCCTCCTGCTGAGTGTAGTTTTCGCCGAATTTTTTCTGAATATATTCTTCCTGCGGATGGCATTGTACCGATAAATTTCCCCCAAGATTTTCTTTTCCAATCAGCCGGATTAGTTGAAACAGTGCACCGGGCCAACCCGAAAGAATGAAACCTGCCGAAGCCCGGTTGTCGACTTCTTTTCTTATTTTAAACACATCTGAAATACTATGTCCTGCAGGATCCACACCCATACATGTAATATGGCTCCCACCGATATCAGCGCCTACCAGAATTTTTGTCATACAATATGGTTATTAAATTTAGGCATCATTTTTGACGCCTAAAATTAGGAAGTATATGCTTACCTTTATTTCACTAAACTTAAGAAAATGGAAAATTTGAACCTACTGCGTCCCCTTGGGCGTACCGGTATGATGGTAACTCCCATCGGGCTTGGTTGCTGGCAATTCAGCAAGCAGAACAATCTCGCCGGAAAATTCTGGCCCAAACTTGAGGATGAGCTAATTTCCAAAGTGGTGTCTCTTTCCCTTGAAGGAGGCCTAAACTGGTTCGACACAGCCGAGATATACGGCAACGGGGCTTCGGAAAAGGCCCTGGCCAAAGCCTTGCAGGCTGCAGACAAAAAACCGGGAGAAGTTCTTATTGCAACAAAATGGTGGCCCATGTTCCGCTTCGCTTCGAACATTGCCAAAACCATTGATGAGCGTATTGCAGCCCTGTCGCCTTATCCCATCGACCTTTACCAGGTGCACCAGCCCTGGGGTTTTTCGAGCGAGAAAAGCGAAGTTACTGCCATGGCCGAACTGTTAAACCTGAATAAGATAAAATACATAGGGGTCAGTAATTTTTCGGCACAAAAGATGAAAAGCGCCTGGGAAACTCTTGATAAAAAAGGAATCCCTCTTGCTTCAAACCAGGTTCCGTACAGCCTGCTTAACCGGAAGATTGAAACGAATGGTACAATGGCAATGGCCAAGCAACTTGGAGTTTCCATCATTGCCTATTCCCCCCTGGCCCAGGGACTGGTCACCGGTAAGTTTCACGATAATCCCGAACTCCTGAAAAATATCGGCCTTAGAAAGTACAACTCTTTGTTCAAGCCGGCCGGACTTGAGAAAAGCCGCCCGCTGGTCATGTTGGTTAAAGAACTTGCTGACAAATATAATGCAACTCCTTCCCAGGTAGCATTAAACTGGCTGGTTCATTATAACGGGAATACCGTTATGGCAATTCCCGGCGCAACAAAGGAATCTCATGTAAAGGAAAATACGGGGACGCTTTCGTTCAGGCTTTCCGAGGAGGATATGCTCAGGCTGGATAAGGAAAGTGCGATATTCAAATAAACCCTGGATGTTTTGTAACGACTCCGGGATTATAAGGATTTCAGCACCTCTTCCACCTTCATCATCATACTGTCGGTAAAATCAAGGTGGGTAACAAAGCGCACCATCCTCTGCCCCATTGGCACTGCAAGTATATCTTTTTCTTTCAGTTCAGAAAGAAAGTCTTTATCGGAATATTTTACGTTCAGTGTAAAGATCAGGATATTCGTTTCAGCCGGCATGACCTTATCGATGTAAGGCATGGTTTCAAGCAGGTTGCCAAGATAACAGGCCCGGATATGGTCTTGCTTGAGCCTTGAAATATTATGGTCTAACGCATAAATACCTGCTGCAGCAATATAGCCTACCTGCCGCATTGCGCCCCCGAATGCCTTTCTTACCCTCCTGGCACGCTTAATAAATGCCCTGTCGCCGATGATGAGTGAGCCGATAGGAGCGCCAAGTCCTTTGGAAAGACAAATCGAAACCGAATCGAAAAGCTGGGCATATTTCTCAGGGCTTTCACCTGTCTCTGCTAAAGCATTGAAAAGCCTGGCCCCGTCGAGGTGGTATTTCAGGTTGTTATCCCTGCAAACCTTCGCGATCTCTTTCAGGCTTTCATACTTATAAACCGATCCCCCGCCTTTGTTCATTGTATTCTCAACCTCGACCAGGGTAGTCACCGGACGGTGTACGTCGGTATCGGGGTTGATATGGGCGGCAACGTCTGAGGCGCTGATTTGTCCGCGCTCACCTTCGAGCAGGCAGACCGATACTCCCGAGTTGCGCATCATGGACCCGCCTTCATAATAATACACATGGGAATGTTTGTGACAGATCACTTCATCGCCCGGACGGGTATGAATATTTACAGCTATCTGGTTGGTCATCGTGCCCGAAGGGCAGAACAAGGCTGCTTCTTTTCCCAGCATGCAGGCTGCTTTCTCTTCAAGCATGATCACAGTAGGATCATCATGAAATACATCATCCCCCACCTTTGCAGAGAACATAGCCTCAAGCATTTCCCTTGAGGGGCGTGTTACAGTATCACTTCTTAAATCAATCATACCCAAAATTACTAATTTCTTGTGTTACCATTCCGGACCATAATAAAAGAAAATGGGCGAATCTTTCGAATCCGCCCATGGAGATATGAAGAGCAACATTACCGTTTATAGAGATCAGTCATTAAATTCAGCTTCAGAAGGAGTAGTGGGAACAAGGTCAGCAATGTTGGTGTTTTCAATTTCAGTGTCGTTGAAGTCAGCTACTGCAGGAACCACCGGGGCAAGGTTTGAAAAATCGTTTATGTTCAGCTCAGCATCATTAAAATCACATGTTTCGGGACTTGCAGGGGCGAGGGCCTGGATAAGGGTAATAACATTTGGTGAAGCGGGAGGAATGATGATATTCTTTCCTGCATACACTGTATTGAATTGGATGAATAAAACGCTTACAATTATAATCAGGCTTTTTATGATGCTATTGGTAATGGTATTTGTTGCTTTCATGGCTTTGGGTTTTTTTTTGTTGATAAAGCAAAATTAATGTGCTATGAAAGCCCGGGAAAGTTGTTTTCGGCCTGAAACAGTTGCTGCCCGGTAAATCGCAGGAAATTCCCGATGAAAAGACCTGCTGATTTTTTCGTCGCTTCGTCGGGGGAAATTAAAAAAGGCAAGTGAGATTGAGCGCACTTGCCTTATAATGTGTTTGTTACGAGATTCTATTCTTTGTCGAATCCGAACTTCCATACCAGGGCGGCAATGACCGCACCAAAGATTGGGGCAACAATAAACAGCCAGAGCTGTGCAAGAGCTTTCCCGCCTGCGAACAATGCAGGGCCAAGGCTGCGTGCCGGATTTACAGATGTCCCTGTGACAGGGATAGTTACCAGGTGAATTAGCATCAGGGTAACCCCAATCGCAAGTCCGGCCATTACGCCGTTCCCATATTTGGAGGTTGTCCCCAAAATCACGAAAACAAACAGGAAAGTCATCACAGTCTCTATAAGGAATGCGCTGCCTGTTCCAAAAGCTCCAAGGTAACCTTCTCCCCAGCCGTTGGAGCCAAGGCCCCATTCTTTTATCTGCCAGTCGGGCTTCCCGCTCATAATGACATACAATACAAAGGCGCCTAGAATTGCACCTACACATTGTGAAATAATATAACCAATGGCATCCTTGACACTCATTTTTCCTGCAGTTAAAACCCCTATTGTAACGGCAGGATTTATGTGACAGCCTGAAATTCCGCCGATGGTATAGGCCATGGCAACTACTGCAAAGCCAAAGGCTATAGAAATACCTAAAAGGCCGATCCCACTGGGGCCGGTCTGTGAGATGCCGGCAATTATTGCGGAGCCGCATCCGAAGAGAACCAGGCTGAATGTTCCGATTAATTCTGCAATGTACTTTTTCATGATGTTGGTTTTTTGTTAATACTAATTGGTAATCGCAAAAGCTAATTTATGTTATTTCTTTTGTAATGCCGGATTGTTCTCAACAAGCCGTATCGTCCAGAAATCGTCGGAAAGATTTTCATTCAGGAGATAGTCGTACGGCATGGTGAAATAGCCTTTCATACCCCATTGATCGCTCCAGCTGTTGCGGACGAGGCAGCGCCGGGCAATATCATCATAACCTACAGCAAGGACTGCATGCCCGCCAATGACATGTTCCCCTTGCCCCGGCAATTCCACAACTCCGGTGCGTGCCACCACTGCACTCTCAAATCTCTCGTAAACGGTAAAACCAAATACCATAGGGAACCCTTCGGCAAGGCATCCTTTGATCTGGTCAAGGTTGCGTGGAACCCGGTGATATGACAGGACCTGGTGTTCCAGGGCTGAAGCATAGCAGGCCGTTCCCGGCTCTTGAGCAAACATGCTAATAACATAGGGCCAGTCTTTTTCAGGGCAAACACCTTCATTGTTTACTGTCTTCATCCCGTCGCGTATCATAGCCCCGTTGTCACTGCCGACCGAATGCTCTAAAACCCGCTCATTATAATAAATGAATAAACGCGAGGGCATGAAAGGGGGTGCATTCTGCTTTCTCAGGCCAAATTCGAAGGCCGCGCCTATGGCATTTGCCGTACAGCTTCCGAGCTGGCCCTGGTTATAAACCGGGGGACAGCCTGGCCTGAGGTCTGTCTTTTCCGGTAATTTGGTCAAAACTGCAGGGGGTGCAGCATAGCGGTAGTCCCGTTGATCGGGAAGATCGGGCTGCCAGCCGTAACGGGAGATCTGAAACATGGGATTAATGTTTGATACTCAAAATTAATAATTAACAATCAATGTAATTTCCAGATATGGAGTTTTAACCTTTCGTTATGATGTGATTCGGGATCCTTGCTTCCCGAACTGCGTGAAAACCATGTGACGATGAGTGCAAAAACCAGTAAAATGATCCCGCAGATATAGGCATTGCGGAATCCGTTAATATTCAGCGCCATTGAAGGTTTTGCATAATCCCCCCCGGTGGTTATGGAGTAGATCATCTGAAATACCGAAACCCCGAAAACAGCAGCCATGGACGAAAAAGTATTTGCTGTTGCCGAAACAATGCCGTGCTTTCCTTCAACAGCCATGTCCATGATCATCTTGTTATTGGGTGATATGAACAATCCGGTAAATATCCCGGCGAAGAACAGGAAAACTACCGCTATCCAGAGGCTGAGCATCCCCAGTGTTGCCGAGAAAAAAGTAAAGTTGATTATCCCAATGATAAATGCTATTGAACAGATCTTAACTGGATGGATCTTATCGGACATTTTGCCTGACAGAGGGGCCAGTACCATTATAACCAAGGAGCTGATAAGGATCAGCATACCTACCCAGTTTGCAGTTAAACCTACGTCTTTTTCAAGGTAAAAAGGCATCATATAAGAATTCCCGAAAGAGGTACTTGAGGCGAGGAGACTTGCAATAAGAGCAAGGGTCAAAGGCCTCATCCTGAAAAGGGATAAATCCAGGATGGGATTCGCGGCTTTCTTTTCCCTGAGAATAAATAAGCCAAAAAATATCGCTGATAATACCAGTGCTGCATAAGGCATGATGGCATCCAGTCCGCGGTTGTCAAAGCTGTTAAAGGCCAGGATCAGAAAAGTGAAGGCCAGCAATACGAGGATTGCCCCTGTAAAATCAAACTCCTTAAAAGAGAATTTTTCCTTTTGTTCACCGGGAATATATTTGTTTGCCATCCAGATTGCCACAGCTCCAAATGGGATGTTGATCAGAAAAATCCAGTGCCAGGAGGCATAAAAAGTAATTATCCCTCCAAGAGGCGCTCCCAGGGAGACCCCTATGGCCGCTATTGTCGTAAGAATTCCGTAAGAAGAACCGACTTTATCGTGAGGCATAAAACGCCCCACAATGGCCAGGCAGTTTGCAACAAGCATGGAGCCTCCAAGTCCCTGGATGAACCTTGAAATGATCAGGATGGTAATACACGGTGAAAGTCCGCACAACAGAGATCCCAAGGTAAATAATACAAAACCGAGAATGAATATTTTCTTCAGCCCAAGGCGGTCGCCCAGCATCCCGAACAGCAGAAGGGTTGCGGTACTTGCCACAAGATATGAAAGCAGTACCAGGGAAACAATATCCCGGGACGTGCCGAAATTCTGTGCAATGGTGGGAAGGGAAATATTCACTATATAGGCATCCAGCTTGACCATCAGCATGGCCAGTGAAGCGCTGATCAGGATCAGTGTATAGGATTTCTTTGACATATTGGAATGCCTGGTTAAGTCAAGCTATGGGAAGTATTTCGCTTCATTTGCCCGGCTATTTTTTTGATTTCTTTTTGCTTGATTTTGCTTTCGGATTGTATTCAAGGGATAGTTTGACCCAGTATTCCAGGTCGTAATCCATATCGGTTCCTTCGGGGTCGACAAAAACAAATCCTTTCATTGTTTTATGGGTGAAATCCATTAACCTGCAACCTTTCTTTGTCAGCGCTGTTTCTGTTTGGTCCGGATCAATACGTGCCATCAATTCATTTTTAACCACCCCGGCGCACATCTTGTCATTGACCATATAACAAATCCCACCCATCATAAACTTCTCCTCAAAGGAAATTCCCAGGATCCCGAAAGTCCGGCTGATCCTTTCGGCAAGTTGCTTGTCGTAAGCCATAATTTCAAACTGTTTAATAACTTATTCTTCCGTTTCCAGGTTCAGGTTTTTGGCCTTATCCAGATCGAACTCACCCTCCCAGCGCGCGATCACTACCGTTGCAAGGCAGTTGCCGATAACATTCGTGGCTGTTCGCGCCATATCCATCAGCTCATCAATTCCAAGAATAATGAATATCGGCCATACCGGAAGTCCGAAACTTGCTGCAGTGCCAAGCAAAATTACAAGTGATGCACGGGGCACCCCTGCCACACCTTTGCTGGTAAGCATAAGGGTGAACATCATAATGATCTGGGTTGAGAACGAAAGGTGGATACCCGCCATATTGGCGACAAAAATCGAAGCCATTGCCAGGTATAGTGTAGTTCCGTCGAGGTTGAAACTGTAACCTGTCGGGATCACAAAAGCTACGATCTTCCTGGGCACCCCGAATTTTTCCATGTTTTCGATCGCACGGGGCAGGGCCGATTCACTGCTGGTTGTGGCAAAGGCGATTGTTGCAGGTTCCGAAATGGCCTTGATAAAATTCTTAATCGGTATTTTAAGGAACAGAAGTATAGGTAGAAACACCAGTATTATAAAAGCGATCAGGGATACATACAGGGTCGCAAGGAGTTGAAAGAGATTCAGTAAAACCTGAAGGCCCATATGCCCCACGCTGTATGCTATGGCTGAAAATACAGCGAACGGGGCAAACAGCATGATCATGTTGGTGAACTTGAACATGACGGCAGTGAGGGATTCGGTGAAACGAAGCATGGGCGCACGGTATTGTTCCTTGACCATGGCAACGGCAATCCCGAACAGGATGCTGAAAACCACGATCTGCAGCACCTGTCCTTCGGCAATTGATTTGGCAATGTTTTCGGGGAATACGTGAAGTATAATATCCCGCCAGCTCTGGCTCTGGACCTCCGGCAAAGTGCCCTGGGACATGGCTGCCGGTACAATGACTCCATGTCCCGCCCCGCTAATGTTAATAGCAAGAAGGCCGATAAAAAGCGCGATGGTTGATACAATTTCAAAATAAAATATGGATTTCCATCCCATCCTTCCGACCTGTTTGAGGTCGGCATGCCCCGCAATGCCAGTGACAAGAGTCCCGAAGAGCAAAGGAGCAATAATCGTCTTAACAAGATGAATAAAGATCTGGCTTACAATGTTCATCTCCTTCGCTACCATAGGCAAGTCGTAACCGAATTCGATGCCGGCCAGCATGGAAAAGAAAATCCATGTAGTCAGGCTTTTTTTCTTAAAGCTGTAAAGCAGGAAGATTAGTATTGGCAGCCAGCGCAAGGGTATCAGCAGGCTTTCCGGCAGCTTCAGTCCTGCATAATGATCTATCAGCAGGAAAATGATGACAAGGGTGAAACTTATTAAAAATCCCAGGAACAGGCGTTTTTGACGGGCCATAGGAAGCGGGTTCGAAAAGTAAATTTAATAAATAAATTAACTTTGCCATATAAACCCATGATTATGTTCGCTTTTCACTCCAGATACCTCCTGCCTCTTGAAGAGGTTGACAAACATCTTGACGCCCACCGGGCGTTCCTCAGGACCCTGATCGGTAAAAACCTTATATGTTCGGGTCCCCAGGTTCCCCGTACAGGAGGGTTCATTCTTCTCAATGCCCCGGATAAGGATGAAGCTCTAAGGATCATGGCCAATGACCCTTATGTGATCCGGGGCCTGGCAAAATATGAAGTCATCGAATTTGAGCTTAAAAGCTGCGCTGAAGGGTTCAGGGAACTTCTGAATTAAAAACGATCTGATTACTTTTATAACCCAATCCCATGGACCTCTTGCTTACGGGAATTTTTCTGTTTTTTGTTTTCCTGATAGGGCTGCTCCCTTTTCCCCTGCTTTATCTTTTTGCAAATTTCGGGCAGTTCTTCCTCCACAGAATCATGGGCTACCGTAAGAAAGTGATCCTTTCTAACCTGAAAGGCTGCTTCCCGAACCTCCCGGAAAACGAGCTGAATCATATTGTCGGCAATGTTTATAAAAACCTGTCCGATATTATTGCAGAAGGCATCAAAGGGTTCAGCATGCTTCCCTCAACTGTAAAGAAGCGTCACTTCATAACAAACCCTGAGATCATAGAACCCTGGCTTGCCCAGGGAAAGAGTGTTATTGCGCTGCCCGCCCATTTCAATAATTTTGAGTGGGGCAGCATGTCGCCCGGCTTATTCACAAAACACCCTATCATTGCCTTCTACAAACCCCTCAGCAATAAATTCATCAACAGTTTCATGAAATGGAGCAGGGCAAAGTTCGGGACTACCCTGGCTTCAATTTATGAGACTTTCCTGATCTTTGAGCGCAATGCCCAAACACCTTCGGTCTATATCATGGCTGCCGACCAAAGCCCGGCCAAAGCTGAAAAATCCTACTGGATCACTTTCCTTGGAAAAGAAACTGCTTTTCTGCACGGTCCTGAAAAATATGCCCGCATGTACAATTATCCCGTGGTTTATGTGGACGTACAGCGCGTAAAGCGCGGTTATTATACTCTGGAAGTAATACTGCTTGCTGATGACCCGGCCACACTGCCCGAAGGCGAGGTTACAAAAAGATATGCTGAAAAGCTGGAGCAGGCTATCCTGAAAAGTCCGGGAAACTGGCTATGGTCGCATAAGCGGTGGAAACTGGCCCTATAGGTACATGGCATCGATCAGACTGGCATACCTATCAGAAATTACCTTTCGTTTTATTTTAAGGGTACTTGTAAGTGCATCATTTTCGATGCTGAACGGTTCCGGCAACAAAGTAAATTTTACAACCTTTTCATAAGGGATGAGTTCTTCCTGGATTAAATCAAGTCGTTTCCTGAAAAATTCGAGAACCGGGGCGTCGGTGATCAGCGATTTATTATCCTGCTGTGTTGCTCCGGTTGAAGGAAACTGCGCTCTGAGGGCGTCAAAGGAAGGCACAATCAGGGCCGATATAAACTTGCGATTGTCGCCCAGCAAAACAACCTGTTCAATAAACAGATCTTCGCTGAGCAGTAGCTCAACCTTCTGGGGTGAAACAAATTTCCCCCCTGAAGTCTTGAAGATATCATTGATCCGGTCATACATCATCAGATTCCCTGCCATGGTGAATTTCCCCTGGTCACCGCTATAATACCATCCATCTTTGAGCACCTGATCCGTTTCGGCCGGTTTATTATAATAGCCTTTAAAGACCGTAGGTCCTTTGACCAGGATTTCACCCTGATCACTGATTTTGACTATAGTGCCCGGCATAACTGTTCCGCACGATTCAAATTCGTATACATCATCCCTGAAACAGGAAACGGTAGCAGTTGTTTCGGTAGCGCCATAACCATAGTTCACGAAAAGGCCTGCTGCATGAAAAAACCTGAGCAGCTCTGGACGAATAGCGGCACCTGCACAAGGCAGAAAGCGGATATTTCCGCCAAAAATTGATCTGAGCTTTTTAAGTACAAGTTTGTCGGCAATCCCGCGCCTGAATCTGGCTCCCAAAGGAGGACGTTTGTTGTTTTTCACATAAGCCGAATATTCATGACCTGTGAAAACAGCCCAGTCAAATATTTTCCGCTTTATCGGTGACCACCTGCCTTCTTCCTTCCTGATGCCTTCATAGGTCTTTTCATAGAATCTGGGTACTGTACACATCAGTGTTGGCCTTGCAAGTGGCAGTTCTTCGATTACTGCCCTCGGGTTCTCGAGGTACACGTTTACAGCCCCCTTATGCAGCATGTAAAATGTCCATGATCGTTCAAAGATATGGCTCAGAGGCAAAAAGCAAAGCGAGACATCCTTTTCCGTCACCTCAAGTCTTTCGTCATGATTTTTAAAACAACTTATAAAGTTATCCTGGCCAAGCATCACCCCTTTGGGTTCTCCGGTGGTTCCTGATGTATAAATGATAGTTGCCAGGTCATCCGGTTCGGCTGACTGGAGGTTTTGTTCAAGCCGGGTCCCATAAAGTTCGCTTTCCCCCAGCTCAAGAAATTCATTCCAGTTTATACAACGGGAATCCTCATCCGCAGATAGGCTTTCATCAAAACACACTACTTTTTTCAAACTGCCCGCATTGGCGAACAACCATAACGCCTTTTCCAGTTGTTCCCTGTTTCCGACAAACAGAAGTTCCATCCTGGTTTCATCCACAATATATTTAAGCTGCTGCTTTGATGCCGTAGCGAAAAAAGGGACTACCACACCCCTGATCGCAAGAACCCCAAGATCGGCAAAGGTCCATTGAGGCTTGTTATCACTGAAGATACCAATGTTGGATTTAGTCCCGAAACCTAACGACAGCAAGGACTTTGCAACCCGGTCAGTGATGGAAACAAGTTCCTGCCAGTTATAGCTCCTATATTCTTTTGCTCCAGCTTCCCTGAACCGGAATACCTCACGCTTGCCATAACGTGTCGCACGGTTACGCATCATTTGTACCAGGTGTTTTTCCATCCTTGTGTTATGTTTTGCGCTGCAAAACTGCGACATTTAGCCGGAGTTACAAAATGACATATGTTGAGTATGTCGGACTTTCGCCACGTCGATTTCGCAGGTTCTGGCAACCCTGATTTGGTTTCGGTCGCTTTTTGTAGTAATTTTGAAGGCCTTGTTTTGAAATATCATCCCGTGTCGGAGATTATCATCGAAATTCAGCATCTTTCCAAGTACTACGGGCATTCCCGGGGCATTGACGACATATGCCTGAATGTTGGACATGGTGACTTCTTCGGGTTTATCGGCCCCAACGGGGCAGGGAAATCCACAACCATCCGCATTCTCCTGAATCTTATTTTCCCAAGTTCAGGAAGTGCAAAAATTTTTGGACTTGATGTGGTAAAGGATTCAAAAAAGATCCGCGGCCGTATAGGCTATGTGCCTTCCGATGCCAACCTGTATGATAAAATGAAGGTTCACGAATTCCTCAAATTCGGAGCAGCATTCTATGGGGGGAATAATAGCGAGGCCAGGATACGTGAACTGGCCGGTTTACTGGAACTCGACCTGGAGCGCAAAATCCCTGAGCTATCCACAGGCAATAAAAAGAAAGTAAATATAATACAGGCCCTGGTGCATCAGCCAGATCTGCTGATACTCGACGAACCATCGACCGGCCTGGATCCTTTGATACAGTCAAGATTGTTCGGCCTTCTCATTGAAGAAAATAAACGGGGGACCACTGTTTTCTTCTCCTCCCATGTCCTTAGTGAAGTTCAGGCCCTCTGCCGGAGAGTTGCAATTGTGAGGGAAGGAAGGATCATAAAATCAGATGAAATTTCCGCACTAAGGGATAAACAACTGAAAAAAGTGAGGATCTTATTTACGGATGAAAATATTAACACAGATCTGGAAATTCAGGGGATAGAATCCTTTCATAGAGAAAGCCCCAAAAGCATTGTATTTATGTTTTCAGGCGATATCAATGAGCTGATCCATAAGGTTGCAGGTATCAGGATAGAAAATCTTAGCATTGAAGAACCGCCGCTGGAGGAGATATTCCTGCATTATTATCAATAAAACAGAGCAAGGCCGATGAACAGTATTTTGTTTAATATGGAATTCCGCCGAAATGCCAGGAGTCTTTTTCTCTGGTCGTTTATCATCTGTGCCCTGATCTTTTTTACAATGTCGTTTTTCCACAGCGTGCTCCAGTACCAGCAGCAGATCATGGGTATGGTTAAACTCGTACCCATGGCAGCAATGAAAGCCAGGGGATTCGGAAATATCAATGACATTTTTTCAGGCCTGGGATTTTATGCGGCAAACAATATCGTTTACATGATGCTTCTCGGAAGTATCTATTCCATGGTACTGACTTCAAATATCCTCTTAAAGGAAGAATATAGTAAGACTGCGGAATTCCTGATGTCGCGGCCAATCAGCCGGAATGAAATTTTTGCCAGTAAAATGGCCCTTGCTTTCCTGAATGTTTTTATCCTGAACCTTGTTGCCGGCCTGGTCAGCTTTATTTCCCTGGAGGTCTTTAAATCGGGGGATTTCAGGGTTCAGCCATTCCTGGTACTGACTTTATATACTTTTCTCCTGAATCTGTTTTTCGGAGCCCTGGGTTTCGTGATCGCAGCTCTGATGAAAAGGGCCAGGCCCGTTACTTTCTTCTGCGTGGGGCTGGTTCTGGTGTTTTATTTTCTCTTTACTATTTCAAGGTTATCAGGCGTCAACGGGGATTTCGGATACATCAGCCCGTTCAAATGGGTGAATGTTGAAGTTTTAAAACCCGGATATGGTCCGGAACTCTGGCGTATTGCAGTTTTTCTAGGGCTTTCGGCATGTCTCGTACTTGCATCAGGATTCATCTATCGTAAGAAAGACATACTTACTTAAAGCAGGTTTTTCGCTTTAACCAACAAGGCTGACCAAGGAATTTCCTTAAGCCAGCCTTGTTAATACCCGCTAAATCATTAATTTGATTTACTGTATATTGGATCTGATCTCTGAATCGTAACCGTTGGTCATATCCATCCATTCATCCATAGCAGTTTGCCAGGAACCTGCTCCGTAAAGCTTTTCATAGGTAGCCTTTGGACCGGGATCTTTCTGCCACTCATCGTATGTATTGAAGCTCCAGATAATTGAAACGTTAGGGCCATCCTTTGCATGCAGGTTATTATCGAGAACGATAAATGACGTGGTGCCCAAAGTTTCGTACACCTTCTTCAGCTTCTCACACAAAGCCTTGAACCTGTAATACTGCTTCGGCTTAAGGTCAATTCCCCAGATCTCATAGTGTTTTGATTTTTTAAAAATATCCCAGCCAAATGAAAGTTCAGAATTGAAGTTCCACAAACCAGTTCCACCATACTCCTGTACCAGGGGATCAATGGTCGTGCTCCAGTCCAGTTCATGTCCGTTCTCTTTTGTAGGACGCGAATCCAGCGAACTGTAAGCAGTCGGGCCCATCACCCACACATACCAGCCGGCTTTTGGACCGTATTCGATCTTCCGCAACCCGGCAGCATACGGGCCATCCGGGTGGAATTTCTTGTCATGTGCAAGGATTGCTGCTTCAAATTTATCCTCCATCCCTCTCTTCGGGAGCATCATCTGGCTTTCAATAACCATCGGTGTGCTGCCTGTGCCTGACTGAGCCCAGACATTCATTGCGAAACTAACTGCAATCAGCACCAGAAACATATATTTTTTCATGTCAATCTTGTTAAATGAATACTTGATTAATTGCAAATAAGGTCGCAAGATACAACAATACTTTATTTTAAGTTAATCTAAATTAAAATAAAATTTCATGAAAAATTCTCATGAAGTAAGAGTATTAACCTGGATTTTTAGGCCTACTTCTCATCAGGCAGGATGATAAATGGAATTTTGGGAGACTAGAACTCGTCCGGTAGCGCCTTTAGTTGTTCATACGTAAATACAGGGCCATCTTTACAAATGTAGGTGCTCCCGATATTGCAGCGGCCGCATTTGCCAAGGCCGCATTGCATCTTCATTTCTAGGGTTGTAATAACATCTTTGGGATCAAATCCGAGGCGATCGAGCGACTGAAGCGTATATTTGATCATGATCGGAGGGCCGCAGGTGATTACCTTGGTATTGGCAATCTCGGGTTTCACCACTTCCTCAAGTATCTTGGGAACCACGCCAACATTTTCCTTCCATGAATCTTCAGGTTTATCAATAGTAAGAACAACCTTAAGGCTGGTGTTTTTCTTCCATTCTTCGATCTCTTCTTTATAACAAAGGTCTGCGGATGTGCGGGCACCGTATAGAACCGTGAAGTCTTTGTAATCGCCCCGGTTGTCAATCGCATATTGTATCAGCGAACGCAGGGGCGCCAGGCCAATACCACCGCCCACGAAAAGCAGGTTCTTTCCTTTAATGTCATCCAGGGGGAACCAGTTGCCGTATGGGCCGCGGATCCCAACGTCATCGCCTTCCTCAATATCGGAATGGATATCTGCTGTTACCACTCCTGCCCTTTTGATGGAACAGTCGAAAAATCCCCTACGGGTAGCCGATGATGAAATACAGAATGTGCATTCGCCTGAACCCATCAATGAGAATTCCACGAATTGTCCGGGCTGCCAGGTAAACTTATCCATCAGGCTGTCGTCTTTGAATTTAAGCCTGTATGTACGAACGTCGGGAGTTTCCTGTATGATCCTGTCGACTTTGGCGAGAGAGGGAACTAATAAGCTTTCCATAACTATATTGTTTATTTTGAAGATGCGAGTGTGCTCACGATTCAATTGGGGCTGATGCAACGTGGTTTACCACTTCAAAAATGCTGATGTTCACCGGGCAGGAGATCGCGCAATGCCCGCAGCCTACACAGAGATTCACGCCGAAGCGTTCCTTGTAGTATACAAATTTGTGCATGGACCTTTGCCTCCAGCGCCTGTACTTGGCAGGGCGCGGATTGTGGCCACCTGCTTCCAGTGTGAAATACACGTTATTGCATGAATCGTAGCTCTTGTAACGCACCCCTGTATCTTTTATCTTCTCGTCGGAGATTTTGAAGCAATGGCAGGTAGGGCAGATGAAAGCGCAGGTGTTACAGCTTACGCAATTGCGTGAAGCCTCTTCAAAGGCCGGTGAGTCAAAACGCTTAGCCATCCTTTCATTGACGTCCTTATAGTCCATCTTCAGGCGGAACGAAGAGAGAAAAGCCTCGTACTGTTTTGTTAAATCCTCTTCGCAATTCGTCATTTGTAATTCGTCATTCGTAATTCTGTTTGCCATTGGCTCACTGCTATTCTCCTTTAAAAAGGTCTCACCTTTTTCAGTACGGGCTTGCACATAAATCTTCCCGTTGGTCCCATTGACTATGGCAACATCCGGTGCATCGAGGTTCTCCACATCATAGTCGAGTGATGTGCAGAAACAATGGGTATCGGCCTTGTCGCAACGGTTTGATAAAATCACAGTATTTGCACGGCGCTTCAGAAAGTCACTGTCAATATAATCCCATTTATTCACAGCTTCCAAAACCTGAAGTCCACGGGCATCGCAATGCTTTACGCCGAGGATCACACGCTGGCCTGCGAGGGGATCCTGATCCGTTTCACGGATGCTGGTCCCTGCGCTGTTAGCCTCGTATTTCATGATCTTTGACGAACGCGGGAAGAACAACGGCTTCACACTCATAGTCATTGCAATGGGTGAATCCGGGTCGCATTCCTTCAGCGATGAAACTTTTTTGTAATCGTACTTCCCGAATTTCTCAACGGGAGCATATGTTTCATATTTGCTGATGATGGCTTCATACAATTTCTGCAAGCCAGCTTTATCGGTAACAAAGGTTGAAAAGCTCATAATCTGTCGTTCGGATTACATGATAAAATCGTCGGGGTCCTTGAGGCTGTATTTGTAGAAAGCCCCGCGGTCGCCTTCTTCAACTCCTGCCAGGTGATTCTGGAAGTTACCAAAGATCACTTTTTCATTTTGTTTATGCAGCAGGTGCAATGGAAGATGACTGGGACAGGCCTTTTCACAGTTGCGGCAGTCAACGCAACGTCCTGCAAGATGCAACGACCAGGTCATAAGAGCATGGAAAGCGCTTGAAGAAGTATTTGAGCCGTTATAGATCGTTGCGGTCTCCTGGTCGATGCAGCATTTTGTGCAATAGCAAAGCGGGCAGGAATTGCGGCAGGCGTTGCAGCGGATGCAGTTTTCAAAAATCTCTTCAAAATATTCCCTGCGCTCAACCAAGCCCTTTTCGGCCAATGCCTTAATATCGGCATTGACGATGTAATCCTTCTTACCCTTAGGTGTGCCTAGTATTTCGTCATACACCACGGCGTCGGGAATAATGCATTCCATACAGTTCTGCACCTTCTGCCCTTTGTCGTCAACCACACCTTCGCAGGCAATGCCAATAATGTAAAGCTTGTCGCGCTTCACCTGGCTTTCGGTAAGAAGGAGGTTGAGTGAACGGCTGTCACAACCCTTTACCACCAGTCCCACCCGTTTGTTCCGGGTATGGTCGGCTTTGAGGTAGTTTGACAGGTTGAACACGGATTTTTCCGTAAATACAAGCGTGGACACTTCCTTCGGATCAGTGATCACGGCAGGAACCTGGTTGTCATCGAAGCCGTTCATGCGGTAGCCGACGAATACGTCGATCTTCCCGTCAGTAAACAGCTTTGCGGCAATGTCCTGGATTTGCTTTGAATAGTCCATTATTTGCTGAAATTTTCTTTTTTGTACAAATGAAGGGGGCCGAGTTTTACAACATCTTCGGTCACTTTTTTCACGACCTGGGCGAATTTGGCGCCTTCGGCTGCGGAAACCCAGCTGTACTGCACCCTATGCTCATGAAAGCCTACCATTTTGAGCAGTTCCTTGGTAACAAGGAAACGCCTGCGGGCATAGTAATTCCCGCTGATATAATGGCAGTCGCCGGGATGACATCCCGATATCAGCACTCCATCCGCAGTGGTTTGTAAAGCTTTTATAATGAACCAGGGATCCACGCGTGATGAACATGGCACGCGGATGATTCGGATGTTAGGCGGATACTGCATACGGGAAGTTCCCGTAAGGTCCGATCCCGCGTATGAACACCAGTTGCATAGAATACCCATGATAACCGGCTTCCAGTCAGGAGGGGCGACCAGTTCAGGCTTTTCAATGCTTACGATTTTGTCTTTTACTTCTGCTTCCATCAGATTGCAACTATCTCGTTAATGATTTGAGGATCTGTAAAACCTGCCAGCGTAATAGCCATTGAACGACAGATGGCAACGCAGGAGCCGCAACCCTGGCAAACGCCTTCGTTGATCTTGGCCACGGTGCGCATTTCCTTAGCGCCATGCCCGAGGGGGATCTCTTCCGTAACGATAGCCTGGTAAGGACAAACCTGCACGCAGTTCTGGCAGCCACTGCAGAATTCGTTGTTGACTGTCGAGATCATGGGATCCTTCTTCATGGTGTCGCCTGCGAAAAGTCCGCAAACCTTTGCCGCACAGGCCGATGCCTGGGCAACAGTATCGGGGATATCCTTTGGAGCCTGGGTACAACCGGCCAGGAAAATACCGGCCTTTGCTGTTTCTACCGGACGTAACTTCGGATGGGCCTCAGAGAGGTATCCGTATTTATCGTAAGAAATTCCAAGGAGCCGGGCAAGTGCAGGGTTTTCTTTATAAGGAATGACGGCGGTTGCCAGAACAACAAGGTCGGCTTCAACTTCAACTTCCTGTCCAAGTTGCCCGTCTTCACCCCTAACCATCAGCTTATCGCCTTTCTGGTAGATCTTGGAAACACGGCCGCGTAAGTAAACAGCCCCGGTTTCAACCTGGGCCCGGTTTACAAACTCTTCGTATCCCTTACCGGCAGCACGAATGTCCATATAGAAGATATAGGCCCTTGAATCATGCACTTTATGATGCAGGAGGATGGCGTGCTTGGCTGTATACATGCAACATATCTTCGAGCAGAATTCAATCCCTTTGGCTTTGTCGCGGGAACCAACACATTTGATGAATACCACAGTCTTCGGTACTTTCCCGTCACTGGGCCTTACAGGAACGCCACCGGTAGGACCATTGGCCGAAACCATTCTTTCGAATTCCAGGGAGTTAATAATGTCCTTGTAACGTCCCACACCATACTCTTCATAAGGTGTTGCATCCCAAAGGTCATAGCCGGTTGCAACAACAACTGCACCTATTTCCCTTTCGATAACCTCATCCACCATTTTATAATCAATAGAGCCTTTTTCGCAAACCTTGGCGCAGATACCGCATTTGCCTTTTAGCAACATGGTGCAGTGTTCGGCGTCGATGACCGGTTTGTTCGGCACTGCCTGGGGGAAAGGAGTATAAATAGCTTTACGGGTATCAATCCCGCAGTTGTATTCATTTGGGACTTTTACCGGGCACTTCTGCCAGCATGCTCCACAACCTGTACAGGTCTTGAAATTCACGTATGAGGCTTTTTTCCGGATCTTGGCCTTATAATTCCCTACGTAACCGTTGAGTTCGATAACTTCCGAATATGGGATGAGCTCAATATACGGATGTGATGCTACATCCACCATCTTAGGTGTAAGAATACACTGTGAACAATCGAGGGTCGGGAAGGTTTCGTCGAGCTGAGCCATACGGCCTCCGATCGACGGACTTCTTTCAACTAAAGTCACCGGGATACGGGCATCTGCAATATCAAGGGCTGCCTGTATCCCTGCAATTCCGCCACCAATTACCAGCGCACGCTTGGTAACAGGCACCGAGATCTCATGCAACTGCTCATTGGCAATGGATTTGGCGACAGCCATCCTCACCAGGTCACCGGCTTTTTCGGTGGCTGCTTTTTTATCCTTTTGGTGCACCCATGAAGAATGTTCACGGATATTGGCAACTTCGAGCAGGTAAGGGTTCATCCCGGCATCGCTGAGAGCCTTGCGGAAGGTCTTCTCGTGCATGCGGGGTGAACAGGCCGCAACAACAATCGATGTCAGCCTGTGCTGTACAATGGCGTCCCTGATCATCTGCTGACCGGGATCGGAACACATGTACTTATAGTCGATGGCGAACTTAACTTCCCTGATCTTTTTGGCTTCCTCAACAACAGTCGGGACATCCACAAAATCGGCAATGTTGGCGCCGCAGAAACAAACGAATACTCCTACTCTTGCCATTATTCAACCTCACTTTCTGCCTTTACGGCTTTTTTAGCTTTAGCAGGTTTTTTGGGTTCTTCTATTACTTCACCTATATGAGCAAGGGCTCCGTCGACAGGTACGATATGTTTGCTGAACATCATCTTTTCCTTTGGGAATCCGAAAGCCATGGCCATCAGTTGGGTTAAATAGAAGACCGGGAGATTATATTTCACTTTGTATTTTTTTTCGATATCGCCCTGGCGCATGTCGAGGTTAGACTGGCAAAGAGGGCAGGCCACCACGATTGCTTGTGCACCGCTTTCCTTTGCCATTTCTAGGATCTTGCCACTTAGCTGTAGCACTATATCGGTATCAGAAATAGAGAAGGATGCACCGCAGCATTCGGTCTTGAAATCGAATAGCATCGCCTTTGCACCCAAAGCTTCCACGATATTGTCCATCGACATGGGATATTCCGGAGAATCGAATTGAGTGATCGATTTCGGGCGGGTCAGCAGGCAGCCGTAATAGCAGGCTAGTTTCATCCCGCTGATCGGGCTGATCACCTTTGCTTTAATAGCATCCAATCCGATATCTTCATAACAGTACTGAAGCATGGACTTTACAGCAACCCTGCCTTTATAATTGCCTTCTTCAACAATGGTGGTATTGATCTTCTTTGCCAGCTCAGGATTTTCGTCCATATGCACCTTAGTCACCTTCAGGCGCTGGTAACAGGATGCGCATGGGATGGTCATAGTATCGTTGCTTAGCTTTTCGGCAAGCACCAGGTTACGTAAAGGCAGGGCATAGGCCAGGCTTTCGTTCATTGTATGGGCTGAAGTCGCCCCGCAACAGTTCCAGTCGGGAATCTCTTCCATCTCGACATCCAGGGTTTTCATGACCATCTTAACGGTCAGGTCAAATTCCTCGCTGGTGCCGTGAGCGGAACAACCCGGAAAATAAGTTACTTTTTTCATCTTAAACTTCTTATTTATTCTGTTGTTCAAGTTTCTCCGCCATCTCGTACATCTTTTTGATGGCCTTTGCGCTCTTCACAGACTTCACACCTAAAGGAATTTTTCCTTTCAACAGAGCCTTGGGAGCCAGGTGCATATCTTTAAAAAGGTTACGTGTCCGGATATTGAATTCCGCCATCATGCGAAGCTCATAATTCCTTCCGTAACGCTTGATCATGTCAAGAAAGATCTCGTGGAATTTCCTGATGTTCTTTACCTGTTTTGAGTCGGGATGGAAATTTTCCTCTATGGCCAGGTGACGCACTGCTTCCATGACTGCGGGGATGTTGATCTCTCGGGGGCAGCGCCCGGAACAGGCCGAACAGGTAAGGCAGAACCAGGTGGAGTTGGCCATCTGCGTTTCCTCCTTAAGTTCCAGTTTGATCATTTGCATGATCTCCCTGGGTGGAAAATCCATGAAATTTGAGACCGGGCAGGTCGACACGCATTTGCCGCACTGGTAACATTCCAGCACGTCCGAGCCGCTCTTTTTATTCACGGCTTCCAGGAAGGTGTTTTTCCCTTTATATGAGAGTGTTATCATAAAAAAATCTCGTACTGTTAATATTTTAACAGTACAAAGTTACTAAAGATTTCTTTTGGATAGAATCTAAATTACGGGGAGGCGATTTACATCCCTCTCCCGCCGGTTAATAAACTATAAACCTTGGGTACGAGCGTACGCAACACCAATCCTGTTCCAATACTCAAAGCAATAATGACAGCCGGAAGCAGTACAAATGCAGCCAGCCCGGATAGGGTAAGTGGTGCAAGCAGCCGGAGCATAGGATTTATGCAATAAGCGACCAGAGGGGCATGCATAGCATAAATCATAAAAGCGAAAGCCGACAGCCAGACAAACCAGGGTTTATTCATACACCAGCGCACAATGGGATCCAGCCCGAACCAGCAAGCGAAGAGCCCACTCAAAACCATGACCTTATGCAAGAGGGTAATAATTGAAAAGATGGCCTGTCCCAGGTACGGTGCAGCAATAAGTGCCAGAAATGTCTTTACAGCTGCAATGATAATGAAAAGAATGCCCCAGATTGAGGGTTTCAGCCAGCGGGAAGGCTGTTCTATATTGAAGCCGCTTTTCTGGATCCAGACCCCGAGTGAGAAGAAAAGCAGTCCTTCGCCTTCAATGATTACGAATCCCATAGTGCCCAGCCACATAAGTATGGCAAAGCCAAAGAATATCCACCGTCCGATACGGTTTAAAACACACCAGCGGATTGCAGGGTAAGCAAGATTATATATAAAAAGGACACGGATAAACCACAGCTGGTATGGCACGGGAATCAGCATCCAGCGACCAAGCAGCTCATACCATTTATAGTCGTGAAGCAACATCCTCGTATCGCTGATTTGTACAACATGGGACCCTCCCACAAGTTCACGGCCCCAGGGAACTATTTCAAGCCCGTAGGTGAATACAAGCCCCAATGCGCTCCAGATCAGATATGGGACAAAGAGGGAGCGGAATCGTTTTCCTGCACGTGCCTTATAAGGGCGGTCATCATGCATCGCGAAAAGAAATCCCGAAATGATAAAGAGCATTGGAATACGGAAACGGAAAATCCCGTTAGCAAAAAAATATTCGGTAAAGCTGGTTAAGGACAATCCCTCATCCGGTATAGTCCAGGGCTGCAGATAGCGTTCGTGCATATTGTACCCGTGGACAAATACGAGCAACACCATGGAAATAAAGGACCAGAATTTGAATTTGCTGCTTATGAAGGAGGGAAGAGTGGCAGTATTCATATGAGCATATAAAAAAGAACCCTTAATTTTTCCTCCAAAACCTCCGGTTGAGATATTGGATATCTTGGAAAAACTAAGGATTCCTGGTTTAGTCTCTCGCAGGTTTACTGCAGTGTAAACTTGATAGGTAAATTAAACTGTACACGCACAGGCTGTCCGCGCTGTTTGCCGGCTGCCCATTTGGGCATGGCCTTCACGATACGGATTGCTTCTTCATCGCAACCGCCACCGATACCTCGTTTCACAACCACATTACTGGTTGATCCGTCGGGTTCAACAACGAATGCAACGAATACACGTCCCTGGATGCCAAGTTCCTTGGCTTCTTCAGGATATTTAAGGTTTTCGCCAAGCCATTTGTAAAGGGCAGCTTCGCCGCCTGGGAAGGTCGGGGGTTCCTCTACAATCAGGAACACTTCGGCTTCCACTTTCTGTTCAATAACCTGGGTTTTTACCTCTTTTTCTTCTACCTGGACTTCTTCGCTCGGGACTTCTGTATTTTTATTCTGGTTCAGCAGGTCCTGTTTACCGAAGTCTGATTCCACGTTTGTATCTTCCACAACCTTCGGAGCGGTGAACTTAACTTTTTCCACTAAGGCTTCAGGTGGAGGAGGTGGAGGAGGTGGAGGAGGCAGATCTTCTTTGGGCATGTTCAGCATTTCGGCCGTTACCGATTTCTCCTTTTCCCTGAGCAACTTTTCCTTGTTCAGGAATGCATTGATAAAAGGATAGGCAGCGGCGGAGATAATGACGAGGATGCCAATGAGCAAAGAAATCGTAAGATACCGGCGGTACTTCTTCCGAAGCACATATGAGCCGTATTCCTTATTACGGTTCTTGAAGACGATTTCCTCCAGCGACTCTACACGCTGATTTTCAATTGCCATACGGTATATGTTTAAATGTCATTAAAAACTTATTTTGGGGCATTTTTCAGCATGTCTTTTTCGACAGAATTGATATCTACAATAGCATAACTGGCGATATTGCAGATAGCCATCTCGTCGATGATGTTGACAATGTCCTTGTACTTCGCTTTTTCATCAGCCTTGATCAGAATAATGGGGCCTTTTTTATCATCCCTTTTCATCTTCTTGATCTCGTTGTCGAGTGTTGTATCAGCCACCACTATTTTACCTGTGACCCGTTTTTCCCTGTATTCGGCAATCTTTGTGAACAGGTCGCGGTTTTTATCAAGTAAAATTTTCCGGATGCCGTCTTTGCTGAAATCAGTTTTGATCAGCGTTGGCAGAGGGGGCTTTTTGGGGTCGGCCATACCGATGTAATAATACACCTTGTCGCCTTCTGAAAGGATTATGTTCAGGGTACGGAATGCCGCGATCTGTGGCTGATCAGGTTTTTCTGAATTGTCCTTCTCGGGCATCGTGATGACCATTACTTTCGCCTTGCTGAAAGCAGTGGTAAGCATGAAGAAAGTGATCAGCAAACACATCAGGTCGACCATGGGGGTCATGTCGATGCGCGTGCTTTGCTTCTTCGCTCTGCGCTTTCCACCTTTTTTACCTTTTTCTTCTTGAATTATTTCGGCCATATAGGATTTTCTTAAACGTTTTGGGTTCTCATTACTTTGTTGCAGGAGGAACGTCTTTCAAAGTAACTTCCTGCTTCTGCAAATTCGTAACGAGATTAAATTTATTCACCTTGTTATCCTGTAACAAGTCCATGACCTTCTTGACTATCTTATAGTCGGTATCAGCATCACCCTTGATGGCGACTTCGGCCCCGACATTCGTCAGACGGGCTTCGCGCACCCACCATGCAAGCTGGTTATCGGTTGAATCCATTGGGATGCCTGTTTGCAGTTTCTCCTTTTCTTTGGAATCCTTCGTATTGAGCCAGGTTTTCAGGTTTTTGATCGGTAATCCAAAAGATGACATGGTTCCGAATTTGCTTATTTCAGCCTTGGTAAACTGGATCTTATACTGCTCCCCGATTTTTACCAGCAGTTTACTGCGGAAATGGGTTGAAGTATCCTTACCGTTGTCGATATTGAAATACACCTTCCCGTCCCTGGAAATAAAGATGGTCATAAGATCAGCATCCGGAGCCGTTTTCTCTGAAACAGACTGAGGTGTAGTGATCACTGCCGCCTCCTGGGGCCGGAATGAAGCCGTAAGCAACAGAAAGATCAGGAGCACAGAAAACAAATCCACCATGGGTGTCATGTCTATATGTGGTGTTCTAACCGGTGGTTTTATCTTTGGCATGGAATTCTGGTTTTAAATTAAAAATACACAATATTATGTACTTAATTTGCTGAAACGCCAAAAATATTACTTGGAAGAAGCGGCAAATGACTGTACAAGGCTGAATCCTGCCTCATCAATTTTATAGGTAAAACTATCGATCTGAGTTGAGAAGCTATTGTAAAGCACAATGGCCAGCAAAGATCCTGTGATACCGAAAGCAGTATTGATAAGCGCTTCTGAAATACCGGTTGCCAGAGCAAGTGCATCAGGGCTTCCGGCCTGGGCCAAAGCCCCAAATGCGCGGATCATTCCGAGAACGGTTCCCAGAAGACCGATCAATACGGAGATTGAAGCAATGGTTGAAAGGATGACGAGATTTCTTGAAAGCATCGGAAGCTCAAGTGCTGAAGCTTCTTCAAATTCTTTCTGAAGGGCAAGGATCTTCTGGTCTTTTACAAGAGTTTTGTCGTCCTGTAGAGAACGGTAACGTACAAGTCCGGCTTTCATAACATTGGCCAGCGAACCTTTCTGCTTGTCGCAAGCTATGATAGCATCTTCGATTTTGTTGGCGTCGAGAAGGTTCTGAAGTTCCTTTACAAATACATTGATACGACCTTTACCCCTTGCACGGGTCAGTGTGATCAGACGCTCAACTGAGAAAATAATCAGAATTAGGTTAACCGTCATCAGAAGAGGTACGATCATTCCCCCTTTGTAAATAATCCCGAGATAGTTGCCCGGCAGTGGAGTGCCTGCAGGATTATTACCTTCAAAATTGATTGGGTTACCCATCACTAATTTGAAGAGTAAATAAGATACGATAAGGGCTATGATCATGGCTCCTAACGTAAACACCGATCTTAAGGCGTCCATTAATCCGCCTTTGCTGCTTTTGTTGCTCATCGTTAATTGAATTTAAGTTATAAAATACTTGAATTTATTAGTTTTTTGCGATTTTTTGCAGGGTGACAAAAGTACAAAAATATTGATTGAATACCAATATCCACTAATTCACAAACTTTTTCAGGTTATCAATGATCTGTTTGGCTTTATCGGCTTTCTCATCCTTGGGGTCAATCGCCAGTACCTTGTTGCTGTATATTATTGCAGTTACCGCATACTCTTTGTTTTTGGTCCCTGCATACTGCAGGAAATTATAGTAAGCAAGGTAATAAAATGATTCTATGCGTTCCTTGGCATACTTGGCCGTATCACTTTGTGTCTTTACAATGATTGTTTCATAAATGGGTTTGGCAAACCCCTGCTTTGAAGTAGAGTCAATGTTTGACCTGGTCCTGGCTCTCCATACAAAACCAGCAATATGATCAGGCTGAAGCTGGTTGAAAATTGCAAGGTTGGTATCGGCCTGCTGAAAATCCCTGACATTGTAAAACACCTTTCCCAGGTTATAATAATCCATAGGCGCTGCTTTTTTCAATGCAATCTTCTTTTGATAGGTTTCTATCGCCTTGTCGTACTTTTTAGTTTTAGTAAGACATAATGCAGCTTCCGACAGAAGCTCAGGTTTGGTTGAATCAAGTTGATATCCTTTCAGCAATTGTTCGTATGCCTGTTCATCCATTTTATTCCTGGCCAGTATCCTTCCGTAATAAATGTAATCGGCTGCCCGGATCTTTTCGGGTTTTTCATTGGCAAAGAATTTTTTTGCAAAATATAATGCTTTGTCGTACTGGGCAGTTTCAAAATAAGCATAGGCAAGAGCCCTATTCAGGTCATTGTTCGTTGAATCAACCTTGTAAACTTCATTCAGCTGATTTATGGCTTCTTTATATTCCTGTAAGTCAAATAAAATATTCACGAACTGTATCCTTGCCGTAGTATTTCCGGCCGAAAGCTTCAGGAACCTTGCAAAATCCCTTTTGGCGTCATCATTCCTGTTTGCTTTGGCAAGGAGAAAACCCCTTTCCTTATAAGCCGGGGCATAGCTGGAATCAATCTTGATAGCTTCATCATAATAAGTGAGAGCGTTTCTGTATTGCTTTGCACGCATCCAGAGCTGTCCGATACGGACTTTGGCAAAAGGTGACTGGGGGTTCAGGCTCTGGGCAATATTGTAGTTTGTAATGGCATTGGAACCGTCGTTCAGAAGGATAATATATGCATCCCCCTTGACTATGAACAATTCATAGTTCCTGGGATCAAACTTTTCCGCAGCCTTCAATAAAGAGAATATCTGGGATGTATCTTTGATACCCGCTCTTACATAACCGTTGGCCATCCTGATAAGAACATTGGCTTGTTTGGCGGGATCCATAATAATATTTTTATTCGCCTTGCTTGGCAAAAGTGCCGATGCTTTGGCAAAAAAATCCTGGGCCGTACTCCTGTCCTTGTTCAGCATTGCAATTTCTCCCATTCCCACCAGGTTAAGCGGATTAGCGGGATCTTTCTGTATGCCAAGCTGGAAAATGATCTTTGCCGAATCGGAGATCTCTTTCAGCGAATTGTTGGATGTGTCGGAGAAGTACTCGTTGATAAAATTTTCGCCGTAATAGTAATAGGTTTCGCCGTCGGCAGGGTTCTGTTTCAGCAAGGCCTTGTATGCAGAAGCAGCGGCATTAAACTGTTCACTGCGCATAAGCCGTATAGCTGCTTTGATATCCTGGGCACGGACTTCCGTCAGAAATGGGAATACAAGCATTAAAACTATAACCAGTCCCGTCTTTCTTGAATTGCTCATCATAAGGTTATTTCTACTACGTTTAATGTTTAATTTGGACTATCCTTACCGGCATGGCTGCAGGCACCATCCCGGATCTCAGCACAATCAGTTGTCCCTTTTCGCCAGCTATGAATGAAGAAAGCCCGTACGCCAGACCCCTGTATGTCTGCCTGTTGATGCAATAGACATTGCGTGTAAAGGGGTAATCTCCCTGTGCGATATAAGCCTGATATGGCCGGTAAAAGTTCGCATCCGGGTCGTTGTTGCCTGGTGTACTTAACCCAACCACTTTCACTCTATGAAGGAAATTGTTGGAAATGGTATCTTCCCTGTCACTGATCCAGTTCACACCGATGACCCCGATTGCATTTTTGTTATTCTCAACAAACGAGATTACCTCGGCATTTGAATTTACGGCAAAACAACAGGAGGGCAATTTGCTCAGATTAAATTTTTCCCTGAAATACCTTGGATTGCTGGATTTGTAATTATCAAATACCACTTTGATCTCACCTAATTTCGACTTCGGGCTGATTTCCTTCCAGGTTTTAACATCTCCTTTGAAGATTCCTTCGATCTTGTCGTAAAACAGATTGGTATCGGGATTTTCAGAATTCACAATGAACACTACCCCGTCGAATGCGATCAGTGTTGTTTTCGGTATAAACTGCCTTGCATTCAGATATTTTTCTTCTTCCGGACTCAGTTTGCGGTTGATGATCATCAGAGGTACTGAATCCTTCATGAAAAAGTTGACTATGTCGGCTTCATTCCCGTAAATAGTATCGAATTTGGAACCTTTATAAATCGCTTCAAAAGTGTATATCTCTGTATCCAGGAGAAGCCTGTAGGACTCGTCAATAGCAACTTTAATCCGGCCGGATGTGGTATTATCGGTCTGAATTTCCTGGTTTCCACCCCCGCAGGAAGTAAAAAACAGCAGGATTATCAACCCTGCCGCTCCGAATATCAATTTTGCAGCTTTTCCTGTCTTCATAAAACCATTAAATGCTTAAAATCAGCAAGTTTCTCAGAAAAGAAACACAAATTTATGAATAATATTATTGCGTCCTTAAAATTAATAGGCTAAAATAATCGGAATCTGGTGAAAATGCAAGAAAAATCGGTCATTCGTCCTGTTCTTCCTTTGATTTAGACCATATTCTGGCCAGACGGAAAGCGCCGTAAAGGAAAAGAAAAACCGCAAAGGTGACTTTGATTGTTTTAGGAAGATGCTGAAAAAGGGGACTCGTAAAAATAAACACGCCAAGAAAAAAATACAGGGCGGCAACTGCATAGGCGAAGTATTTGTAAAAATTTTTCATTGTCCTGGATGTCGGATGATTGATCCTGGATGCTGTACGGTGGATGCTCGATATCAAATATCCTGCATCCCGCATCTTGCATCATTTATCTCTCTACCTGATAGTACGGAATATCCCAATACTGATCGGGCCACTGGTTCCAGTAAGCATGATTAAGAACATGGCCATCCCTTCTGACAAGCCTTCTTTCATACAGATTGATCATGGCATTGAAAAGGATATCTGTCACGCCAATAACAGAAGTTGTAAGCACCGTCCCGTCCTTACCCTTTTCTTTTTCCGTTTTTACTTCGTAACTGTTAAACTCCAGAACCTCTCTCAGAAATTTGATTCGCTCATCTGCAGCAGCGGCTTCAACAACTGTACAACGAACTCCCTCTATTTCCGTAACCGTATGTTTACCTTTAAGCATAATCATTTTTTATTTTTTCGCAATTTCGCTTTTTCGCTATTTTCAGTATAGTCCAAAACTCAGTCCGTTGATCATCTCAAATACAGCACTAAAGATACCGATTGCAAATATGCCAACCAGGCAAAGAATAAGGCCCAGGCTTGAATAGAAATCGCTTTTAATCTTAGGGATCGGCATGTCGCTGCGGTTAAGGAACATCGCTTTGATAACCAGCAGGTAATAGTATAATGAAATGATGGTATTGATGATGGCGATCAGGACCAGTATATACAGACCGTGATTGGCTGCTGCGGCAAAGAGGAAAAACTTGCCGAAAAAGCCCGCTACAGGAGGGATACCCGCCAGTGAAAAGAGCGACAACATCATCACCATGGCAAGCCTGGGGTTTGTTCTGTACAAGCCATCATAATCGTTGATGTTTTCTTTTCCGCTGCGGTTTGAGATGATGGCAACCACCCCGAAGGCGCCAAGGTTTGAGAAGATGTAGACAAGCACGAAATAGATCACAGTTGCCATACCGTACTGGCTCTGTCCTATCATACCAAGGAGAATGAACCCGGCCTGGGCGATGGACGAGAAGGCCAGGAATCGTTTCAGGTTTTGCTGGCGGATGGCAAAGAGGTTACCCATTGTGATGGTAAGTATGATAATAATATAGAGCACATTGCTCCACATCAGGGCGATCTTGCTGAATACAGTGAAAAGAAGGATGGTTAAAATAAATGCTGCGGCTCCCTTTGAAACAACCGAAAGGTAAGAAGTGATATTTATTGGTGCCCCTTCATAAACGTCGGCGGTCCATAGGTGGAAAGGCACCAGGGAGATCTTGAATGCCATACCGGCAAAGAAAAAGATAAATCCGAGGACCTGCAGCGGGGTTCCGGTGAAAGCCGGTCCGACTTCAGCAAAGTACAGGGTTCCGGTAGTGCCATATACCATGGAAAGGCCATAGAGCAGAATGCCAGATGAAAGGGCCGAAGAGAAAATGAGCTTCACACCGGCTTCAGCTGATTTCTCCTTGAACCGTTCGTATGCAGCAAGCGCTGCCAGGGGAATCGTTGCCAGTTCCAGCCCTAGGTAGAACATCAGGAAATCGCCCGAAGAGATCATATATTGCATCCCGATAAGGGTAGAAAGCATCAGTATGTAATATTCGCTGATCTTTTCTTTGTTTTCCGGTTTCCTCAGCCAGTCGGCACTTTGTATCATCACGATCAATGCGCCAATATTCAGGATGTTTTTAAGCAAGAGTGTCAGTGCAGTGGTCTGATACATCCCTCCGAACAGTATACCCGTCGGCCCCGGAAGAAAACCCAGGATAAGAACAGTCGTCATCAGGAGGATGGCGGGAGTTATGATCCTGCTCTTTTTATCCGCGGGAAGAAAAATCTCAACAAGCAAAAGAATCACCGTGATGGCAATCAGCAGTAATTCGTGTCTCATGATCAACATGGGTCAGATATTTATTTGTTTCTTACTTTTTTCGTTTTAATGAAGAATGGGACCTGCCAGCAAAATTCTCTGCATAACCGGCACCAGTCCGTTATTGATCATATCGCTGAGCCATAGCGGTGCCATACCGATGGCGGTAATACCAAGGATCAGGGTAACCACGCTTATACGGTCGAACCATTTTCCATCAGTGATATGATTAAATTCCGGGTTTTTGATCTTGCCCATCAGCAGGATCCCTACAACACGGAGGATATACACTGCGGTGACCACAATAGATGAGGCTGCGATAATAGTGCATACCCTGTGAAACACATCATTGTGCTGGAAAGAACCTACGAAAATGGTCATTTCGGCAACGAAGCCGCTGAAACCGGGAAGGCCGAGCGAAGCGAGGCCGCCGATAACATAAGCTACGGCGAGGAAAGGCATGACTTTCATCAGTCCTCCCATTTCGTTGATATACCTGGTGTGTGTACGTCCGTAAATCATCCCGATCAATGCAAAGAATAGGGCTGTCATGATGCCATGGGAGATCATCTGCATGATGGCCCCGTTCATGGCCGTCTGATTCATCATCAGGACCGCAAACAATACAAGGCCGCAATGGCTTACCGATGAATAGGCATTGATATATTTAAGGTCTTTCTGCCAGATGGCACCGAATGCTCCATAGATTACGCTGATCGTGGTGAGGATAAGGAAAATCCAGGCCATTTCATGAGCAGCGCCGGGCAGAAGGAATACCGCAACACGGTAACAGCCGTAACCCCCGAGTTTCATAAGAACACCTGCATGGAGCATGGATACTGCAGTCGGGGCTGAGGCATGGCCGTCGGGCGACCAGGTGTGGAACGGGTAAAGCGCTCCAAGTACTCCGAATCCAACAAAGAGGAAAGGGAAGAAGAAACGCTGTGCAGGCATCGGAATAGTTACCTTGGAAATCTGGATCAGGTTGAAAGTCAGAGGCCCGCCATCCGGCGCCGAGTTAAAGTACAGCCCAATCAGGCCAAGCATGATCAGAGCTGAACCACCCATCAGCATTAGCGTAAGCTTCATCGCCGAATAATGCCTGGGGCCACTTCCCCAGATACCGATAAGGAGGTACATTGGGATAACTGCAATTTCATAAAACAGGAAGAGTGTGAACAGGTCGAGTGAGATAAAAAAGCCAAAAACACCTGAAGCAAGAAGGATAAGGGAGGTGAAAAATTCCCTTGGCAGGTCGGTGACATCCCAGGAAGCAAATATGCCGGCGAAGATCACAATAGAAGTAAGGCCGATCATAGCGACGGAAACACCATCTACCCCAATAAAAAAATGTATGTTTAGGTTTTTGTACCAGACCATATCCTGGGGAAACAGGATCTCGGCAGTATTCCCTGCAGCCCTTGCAGCCAGGAAAAGATAAATGAGAAGACCTGCCATGATCAGCTGAAAACTCATGCCAATAACGGCAGTCCATTTAACCTGCATATGGGTTTTGCTGAAAAATATCCCAATGACAGTCAGGACAGGAATTACGATGAACAATAACAGAAAGCTCATTATCTTATCGTTTTAATTGGTCCATAAATAGATGAATAACAAAGCGAGGGCAATGACCCCTGAGATGAAGGCAAGGGCGTACTGCTGGAGCTGGCCACTCTGAAATCCCTTGATCTTATCGGAAACCAGATTGGTAACATAAGCAAACTGGTTCATGGTGCCGTCGACAATGTGTCGATCGAACCATGCAACCGGACGGGATACATAGTTGAATAATATCTTCTTGGTGATGAAAAGATAGACTTCGTCAATGTAAAACTTGCTGTAAGCGGCAGTATAAAACCCGCCGAGAGCCATTGCAATTTTCTTCGATGTCTCGGATTTCTTCATATACAGCATAGTGGCAATCCCAATGCCTGCCAGTGCTATAAGAATTGAAGGTATTGCAATTCCCCATTCCGTATGGGTTTCAAACGGAAGGCTGTCGGAAGTGACAAGTTTGGTAAAAGGAATGAATCCGGCAAAAGTTGAACCGATAGCCAAGATGATCAGAGGTAAAGTCATTGTAATCGGAGCTTCGTGGGGGGTATGATGATAAAGTTGTTCCTTCCCCCAGAACACGTTGAAATACAGGCGGAACATGTAAAAAGCAGTCATACCGGCAACCAGGTATTCAATGGCAAACAAGGCTTTATTGTGATGGAATGCAGCGACCAGGATCTCGTCCTTGCTAAAGAATCCTGCAAATGGCGGGATACCGGAAATCGCAAGACATGCAATGAGGAAGGTTGCATGTGTGATCGGCAGGTATTTTCTCAAACCTCCCATTTCATTCATATAATTACTGTGGACGGCATGAATGATAGCGCCGGCACCGAGGAAGAGCAAGGCTTTGAAGAAAGCGTGGGTGAAAAGGTGGAACATGGAGGCCATGTAACCGAGGCCTTCTTCACCACCGTATCCTGAAACGCCAAGTGCCAGCATCATATAGCCAATCTGTGACATGGTTGAATAGGCCAAAACGCGTTTTATATCATATTGGGTACAAGCGATTACCGCAGCAAACAAAGAGGTGAAACCTCCAACCCAGGCCACGATCTCCAGGGCAGACTGCTCGTGGTGAAAAATCGGGAACATCCTGGCAACAAGGTAAACACCAGCCACAACCATGGTTGCTGCATGGATAAGGGCCGAAACGGGAGTTGGGCCTTCCATGGCATCGGGCAGCCAGATATGTAACGGGAACATGGCCGATTTACCGGCACCGCCCATGAAAATGAAGAGCATTGACCAGGTCATGGTCGACATGCCAAGGAACATGATGCCCTGGCCCGATGTGAAAGCCGGGCTGTCCGGTCCGGTAAGTGTAATGAAATCAAATGTACCGGTCGTATAAGAAAGGACCAGGATGCCGATAAGGAAACCAAGGTCGGCAAAACGGGTCACGATGAATGCTTTCTTGCTTGCAGCCACTGCTGAGTCCTTTTCATAGTAGAAACCGATCAGCAGAAATGATGAAACCCCTACAAGTTCCCAGAAAATGTACATCTGGAAAATGTTGGTGGCAATGACCAGGCCCAGCATAGAGAAGCTGAACAACGAAAGGAGGGAGAAGAAACGGGCAAATCCTTTCTCCCCTCTCATATAGCCGAGGGAATAAATATGCACCATAAATGATACGGTCGAGATGACGATAAGCATCATTACCGAGATGGGGTCCAGCAGGACTCCGATGTCAATATGCAGCTTTTCTGTCAGATGCAGCCAGGTAAAGTTGAATGCCAGCAGGCGCTGGAAAGCGCCTTCAACCTTATCGAGTACAAAAAAATATTTGTACGCGGTATAGACTGACAGTAAAAATACGACACCGAGCCCCGTGGTTCCGATAATCCCGGTCACTATGGGTTTAAACCTGTGACCCGTAAGCCCTGTGACCACGAATACCAGCAGTGGTATCAGCAGTATCCAGATGGTGTAACTGAAATCGATCATATCAATGTTTTAAAAGTACGTCTGTTATCTTCTTTTTCAGGTGATCCGTAATCCGTAACCCGTGAAGTTTCGGATTACGGGTCACAACTCACGCATTAATATTTCATTTCGTTCATCTTCTCCACATCAATATTTACAATACGGCGGTAAATGTTGATGATGATTGCGATTGCCACGGAAGCCTCGGCTGCGGCAACGGCTATGATGAAAAGTGTAAAGAACATCCCTTCGAGGTGTTCCGGGAAAAGGATCTTGTTGAACGCCACGAAATTTATACAGACCGAATTCAGAATGAGTTCGATCGACATAAGCATAGTGATCAGGTTTTTCCTTACCAGGAACCCATAGATCCCGATAAAAAACATTGCGGTTGCCAGAACCAGGAACCAGTGAATAGGTACGCCTTCAAACATAGCGGTTATATTTTAAAATTAATCTTTTCTTTTCTTTGCCAATATTATTGAGCCTATCATGGCAGCTAACAGCAGAACGCTGATGACTTCGAAGGGTAGGGCGTAGCCGTATTTGCCGGTACTCAGCATGCCTTCGCCGATAGTCTTAATATTAGTTCTTGCAGGGTCGAATGTTTTCTGTACAAACTCTGTCTGCAAAATTGTAAGTATGCACAAAACTGCGCCTGCAATGGCAGCAATAGCAGCATAAATCCTCTTTGTTACCGGCGGAATTGCCAGTTTGTCATTGATCTGGCTGGTCAGCAGGATTGAGAAGATAATCAGGACCACAATACCTCCGGCATACAACGTGAGCTGGATCGCTGCAAGGAAGTTAAATCTGAGCAGGAAATACAGTCCTGACGTGGAGACCAGCACGAACAGCAAGTAAGTCGCTGCCCTTAAGATGCGTCGGCTGGTCACAGTCAGCAGTGAAAAAATCACAATCACTGCCGAGAAAAGCAAAAACATGAATTGATTGTTCGTCATTACTCTACACCTTTAATAATGGATGAACCGGTTTTATTTAATACTTTGGTCAGTTTGGAACGGTCGAAAACCGCATGCTCAAACTCCTGTCCGAATCCAAGGGCATTCGAAGGACAGTTCTTAACACATAATCCGCAGAAAGTACACATGCCAAGATGGTAAATATGCTTGTCGATTATACGTTTTGATTTGCCGTCTTCACCAGTGATCCTGGCAGGGATAACTTCGATTGAACCGTTTGGGCAATTGTTTTCGCAAATTCCGCAACCATTGCAGCGATGCAGGTTGTTCTCATCGTGAAGCATTATGACCTCACCTTTGAACCGTTCGAACATCTGCAGGTTCTTCCTGTTTTCAGGGTATTGCTGCGTTACGATCTGCCCGGGGCTGAAGAAATACCGGCCTGTGACCGACATCCCAATTAGCAGAGACTTCACCCCATGGAAAATATCTGAAAAATATTTAAAAAAGCTGTTCATAGTATGTTAAAAATGCCAATGCATTAATACTAAAAAGGCCATAAAGAGAATGTTGACCAGGTTGATCGGGAGCAGATATTTCCACTCCAGAGTCAGAAGCTGGTCGATACGCAGGCGGGGGAAGGTCCATTTGAACAACATCATCAGCCAGATTATAAAAGCAGTCTTGCCGAAATACCAGACTAAAGGAGGGATGTAGTCCATAATGGTGTTGAATCCTGCCCATCCGGAAACATGGAAAGGCATCCAGCCACCGAGAAATACGGTTGCGGCAATAGATGCAACCAGGAACATATTCATATATTCGGCCAGGAAGAAGAATGCAAACTTGATCCCGGAATATTCGGTATGGAAACCTGCGGTTAACTCCGATTCGGCTTCAGCCAGGTCGAACGGTCCGCGGTTTGTTTCAGCTGTGCTGGAGATAAGGAACACCACAAAGGCAATGAAAGCCGGGATATGTCCTTTGAAAATGAACCAGCCGTTACTCTGCATTTCCACGATCTGCGAAAACTGCATGGTCCCTGAAAGAACGATAATAGTAAGCAGTGAAAGGCCGACCGAGAGTTCATAACTGACGATCTGTGCGCCACTTCTCATTGCTCCGATAAGTGAATATTTATTGTTGGAAGACCAGCCTGCAAGCAAAATACCGACAACCCCGAGGGATGAAACGGCAATCACATAAAGGATGCCTATATCGAAATCGATGGCATGAAGGCCTTTGGCAAACGGTATAGCTGAAAGGGCCATGAAGGATGCAATGATCACGATAAACGGTGCAATATTAAAAAGGAGTTTATCAGAATCCTTGATATACACCAGCTCTTTCATCAGTAGTTTGATAAAGTCGGCAATGGTCTGGAAGATGCCGTAAGGCCCCACCCTGTTTGGTCCGACACGGTTCTGCATGAAAGCACAAACCTTTCTTTCGGCATATACCAGGAACAGGCCGACAACTGCATAAAAAAGCAGAAAGACTATCCCGATGATAGCCATCTCGGTAATCAGTGCCCAAGTGGGCGACATGATGCTGTTCAACCCTTCGTCAATCCACCTGTTAAATGATGTAAAATCGTATATATTAAAGGTCATACTACCTTGTTTTTATCTGTCAATATCCGGAATTACTAAGTCGAGAGAAGCGCCGATGGCAACGAGGTCGGCAATTTTCATGTCACGGCTGATATGGTCAAGAACGCTCAGATTGGAAAAGCTTGGGGTACGGAATTTCATCCTGTAGGGCGTCTTGTTACCGTCGCTCACTACATAAAGTCCCAGTTCACCCCTGGCCGACTCAACCTGCTGAAAATATTCACCGGCAGGCAGCTTGATCACTGCTTTCATCTTAGCCGAATGATCGCCAGCCGGAATGTTATCGATAAGCTGTTCAATGATATTCATGGATTCGTGCATTTCCTGCATGCGGACCATATAACGCGAATACGTATCACATTCGTAACGAAGTACCTCATTGAACTGGACTTTGCTGTACATGCTGTATGGCTCTGTCTTGCGGACATCGCATGACCAGCCTGAACCGCGTCCCGAAGGGCCGGTGACTCCATAACTGATAGCATCTTCTTTTGAAAGTATACCAACTCCCTGACTGCGATTTTCAAATATAACATTGCCGGATAGGATGCGGTCGTAATCCTTAATTTTTTTCTTGAATGTCTTTAGGAAAGCATGGACTTTTTTCTGGAAGTTGGGATGGATGTCCTGCATAACACCACCCGGGCAGTTATAACTCTGCAGGAACCGGCTTCCTGTTGTTTCTTCCCAGATATCGAGAATCATTTCACGGTCGCGCAGGCCGTAGAAGAAACATGTAAGACCGCCAAGGTCCATACCAAAACTGGACCACCAGAGTTGATGCGATTGGATACGCGTGAGCTCATCCATGATGGTCCTGATATATTGAACACGTTCAGGAATTTCTATCTCCAGCGCCTTTTCAACAAGAAGGCATACGGCATGGTTGCTGATATGCGACGAAAGGTAGTCTATCCTGTCGGTGAGGTGAATGATCTGTGGATAAGTATCCTTTTCACACATCTTTTCAATGCCGCGATGGATATATCCGCAATGTGGTTTCAGGTTTTTAACGATCTCGCCCTGGAGGGAAACAACCAGTCGCAGAACCCCGTGTGTGGAGGGATGCTGGGGACCCATGTTAATATGGTATTCCTCCTCATCTATCTTGCTGACAGGTAGGTTTATTATCTCTTTCATAGACTAGAATTCAACGATGTTTACTTCATCCACATAATCCTTGCGCAAGGGATACCCTTTCCAGTCTTCCTCAAGAAAGATACGGCGGAGGTCGGGATGGTTGTTAAACCGGATACCAAACATATCATACGTTTCGCGTTCATGGAATTCAGCTGTTCTCCAGATATCGCAAACCGTGTCAAAATTGGGATTCGCCCGATCATCTGTCTTAACCTTAATGACCAGAGCATGTTTATGCTGTGTGGAATTCAGGTGGTAAACCACTGCAAGCTGCTTTCCGTAATCGACCCCGCTCACACAAAACAGGAAATCGAAAGCGAGTTCCGGGCTGCTCTTAAGTTTAAGAGCCAGATCATGAAGGTTGGCTGCAGGCACGAGGAACGTCAGGAATTGCTTGTTTTCCTCCAGCTGTGCATCCGGCACAATCTCAAGGATCCTGGCTGTTAAGCTATCATTGTCCATATTTCCTTACTTCTTTTGAATGTTGAATATTGAACTGATTTCCGTATCCCTAACCCCTGATCCCTGTTTGTTCAGGACGTGTGATGCTTTCCAGTTTGATCTTGCGTTGCAGCTGCATAATTCCGTATAATAATGCCTCGGGACGAGGAGGACAACCCGGGAGATACACATCCACAGGGATCACATGATCCACACCCCTTACCACATGGTAGGAATTATAATAAAACGGCCCGCCGGAAACTGCACAAGCGCCCATGGCTATAACATACCTGGGTTCCGACATCTGGTCATAAAGACGCTTAAGAACCGGGGCCATTTTGTTCACAATGGTTCCTGCAACTACGATCACATCTGCCTGTCGGGGACTGGCACGGTAAACTTCGATCCCAAAACGCGCAAAGTCATGTCGTGAAGCGCCGGTTGCCATCATTTCGATCCCGCAACAACTGGTTGCAAAAGTCAGTGGCCATATCGAATTGGAACGACCCCAGTCAATTACTGCATCAATGGAAGTCATTAATACGTTTCCTCCGGATTTCTTGAACAACTCAAGGGTTTCGTTGTCACGGAAATCCTTTTCCTTCATACTTTTTATTCCCATTTCAAAGCTCCTTTCTTCCATGCATAAAGAAGTCCGATACCCAATACGAAAAAGAAAATTACGATTTCGATAAAGGCAGTCATTCCCATTGTTTTCATCATGACGGCCCAGGGGAAGATAAAGACCGTTTCCACATCAAATACCAGAAAAATAATGGCAAAAAGATAATACCCGACATTGAATTGCAGCCAGGTAATACCTTCGGTGGGGATACCGCATTCGTAAGCTTCGGCTTTTTGGGGGTTACTTGATGTAGGTGGGACTAAACTCGAAAATAGCAGGGCGATACCAACCAAAAATGCCCCGACTATAAAGAATAGAATCAGGCTTTCAGCACTCATAATGTTAACATGTTAACAGATCAGGGCGCAAAATTAAAAATTTATCTGACTTAACCTAACCCAAGGTAAACATGAAACTATATATATAAATAGTATTATCCTTATTTACAAGACAATACACTATGCCTCCCGCAAAATATCATTAGGGAGGTTGAGATTTATCAATGAGCGGTTTTCAACTAACGGTAAAGGCAGAGGTAAGCTGCATCCGACGAAATCCTGAGATTGAATTTAGTGTCTTTCGAAACAACAAACGTATCGAAAGGTCTAAAGATTTTCCATTCTGTTTCCCCGGGAAGTTTTACAGTCATACAGCCTGATGTAACAGTCATGTACTCAACCGTGGAAGTTCCGAATTCGTATTCGCCTGCCGCCATGACACCTATCGTTGCGGGTCCTTCAGCTGTTGTGAAAGCTATGGATTTTACTTTTCCTTCAAAGTATTCATTGGTTTTAAACATACGGGTAATTGTTTGAATGAATGAGACTGCAAAATAAAACAAAAAAATAAACTATTTTTGGATGTCAGTAATGTTCCATACTATGAGCAAAAAAGCTGAATGAAGAAAGTAAAAAAATTACACACAAAAGGCCGCCAGAGAAGGAAAAAGCTGAACTTATTATACCCGATGACTTGCAGTCGGCACTAAAAAAGAATAAAAAAGCCTTCGATTTCTTTGAGAAGTTTCCATACTCTCACCGAAAGGAATATATTGTCTGGATTAACGAAGCCAAAACCATGGAGACCCGAAGCAAGCGGATTGCCACATCCATTGAATGGACGGCAGAGGGGAAGGCCAGGAACTGGAAATACAAGTAAAAGTACGATGCACGATATACAAATTGCGATTTTTAAAGTATTCGTACATCGTCACTCGTAATTCGTAATTCGCACATCGTAATGCTCTGTTTAGACAGCACTTTAATCTCTGATGATGTCCGCGACAGCTTTTTTTGCTGTGATCTTGAGCAATGCAAGGGAGCCTGTTGCGTAGAAGGTGATGCAGGAGCGCCACTTGAGGAAGAAGAGATTACCCTTATTGAAGATTATCTTGAATTTATTTTACCTTTCATGGTTTCCGGAGGGAAGTATACTGTTGAATCTCTCGGGGTTTTTGATTATGATGCCGAAGGAAATTATGTAACACCCCTGGTCAAAGACAGGGAATGCGCTTTTGTTTATTATGAAAACAGCATTGCCCGTTGTGCAATTGAAAAAGCTTTCCAGGAGAATGTAATACCGTTCCCTAAACCCATTTCCTGCCATCTATATCCAATACGGATAAAGAAACTTTCCAGGGGCGATGAGGCTTTGAATTACCACAAATGGCCCATCTGTAAAAAAGCTCTTGAAAAAGGATATAAGGAGAAACTTCCCCTTTACCGTTTTCTCGACCAGGCATTGATCAGGAAATACGGACGGTCGTGGTATAACCGGCTGTTGAAGTTAATTGAATAGGGATGCTTACTTTGCCTGTGTCATTCCACCGGCAGCAGCCAGCGCAACACGTTTAACCATAGCCCTGGCCCCAAATTCTTTATCCATAAGGAAAAGCCCGCCCTGTTCCGTCCCGGCCAGTTTGATCTGGTCCAAAATGCTTCGTACCGTGCTTTCTTCCTCAACCTGTTCAGTAATGTACCATTGCAGGTAGTTGGCTGTTGTGAAATCTTTTTCCTTCACACAAACAGCATACAGGTCGTTGATAGATGCGGAAATAAACTCCTCATGTTTCAATACGTTCTGGAACACATCCAGAAGGGATTTAAAACTTGCTTTTGGTGCTTCAAGGGCAGGGATAACCGCGTTCCCGCCACGGTCGTTAAGATAATGAACTAGTTTAAGCAAATGCAGGCGTTCTTCTTCAGTTTGGGCATATAGCCAGTCAGCAGCACCCGGGTAACCGGCACGTTCAGCCCAGGAAGCCATTGCTAAATAAAGGCGGGAAGAATTTTCTTCTCTTTTAATCTGTTCGTTCAGAGCCTTTTCAACGTTCTTTGTTATCATATCCCTTTCATTAAAACAATTGTACTACAACCTTCGAATGTTTAAGTTCTCATCGTCTGAATTTCAATATTCGATATTCAAAATTCAATATTCAAATATCCTACCCCTTCAGGGCTTCTGCCCCGGAGACGATCTCGATAAGTTCGTTTGTAATCTGGTTTTGCCTTGCCTTGTTGTAAGTGATATTGAGATTTTTCAGCAGTTCCTTTGCATTGTCGGTAGCCTGCTGCATGGCTGTCATCCTCGCACCCATCTCGGCTGCAAAGGAATCCAGTACCGCTTTGAACACCTGGATACGCAGGGTTTTTGGAATAAGTTCCCTGACCACAGTGTCCTTGTCTGGTTCAAATATATAATCGGCTGATGTCTGGGTTTTCGCAGTTTGTGAAGTCTGAATATCATGAACAATGGGAAGGAACTGTTCGGTGACCAGTTTCTGTACAGCCGCATTCTTGAATTGGTTGTACACAATTTCAATTCGGTCGAATTTCTTCTTTACAAATGATTGCATCAGGGATTCGGCAAAAGACGAGATGTTGGCAAAAGTCAGGTTGTCAAAGAATTCATCATGATGTCCGGTTACCTTAAAGTTACGTTTGGTAAAATATTCTGTTGCCCTTTTACCGATAGTTATAAAGCTGACATTGCCATTAGCTAACTGAGCCTGGTATTTGTCGCCAATCAGGGCAAGAGCGGCCTTCATTATATTTGAGTTAAATGCGCCGCAGAGTCCCCTGTTTGAAGATATCACAATAAGCAGGATCTTTTGGGGTTCCCTTTGTTCAGAGTACATGCTTTCGCCTGAATTCTCTATACTTCCGCTAAGGTTTTGCAGAATTTCTCTTAGTTTTGCCGCATATGGCCTGAGTTTGATAATGGAATTCTGGGCCTTCCTCAGTTTGGATGCCGCAACCATTTTCATGGCGGAGGTAATCTGCTGGGTTGACCTTACCGATGCAATGCGTATTCTGACTTCCTTAAGTCCGGCCATGAGCTTTTCTTATTTCTTTTCTTCGTACTTCTTTGAAATATCCTTTGCTGTCTGTTCAAGGACCTTCAAGTCTTCATCCAGAAGCAGGCCTTTACCCAGATTATCAAGTACTTCCTTATGCATGGTTTCCAGGTTGTGCAGGAATTCGATCTCAAAGTTCGAAACGCTTCGGGTCGGGATGTTCCTTAGAAGGTTCCTTGTTCCGCAGTAAATGATTGCAACCTGTTTGCTCACATGCATTGGCGAGTATTGTGCCTGTTTAAGGATCTCGACATTTCTGGCACCTTTTTCAATAACCTGTTTGGTGGCAGGGTCAAGGTCGGAACCGAATTTGGCGAAGGCTTCCAGTTCCCGGAACTCTGCCTGATCAAGCTTCAGGGTGCCGGCGATCTTCTTCATGGATTTAATCTGGGCGTTGCCACCAACACGGGAAACTGAAATACCTACATTGATTGCCGGACGAATTCCAGCATTGAACAAACCGGTTTCGAGGAAAATCTGTCCGTCGGTGATAGAGATCACATTCGTAGGTATGTATGCCGAAACGTCGCCGGCCTGGGTTTCGATAATGGGAAGAGCTGTAAGCGAGCCCCCTCCTTTCACCAGATGCCTGATCGACTCGGGAAGGTCGTTCATGTTTTTCGCTATCTCATCTGCAGAAATAATCCTCGCTGCACGCTCAAGCAGGCGTGAATGCAGGTAGAATACGTCGCCCGGGTATGCTTCGCGTCCGGGAGGACGGCGGAGCAGAAGGGACACTTCGCGGTACGAAACAGCCTGTTTCGACAGATCGTCATAGATTACCAGTGCAGGGCGTCCGGTATCCCTGAAAAACTCACCGATCGCAGCGCCGGCAAAAGGAGCATAGAACTGCATTGCAGCAGGGTCTGAAGCAGTAGCAGTAACGATCACGGTGTATGAAAGGGCACCTTTATCTTCAAGTGTCTTTACAATATTTGCTACTGTAGACCCTTTCTGGCCAACAGCAACATAAATACAATAAACGGGTTCGCCTTTTTCGTAAAAATGCTTCTGGTTGATGATGGCGTCGATGGCAATAGCTGTTTTACCGGTCTGGCGGTCGCCGATGATAAGCTCCCTCTGCCCCCGGCCTATCGGGATCATGGCATCTATAGCTTTTAAGCCTGTTTGCAGCGGCTGGTTTACAGGTTGGCGGTAGATAACTCCCGGGGCTTTACGTTCCAATGGCATCAGGTAAAGATCACCCTTAATGCTTCCTTTCCCGTCGATAGGTGCGCCAAGTGTGTTTATAACACGGCCCAGCAATCCTTCTCCCACGTTTATGGAAGCTATTCTGCGTGTACGTTTAACCTTATCTCCTTCCTTGATATCGGAATAGTCGCCGAGAATAACTGCACCAACATTGTCTTCTTCAAGGTTAAGGGCGATGCCCATCACCCCGTTCTTTTCAAACTCTATAAGCTCGCCGGAACCAACATTGTTCATTCCGTAAATTCGTGCGATCCCGTCGCCTACCGTCAGGATAGTACCTATTTCTTCAAGCTCGGTCACATTCTCGTAACCTGCAAGCTCTTTGCGGAGAATCGCGGTAACTTCAGCGGGTTTAATGTCTGCCATGTTCTATTCCTTTTACATATAAATTAATCCTTGCCAAACCCTTCTTCATTCTTTCAATCTGTTTGAGGATGCTGGCATCATATTGTTTGTCATCCCAGGTCAGTACAAAGCCCCCTATCACCGTATCATCAACTTCTTCAATGATCTCAATATGCGCTTTGGTATAGCCGGCCATAACCGAGCTAATCTGCCCGCGGAGTTCCTTTTCAAGTGGAACAGCCGTTTTGACCCTGAGAATTATAATATTTTTATACTGGTTATACTGTTCAATAAACTGAGTAACAATTTCCGGAATCGTTGCTTCTCTCCTTTTTGCAACAAGCAGGTTGATAAAAGCTATGGTAACAGGATTGAAATCTTTGAGAATCTCATCCATCACAATTCGCTTTTTCCCGGGGTTGATGATAGGTGCCCTGAGGAAAAGTTTAAGTGGCCTGCATTCCCTGATAAGCGCCGAGAGCCGGACAACATCCCTGAATACTTCTTCCAGGGCATTCTTCTCCAAAGCTATTTCGAACAGGGCTTTGGCATATCGTTCGGCGATAAGGGTAACGTTCATCTCCGTAATCTTAGTTGAGTTTTATTTCGTCAAGCAGATGGCGTGAGAATTCTTCCTGTTTTTTAGGATCGGAAAGTTCCCTCTCGAGTATCTTTTTTGCAACTTCAAGGGAAAGCTGGCCAACCTCGTTTTTCAGTTCAGTAAATGCAGCCATTTTTTCATTCCTGATATTTTCCAGGGCACTTGCAGTGATGTTACCTGCCTCCTCGCTGGCTTTCAGCCGGGCTTCCTCAATGATCTTCTCTTTGATTTTCCTTGCTTCATTAAGGATGCTATCCCTTTCGTTTTTGGCTTCTGCGAGAAGCTGTTCATTGCTGAACTGAAGCTGTTTCATTTCTTCCTGCGCCTTAACGGCGGATGACAGAGCGTCGGTGATCGCATCTTCTCTGTCCTTCAAGGCTTTGAGAATAGGGATCCATGCAAATTTCTTTAACAGGAGAAGAAGTGCCAGGAAGACAAGAGTCATCCAGAATATAAGGCCTAATCCGGGTGTAATCAGTTCCATAGGTTGTTCTTTTTTCTGTTTAATTAAGGATTTTTACGGCATGACCAACCGTCATGCCGTAAAAATCCTGTCGTTTCTGCTAAATGAAAAGGATCAGCAGACAAACGACAATAGCAAAAAATGCTACTCCTTCGACGAGAGCGGCAGCGATGATCATGTTTGAACGGATATCGCCTACAGCTTCCGGCTGGCGGGCAATGGATTCAAGTGCGCTGCTACCGATTTTACCGATACCGATTCCGGCACCGATAACTGCGATCCCTGCACCCAAACCGGCTCCCATCTTTGCAACCGCGGCAAAACTGCCTGCGATCTGAAGAATAATTGCTAAAAGAGTCATGTTGTTTGTATTAAGGGTTACTACTAAAATTCAGAAGTTCGTTATTAATTATTCTATTATTCAACATTCAATGTTCGATATTCTAATGGTGTTCCGGCTCCATCGTAGCCAACCCGAAATAGAGGGCCGACAACAACGTGAAAACATAGGCCTGGATGAAGGCAACAAGCAGTTCCAGCAGATTCATGAAAATCATGAAAGCCACCGATACAACCGATACTCCATACCCCAGAGCGACGTTCATCGCACCGAAAATGAATATCAGGCTTACAAACCCCAATGCAATAATGTGACCTGCAGTGATGTTTGCAAAGAGTCGGACCATCAGAACAAATGGCTTTGTTATCAGCCCGATAATTTCAACAATTGGCATCAGTGGAACCGGAAGCTTCAGCCACCAGGGAACGCCCGGAGTGTTTACAATATCAACCCAGTAATGCTTATTACCGCTCACTGAAGTCAGAATAAACGTGAACACCGCCATTACCATAGTCACCGCAATATTTCCAGTAACATTTGCCCCTCCCGGAAAAATCGGGATCAATCCAAGGACATTGTTCAGGAAAATGAAGAAAAAGATGGTAAGAAGGTAAGGCATATATTTTTCATACTTCTTTTCCCCGATAGAACTTTTTGCAATATCGTCGCGAATGAATAGAATAAGGGGTTCAAGTAACGATTGCATTCCTTTAGGCGCTTTGTTCAGGTTACGGGTGTAAGCCCTGGCCACTGAAATAAAAATGAACAACATCAGCAAAGCGCTTAAAATGATAGCAAGCACCGTCTTCGTAATCGAAAAATCATACACTTTTGGGCCTCCCGTTACGGCGGCTGTCCTGATGATCTTCCCTTTATCCGGACCCTCTTCGGGAAGGCTGAACCCAATGTAGGAGCGCTCCTCGTTATCGAACCTGGAAGAAGAAAAGGTGAATAGCTTTCCACCGTAAATAATAATTACAGGTAAAGGTACTTTCAGGGCGAAATGACCGATTTCCAGTATCTGCCATTCATGGTTATCGACAACATGTTCCATGATCATATCACCGGCATTGAAGCCTTCGGCTTTTTTCTCTTTGTGCTCCTTTGCAAAGACGCTGTCACTTGCAGGAACCTGGTTTACGTTCTCCTGGGCCGATGCGAACGAGGTCAATCCATGAAAAAGGAAAAACAGGGAAATAAGGATAACCGTCCTGAAAAAAAACCTTGTTAACGACTGGAAATATTTTCTCATTTTTCGGATAGAAATGAAAGCTGCAATGTTAAAAAAAATTCTGGTCCGCTTAAGCTATTTTTTGGGCACAGGCGAATTCACAAAGAGAACGGCGGTTTGGTCAATACCGGCGTAAACCTGCATGGCTCCATAGCTTTCCCAATGCTCGGTGTCATAAAATGTGACAATCGGCATCAGATCATGAAAATACGCCCTGCCATTGGCATCAGTATACAATGAATTTATCCAGACATGATTCTTAAGGTTCAGGTAACTTGTGGAAATATAAACCAGTTCATTCGGGATTGGAGTATTTGTCATGTAATCAAATACAATGACTGTCAGAGTGCCGGTAGAAGGGTTCTTGGAATTACATCCGGAAAACAGTATCAGCCCCGAAAATGTGAGTGCGCTGAGAATAATAAAAAAACTTTTACGCATATCCGTTAATTTAAATTATGAAAAATTCAGTAATCCTGATTCCATTTATTGTATTGAATCCCATAACAATAATACGGGTTTTTTTATGCTTCCGCAAAATTAGGGATTTTTTTGCGATGAACAAGCCTTTTCTGTAACCTTTGGCTTAAATCCTCGTCTTAATGTACCGTTCACGGGAAATTGACTAATTTTGAGGTTCCCTTTCCTTGCTTAATACTAAAATCAATCGCAATGCGGGTAAAAAAAATCTTTATTTCGGGCATCATTATTCTTGGAGTTCTGTTGTTTACTACGTTCCAGGCCAGGTCACAAAAAATCTGGACATTGGAAGATTGTATCAATTATGCCCTTGAGAACAACCTGGATATCCAGAAACAGATCCAATATGTAGAATCCAATAAGGCCAGTCTGACGCAAAGTGCACTTGGCATGCTTCCGAACCTGAATGCCAGTGGTTCGAATTATTGGAATTTCGGCCAAACCATTGATCAGTATACCAACACGTTTGCAACAACCACGGTAAGGTCAAACAACTTTTATATTTCCAGCAGTATGGTGCTGTTTAACGGGTTTCAGAAGCTAAACACCGTTAAACAGAATCAGATCATGGTCCTTGCCAGCAAATTTGACCTGGATGTGATTAAAAACAGCATCTCGTTATCTGTGGCCGGATACTATCTTGACATTCTGTTTAATTCCGAGCTGCTGGACGTTGCATCAGAACAGCTTCGTATTACTAAACAGCAGGTCGACCGTATCCAGAAAATGGTGGATGCCGGTTCATCAGCCAAGGGAGATCTCCTGAATATTCAGGCACAGAGAGCTACTGAGGAACTCACCCAGGTGCAGGCTTCCAACCAGCTGTATATTTCCTACCTTTCGCTTCAGCAGCTCATCGATATGCCTGTGTCCAAGGATTTCCGTATTGAAAAACCGAACCTTAAAGCTGTTGAAGCTCCAAAGCAGCCGGTTACACCAGAGATTATTTTTGAGCATTCTCTTAAAACACGGCCTGAGATCAAAGCAGCAGAATTAAGGGTGGACGCTGCACAAAAACGTCTTGCAGTCGCCAGGGGTATTATAACTCCTACCCTCTCGGTAAGCGGATCCTGGGGAACGGGATACTCAGCCGCTGCCAAGGAAATTGACCCCAATGTTGATCCTACGATTTCTAGTTATAATATAGGTATCACTCAGCTTTCAAGAGATACTGTTCTGGGATACCAGGTTAATTACGCAACCCGTGTAAAGTCCTTCGGTGACCAGCTTAAAACCAACAACAACCAGAGTGTGGGCTTCAGCCTGAATATACCGATCTTTAACGGATGGCAGGGCAGGACTAACATTACCCAGGCCAAAATATCGAAAAACCAGGCCGAGCTTGATCTTGACATTCAGAAAAGGTCGCTTCGCAAACTCATTGAACAGGCTTACGCAGATGCTGTTGCTTCGTTGCAGAAATATAATTCATCTCTTGAGAAGGTCAATGCCCAGTCGGAATCGTTTAAATATACCCAGCAGAAATTTGATGTTGGCATGATGACATCCTTCGATTATAACAACAGTAAAAAAGACCTTACAAAAGCCCAGTCTGACCTGCTGCAGGCAAAATATGATTTTATCTTCAAGACCACAATTCTTGATTTCTACATGGGTAATCCTATTCAAATCCAGCAGTAAAAGCACAATTTAAATCAAATAAAATATTCTTTGCATGAGCTCAACAAAATCCAGGAAAAAATTATGGATCATCGTCGCAGCGGTTGCCGTTTTGGCAGTTATTGTGGTTATAGCCGTAATCAAAGGGAAAGGCAATGATGCCCAGAAAATCTCTACTGAAAAAGTGATAAAAAGGACTATAATCCAGACTGTATCTTCGAACGGGAAGATCCAGCCTGAAAAGGACATTAAGATAAGTCCGTACATTTCAGGAGAGGTAGTTGAACTTACAGTGAAAGAAGGCGAACAGGTTAAAAAAGGCGATCTTCTGGCCAAGATTGACCCGGAAATCTATATCTCCGCTTTTGATCAGAGCGAAGCTTCGGTTAATACGCAGAAGGCAAACTTGTCCAATGCCAAAGCAAGGCTTGCCCAGGCAAAGGCCACGTTTGAGAATGCCAGGCTGACTTTTGAGCGTCAGGAAAAACTTTACAAGCAGAATGTCATTTCTAAAGCAGAATATGACCAGTCCAAGGCTTCCTTCCAGGTTGCAGAGGCACAGGTAACTGCAGGGGAACAGGATATCAACGCATCGGAATATATGGTGAAGAATTCGGAGGCCGCATTGAAAAGATCCAGGGAAGACCTGAACCGCACTGCGATTTTCGCCCCGAATGACGGGACTGTTTCAAAACTAGGCGTTTTAAAAGGTGAACGTGTGACTGGTGCATCGCAGTTTTCAAGCGGTACCGAGATCATGCGGATTGCCAACCTGAACGAAATGCAGGCTCTTGTCGAAGTGAACGAAAACGATATTGTTAGAGTCAGAATGGGTGATACTGCCCTTATTGAAGTTGACGCCTACCTGAACAGGAAATTCAAGGGAGTTGTCACCGAAATAGCCACTTCCGCAAATACCACAGGTGTTAGTGTTGACCAGGTAACCAATTTTAATGTAAAGATACATCTCCTGAAAGAAGCATACCAGGATCTGCTTGACCCTGCCAGGCCGGATTATTCTCCTTTCCGCCCGGGTATGTCCTGTACCGTGGAAATACAGACTGAAACTGCCATCAATGTACTTTCTGTTCCTATCCAGGCTGTGACAACAAGAGTGGCCAAGGACAGTCTTGACAAGATGAATGAGAAGACCAGAAAGACCCAGGATAACGGCGATGATAAGACAATTATCGTAAGCACAAAGAAAAAGTCGGATGAGGTTAAAGAATGTGTGTTCAGGTTTACCGACGGCACTGCCAAAAAGGTTGATGTAAAAACAGGTATACAGGACAACACTAATATCCAGGTGCTTTCGGGCCTCAAAGAAGGTGATGAGGTTATTGTGGCCCCTTACTCACTTGTATCGAAAACCCTTAAAGACGGGGATAAAGTGAAGAAGGTCGATAAGAAAGATCTTTTCGAAAAGGAAAAATAGACTATGGGCTCTGTCCTTTGTCTTGAAACCTCCTCCGGGATTTGTTCCGTCGCCATTGGCCAGGATGGCAGAATTCTCAGCTGTCATGAATCGGAACAAAAGAATGCCCACTCCGCTCAGCTTACTAACCTGATCGACATGGCTCTAAGTGATGCCGGCCTTGGCTTGCCCGATATGGATGCCATTGCAGTCAGCATGGGCCCGGGATCATATACCGGGTTAAGGATAGGAGTTGCAGCAGCCAAGGGATTTTGCTATGCCCTGGATAAGCCAATGATTGCCGTTCCCACGCTTAAAGCCCTCGCACTTGGGATGCGCGAGCTGGCCGGATCCGGCGACTTCCTGCTTTGTCCCATGCTTGATGCCAGGAGAATGGAGGTCTACACTGCTGTTTATGACAAATCGCTTAATGAAATATACCCTGTTTCAGCTGAGATCATAACCGGTGAGTCTTTTGCCGATTTACTGGGTTCCGGCACGCTAATTTTCGCCGGAGAAGGAGCAGCAAAATGCAAAGCTCTTCTGGGCACTCATGAACATTCGGTTTTCATTGATGATTTTGCACTTTCTGCGCGCTTCTCATATCCGCTGGCGCTGGGAAAGTTTATGCACAAGGCATTTGAAAACCTGGCCTATTTCGAACCTTATTATCTGAAAGACTTTGTGGCCGGGAAACCAAGGGTGAAAGGTCTGAAATAGCGAAGTAGCGAGATAGCGAGATAGCGAAATTTGCTTATTCCCTCAATTTATCTTTAATTTCGCTGCTTCATTACTTCGCTATTTCGCTACTTTTGCATCCATGCCTGCTTTAATCTGCAAACGCTTTAAGACCCGGGTCATTGACATTGGCGGTGTCTCCATGGGAGGTGATTATCCCATCAGGGTTCAATCCATGACCAATACCGATACGCTTAATACCAAAGCAACCGTTGCCCAGGCTGTCAGGATGATTGAAGCCGGATGCGAATACGTTCGTATTGCCATCCCGGGGATGAAGGAAGCAGAAACCCTGAAGGGCATCAGGAAATTACTCAGGAAAGAAGGGTTTGACACTCCTATCATAGCTGATGTTCATTTTAATCCGGCCATTGCAGAATTCGCTGCCCGTTTTGTTGAGAAAGTACGGATCAATCCCGGGAATTACATTGACAGGAAAGGCCGGCAAACCGATCCTGGATATTGGATGAACGATATCAACTACAACAGGGAGTTGCATGTCATTTCCGACAAACTTGCACCCTTTCTCAGGATATGCAGGGAAAACGGCACTGCCGTGAGAATCGGAGTAAACCATGGTTCATTATCAGAACGGATCAGGACCAGGTATGGTGATACTCCGAAAGGTATGGTTGAATCGGCTCTGGAGTTTGCAAGGATCTGTGACCATCACGGATTCAGCAACCTGGTACTTTCGCTCAAGGCCAGTAACACCCGGGTAATGATACAATCAAACCGCATGCTGGTAAAAGAAATGAAGTCGGCCGGTATGGATTATCCGTTACATCTGGGTTTAACCGAAGCCGGATCCGGTGAAGACGGACGTCTGAAATCCGCTGTCGGAATAGGCAGCCTCCTTGCCGATGGCATTGGAGACACCATCAGGGTTTCCATAACAGAAGATCCTGAATTCGAAATTCCTGTTGCATATGGCATACTTCAGGCAACAGGTGTAAGGATAACCCGTACAGAATTTATTTCCTGCCCTTCCTGTGCACGGACTTTATTCAACATTCAGGAAGCAGTGGAAGACGTAAAGGCTGCCACGGGCCACCTTAAGGGACTGAAAATTGCAGTCATGGGATGCATTGTGAACGGACCCGGAGAGATGGCCGATGCGAACTACGGTTATGTGGGGGGAGCAAAGGGGAAAGTCATGCTGTATAAGGGCCAGTATCTTCTGAGGAAAAACATTCCCGAAAGCAACGCTGTTAAGGAACTGATAAAACTGATAAAAGAGAATGGTGACTGGGTCGACCCAGTCAATGCCTGAGATTCATCCCACTACCGTCCTTATTCCTAAAGGAATTATTTCAAACGTGAAGGGAGTATGCCCCAGCGACTCCCCATCGGTTTCCAGGTAAATTCTTCCGGTTGACCGTATCCTGATCTGTTTTCCCCTGAAAGTTTTAACCATCGGGAGGTTCACAAGCGAACCGTCATAGAGTTTGCGTGCATGCTGAATCACTATGTATTTCGGGGCTTTTTTAATCAAAGTAACGTCAAGCAGGCCGTCATCAGGAATTGCAAATGGCACCTGCTTCATACCACCGCCATTGTATTTGCAGATCCCGACATTCATTGAAAATAACTCACCTTTGAAAACCGATTCCCCATCAACTTCAATTACAGCATCCATGAATCTGTATTGGAAGAGGCTGGCAAAGACAAAATAAAAATAAGTCAGAGGCCCTCCCCTGCCTTTTTCCTTCAGAATATTTGTCTTCTTGGCCACAAGTGCATCATAGCCTAATCCTGCCACATTCATAAAATACCGTATTTCAGGTTTGTCGTGGTGATAATGCGTGACCTTTCCAACATCCTGGACAAAGATTTTTTCCTTTATCAGGACTTCCACAGCTTTTTTATAATCGAAAGGGATATTGAACGACCTGCACCAGTCATTGCCCGTGCCAACAGGGATCATCCCCAGGAGGATCTCCTTAGGGTCAATATCCTTCTGAATGAAAACACCATTCAGGGCTTCATTCAGGGTTCCATCACCGCCAACAATTGCGATCCGGCGATAGCCTTGTTTTATACAATCACAGCACAGGTCAATGGCATGGCCGCGATGGGTTGTCAGTACCGCCTCATATGGTATCCCGGATTCTTTGATCAGCCTGGAGATTTTAGGCCAGTCGCGGAAGCCTTTCCTGCTGCCGGCATTGGGATTGACTATAAAAAACCACTTCATGAAACAATTTATTAAGGTCAGGCAAGTTAATTATTTTTTATTTTACCTTTATGGAATAATTGAATTCCTATGTTTAATAAACCGGTTATCTGCTTATTGAGTGCAGCTTTCCTTCTGGTTATTTCCAGTGCTTTTTCCCAGGAAAGGGACACGGCCTCGAACACCTTAAAATACTTCAATAAAACCGAGTTGGGAGTGTCCTTCGGGATCGGTTCGTTCCCTAGCAATGTCTATAATGGAGTGACATATAAAGTAAAAAACGACGAGATCGTTGCCACACTTCAAACAGTCAACGGGGTCATGTACAATAACCGCTGGCTGCTCGGGGTAAGCCTTGGTGTGGAGAAATGGAGATACGGCCTGTTCTGGCCTGTTTACGGATACCTGGGATACAATTTCAAACAGACCGACAATACATTCTTTGCCAATATTTACCTGGGTTATGGAATAGGGACAAGGTATTCAAGAGGAGGAAGTGAGAATCGCTCATATATTGCTGAAGGAAGAGGCGCCTTTGCATTGATGATAGGAGTGGGATATAAAATGAAAGTATCGAACAAACTGAAGTTCGGTTATGAGATATTTTACAAATACCAGGCGCTGAACACTAGTTATCAGAATTGGTACAAGGCCGACACTGCAAAGGTTTTTCCCCCTCCAGGTACCGTTTACTATAAACTGGGTTTGAGTTACGCCGGGTTCAAGATCGCCATATTTTTCCCCTGACACATTTACTGAAAGAATTTCCTTACATCAACCGGAGCAGGCAGCTTCCCGAGCAATCCGGTTTGTGCGGTTGTTATCCTGAGAAATTAACGGACATCAGATACGGTCGTACTCCTTTCTGCCAAACAGGAAGAAACAATAGAAGAATGTGAAGAAAGTCACACCCATCTGGGATTCCAAGGTATCTTCCGTCAGCATCGACAGGGTCGCTATGACTATAAAAACCAGGAAAAAATAGTCGGTAAATCCACTGAGCCTCCATGCAGGATAGAACAGCGCAAGCAGGAACCAGATAAATCCGAACAATCCGAACCCGACAAATACCGACAGGAACTGGTTATGTGATCTCCAGCGCTGGTCGGAGGGAAGCTTGGAATTCATTTTATCATATTGCTGCTGAAATGCTTCATTCATATCACCGGTTCCAACCCCTGTGAGCCAGTTATCGCCGATGATCCCCAGGGAAGCTTTCCAGAATTCTATTCTTTGCATCAGGGTGTAACCCGTAGGATCACCGGTTCGCTTGTACATTTCATACCCCCAAAGGAGTTCATATATCCTTGACCTCATGCTGAACTGATCAAGGAAAAGGTAGTTCGGGACCCCTCTTTCGATTGCATGGACCTCTTCCGGGCTGAGGGCATTAACCCCGTCGGCATCTTTTCTCAGGTTTTTGGAAGTGAGAAAACGTATGAGGGTAAAAGTAATTTTTTCGCCATTAATTCCAGTGCTGTCAAATGTTATCCCGCTTCGTTTGTTCCAGGCATCCTTAAGCTCGCCTAACTGGCAATAGAGATACAGGTAGTTCCCGTTTTCGGTCATATCGCTAAACCTGATATGTACATAAGGGTTGCCCCTGGAAGTAATGCTGTCGAGCCGGGTTTTATCCACCGGGTTAACGGTATAATACTCTTTAACGATCCTGTTGATATAGAATGCTGCTCCGGCGGCAAAAAGGATCATCACGACAGAAAGAAGCACCTTGAGGCCTGGCCGTTTTTGCCTGAATACAAGAATCGGTAGCAGTATAATTGCTGTAATGGCAAAAACGGCCAGGCCGGTGAATGATCTGCTGATGAAAATATAATAGATAAACCAGGCCGAAACAAGAATAAAAAGAACCTTGCTCCATGCCGGAAACGAGCGCCGGAAAATGAACCAAACCATGATAAACAGTCCCAACGCCAGCTCAAGGCCAAGGATTATATGCGAAACATTTCTTGAAACATCTCGGATATCAATGTATTTCAGATAGTAAATTTTCCATGAATACATCAGAGTGCCTATGATCAGAGCCAGCAGGAATAGAAAAATGTAAGCATTGAATAAATTTCTGCTCAGAGGCTTTGAGGTTCCCAGGAAAAGCGGAATAAGAAAGATCGGCAGTTTAGTCCTAAGATCCTTCATGGCATAGTCAAAATCTGTTGTGAAGAGCAGTCCTGCAACATGCAGCAAATAGAGGGAGAAAAAAACAAGGGCTGGTTTGTTCCTGTAAAGATCACGAATTCCGCGGGCAATGCTTTTGAAAAGGAAAAGTACTGCATAGGGCAATATTATTCCCATTGTCATGAGGGTGGACCTTTTATTAAGCAATTTCCCCAGGCCCTCCACATCATACCTCTGCAGTATCCAGGCTCCCGCAAGCACCATTTCGGAAATACTGATGACAATCTTGGAAAACGGCAGCATGGAGATCAGCCCTGCAAGAGCTATCAGAAACCAGAATCTGCAAAAATCTGCAAATGTTATCTTCATGCTTTCTCAGGCAAAAACTTTGGCTCTGCCTTTTTTTAATTTGGTTTTGAAAATAAAAAATGAATCCGTTCCCTTGATGTCAATACGCCTGACCTCATACCTCTGTCTAAAGGGGAATGGATTGATGTGGTTCCCGATCCTGAAAGCAAATTCGAGACCCGATTCATTGAACATATCAAACATTTCCTTTTTAAACTTCAGGTCTTTCCTGGGATATGCACCGTAAGGATAGGCAAGCGCATTGAAATAAGGAATCTTGTAATATTCCAGAGTCTGACGGCAGTTCCTAAGGTCTTCCAGCATGTCATCGGAGTCCATGTCGTTATACGAACGGTGGAGAAATGAATGCAAGCCGATCTCAACATGAGGGTTGTGGCTGATCTTCTGCAAAGATGCGGCAGTCATTACCGGAATACCTCCATCATCCCAAAGATTGGATTTCCCGATAAAGGCAACAGGAACGAAAATAGTGGCATAGAAACCATATCGCTCGAGAAGCGGAAGAAGTTTATCTTCCATACTCTTATAGGCATCATCGAAAGTAAGGACAAATGAACGCTTAGGAAGCTTGCCGCCTTCATTCATCAAAGCTGATAATTGCTTCAACGATAAACTGTTGTACCCTTTTTCCTTCAGGTACATAAATTGGAGTTCCAGCTGGCTGGATATAATATTCAGGCCATCGGCCAACCCGTCTGAAATATTATGATACATCAGCACTGGCAGGCCTTTCTTTGGAGGAATCAGCAGGCTATATTCGAGGGTCAGGTAACCAAGAGCCAGGAAAAATAAAACCGGGATAATGATCTCTAATAAGGTCATTGTATTTTCTGTCGTTCTGTGGTTTTTGCAAGTTTTATGGTAGCATAAAAGGCTGCAAGATATGACCAGACAAAGCCGGGATAGCCGTCAAGAATGCCCCCCTTGAGTATATAATATGTAATGAAACTCAGGGGGAACTTGAACACAATGGCAAAATGGGAATACCTCTTTCCTTTCTTTACAAGTTCCTCTGCAGCCTGGGATGTATAGATATTGATCTTTTCAAGATGATGGCTGATGTCCCTGTAAGAATAATGAAGGATGCGGTTCTTCAGCTTACCGGTACTCCCATCACACACAATGCCTTCATGAACAGCCGATGTTGTAAACCTCCCTTTTTTACGGTTGAACAGGCGGAGATGCACTTCATGGCCTACTCCGCTATGTTTCAGTATCCTTCCCATGTACACAAGGGAGAATGGTATCGTATAAGTATCAAACGGCAATTCCCCGGCCATTGTCATGCCTGCCAGCTCTTTCTGAAGCTCAGCTGTAAGAACCTCATCGGCATCAACCGAAAGCACCCAGTCATTCACCGCCTGTCCAACAGCAAATTGTTTTTGGCTTCCGTAGCTGTCAAATTCCCTGTGAAAGACCCTGCATCCTTGCTCCAGGCAGAGTTCGGCAGTGCGGTCCGAAGACCCGGAATCCACTACCACGATCTCGGCGGCAAATGATTTTAGTGAATCGAGGCAGAGCCTGATCTTCCCCTCTTCGTTTTTTGCAATGATAACCGCTGAAATCGATGGCATATGATTAATGTTCTATACTAAACCGGTCCCAGTCCATTCCAATTGTAAAAGATTCCCTGTATATATCAAGGTCCTGTCTTGAAAGTGTCACAACATTCACAGATTCTTCTCCTGAGGGAATTGAAGAAAGAATGTTCCCCTTGCCATCCAAAGCCATAGAATCTCCCGAATGGTAAGTTCCGTGACCATCTTCTCCAATCCTGTTGACCCCAATGCAGTATACCTGGTTTTCCATGGCACGGGCCGCCAGGAGTGTTCTCCAAACATTCGAACGGCTGGCAGGCCAGTTGGCCACATACACCAGTACATCATATTCGTACTTGTCATTAGCGTATGTATTTTTACTCCAGACCGGAAACCTGAGGTCATAACATACCAGGGGACGGATCCTCCAGTCTTTCACTTTTACCACCAGCCTCTTAGTCCCGCCGTTGATGATCCTGTATTCTTCGCTTAACCGAAACAGATGTCTTTTATCGTATGTTTCCACCTTCCCACCGGGATGTGCAGTAACAAGCCTGTTAACAAATCCCTCAGCAGTCCTTATCAAAAGGCTTCCCATAAGAACTGCATTCAGATCCTTGGCTTTTCTCTGCAGATAGCCAACCCCTTCCCCGTTCATTTCTTCAGCAAAGGATTCCGGGTTGATTGAAAAGCCTGTATTGAACATCTCAGGCAGTATGATCAGGTCAACTGCTTCATTGATCTTTGCAAGATGCTCTTCGAACCTGTTCAGGTTTTGTGATTTGTCTTCCCAGCCCAGTTCAGTCTGTATAAAAGCTACTTTTAAATCCTGCATTGAGAGATGGTTGAATTTCAGGGTAAAATTAAAAAGATATGCATTGTGCGGGTTAAAAATTTTAATTTTGCCTGAGTTTATAAAATGAATAGTATGAAAACTATTGATGATTTTAATTTTGCAGGTAAACGGGCACTGATCAGGGTTGATTTCAATGTACCCCTGGATGCCCAGTACAATATAACAGATACTACAAGGATAGATGCCACTATTCCCACTATCAACAAGATTTTGGGCGGAGGTGGCTCAGTAATTCTGATGTCCCATCTTGGAAGGCCTAAAGGCGGCCCCGAGGAAAAATATTCGCTGAAGCATATTGTACCCTACCTTTCGAAGACGCTGAACCGGCCGGTGCAGTTTGCCGATGATTGCATCGGACAGTCGGCTGTTACAATGGCCTCTGCTTTGAAGCCGGGTGATGTTCTTCTTCTCGAGAATCTGCGTTTCTACAAGGAAGAGGAAAAAGGTGACGAAGCCTTTGCCGGCAAACTTGCTAAACTGGGTGATCTATATGTCAATGACGCCTTCGGAACGGCTCACCGTGCCCATGCCTCCACAACCATTATTGCAAAGTTCTTCCCTGAAACGAAAATGTTCGGGTATGTGATGGGCAGCGAAATCCTTAATTTGGATAAATGTGTGAAAAATGCTCAGCGGCCTTTTACTGCAATACTGGGCGGTGCCAAGGTTTCCACTAAAATAGAGATCATCAATCATCTGATGGATAAGGTCGATAACCTCATAATCGGTGGAGGGATGATGTTCACTTTTATCAGGGCTCTGGGGGGTGAAACAGGCGCCTCGCTTGTGGAAGATGAATACATCGAACTTGCAAAGAATATCATTGAAGGTGCCAAGTCCCTTGGGGTGAACCTGTATATTCCCCCTGATGCCGTGATTGCCGATGCTTTTTCCAACGACGCCAATAAAAAATTGTCAAGCGCCTACGATATTCCTTTACCATGGCTCGGTCTCGACATCGGCCCGTCTTCAATCCAGAAATTCAAACATGTAATCGAAAAATCTTCCACCATCTTATGGAACGGACCCATGGGCGTTTTTGAGATGAACAACTACGAAGAAGGCACCAAAAGCATTGCACTGGCAATTGCCGAAGCTACTGCCAATGGTTCATTCTCTCTGATTGGTGGCGGGGATTCTGTTGCAGCATTAAACAAATACGATCTGGCCGATAAGGTCAGCTATGTCTCTACCGGCGGCGGGGCAATGCTTGAATATATTGAAGGTAAGGAATTGCCCGGTATTAAAGCAATCCTGGAATAGGCATCCCTGCTTTTCCTGCTCTTGCTTATTGGGAATTGCCCGGTTTCTGATCATCATTCAGAAAGGGAAAGTGAAAGCTTGTTCCCAGGCCTGCCATTATTCGGGGAAAGACTTTCTCAACAGTGTTCATTGTGAGCGACCCCTTGCGGTCTTCCGCAGTAATCCATTTTTGCTTTTTATCTATGCTGAAGAAGATGAACAGAATAATACTTGCCAGGACCACCCCTTTAAGCAGCCCGAGCAAAGCCCCGGCTAACTTGTTCAGGAATCCCATTCCAACAACATCAATGATCTTTTCCATCAATTTTGCCACAATAAGGACCAGAATGACTACGATCAGAAATGTTACCGAGAATGAAAGAATGGGAAGCCATGTTTTGGAAGGATGAAAATTGTCCTGCAACAGGGTCTGGATATAATTTGAAAAATGAATTGCGAGATAGATCCCGAGGATGAGGGCGGCCAGGGAAGCAAGGCTGATGATAAATCCCTTCCTGAAGCCATTGATGACAAAGAGGGCCAGAAAGCCCAGGATAAGCACATCAAAAAAATTCATTTCCTAAGTCTTTTGGTTAATTCTGTTCCGAATACAAAATCATTCAGTTCCTTATTTCCCATATGCAGGATCTCTTCCTTGTTCCCCGACCACCAGATCTGGCCCTCATAGATGAATTCTATGGAATCCCCTATTGATAGTACTGAATTCATATCATGTGTATTGACGATGGTCGTGATCCCGTATTCATAGGTAAGTTCCTGTATCAGAAGGTCGATTACATTGGAGGTTTGAGGGTCAAGGCCGGAATTCGGTTCATCGCAGTACAGATATTTCGGGTTCATTACTATGGCCCTTGCAATAGCCACACGTTTTTTCATACCCCCGCTAAGTTCCGTCGGCATTAACTTATTCCTGTTTTCCAGGTTCACCCGTTTAAGCACAAAATTCACCCTGTCAATTTTTTCTTCTACGGTTTTTTTTGTGAACATGTTCAGGGGGAACATCACATTTTCCTGGACGGTCATTGAATCGAAAAGGGCAGCGCCCTGGAAGAGCATTCCCAGCTCTTGCCGGATCTCCTTACGCTTTTCAATATTCATTGCGGAAAAATTCCTGTCGTCATAGAGCACCTGGCCGTCGTCAACTTCAAACAATCCGACAAGACACTTCATCAGAACCGTTTTGCCGGAGCCGCTCTGGCCAATGATCAGGTTGGTCTTGCCGGGATGGAATTTACAGGAAACGTCGCGGAGCACATGATTTTCCCCGAAACTTTTATTGATATTCCTTGCTTCTATCATCCCAGAAGGAGTTGAGTGAGGACAAGGTTGAATAGAATGATGACTATACTGCTGACCACAACCGCTTTTGTACTTGCCTGTCCTACTTCAAGCGCCCCGCCCTGGGTCTGGTACCCGAAAAATCCTGAGACCGTTGCAATGATAAATGCGAAACAGATGGTTTTGGTAATCGCGTAAAAAATTGTGTAGGCTTCAAAATAATACCGTATCCCCAGAATATAGTCATGCATGCTCACCAGTTTGGAAAACATCATTGCGCCGCATCCGCCAATGATACCCAGCCACATGCTGAAAACAATAAGTACCGGGTTGATAAGAACAGAAGCAACGACCTTTGGAAAAATAAGATAGTTAGCCGAATTAACTCCCATTATCTCGAGGGCATCGATCTGTTCCGTGACCCTCATGGTACCTATCTGGGAAGCAATGCGGGATCCAACTTTCCCAGCCAGGATCAGGCTGATCACAGTGGGTGAAAATTCAAGTATAACCGATTGGCGGGTTGTGAACCCTACCATCGACATTGGGATGAGGGGGCTGTCGATATTGTATGCCGTCTGAATGGCAACAACGGCTCCCATGAACATTGAAATAAAAGCAACAATGCCGATGGAATCAATGCCGAGTTGGTCGATTTCAAAAAACAACTGTTGCCAGAAAAGCTTGCCTTTCTGGGGCCGGGTAAAAACGCGCCGCATCAGCAGCACATAACTTCCGATGGTCGAGATGGGCCTTAACATAAATCCAGTGCTAAGATACCATTTTTATTAAAATTAACGTTTTAATGGGAAATCAGGTATTTTTATACTGTTGATAAACTATGCGGAAGTTTATAATTCGGTGGTGGTTTTTACTGATCTTTGCAGTGGTCCTTGTCGTTGCGGTTTGCTCCTGTTCCTCACAACGATACCCATCCCGTTCAAAACAAAAACATCCGAAAAATTGCAACTGCCCTTCATTCGGCTATTTGAGCATAACGCCGACAACCCTTACCTGCTGAACCCTGAAAAAATTGACAGGATTTTCAGAAGTTTCATTCCTGAGACTGCCATGGATATGCTGATCGTATGCCTGCAGGGCCGTACTCTTGATTGCAGGATAACCAGAAAGCGTTCGACAAAGACCGGGGATTTTCGTCCTGCCCGGAACGGCCGGCCACCAGGGATCACTGTTAACGGGGATCTCAATCCCTATGCTTTCCTGCTTACCCTGATCCACGAAATAGCCCATTTCTTCGTCTACCTGGACACCGAAAAGGCCAATATCTTCTTAATCCGTAAACACAGGCCAAGGCCTCATGGGAAGGAATGGAAAAAACGCTTTACAGGGCTGATTCAGCCGTTTTTAAGCATGAATGTCTTCCCGGATCAGATTGAAAAAGCCCTTGTTTCCTATTTTGAAGCCCCAAAAGCATCCGCATCCGCCGACAGCAGGCTTCAGAGGGTGTTACAGGCTTATGACCCCCCGGGAGAGCATACCAGGATCACCGACATTCCCGAAGGGGAACTTTTTATGACAGGCACGGGAAGGATTTTTCTGAAAATGGACAAGCTAAGGAAACGTTACCGCTGCCAGTGTGTCAAATCGCAGCGAATGTATCTTTTCAGCCCGGAAGCTATGATAATGCCGGTAAAAAATGAGAAGGAGAAAAAATATTGCAATTAGTCAGGATAATAATTATGTTTGCAAGAGAATAGTTCAGGATATGGCAAAATCAAAGCACAATTATTGCGTGATTATGGCCGGCGGTATTGGCGCACGCTTCTGGCCCATGAGCAGGACCAGCCACCCCAAACAGTTCATCGACATACTTGGCACTGGTGAAACCCTGATTCAGCAGACTTTCAGGCGGTTCAAGAAGATCTGCCCCCGGGAGAACATTTATGTAGTGACCAACGAGATCTATTTTGACCTTGTAAGGCAGCAGATCCCGGAAATGCTGCCCGACCAGATCCTTCTGGAGCCTTCCCGCCGGAACACCGCACCCTGTATTGCCTATGCCAATTATCGTATCCTCCAGCGCGACCCGGAAGCCAGAATAGTGGTCGCCCCTTCCGATCATATCATTCTTAAGGAAGACATTTTTATCGCTAATATCAAATCTGCCCTGGACGCTGCTTCGGAACATAACTGGCTCCTGACCCTTGGGATCAAACCCAGCAGACCGGATACGGGTTACGGATATATCCAATTTCTCGAAGGTACCGTTCATCCCAAAGACCCTCATATCAGAAGAGTGAAAACATTTACCGAAAAACCCAATCTTGACCTTGCTATCACTTTCGTGAAGTGCGGGGACTTCCTCTGGAATTCGGGGATATTCATTTGGTCGGTTAAAAGCATCATGAAGGCATTTGAAGAACATCTGCCGGAAGTGGACATTCTGTTTAACAAAGGGATTAAAGTATATAAAACCCCTAAAGAAAAAGCCTTTATTAAGGATACTTATACGATATGTAAAAGCATCTCCATTGACTATGGCGTGATGGAAAAAGCCAGCAATGTTTATGTACTTGCCGCGGATTTCGGCTGGTCGGATCTTGGAACCTGGGGCTCACTTTTTGAGAACCGTCCAAAAGACAAGCATTCCAATGCAGTTGTTGGGAAAAACGTCATTCTGTATGATTCCAAAAACTGCATTGTGAATATGCCGAACGACAAGGTTGTTGTTCTGGAAGGGCTAACGGATTACATTGTGGTGGAATCCGACAACGTACTTCTTGTTTGCCGCAAATCAGATGAACAGCAAATACGCCAGTTCGTGAACGACGTCAGGCTGGAAAAAGGCGAAAAATACGTGTAAAGCCTATTTTTTAAGATGTTCCCCAAGGAACTTCTCCATAGCCCTGTATAAATCAAACCGGTTCTCTTCATTATGGAAACCATGGCCTTCATTGTCTTTTACCATGTATTCAACCACAACGCCTTTCTTTTTTAAAGCTTCGACCATCTGATCCGACTCGGCCTTGTTAACCCTTGGGTCATTGGCACCTTGTGCAATGAATAAGGGCGTTTTGATCTTGTCGACATGGAAAACCGGAGAAACAGATGCCAATAACGCACTGTCCTTCTTGGGGTCTCCGACCATCTCGTGGAACATATCCAGCATGGGCTTCCAGTACGGAGGTATGGTATTCATGAAAGTGAACATATTGGAAACTCCTACATAATCCACAGCTGCAGCATACTGATCAGGATCCTTCACGATGCCCATCAGCGTCGCATAACCACCGTAGCTTCCGCCATAAATAGCAACACGTTTTGGATCAGCAATGCCTTTGTCGACAAGCCACTTTAACCCGTCGCTCACATCGTCCTGCATGCTCAAACCCCATTGTTTGAAGGAATTTTCCCAGAACTTTCTCCCGTAACCGGTGGAACCCCTGAAGTTCATCTGCAAAACGGCATATCCGCGGTTTGCAAGGAACTGCACCTCGGGATTGAATCCCCAGCTGTCGCGCGCCCAGGGGCCTCCGTGAGGATTGACCACCAGCGGCAGGTTCTTTGCCGTTTCCATTGTGTAACCGTTCGGAAGAGTCAGGTAACCCTGGATGGTCAGCCCGTCGCGAGATTTGTACTCAATAGGGTTCATCCGGGCAAGTTCATCTTCCTTAAGCCATGGCCCTATATCGGCGATCTTTGTAAGCTTGTCTTCGGTCTTGTCATAAATGTAATATGCCCCGAGGGACCTGTCACTGTATACCCTTACGATGAATTTATCCTCTGCCTTTGTGGCCCAGGGAATATTCACATTCAGATCGCCTACTTCCTTCTGCACCCTGTCGTAAATCTTTTTGGTTTCCTCATCAAAGAAATACCGTTCCATCTTCGAGGATTCATAATCTGCAGTAGTCAGTACCTTACGTTTCTTTGAGTAATTCAGGCCACTTACATCATAGCTTGGATTTTCATACAGGGTCTTGATCTCTTTGCCATTTGCAATGTCAAATTCGCAGACCACTGCTTTATCCCTTCCCAGGTTTGAGATGGCATATACATTCTTGTTGTCGAAGGTGAAGAATACAGGGGAAACGGTTTCTTTAAAATTGGTTGTCAGCACCGGTTTGAATTTATCGGTTTCCTTATCACGGTAAAGGATCTGTGTGTTAACACCATCGACAATGGCAATAGCCACACGGAGTTTCCCGTCATGGTCCATCATCCACCCCTGGATATTTCCTGGGTTCTCGGCCAACTGTTTCATCTCACCTGTCACGATATTCAGGCGGAAGGGGTCAAATACCTGGGGATTCCTCCAGCTTGCTGCCGTCAACATTCACGCCATAGAGACGGAAATTCTCATCCCCTCCAGTGTCTTTCAGGAAAAGGATCCGGGTAGGATTCTTCCAGAAATAATTGGAAATATCCCTGTCTGTTTCTGAAGTTAGCCTTATTGCACTGTCCTTGCCGATCTCCTGTACAAAAATGTTCATCCTTTTCTGATAAGGCGCCATATACGAGAAAAATTTCCCGTCGGGAGAAATCTGGTAACGTGCTTTCTCGGGATTCTTGAAGAAATCCTCGAGCGGGATCTGACGCACTTGCGCAGGTTTCCCCGGCTTACATCCTTCCATCATAAATGATAGTGCTAATACCCCTGAAAGCATCAGCGATAACATGAATCTTGTTCTCATAAATTGTTCCTTTTAAGTTCCTATTACAAAAGTAAATATATTTGTATTCCAATTCATTATGTCCTGAAGAAAAAATAAAATCGCTTTTGGGGCGTTATAAATAAAAAGCGTATAGTGGACATTTATCTGAAAAAAAGACGCTGGAAGCTCATTCTTTTTACGATTGCCGTGATCATCGTGGCAGCCTCATTGTATTATACCAATATCCTGGTGAACGAGATCCGCAAAGATGAACGTAAGAACGTCGAAATCTGGGCCGATGCCATCCACCATAAAGCTGATCTTGTTAATGTTACCAATAAACTTTTCGAACAGATCAAGGATGAGGAAAGGCGAAGGGTGATTACTCTAGCCGAGGCCCAGAGAAGGATAATCACAGCAACATCCAGTGAAGACCTGAATTTTTTCCTTGGGATCATCTCCAATAATACAACCATCCCGGTCATCCAGACCGATGATAATGGCATCATTGTCAGCTCACGCAATATCAGGCCAGGCAAAGATTCCCTGATAAATCTTGAGGGGAAAAATCTGGACGGAAAACTACTTAAGGATTTCAGCAAATACGCCCCTATCATTGTAAATTATTACAAGGAAAAAAAGATTTATCTGTATTACAGGGATTCAAACATTTTCACGGAACTTAAAAAGGTGATTGACGACCTTATCGACTCTTTCTTTTCTGAAGTTGTGTTAAATTCAGCTTCAGTTCCCGTGATCGTTACCGACAGTACTGGAAAGAAATGGACCAGTTACGGCAACATCCCAAAGAAAAAGATGGAAGACCCGCGTTTTGTTAAGCAAACACTAAGTTCCATGGCTTCTGAAAACGCCCCTATAAGGGTAAACCTGGCAAATACAGGGGTTCATTATATTTACTTTGAAGATTCCTTCCTGCTGAAACAGCTTCAATATTATCCCTTTGTTCAGCTTGCAGTGATTGCTCTTTTCCTGTTCATTGCATACCTTCTGTTCAGTTATGCCAGAAAATCGGAACAGAACCAGGTCTGGGTCGGCATGGCCAAAGAAACAGCCCACCAGCTGGGAACTCCGCTGTCGTCAATGGTTGCCTGGATAGAATTGCTAAAACTCAAGGGCCTTGATAATGAAACTGTGACAGAAATCGAAAAAGACGTTCAGCGGCTTGAAACCATTACCGACCGTTTTTCCAAAATTGGATCGGCAGCCAAACTTGAAAAACTGAATATCGTTCAGGTTGTCCATCAGGCTGTGGGGTATATCAGTACCCGGACATCCCAGAAAGTGAAGTTCGAGGTTAGCCCTCCACCCTTGAAAGTCATGGAAATTCCACTGAACCTTCATCTTTTTGAATGGGTCATCGAGAATCTTTGCAAGAATGCCGTTGATGCCATGGAATGTAGCGGGATGATCACCATTGATATAACAGACGATATTGATCATATCCATATTGATATCACCGATACCGGAAAGGGTATCCCGAAATCAAGGTTCAAAACCATTTTTCATCCTGGCTTTACCAGTAAATCAAGGGGATGGGGACTCGGGCTCACCTTGTCGAAAAGGATTATCGAAAACTACCATAATGGCAAGATCTTTGTAAAATCGTCCACCCTCGGAAAAGGAACTACTTTCCGCATTATCCTGAAAAAATAGAAGGATGGCCGGGATCTACCTGCATATCCCTTTCTGTAAAAGCAAATGTCCCTATTGCAATTTCTTTTCCGTGGCTTCAACAAAATCCGCGGAAATTTTTTTTGGCGCTTTACATGAAGAAATCAACCTTCAGCGACACTACCTCGGGAAACAAACTGTTGAAACCATCTATTTCGGAGGTGGAACCCCTTCCCTGCTGAAATCATCTGAAATAGCCGGCATTTTAGAAAAAATCAGAAGTGTCTTTTCCCTTGAAGAAACCGTGGAGATCACTCTGGAAGCTAATCCTGATGACATTACAGCCCATAAACTGCAGGACTGGCGTAAGTGGGGCATCAACAGGCTGAGCCTTGGCCTCCAGTCATTTGCCGATGACGACCTTAAGTATCTTGGCCGGATTCACAGCGGAGCCCAGGCAGAAAGATCGGTGCAACTTGCATTGGATCATGGTTTTTCAAATATCTCGGTCGATTTCATTTACGGAATGCCAACTCTTACACATAAGGCTTTCGCGGGTAACCTTGAAAAGGTGGTTGCCCTTGGCATCCCCCATATTTCAGCCTATTCACTGACTACAGAACCGAAAACAGCCCTGGATGTTAAGATCAGGAAAAAACAAATGCAGGGGCCTGATGATGAAAAGGCCATATCTCAATTCCGCTTTCTGATGCAATACCTTGGTTCCTGTAATTATGAACATTACGAGATCTCGAATTTCTGCCTTCCGGGCATGTACTCAAAACACAATTCCTCATACTGGAAAGGCAGATATTACCTTGGTTTGGGCCCTTCAGCCCATTCCTTCAATGGTTTTTCAAGGCAGTGGAATTTTTCAGGCATCAGCAGGTATGCCGGTCTCATCAGCACAGGCAAGCCTCATTACGAAACCGAATTCCTTACCCCCTTACAGAATTATAATGAGTATGTGATGATCTCACTAAGAACGATATGGGGCGCCAGCCTTCATTACATAAAACAAGAATTCGGAGAGGGGCCCGCATCATATTTCAGGGATCAGGCCTCGGAATTCCTCGCCAAAGGAGACATGATTGAACATCAAGGGATATTTACCTTAACCGGGAAAGGAAAACTGTTTGCCGACAAAATCAGTTCCGATCTTTTCCTTGATAATGATTAATATTGCCGTCCCTAACATCAGGTCTATGAAAAAAATCTGTGCACTGTTTTTTGTTTTTGCTTTGATCGTTACCCATGTAAATGCTTTAAAGGCTCAGAATGTCATAAGCCCGGAGGAATTTTTCGGCTTTAAGCCTGGTACCGACAAAAAGCTGTTCAATTATGAGAAACTGGTCGACTACCTGAAACTGCTGGAACAATCCTCCCCAAAAATAAAACTCGCGCAGATCGGCCGGTCTCCAATGGGAAAACCTATGTACGTAGTGTGCATCTCATCCGCAGACAACATTAAAAATCTTGATAAACTGAAAGAGATTAACCGCCAGCTTGCCCTGAATCCGGATCTTTCCACCGAAGCAGTTCAGAAGATGGCTGAAGAAGGGAAGGTTTTTATACTTGCAACCCTTTCAATGCATTCCACCGAAGTGGCCCCTACACAGTCACTGCCGCTGATAGCCTATGACCTGGCCACAACAAGCGATCCTGAAAAACTCAAATGCCTGAATGAAGTTGTATACATGGCCGTTCCCTGCCATAATCCCGACGGCATGGACATGGTGGTTGAGAATTACATGAAATACCTTGGGACTGAATTTGAAGGCAGCTCCCTGCCCAGGGTTTATCACAAATATGCAGGTCACGATAACAACCGGGATTTCATCTCACTTACACAGGAGGACACCCGTGCGATAGACGGCCTTTACAGCAAGGAATGGTTCCCCCAGGTCATGGTCGAAAAACACCAGATGGGCTCCGGTGGTGTGAGATATTTCATTCCACCTCCCCATGATCCTATCGCGGAAAACGTTGATGCCGGCATATGGAACTGGGTAGGAGTGTTCGGATCCAATATGATGAAGGATATGACTGCGGATGGCCTTAAGGGGATCAGCCAGAATTACCTCTTTGATGACTACTGGCCGGGTTCAACCGAAACCTGTATCTGGAAAAATGTAATCGGATTCCTTACAGAAGCTGCCAGCGTGCATATTGCAAGCCCTATCTATTGTGAAGAGAACGAACTGGAAACAGGGGGCAAGGGACTTTCGGAATACAAGAAAAGCATTAATTTTCCTGAACCCTGGAAGGGTGGCTGGTGGAGGCTTGGCGATATCGTTAATTTGGAAACCTCATCTACCAATTCCATTCTGAAAACTGCAGCTGCAAACAGGGCCGCCATACTGCAGTTCAGGAATTTCATGTGCAGGAACGAAGTGAAAAAGGGTATGACAGAGGTTCCGTATTACTACATCCTGCCCGCTGCCCAGCACGACCGCAGTGAGCTGGTTGCTCTGGTAAACCTGCTTATGGAGCACGGAATTGCTGTATATCAGCTGCAGGGTGATATTCTTGTCAGTGGCCTGACTGTTGCGAAAGGCAGCATTGTAGTCCCCCTGGCACAGCCCTTCCGCTCCTTTATCAAGGAGATCCTGGAAAAACAGAAATATCCGGTTCGGCATTATACTCCCGACGGTGAGGTCATGAAACCGTACGACATTGCCAGCTGGTCGCTGCCCTTGCACCGAGGCGTGAATTGCTTTGAGGTTGATTCACTGATACCTGACCTTGGATCAAAAATGAAACTTGTTATTGAACCTTTTTGGCTGAAAACACCCTTACCGGATAATTATTTTGCTGCACGCTTCCCTGTCAGCAATAATGAAAGTTTTAAAGCCATCTTCATAGCCAGGTCTAAAGGGCTCGAAGTGACCCGAAATGCCAGAGGCGACTTTTTCATCAAACGGGACGGAGGGAAAAAACCGAAACTGGATAGTCTTGTGAATCTGATGGGGGTTTCTCCCGAGTTCCTTCCTGCCGGGTCGGAAATTCCATCAAATCCCGTAAAGATCGCAAGGATAGCCTTGGTGGAAACATTCATGCACGATATGGATGCCGGTTGGACAAGGTTTATTTTCGACACTTACACAGTGCCCTATAAGATCCTGCATCCGGGTGAATTCGAAAAGACTGATTTCATTAAGGATTTTGACCTGGTTATTTTTCCAGATAACGAGAAATCAATTCTCATGGAAGGGAAGAATGAATCTGACGGACAGATCTATCCAACTTCATACCCTCCCGAATATACCAAAGGCATCGGGAAAAAAGGGATGGCAAAGCTTATGGACTTCTTTAACCAGGGAGGGAGGATTCTTTCCTGGGGAGCTTCAACTGAACTTTTCACCGGCCTGCTTAGTGTAAAAGCAGCTGACACTTCAAGGGAATTCAGGCTGCCCGTAAGGGATATTTCCAAGCGCCTTACAAAAGAAGGCCTGTTCTGTCCCGGTTCTTTCGTAAGTATGAACCTGGTCTCCGACAATCCTCTGACCGCCGGCATGCCCTCATCCACCGGTATATTCTTCCGCGGAGAGCCGGTATTTGCAACATCCATTCCCTGTTTTGACATGGACCGCAGGGTGATCGGGAAATTCCCTGAAGAGAATATTCTTTTGAGCGGATACTGCGAGAAGCCGGAAAAGTTGGCCGATAAGTCTGTGATGGTATGGCTGAAAAAGGGGAAAGGACAATTAATACTGTACGGATTCGGCCCACAGTTCAGGGCTTCTACCCAGGCCACCTACAAGCTTCTGTTCAACCCTTTGTTGCTACCTTAATTAATCAGCCTTAGCATTGTGCCCAGGGGGAGCTTTCTTCCGTTCCTGTCGGGGAAAAAGAGTTCGGCTGTTTCAGTTTTACTGCTGCCTTTAAAATATGTTTTTATAAGATTTTCCTCTACCAGTGCTGAAAACCCCATGGAATAAAGGCTGAAGATAATAAAGCTGTCTGATGGCATCAAGATCTCCCAGCAGTATGAGATCATCTCATCAATACTGTCCTGCAGCATCCATTTTTCGCCTTCCGGGCCACGCCCGTAAGCTGGAGGGTCCAGAATGATCCCGTTGTATTTATTCCCGCGCTTTGCTTCCCTCCTGATGAATTTAAGGGCATCCTCCACAACCCAGCGGATGCCATCGAGTTTCGACACCTCCATGATCTCTTTTGCCCAGGTCAGTGTCGGTTTCGAAGAGTCGACATGGACCACATCGGCTCCTGCAGCTTTCGCTGCCAGGGATGCCCCGCCGGTATATGCAAAAAGATTAAGGACCTTGAAGACCTGCTTCCTGTCCTGTCCGGAAATAAATTCGTATATGAATTCCCAGTTCACCGCCTGCTCAGGGAAAATCCCTATATGCCCGAAAGATGTTAGGCCCAGCCTGAATCTGAGGCTCATATCTTTGTATTGAAAGCTTATGATCCATTGGTCAGGGATCTTTTTAAGTTTGACCCATTCTCCTTTTTCAGAACTCTCCGATTTTGCCGGATCCATTCCTTTCTGCCTCCGATACTTTGCATGAGCCATCTTTTCCCAATCGCTTTCGGGAAATGCTTTTTTCCAGACAGCCTGGGGCTCCGGACGGGCCAGGATGAACTGCCCGAACCGTTCCAGCTTTTCTAAGCCGCCGGTATCGATCAGTTCATAGTCCTTCCAGTGATATGGGGTCAGGAAATCCATAGTCATCCTCCCAAAAGGCGCTTTACGATCTCTGATATCAATTTATTATCCGCTCTTCCGGCAAACTCCTTGCTTGCCATTCCCATTATTTTGCCCATATCTTTCATTGAAGCGGCGCCGTTCTGAGCAATGATCTGCCTGATCTTTTCTTCAACCTCCTCCTGGCTTAACTGCTGTGGCAGGTAAGCTTCTATTATTGAAGCTTCGAAAATTTCATTTTTCGCCAGGTCTTCGCGATTTCCGCTTCGGTATACTTCCGCAGATTCCTTCCTTTGTTTTACCAGTTTCTGGAGTATTCGCAGTTCGGCCGCCTCATCGACCTTCCCGGTTCCGCTTTCCTTTGATTTTTCAAGCAGTATTGCTGCCTTAACGGCACGTATGGCTTCCAGTTTTTCCTGTTCCCTGGCAAGCATGGCCGATTTGATGTCGTTATTAATTGTTTCTTCCAGGCTCATAATTAATCTTTTTCATTTTCTGGTTTAACCCATTGATTTTCTCTCTCTTTTGCTTTCTGGTCCCAAGCAGGAACGAGGGTTTTCAGGAATTCCTGTTTTTCCCGGTTCAGCTGATCCATTTGCAAACCTATGAATTTCTGGGCTTTCTCTTTCGTTGCAATATCGGGATAAGATATCTCGCCGTTTTTTCCGTATTTCGAAAGGATGCGGGCAAGATAAATCCTGGCTTCCTTGGCTTCATTTATTGCCAGTCCTGTTATTCTCGAAACTTCAATGGGTGAATGGAATGATGCACCGTGGCTTGCGGCAGAATAATCCCAGTACCACTGTGCATTCCGGATATGTTTCAGCCCTGTTTCCATTTCTTTGTCATTGGCGCCTGCTTCCCAGGCGGCTTTTGCCTCAACATGGGCTTTAACGAGCTCGATTTCGGCCAGGTCCCTGATCTGCTTTACCTTATCCTGCCGTTCATAAACATTCTCGCGCAGGCTTTCTTCGCTTTCCCTGTGGCATACCTGGCAAGTGTTCGTAATGTTTGCCAGCGGGCTGGTAATTTTGTGGCTTGTGAACTTCTGCCCTCCTTCCTTAATATACGGCATATGGCAATCGGCACATGCTACACCACGATCGGCATGGATCCCGGTGAGATACAGCTCGTAGTCGGGATGCTGGGCTTTGAGCATGGGTGCCTTACTAAGCTGGTGCGTGAAATCCGAAAAACCAATCTCATTATAATACTTCAGGGCTGAATCGGCAGATGTTCCGTATTTCCACGGGAAAGTCAGGTACGCTATATCCGGTGCATCCGGCCGGTGTTTATCAAAATAATATTCTACATGACACTGGGCACAAACAAGCGATCTCATTTCCTGGTGCGTTGCTTTGCTGATGTCCCTGCCTATGGCTTTAAAGGCTTCGATCAGAGCCGGCCTGGTGATCCTCAGGTCCATGGTCCCGGGGTCATGGCAATCGGCACAACCAATGTAGTTTACAATTTCATTTCCCCTGGAAGCCCATTTGCCTTTATAAAAATCTTTTGGCCCGAGCTTCTCCATCAAAAGGGGCACATCCGGGCTTTTACAGGTCCAGCAAGTATTTGGCTGGGGTCCGTCATCCGGCCCTTTCGGTGCACCTGTTCTCAGTGTGCTGCGGATATCGGTAATAGCATAGTAATGCCCGCGGCTCTGGCTGTAATCCTTTGAAAAGGCATAGCCTGCCCAGAGCACAACCATGCGAGGATCCCTGGCCAGCATGTCGATAAACACATTCCCGTTATACTTGCTGGAAAAACCGGTATCGGCAGTCCGAATATAACTCTGGTATTCCCGTGGGAAATTTTCTCCCCATAGTACATTCCTTGGCTCATACTCTTCAAGCTTGATTTTTGGTTTGTAAACATATTCCGATTCGGCTTTCCTCTGAGTAATAGAAGATGCCAGCAGGCCGAGCAAAAACACAATGACCATGGTGGCAAAAAACAGAAGCCAGTTTTTCCAGGATTTTCTTTTTGGCACAGTTTCCATATGCATTTTTCAATTAGTTTACTTCTTTTGTATTGTTGGCTGATGGCATTTTACCTTTCTTCTTCCTCCTCGTCTTCGTCCCTACCGCTGCGGCTTTCCATCTTTGTTTTTACCAGGGCATTGGGTGTGGAAGTAAGGCCGTTAACCCGTTTATGCGGGGTTTCACGATGGCAATCAAGACAGGTTCTTTCCTGCAGGTAATTGTGAAAATTCGGCTGTACAGAATACATGAATCCTGTCCCCACTGTTTTTTCATGGCAGCGGATACAGTTGGTCTGGACTGCTTTGCGCCCGGCCTCTCTGATATAGATCACCTGGGGCTCGGCCCGGAATGTAAAAATCGTGGCATGACGCAATCCGTCCTCTGCTTTGAAAAGGTATTTCTCAAATACGCTACCATGAGGCACATGGCAATCGTTACAGGTCGCGACATTTCTGTGCGAACTATGTGCCCAGTCATAAAACTGGGGATTCATGACATGGCAGTTAATGCAGGTTTCCGGATTGTCGCTCAGGTAGGATGGAGCCCTCGATATGTAGATTGCATAAGCGGCAAGTCCGAAGAATATACCGAGTAAGACAATGACAGGTTTCAACCATTCTTCCGGAGGAATGAACTTGCGTAAGAAGTTTTTCATACAGAGCTTATCTGCGGCTTGTTAATTTGCTAACAAAGCTAATCAGATCCTCCATATGTTCCAAAAAAAACTGCTGCCCGATCTTGAATCTGATCGGGCAGCAGTCTGTTATAAAAACTTAATTAATGCGTTAAAATGAGCTTTTGGGTCACTTCCTGGTATTCGGTAGTGATTTTTACAACATAGGATCCTTCAGGGGTATTGGAAAGGTCAAATCTCAGATCCGGTTTTTCCCAGCAGACTTTCTGCAGAATGATCCTTCCATTGATATCCATGATGGTCACATTAAGCGAGTTGAACTTCATGTCGCCAACATCAACACGGAAGGTTCCTTTTGAAGGATTCGGGATGATACGTATCACACCTGTAGCATGCTCAGGAACTGCAACGATCGACTGTGCCTGGGTTACTGTAACCGTCAGGGGAGACAGCCCGGCCACTGTAACGGTAACCGCCGCAATCCTTTGGATATGATAGGGGTTCTGCTGGAAAGTGGCGGTTATTGTTCCATCACCAGTTCCCGACGGAGTAACCGTAAGCCAGGCCGAGTCACTTGTTGCAGTCCAGGAGGAATTTGAAACGACGCTGAACGAAGTGTTTCCTGCCGGATAACCTACATTCCTGTTTGAAGGGGTAACTGATAAAGTAGGGGTAATTCCACTTTGGGTCACTGTAACAACAACAGGCGATAATCCGGAAACTGTCACAGTTATGTTGGCCATCCTGCCGCTGGTAGAAGTGTTCTCAGCATACGTTGCTGTGATCGTCCCGTTGCCTGTTCCGGTCGGATTTACAGTACACCATGCCTGATCGGAAACAACGGTCCAGCTGGTATTCGAAGTGACTGTGAAAGCTGTGGTTCCTGTAGGGGATGCCGGAACGTTCTGATTTGCGGGCTGAACCGTAAGTGTCGGTAGTGCAGGATCCTGGGTCACTGTCACGGTTACCGGTGAAAGGCCGCTTGCTGTAACTGTAATTGTAGCGATACGGGGAGCAAGGTCAGTGTTCTCTGCATAGGAAGCTGTAATGGATCCGTCTCCGGTAGAAGATGAAGGTGTTACAGTACACCAGCTTGCACTACAGCTGGTTGTCCAGGAAGTATTGGATATTACTGCAAAAGATGTAGATCCCGCAGGTGAATATGGCACACTTTGGTTGGCCGGAGTAACCGTCAGCGTCGGCGCGCCAGCAGCCTGTGTCACTGTTACAACAATGGGAGTCAAGGATGCGACGGTCACAGTTATATGTGCAACCCTTGAACTGGTTGTGCCGTTCTGGGTATAGGATGCTGTTATTGTTCCATTACCTGTACCCGAAGTATTCACGGTACACCAGGTCTGATCCGACAATACCGTCCAGTCTGTATTGGAAGTCACTGTAAAGGGGGTTGTACCTGCAGGAGTAGCGGGTACATTCTGGTTGGCGGGAGTCACAGTAAGTGTGGGGGTAACTCCTGCCTGGGTAACGGTCACTGTCGCGGTCGGAGCGCTTGTACCGGTAACGGTAATTGTTGCGACCCTTGATGGAACTCCTGCATTCACTGTATAATTTGCTGTGATCGTTCCGTTTCCCGTTCCTGAAGGATTAACCGTACACCAACTTTGGTTACTTGATGCATTCCAGGATGTATTGGAGGTCACGGCAAATGGAGTTGAACCTGCAGGTGATGCCGGTACATTCTGATTGGGAGGGGTTACCCCCAGTGTATTGCTTGATGTTCCGGTTATGGCAACATTATCAACTGCCCACCAGTAACCGAAGGTCCCTGTATAATTCCACTTGAATTTAACCTGGGCCTGTCCGTTAGCAGCTGCAATAACCTGGCTGAAAGTTGCAGGATTTGCAGTAGAAGAAGTCCATGTTTGGATCTGGGTCCAGGACGTTCCTCCATTAATACTATATGAAAGGGTTGCGGATGACCCTGTCCAGGACCTGAAATAATGACTGAATGCAAGAGTAACATTACTGAATGCAGAGCAGTCAAGGACCGGGCTGACAAGATCCGCGTTCTGTGATTGACCGCTGCCATATCCATCGCTGTTCAGGTAAGCATAATTCCCGGTAAGGTTAGGAGCCCCGCTTCCTGTGATGGTTCCGAACTGCCATATCTCTCCGTTGGCTTGGTTGTCAACCTGTGACCAGCATGAGGGAATGGTAGTATTATTGAACGGTTCATTGAGGGGGGGTGTATAGATCCCGCAAAGTGTTGTAAAAGTAAGATCGGCGCCATACCAGGTCCCGTAACTGTTTGTTGCATAGGCCCTTATATGATAAAGCGTATTGGCAGTAAGGCTGGTGAGTGAACTGGTGAATGTTCCCAGACCTGAACCATCGGTGGTATGAGTTCCTGAAATTGTCGGGTTGATTGTTGTGTTCCAGCATACACCACGGGCAGTTACCGATCCGCCTCCGTCAGAGATCACATTTCCTCCGGATGTTGCAGTGGTCATTGTGATCGCTGTTGCAGCTGTTGTAGTCACATTGGCTCCCCCGGGTGTAAAGGTCATATCGTTACCGTTTGTATTGCCGTCACTATTGGATCCGGTGAGGCGGAAATGATAGGTTAATCCTGCTGTAAGCCCGCTAATCGGAGCATTAACATTCACAGTTGCCGACCCGGATCCGGCCGAATTGGTGGTTGTGAGGTTTCCATAAGATGTTGACGTTCCCCATTCAAAATGATATGTGGAAGCAAGTCCGTTGGGGTTAATGGTCCCGTTCAATGTGGCCGAAGTAGGAGTAACAAGGGTTGCGGCTGTTGTGGTAACAGAAGGATTATTGCTGAATTTAAAGGAACCTATACGTGTCTGCCAGCTCCAGTCTCCTGTAGTCTGAACATATTCGTTTGTATACCAGAATGTCAGATCATCGGAAGGATCCACCGACATGCATGAATAATCACCCCAGCGGCCGGCGCCGGAATACGTTTGTGAACCAGTCCCTGCAATTAATGTTTGTTCGGCAACTGTCATCGTATTAAGAGGGTCAGATGCACGACGTCCGGTATATCGTATTGACGGATATGTCGAGGTAGCGTCAGAAACTGAATAACCAAGTGCGATATCTCCCTGACCGTTCATGGCCACGCTGGGCATCCAGCGATGAGGTGAATCGGGAGCATAGCTTCCTTGCTGGTAAATGCTCCATCCGCTACCTGTGTTCCGCAATTCATACCAACGACAGCCTGCATGGCCGGCACCATCCACATTCACCGAATGACAGGTCACCATAGTTTGGTAAGAGCCAAAATTTCTGTACTGCAATCGATACATCAAACGGTCTGATAAGGTTTCTAGTTTGTATGTGGTTCCCGGCTGGGGAATACAGCGTCCCCGGCTCGCAGAACAAAAATAAGAGCTGAACGTAGCCGGTGTAAGGCTGGAAGTTTCACCAATCGTGGAATTGGTAGGAGTAGTCCAGTCAACAACAAAAGACCATATTTTCAAAGACGAACCAGTGATAAATGTAAAATAGTTAGGTTCATTTGCAAGAGGCGGTGTAGCTCCATCCCAGTCGGAAGGCAACATAACACCTCCTGCAGATGAACAATTTTTATAAATGAACAATTTTTATAAATAAAACCGGCCGTTGGGTCTCCTACTAACATCTTGCTGCGCTGCCAAACACAGGCTGCCGGACCGCTAGCCCCGTAAAACTGATTAACCGACATATAATAACCATCAGGCCACACTCCGAATTTGGGATAATCGGGCATAATGTTATTAAAATTATAAACATACCTGTACCATGTGCCCGTAGGATCTGATGTTGTTGAAATTGCTACAAGAACAGCCATATTGTTGTTAGGGTAACCGGGCAAGGAAAACTGTGAAACCATCCATTTTCCTGCAGCCTGATCATACAGAACAATCGGGTCTCCGTCATCAGTTCCTTCCCAGGGGGACCCGATACCAGTCCAGATAATATGCAATGCAGCAGGTCCAAATAACGGGGTAGGTGAACCGGTTTTTGGATAAACCGCAAAATGCGAATTAATCACCTGTAAGTATTTGTCCAGCCCGACATCGCCCTGGGTATCCGGGGGCATTACTCCATCAAGGTTCCCGATCCCTTCAATATTCACAATGGGGCCTGCAGTAAGAGGACGATACGTAGCATCCTGTTTTTGCCAAACAGGGTCTTCCCTGAAGTCAAACGGAACAGTCCCTTCCATGTTATTGACATGGTTTGGAACTTCTTTTCTTTCCCTTTGCTTCTTATCTTTACTTGACTGTAAAAGTGTCATTTCTCTCAATGGAGGCGAGATGTCAAAGTAAAGGGGAGTCGAAAAATAGGTTTCGATACCGTCGGTACACTGTATCCGGTTGGTGTTATAGCTTCTTTTCTGACCAATAGCTGTATCAGCCAGAAACGCAAACAATATCATCACTGTAAAGAATAAATACTTCTTCATAATGGGTTAAGGGATTTAGTAAATGATCAGGTTTAAGGATTTATGATTAAGGCACAAATATACAAAAAGCGACTTATATGACACAACACCAGGCTGGAAGTTGCCCTGAAAAACACTGAAGAAAAGAAGAAAAGAATTTTTAGGTTTTGATTAATCCCATTTTTCTTCCAGTACATCTCCCTGCACACTTATGTATGCTTTTTTTATCGGGATGTTACGCTTCGCCTGATCCCTGGCCATTTTTGCCAATTGCAGTAAGCCACCGCAGCAAGGAACTTCCATCATAACAACGGTCAATGAATTGATCTTTGTTTCGGCAATCATTGAACCCAGCTTTTCTATATAGGATTCCTTATTGCTGTCAAGTTTCGGACAGGCTATTGCCAGTGATTTTCCTTTCATATACCGTGAATGAAAATTGCCCATTGCAAATGCAGCACAATCAGCTGCAAGAACAACATCAGCATCCTTGAAATACGATGCCTGGGGATTCAGCAGATGCAGCTGAACAGGCCATTGCTTGAGCTCCGATGGAACCGTTGCAGGTCCTGCAACCGCGGGAAACCTTTCCTGAACAGCGGGTTCAGCCTCCATTTCAATGATCTCAATCGCTCCTTCGGGGCAATATCCAATACAGGCACCTATCCCGTCACAAAATACATCACTTTTCAGGCGCGCCTTGCCGCCAATGATCTCAATCGCTCCTTCATGACAGTTTGGAATACAATCTCCGCAACCGTTGCACTTTTCCTCATCTATCTGAATGATTTTTCTTAACATGATTTTATTAGCGTATTTCGGTATACTATTACCTTTATAGGTTTAAAAAATTTATTTACAAGTAGGTGCTAAGGGTCTGATCCTGCAAAAATTTTCTGAATTCAGAAGTGAGTTTATTGATTACATTCCCCATTAGGCAACGGTCAAAATTGCAAATCTCATACGCTAATGGGCAATCGGTCAATTCTATTGGACCTTCTATCGCCTGGTAAATATCAAGCAGTGTAAGGTCTTTCGGATCTCTTTTCATGGAAAATCCGCCTGATGGCCCCCTTACCGATTTCAGCAAATCGCTTTTTACTAGTCGCTGTAAGACTTTTGCAATATGATTTTTGGAAAAACCTGTAAATTCTGCAATTTTAACAGCATTTATTCCTTCACTTGCACGTGAGATCAATACCATGCTGTGAATTGCAATTGAGGCAGCTTCAGATAGTGCAAAAATCTTGGACATAAAATATTTGTGGTACTTGAATGCGCAAATTTAACAAGATTTTCATTTCCTTTTGATTTTAAAAAAGATTTTTTCAAAATCCCCAAAAAATTATCGCGAATTCTATATAAAATCTTGATCCCTTATGCTAAAATATCTTAAAATAACAGGCTTGAAAACATCCATTCCGGATTCTTTGTATCTTCGGCATATGATACGCCAGATCTCAAGCCTTCAAAATCCTTTTATTAAAAATATTCTTCAGCTCAGGGAGAAATCCCGTGAAAGAAAAACCCAGGATCTGTTTATCATTGAAGGAGTGCGTGAGTTCAACCTGGCTGTTTCGGGTGGATTTTCAATACAAACGGTGTTTTATTGCCCTGAATTGCTTTCAGCGGAAGAGATGAAAAAAGTGTTGGGTGCACCTTTCATTTCCATGCTTTTTGAGGTCTCTCGTCAGGTTTATAATCGCATAGCTTTCAGGAATGATGCGGAAGGAATACTGGCCTTGTCCAGGCCACGGCTTTATGGATTAAACGAATTGAGCCTTCCTGCAAATCCGTTGATCCTGATTCTTGAGTCTGTTGAAAAACCGGGAAATCTGGGGGCCGTGCTTCGTACTGCCGATGCAGCAAGTCTTGATGCCGTCATAATATGTGATCCTCTTACCGATGTGTATAACCCGAATACAGTGCGTTCCAGCATAGGCTGTATTTTTACCGTGCCCTTAGCCGTAAGCTCCACTCAGGAAACCTTTGCCTGGTTGCGTTCCAAAGGAATATCTTCATATGCCACTTCACTTGGTGCCGAGTCTTTCTATCATACTGTTGATCTCCGCGGCCCAACGGCATTTGTGATGGGAACCGAATCTACAGGTCTTAGCGAACTGTGGCTCACAAAGGCAGATCATGCAATTAAAATTCCGATGAGCGGTAAAATTGATTCCATGAACGTCTCTGTTTCTGCAGCCATAGTGATTTTTGAAGCAAGACGCCAGCGGAATTTCAGGTCCTGATCCACCTATTTGTATTTTTCATGTTCCAGGTTCAAAATGAGGAACCCTCTCGGAAGTTCGCTGTGAAATTCGAGCCATTCATCGGTTTTTGGGTGCCGGATCCGCAAATAACACCCGTGAAGCCTTATCCTGCGTTCCCACTTAGCGTCTGCACCATACTTCCTGTCTCCAACAACCGGATGCCCCATATCGGAAAGTTGAACCCGGATCTGGTTTTTCCTTCCCGTAACGAGTTGCAATTCTATCAGGGTATGTTTCTCCAGGATTTTCAGAACCTGCCAGCTTGTTTCCGCAAATTTAGCGCCTTCACGCTCCCTGCCTGAATGAACTTTAAATTCCGGGCCATCCGATAACCAACTCCTGGCGACACCGGATTTGGTATTTAAAATACCTTCAACCATGGCCCGGTATTTTTTTGTAAAATCATGCCAGTTCTCCTTCAGCTTTTCCTGGACCTCCTCCGTTTTGGCAAACAGCAGCAAACCAGATACCTCCCTGTCAAGTCGATGAACCACAAACAACTCTGACCTGCTTTTTGAAGCTGCACTCAAATATTCCTTCAGTTCCTTATATGCAGAAGACCCGCTGCTTCCCTTTTCACCGTAAGTAAGCATCCCTGCAGGCTTGTCGATAACGATCATATGATCATCTTCAAAAACAATCCTGAAAGGGGCATAGGCCCTGACCACTACAGTATGCCTCTTGTAACTCACCTCGTCGCCCTGGCGCAAGACAAATGCAGGATTTTTGACAGTTTTCCCGTTAACCCCTATGCTGCCATGGGTTATCATTTTCTTAAGGCTTGTTTTCGATGACTGCGGATAATGCGTTGCCAGGAAATCAAGCAGGGCTGATTCATTTTCTGCGGTAAATTTCTCGGAATTGTTCGACATCATAATAAGATTTAAAACTGGGATGACCCGCTTACAGGGGCCTGCAGTCTGAACTTCGCATAAACGGGATTATGGTCGGAGTTCACGAATCCCTTATCCGCAGTAACACACTTTAAAACCTCTACATTGGGAGAGATTAAGAAAAAATCAATCGCAGTAGTTCCGGTCTTTCCCTTTTGATACGGGGCGTCGACGTTCCGGTTAGTCGGTAATAATGTATCATAAACTGTTTTCCAGCCTGGCATAAAGGTTTTGTCCATTGAATTCTGAATTGAATATACTTTATCGCCCGACCTGATCCCCTGCCGATTGAATCCTTTTGGGTTCATATTCCAATCGCCACCAATGATGATATAATTGCCCTTCTGGTATTCCCTCTGAACGTAGGTTTGCAGGATTTCCAGCTCCCGCCTGCGCAACTCCCCTGAAGAATCATATGCCGAATTGTGAAGATTTACAAGGATCATTTGTTTGTCTCCAAAAACAGTATATGACGAAGAGAGGAAACAGCGTTTGAGCCATACCAGCTTCTTGGGCCAGGAAAAAGAAGCATCATAGGCATGGCGCTCATTATTTTCGGGCATGAATCTGGAAAATGTAATTAGGCCTGCTTTGACTTTTCCTATAGGTTCTGAAATGGGAGCAGGGATGAACCTTACATAGTAATTCATGGCAAAAATGCTGCAGTAGTCAGGCATCACCTTATTGATCTCCTCCAGCTGATCCAACTCGTAAGTACGTTTAGCGTCCTTATCGATTTCTTGAAGAAAAACAAAATCGACTGAGTCGGTCGATTTAAGTTCCGAACAGATCCCTTTGATATATTTATCCATATCCTGCCTGCCCGGGCGCACTTTCTTCCCGCCTTCGTAGAAATAATCCATCTCCCTTCCCAGTCCGGCATATCCTATGTTCCATGTCAGGAAGGAGAATTCCGTTTTATCAGAAGCAAGCGGCTTAGCTTTTCCGGTGGTCGGTACAAACTCTATCGGAGGGGGCCGATACTCCGTCAACTGGAGAAAAACAAGCAAGCCAAGAACCGCAACAGAAGGGATCCCCAGTATGATTATTATCGTATAAATCAGTATTCTTTTCATCTGCTGGTTAATACTCCTTTTTCCTGAATGTCTGAGGTTTAATAAGATCCGAAATTAAGTATCTTTTTTGTAATTTTACACGATTCAAATAATATTTAAGGGATGCCACTGCTTGGGTCGATTATTAAAAAAGCTTATGAATTACGCCGGTTCCCGATTGACATTAAAAATATAGACCCGGTTGGTGAGCAAAAAAAAGTCCTGAGAAGGCTTCTGGCCAAGGCCCAGGGAACTGCGTTCGGAGAGCATTACCGATTCACGGATATTCTTGAATCTTCAAGTATCATCGACAGATTTCGTGAAAGTATCCCCGTTCATGATTATAATTCCATGTTTCGCTCCTGGTGGTATAGAAGCCTGAATGGTGAATCCTATGTTACCTGGCCGGGCAAGGTTAAATATTTTGCACTGACATCCGGGACTTCTGATGCCTCCTCAAAACAGATACCGGTAACAAGCGATATGCTGTGGGCTATACGCAAAGCCAGCATACGGTTGCTCGTAAGCACAACAAAGTATGATTTCCCTGATGAGTTTTATGAAAAAGGCATATTGATGATTGGTGGAAGTACGCATCTGCAGTATAACGGGACATATTACCAGGGTGACGTTTCGGGCATTACAGCTAAAACGATTCCATTCTGGTTCCAGCATTTCTACAAGCCGGGAAAGAGCATTTCAAGGCATATGGAATGGCAGGTAAAACTTAACGAGATTGTGCGTAATGCTGCGAGCTGGGATATCGGTATTGTGGTGGGTGTTCCATCCTGGATACAAATCATTCTCGAACGGATTATTTCGGAATACAAGCTTCGGCATATTCATGAGATCTGGCCAAATTTCAGTGCTTATGTTCATAGCGGTGTTTCTTTTGAGCCTTATGTGAACAGCTTTCTGCCCTTGCTTGGAAAGCCTATTGTTTACAATGAATCATATCTCTCCTCTGAAGGGTATATTGCCTACCAGTATCCCGAAAGCAAGAATGCCATGGCAATGATCACCGACAATGGTATATACTATGAATTCATTCCTTATACCGACAGAAACTTCGATGAAGAAGGCAACCTTAAAGAAAATCCTGAAACCCTCAGCCTGGAAGAAGTTACGGAAGGAAGGAATTATGCTCTCCTTCTTTCAACCTGTGCAGGCGCATGGAGATATCTGATTGGTGATACCTTGAAATTTACAAATACAAAAACCTGCGAAATCCAGCTGACAGGCAGGACGAAGCATTTTCTCAGCCTTTGCGGGGAGCATCTTTCGCAGGATAACATGAACAGGGCCGTTAAGATGCTTCAGGACGAGATGAATATAAAAATCAATGAGTTTACGGTATGTGGTATCCGCCACGGCAGCCTCTTTGGCCATAAATGGTACCTGGGAACCGACAGTCAAGCAGATCCCGTTGCTGTTGCCCGCAAACTGGATGATTGCCTGAAAGTCCTGAACGACGATTATCGGGTGGAAAGACTTGAAGCTATTAAAGAGATACGGGCAGAAATTGTACCTTTGCAGGCTTTTTATGACTGGATGAAGGTTCAGGGTAAAGAAGGAGGGGCGCATAAATTTCCCCGTGTATTGAAAAACCAGCAGCTGAAATCCTGGGAAGAACACCTTAGAAATTATGGTTGTTAACAGCCTTGCGATATTCCACCCTCTTTTTGAGGGCATGATCCTGGGGATCACCGTTGCCATTACCCTGGGCCCTGCGTTATTTGCCCTTCTTCAGACCAGCGTCAAGCATGGTGTACAAACAGGTATTTTTCTTGCCCTTGGAATCTTTGCCAGCGACCTTGCATTGGTAATCGGTTTTTATTTCGGGGCTTCCCAGATTGTCAATGACAAGTTTTACCATCTTATCCTCGGAACAATCGGAGGTGCCATTATGACCATTTTTGGCATTTATACTTTCTTGAAGAAAATTCCGATGACCGAGCAGGTTGAAGCTATTAAGGAAATAAAAGTCAAAAAGCCCGGTCTTCTCCCTTATTTTTTCAAGGGGTTTGTTATCAATATTGCGAATCCTTTTCTCTGGGTGTTCTGGATCACTTCTATGCTTGCTATCAATGCAACTTACGGAGGAGACCAAAGAGCTGTTGCCCTCTTTTTCAGCGGGACTTTATTTATGGTCCTCATTACCGACATCCTTAAATGCGTTCTTGCAAACAGGATCAAGATCCTTGGAAACCCCCAGGTAAAACTCTGGCTGAACCGGATAGTGGGGTTGCTTTTCATGATCATTGGCTCGTTCATAATTGCCGGGTCCTTATTTGAATATTACCGTGGAATTCCAATACATATGCCTTAATGTACATGTCAAAATATAAACCCTCTATATGAAATACAATCTGAAAAAAATGATGTGGGTCACGCTTGGTTTGCTTATGTTGACATTGCCTGCCGTCGCCGACAATCCGCCCGATGAAGGAATGTGGCTGCCTTTGCTGCTCAACCGCCTCAATTATGTTGATATGCAAAAAATGGGGCTTCACCTCACTGCCGAAGAACTTTACAATATTAACCACTCAAGCCTGAAAGATGCCATTGTCGGACTTTCTTCCAATGGAGGGGGGCAAGGCTTCTTTTGTACAGCGGAAGTAGTCTCCGCCCAGGGACTGATCTTTACAAATCACCATTGCGGTTTTAACGCTGTTCAAAGCCATAGTACTACCGAGCATGATTATCTCACAAACGGGTTCTGGGCCATGAATAAAAGTGAAGAACTCTCCAATGAAAGGATGTGTGCTTCTTTCCTGGTTAGAGTTGAAAATGTGACCGACTCAATTATTCCCTTTCTTTCCGATACTTTGAAAGAAGCTGACAGGCAGGCCAAGATCCGCATTATCAGCAATAAGATCAGAAAGAAGGCAGAAGAAGACGGGAAATATGACGCCGCAATTCAAGCCTTCTTTTCCGGAAATGAATACTACCTTTTTGTTTATAAAACTTACCGCGATGTGCGGCTTGTCGGAGCTCCTCCGTCTTCCATCGGGAAGTTCGGCGGTGACACCGATAATTGGATGTGGCCAAGACATACAGGTGATTTTACTGTTTTCCGTATTTATACTGACTCGGCCGGGTATCCTGCAAAATATTCTAATAAAAATATTCCGCTTAAAGCATCATACCACTTACCGATAAGCCTTAAGGGCATCAAGAAAAACGATTTCGCCATGATCTGGGGCTATCCAGCAAGAACTTCCCGATACCTCACTTCCTATGGCATTGAATTTAACCTTGCTGTACAGTACCCCTCACTCATTGCCATCTATGGCAAGAACCTGGAGGTGATGAAAGAAAGAATGGACGCCGACAAAGCCGTGAAGATTGCATATGCAGGGAACTACGCTGGGATTGCCAATACATGGAAAAATTATATTGGCCAGTCCAAAATGCTGAAGCGTAACCATGTCGAAGAAAAAAAGAAGGAAATTGAAACCACTTTTATTGATTGGTATAGCAAAGATCCTGCATTACAGAAGAAATACGGGCATGTGCTGGATAACCTGAAACAGGCTTATGCTGCTCTGGTAAAAGTCGCCGTCCCGATGTATTACTCAAACATGGGGGCATCAGGCCTGGATATCATTCAGATTGCAGGCAAGGCTTCAGCTATAGAAGAAGCTTATACGAAAAAAGATAACGCTGCTCTTGCCAAAGCTATTGAAGTTTATAAATCGACTGTACCTTCCCTGTTCAAGGATAAAGACCAGGCTATTGAGAAAAATAAACTTGCCGAGATCCTTAAATTGTACTTCAAGAATGTAACGGCTGCTGAACAGCCTTCGATCTTCGGCGAAATAGCTAAGAAATACGGCCTGGATTGCAAAGCATATGCCGAAATGGTCTATTCCACTTCGGTTTTTGCCTCTGCCGAAAAATTGAACAAATTTCTTAATAAACCGAAACGAAAAACCCTGGAAAAGGACCCGGCCTGGAAACTGTCCAAATCGGTCAGCGAAACCGCTGCCAAATATTCCAACGCTATGACAGCTTTGAGAAATAATGTTGCAACGGGTAACCGAATGTTTGTTGCCGGGATCAGGGAGATGGATCCTGACAAGAAATACTACCCTGATGCCAATTCAACAATGCGTATGAGTTATGGAAAAGTGCTCGACTATTATCCGGCCGATGCTGTACATTATGATTATGTAACCACGTTGTATGGTGTTATGCAGAAGGAAGATCCGGAAAACGAAGAATTCATCGTTGAAAAGAAACTGAAGGACCTTTACCTGCAGAAAGATTATGGTAAATACGGAGAGAACGGAAATATGATCGTTTGCTTCCTTACAACCAATGACATTACCGGCGGGAACTCCGGCAGCCCTGTTATCAATGCCGACGGACAGCTCATCGGCCTTGCTTTCGACGGAAATTGGGAGGCCATGAGCGGAGATATCATGTTTGAACCCGATCTGCAAAGAACGATCAATGTCGATATCCGTTATGTATTGTTCATCATCGACAAATTTGCCGGTGCAACCAAACTGATCGACGAACTTACCCTGATTCAATAATTCAGCGATGGTTTAAGCAACTTTATCGACAGAATTAACCTCATCGCAGATTAGGCCTGAAATTCTTATCCATCTGCTGATTCTTTTCATATATTAGCACTGATTTTCAATTGTATCGGATGAAACTTAAATACAAAATACTAATCCATGTGGTCTTCTGGTTATACATTTTTAACCAGGCTGCATTCCCCTATTTTTTAAACAAGGAAGTCCCATACCTTGTCCCGGACCTTATCATACACATGCTGACCGGGATGCTATCCTTTTACGTATTCTACTTTTCGTTCAAATATCTCTTCCTGCTTAAGAATAAGTTTTTCGGTGTTCTTATCGGCCTGGCTCTTGCCGGGATTATTCTGGCATGCAGAATCGGGATGGAATACCCCTTCTGGAAGTACATCGTCAATTATAATATGGTAAAAATGCCGATCAGCAAGGAGTGGATCTTTAACGATATCCGGCTGATCATTATATTTTTCATTTATAGTCTGCTCATCCGCCTGGCAATAAACTGGTATGAGAATCAGAAGCTCCAGGCCGATTTCATCAATCAAAAACAGATCAGTGAATTGGCCTTGCTGCGTTCCCAGGTAAACCCCCATTTCTTTTTTAACACCCTCAATAATATTTATTCTCTTGTTTACCAGAAATCGGATGATGCGCCGGAAGCCGTGATGAAACTATCGTCCATTATGCGGTATATGCTTTATGATGCCACTTCCGATAAAGTGCTTCTTGAAAAAGAGATTGAATACTTGAAGAGTTTTATTGAACTTGAGAAACTGAGGTTAAGGAATAAGGATTATGTTTCTCTTAAAATCAATGGGTCAGCCGAAGGGCTTACAATTGCTCCGATGCTGCTGATCCCTTTTGTTGAGAATGCCTTCAAACATGCCAGCCGTACTGTCCCATCGCCAGGGATCATGGTCTCCCTGGATATCGATCCCCTGAAAATTATTTTTGAAGTGAAAAACTTTATCCGCAAAAATCAGCAGGCACCAAAAGACCTGCAGGGAGGTATTGGGCTTAGTAATATCCGCCGCAGGCTCGAATTGCTTTATCCCCAAAAATGCAGCCTGGACATTAAAACAGGGGAAGATGTGTTTAGAATCAAATTAATAATCAGGAACTGATGAAGATCGATTGTATTGCCATAGATGATGAGCCCCTGGCACTGGATATTATCAGGGATTATTGCTCCAAGGTATCATTCCTTAATTTATTAAAGACTTTCGACAATGCGGTGGATTCCATTGAATTCATCCGTTCCGGCAAGGTTAATCTGATTTTTCTGGATATCCAGATGGAAGAACTTTCAGGGATACAACTGCTCAATTCGCTTCAGAATCCTCCCTTTGTGATTTTCACTACGGCATATGAAAATTATGCCATTCAGGGATTTGAACTGGATGTCATTGATTACATGCTGAAACCCATATCTTTTGCAAGGTTTTTAAAGGGGGTAAATAAAGTTTATGAGCGCATCCAGATGGAAAACAATGTACGCGAGAAAACAGAGGCGCATTACACAAAAAGTGCAATGCAGTTATATTTTTTTGTGAAAACCGAAACCCGGATGGAAAGGATAGAATGTCCTGATGTTTTATATGTGGAAGGCATGGGCGACTATTGGAGAATTGTGACAAAAACCCGAAGGATCATGACACTCATGAATTCCAAAAAACTGGAAGAAGTCTTGCATGAACCTTTGTTTTGCCGGGTCCATAAATCCTTTTTCGTGGCCCTTGACAAAATAGAATCCATTGAAAGGAACCGTATCAAGATCCTCGATAAATACATTCCTGTAAGCGAAACTTTCCGCAAAAACTTTTTCGATCTGATCGAAAAGAACAAGCTGGCTTGAGCTATTTATTTCCTGAATCTTTCCAGAAGAGATTGGTCTTGGAATTCCTTTGCCAGGCCTTCAATCGTATTGAACGGCACTTCAAAAAGGTCAAGTATCATCAGTGCATCAAGACAGTTGTTGAACAATGGGTCAACGTTGAATCCCAGTACTTCTGCATTAACGCTGAGATATTTTTTCAGAAGGATGGGGGTTTTATACTGCGGGTCAAAATCATGGATGAAAGAATCAAGCCTTCCTGCATCTTTCTCGGTATACCGGTGAAAAAGATCTTTCTCAATTATCCTGCAAGGCTTTCCACGAAAGGGGTTCCTGGCCTTTATATATTCGGCAAATTCCGAATTAAAGTAGTTGGCTTTCAGGAATTCAACACAGAGGGTTTTTGAAAATGATTTGAACTCATTACTGATACTCACAGGCCCAATCAGGTACCTGTAGTTGGGATTTTTTAACAATAGGTAAAGAATTCCCTTCCATAACAAAAACAGCGAAAGAGGTTTTTTCTGGTATTCCTTAATGATAAATGAACGGCCAAGCTCCAGGGAAACATTGAGTATTGGAGCGAATTTCCTGCTTATCCAAAATAGGCTTGTAATGTAAAAACCTTTCATTCCATAATTCGAAAGTATCTGGTTTCCATTGCCAACCCGATAACCTCCGGCCAGTTGTTTCTCACTTTCATCCCAGATAAATAGCTGTTCAAAATAGGGATCATACTGGTCAACATCCAAACTTTTATTGGTACCTTCACCTACCTCCCTGTATGTCTTTTCCCTTCTCCTGCCAAGTTCCTTAAGTATGTTGGGGATCTTTACCGAAGGGACACAAAAAACAAAATTTTCCTTTATCCTGAATAGCAGATGCTCCGTTTTGATCTGCTCGATTTCCTTCTGAATAAAATTATCCGGCACCGGTTCAATCAGAGGTTCGGGTGAGTGAATAAGGAGTTTGTACTTATTCTTTTCAGGTTTTTCAACCAACCCAAGCTCATAGGTTTTCATGCGAAGGAACCTGCCATAATCTGCGATATCTTTAAATTCATTCTGTTCGTCAACAGAAACTGGAGTTCCGATTCTGATACCTATTTCCCTGCCTTCTTTATTGAATAGTTCTGACGGGAGTTTGGCGGTTCTCAATACCGGATGGATAAATCCGAGAATGTTGAACTGAATGCTGTTGTGTCCCGAAAAATATACCGGAACAATAGGCACTCTGGCTTTCTTTATAAACTTTAACATGGAATGCTGCCATTCCCTGTCGGTTATGGCACGACGCTTCAGTTTATAACTGCTGACCTCCCCTGACGGGAAAAATCCCATCGGGCAACCGTTCACAAGGTGAATAATGGCATCTTTCAATCCCCCGAAACTGGATTTTACATCCTTATATGTCTCAAAAGGATTAACCCCGATAAAATATTCCTTCAATGGAGCGATCCGGGTCAGTAAAAAATTGACAAGTACTTTGTAATCAGGCCTCAGCTTTGTAATCAGGGATATCAGCATCAGCCCATCTATCCCGCCATAGGCGTGGTTTGATATGGAGATAAAACTGCCTTCAGGAGGAATGTTGTTCAGATCAACTTCCGGTACTTTATAAGTTACTTTGATATCTTCGAGTATCTTATCAAGGAATTCACGGGGAGGAAGATGAATATTGTCACTGTATGCTTTATTGATAAGATCCAGCCTGAGAATGCTGAACAGAACATTCGCAAACCTCTTGCCACCGAAAATCTGAAGGCCTTTGCTGGCTTTGACCAGATCTTTTGGAGAAACAAGGTCCATATTAAAGTATTATATAATCCATTTGTTTCTTTGAAAGATCTATCTTTTTTACCCTGATCTTAATGGGATCGCCCAGTTTATAAACGATACCGTGCCTCTGCCCGATCACTCGGAAGTTCTCTTCGTCAAGGTAATAATAGTCATCATCCAGGTCCCTCAGCTTGATCATCCCTTCGCATTTTGTTCCGACGATCTCGGCAAAGATCCCCCATTTGCTCACTCCTGAAATCAATGCGTCAAATTCCTGCCCTATTTTATCAAGCATATACTCGGCTTGTTTGTATTTTACCGAAGCCCTCTCCGCATCCGCTGCCCGTTTTTCCATATCCGATGCATGCTCGCATTGGATTTCATATTCTGCAGCATGTGCTGATGGCTTGCTGTCGAGATAATCCTGGAAAAGCCGATGAACAATCAGGTCAGGGTAACGGCGTATTGGTGAAGTAAAATGCGTATAATAAGGGAATGCCAGGCCGTAATGCCCTATATTTTTTGTGGTATAAAATGCTTTCGCCATGGTCCTGATGGCAACACTTTCAACCATGTTTTCCGCACCTGTCCCTTTTATATCATGGAAAAGCTGGTTAAAGGAATGCGCCATTGACTTTTTGGTAGATAGCTTTAAGGAAAAGCCCAGCCGTTCTACCAGCTGTGTAAATATCTCCAGTTTCTCGGGATTTGGCTTGTCGTGCACCCTGTAGACAAATGTTTTCGGCTGAACATTTGGTTTTTGCTTCCCCACCCATTCGGCAACTTTTCTGTTAGCAAGCAACATGAAGTCTTCTATAAGTTTATTTGCTTCCTTCATTTCCCTGATGTAAATGCTGAGCGGACGACCTTTTTCGTCCAGCCTGAACCTTACTTCCTGGGTCTCAAAATTGAAGGATCCCTTTTTAAACCTTTCTTCCCTCAATTTTAATGCAATTCTGTTAAGGACGCCTATTTCCCCGGCATATTCGCCTTTTGCGGTTTCAATGATGACCTGCACCTCTTCATATGCAAATCTCCTGCAGGAATGGATTACGGTTTTGCCAAACCATTCGTTGTAGATCTTTCCCTGTTCATCAAACTCAAACACAGCCGAAAAGCAGAGCCGGTCCTTGTCTGGCTGAAGTGAACAAAGCTGGTTCGACAATCTTTCCGGAAGCATTGGTATTGTCCTGTGAACCATGTATACTGATGTTCCTCTTTCGAAAGCTTCCTTGTCAATCTCCGATCCTTTCTGAACATAATACGATACATCTGCGATATGAACACCTACTTCCCAATGGCCATTGGGCAGTTTTTTCAGGGAAACGGCATCGTCAAAATCCTTTGCATCCTCGGGGTCAATGGTAATTGTAAATACTGTTCTGAAATCCCTTCTTTTCCTGATCTCCTCCTGGGGAAGTTCCTCAGGGATTTTTTCAGCTTCGGCTTCGGATTTACCCGAAAATGACAAGGGGAAATCGTACTCGGCCAGGATGGCCTGCATTTCAACGTGATTGTCGCCGGGTTTGCCGAGAATCTGTATTACCCTGCCAAATGGATTCTGTGCATGTTCAGGCCACTCAGTGATCAGCGCAACAACTTTCTCCCCATTCCTGGCACCGTTCAAATCGGATTTCTGGATCAGGATCTCAACAGGCACAGATGGATTATCAGGTATTAAAAACGCAAAGTTCTTGCTTGCTTCTATGGTCCCTACAAACTGCCGCTTATGCCGTTTAATGATCTCTTTGATCTGCCCGTCTCTCTTATGCCCTTTCCTCATGGGAAACAGGCTGACCCTGACAGTGTCGCCGTGAAGGGCATGATGCGTGTTTTCTGCTGCTACGAAAATATCCTCAGAGCCGTCCTCAGGAATGATATAGGCTTTCCCGGTCTGTTTCATATCGACCCTTCCTATGACTTCCCGGCTCATCTCTTTTTTAAATCTCTCGCTTTCGGTATTGATCTGGAATTTGCCTCGCTTGGACTCCACAAGCTCTTTTCCCATAAACAACCTTTCGACGACAAGCCTGACCATATCCTTGCTGGCGCGGTCGTTAAGGCCAAGCCGGGCCGACAACTGTTTGTAATTAAAACTGCTGAAAGGATTTTGCTGAAAGACTTCCATCACCGACCTGATGATGTTGCTGCTGTTGGCAGTACTTATTTTGGATGATTTCTTCCCCATAATGCTGAAATTAAAAAATGAACTATTGAAGAAATTCAGGATGCGGTATTGCTTCAATCAATGAACTGGTGTAGGTGCTGTGAGGATTGGTAAAGATCCTGTCGGCATCGCCTGTTTCAAGAATCCTGCCGCTGTTCATGACAATGATCCTGTCGGCCATATATCTTACAACGGAGAGGTCATGTGAAATGAAGATATAGGTTAGGCCGAATTCCTTTTTCAGGTCGTTCAGCAGGTTGAGCACCTGGGCCTGAACAGAAACATCCAGTGCGGATACCGATTCGTCACAGATAAGGAGTTGAGGCTCTACTGCCAATGCCCTGGCTATGCAAATACGTTGTCGCTGGCCCCCGGAAAATTCATGAGGATACCTGTTAAGATGCTCCGGCTCCAGCCCTACTTTTCCAAGGAGCTCCACGACTTTTGCTTTTCGCGCTTTATCATTGTCGTGAAGGTGGTGTACTTTCATAGGTTCAAGGATTGCAGCACCTGCTGTAAGCCTTGGGTTCAGGGAGGAATAGGGATCCTGAAAAATGATCTGAAGGTCTTTCCTCAGCGATTTCAGTTTATTTTTTTTAATCCTGGTGATTTCTTCATTCTTGAAAAGGATTTTGCCGGAATCCGGAGGTATGAGCTCAAGAACAACTCTTGCCAATGTGGTTTTACCGCTTCCTGATTCCCCTACAATACCTAGGGTTTCCCCCCGGAAGACATTAAAACTGACCTTATCAACAGCCCTTGTTCCCGGAAACTGTTTTACTAGATCCCTAACTTTTAATACCGGCTCAGATTTATATAATCGGGCAAGCCGTTCTGACCGCTCTTCCTCGCTGAGCACCTCAACACAGGTTTTACTTCTGCCTTCAATAAAATCGGCCACGGTCGGAAGTCTTTTCAACCTGGCATTCAGCGGTGGCCTGCAGGCAAGCAAACCTTGTGTATACGGGTGTTCTGGATTGTTGAAGATCTGTGATACGCTTCCTTGTTCTACAATTTTTCCTTTATACATCACCATCACCCTGTTTGCAAACCCCGAAACCAGGCCCAGGTCGTGGGTGATGAATAAAATACCCATCTTCCTGATTCTTTGTATCTTTTTTAACAATTGAAGGATTTTCTTTTGTACCGTAACATCCAGCGCGGTTGTTGGCTCATCAGCTATAAGCAGAGAAGGATTGCATGAAACAGCGATAGCGATCATAATTCTTTGCTTTTGTCCTCCCGATAACTGGTGAGGATAGGCCCTGAAGATGCGATCAGGCTGCGGCAACTTTACTTCCCTGAACAGTTCAAGGGTCGCCATCACAGCCTTGGTCTTTGTGATGTCAAAATGCGAACGGATTCCTTCACAAACCTGGTCCCCGCAAGTGAATACAGGATTCAGGGAGGTCATCGGTTCCTGGAAAACCATAGCAATCTCCTTCCCCCTGATACCCGTCATTTCAGGTTCAGATGCAGTTTGCAGGTTTATCACCCGATTGTCTTTAATGAAAAAATTCATCTTCTCTGCTTCAACTTTTCCGGGAGGATCAGGAATAAGTTTCATCACCGAGAGCGCTGTGACTGATTTCCCTGATCCGGATTCACCAACAATTGCAAGTGTTTCGGAGGGCAGCATTTCAAAAGAAATTCCATCAACGGCAAGAGTATGCTCTTTCCCCTGACTAAAACTGACTTTTAGGTCTTTAATTTCCAGAAGTCTTGACGGCCTTGTCCCATCCATGATTTTATGGTTTATTAAGAGAAAACCATATCAAACCTACATCAATTTTTGTAAAATCCGGCCAGATGTTGATAAACTTTTATCTATCACTTTTTTGTTCCCCGGGGATTAAGTAGTATGTGGAGCGATGATTTTCTTGGATTGATCTTTCCAAGGATCTGCAGCGGTTGCGGAAATTCCCTATGGAAATATGAAAATGTACTTTGTGATACATGCTTTTATCACCTTCCCCGTACAAATTTCCACTTTCAAAGCGATAACCCTGTGAACAGTATCTTCTGGGGTCGGGCCGATATCCTTTCGGCAACTTCTTATTTGCTTTTTAACAAGGGCAGTAAGGTTCAGAGCATGATACATGCGTTGAAATACAAAGGCCGGAAGGATATCGGGATTTTCCTGGGAGAAGAATTTGGGAAAATACTCAAAGAATGCCCTCCTTTTTCCACATCGGAGATTATAATCCCGGTTCCTCTCCACAGGAAAAAATATCTGAAAAGGGGATACAATCAGAGCGAGCAGATTGCTATCGGCCTTTCATCTTCAATGGGCATTCCGTACACTGTTCAATGCCTGTTACGTAAAAATGAAACTGAGACCCAGACTCATAAATCACGCTTTTTACGCTGGAAAAACGTGAATGACATTTTCTATATTAAAGATCCGGATAAAATTACCGGGACAAAGATCCTTTTGGTAGACGACGTTATTACAACAGGAGCTACATTGGAATCCTGCATCTCAAAATTATCCCTTATCCCCACTGTCAGCATTTCTGTGGCAACGATAGCATATGCGAAGCTATGATGGTCCTATAATTTCCGGGCAATAACAATGGGTTTTTTTACTTTAGAATGCTTGCCTGTAACACTTAAACTCTCCGTATAAACAATATAATAACCCATGTTTACTATAAGGTTACTGTCCCCGGTGCCATCCCAAAGGAAAAGGGAATTTTCAGAAACAATCGATGAATTGGCGATTGTTTTAACAAGATTTCCCCTTATGTCAAATATCCTTATTGAAAGAAGGGTTCCCGTTTCCACATTAATTACCTTTATATATAGAAGATCCTCTCTCCCGTCATTATCCGGGGAGATTATCGAACTGCTCAATTGAACGTCTATACCGTTGCCAGGATCAATAACATAATGAGAATTTTCATAACCCGGACTTGCAAAGCCTGATGTTTCCGAAGCGGACTGCCAGTTTGCTCTGCAGTTTGAGGGAATCTGAGAATCCAGGCGCTCAAGGGAAACCCCTTCGGTATTCACAAGAAATGGCAAATGCATGCTCTGGCTGTACGACATCGCATCGATCAATAGGGAATCTTCACCGGATCTCAGAAAGATTGAACCGCTATCAGCATTCATCGAAGGAAAATGTTCCAGGGTAGTTATTTTGCCGGGATCCGGTATATGATACCTTGAACACAGCTTTGACGAATCCGCAGCAACAACAAAAAAATCCTTCGGGAGCAGCATCCTTTCCTCACTGCAAAGCGGATCAGACGGCTTTGTCTGATATCCGTTTCCTGAAGTTTCAACCGTCAGGGTTTTTAAACTGATGACCTTTGCTGAGCAGTTGTAGAATTCAATGAACCTGGAACCTGACACATCAGGATGAAACAATACCTCATTTATGACCATGTCTCCTGGCCGGCAAGGGCCCGGGATATAAAAGCATAATAAAAAGGAAGTATCCGCCAGGAAATTATTCGAAAAATCAGAGATATTTCTGATTCTCAAAGTATCACAAAAAAAATCATTTTTACTTGAATTTATTATTATAAATATTATTGATGGTTCCTCTTTTAAAATAAAGATTTTGATGAGTTTTTCAGGATTGTTTTTTAGCGAGAAATTTGATTCATTATAAATACAGGCTGAATCAATATATTCACTGAATTTTATCCTTATTGTCAAACTGTCAGAAAAACCGCTTGAAATTATCTTTGGTGGAATGGTGTCAAGGAGTATTCTGCCAGCATAAAAATCATCGAAACAGATCTTGGCTGAATTACTGGCTGTATACCTGCAAAACACTCCAAGCCATGCTGCAGGGACCGTTTGCTTGTAAGTGAAATATCCAAATCTGCTGAATTGTTTACCTCCTGTGCTGTCGGCAAAAAGATCCCAGTTGCCGGTTGAATCCCTTCGGACTTTGAATCTGAAAATATTCGTGGATTTATTGGTTCTGAGAAAGGGAAATTTAAAGAGAGGTATGTGCACAGTTCCGTTTTGCCGGTATAAAACAATACTGTCATCCGATCCGCCTAATTGTAAATACACTGCATTCACAAGCCCCTTAAGATCCGGTGAATCCGAACCGAGATATACCCTTGCATAATTATTCAGGGAGGTGTTGAATGAAATTTTAATCCAGAAGGACCATTCCATTTCAAACATTGTAAGACCTTGTGTGGCAAGGCTGGACGTGTCAGATCCCGTTGTGTTCAGCTGCAGCTGATGCTGGGCATTCACTTTAAAAGCTGAAGTATCCCCTGTCCAAGAGGGATCCGAAGTGAAATTTCCGTCGGTAAAATCATCTTTAACCTGAGCCTGCAAGGCAATTGGTAATAAAATGATCCAGCATAAAATGAATTTCATATTCAATAGATTTAAGCGAAAAAGAGTATCCGTCTGCTCTTAATCCGTTAAAAATCATAAAGTGACATACAAAGACAGAAATTGTTGCGTTATCTTTGGTAAAATTTTACTAATATGGAAATTGCAGTAGTAGGTGCAACCGGTTTGGTAGGCAGGGAGATTATAAAGGTAATGGAAGAAAGAAATATCCGGCCGCAGAAATTTTACCCGGTTGCTTCCTCAAAATCCATAGGTTCATTGATGGAGTTTGCCGGCAACTCTTACAAGGTGATTGGTCATACGGATGTTATTTCGCTTAAGCCCGAAATTGCTATATTCAGTGCCGGAGCAAGTGCCTCTAAGGAATGGGCACCAAAGTATGCGGAAGCCGGGATCACAGTGATTGATAATTCTTCGGCCTGGAGGATGGATAAAGATGTTCCGCTGATCGTTCCGGAAATAAACGCCTGGATATTAAGAAAAACACATAAGATCATTGCGAATCCGAACTGTTCGACAATCCAGCTGGTCATGGTTCTGGCACCACTACACCTGAAATACCGGATTAAAAGAATTGTTGCATCTACTTACCAGTCGGTTACGGGCAACGGTATCCGTGGTGTACACCAACTTGAAAATGAACGCAAGGGGATCAAAGGTGAAATGGCCTATCCACACCCAATCGACCTCAATCTTTTCCCCCAGGGTGGTAATTTCCTTCCCAACGGCTATACAACCGAGGAGGAGAAACTGGTGCTTGAAACCCAAAAGATCTTCAACGACTATTCCATCCGGATCACAGCTACAATAGTCAGGGTTCCCGTGATAGGCGGACATTCCGAGGCTGTTAACATAGAATTTGAAAACGAATTTGCGCTTGATGATATTTTCAGTTTGCTTAGTAGTACACCTGGCGTGATTGTCCAGGACAAGCCGGCCGAAAACCTTTATCCTATGCCTCTGTTCTCACAAGGCAGGGATGAAGTGTTTGTTGGCAGGATTAGGCGTGATGAGAGCCAGCCAAAATCCCTGAATTTATGGGTGGTTGCTGACAACCTGAGAAAAGGTGCAGCAACAAACGCTGTCCAGATCGCAGAATATCTCTCCGGAAACCACAACATCCCCGATTGATTTTCCTCAATATGACAATTGATAAAAAGTGTGTTATTTTTTGTTTTTTGTCAATTCTTTTCCTACTTTTGTCAAATTAATATAATGCATCGTATTGATTTTAAATGAACTGACTGGTTTTTATCTGGCATTATTAAATAATTCATAATGTAAAATCCGGGGCTCAGTTCTTTTTGACAGAGAAAGAATGAACGGAAAACCTTTGTTTTTTTTAAACTGTGCCGACTGCAAGTGCAAATCCTCAATTTTTAAAAGCCTCTCCGACGAGGAGTTGGAACTTATAAACAAAGGGAGATTCCATGTTACCTACAAAGCGGGTGAGATCATATTCAAGCAGGGAACTCCTTCCTCTCATTTTGTTTGTGTTACCTCAGGTTTGGCCAAGATCTATATTGAGGGTTATGGAAAGAACCTGATACTGGCTTTGATCAAGCCTGTGGATTATATCTTTGGGCCGGGGGTATATATCGACAACAAACATTACTATTCTGCCTCAGCCGTCGAAGATTCCACTGCCTGCCTTGTAGATACCTTAATATTTAAAAAGCTTGTCCGTTCAAATGCCGATTTTGCCGAAGACTTTATCCGACGTCTCTCCAACCAGACATTGTTTAATTTTGAACAGGTGATCAGCCTTACACAGAAACAAATGCACGGGCGTATTGCTGATGCATTATTTTATCTTTCCGAAAAAATATACTGCACAAATCCTTTTAATATAACAATTTCACGCCAGGACCTGGCTGATATTTCAGGGATGTCGAAGGAAAGCGCAATAAGGATACTTAAGGAATTCAAGGAAGAAGGCATTCTTACAGTTGACGGAAATTTGTTTGAGATACTCAATATCAAGCAACTAAAACAGATCAGCGAAACCGGCTGAGACAATTATCCAGCAATCGCTGATATCAACCTATGTAATCATTGATATATGTCAATGAAGAATTGAGGCATGTCATTTCTTTCCGAAACAAATCTCACCTATCTGTTAACTTTCTCACAGCTTAAATCGATATTTTTGTCGGGCAAGATTATTGCACCATTGTCTGCTATCATAAATGCATTTATTAATTAACAAAAACTGAAAGAATATGAAAAGATTACTCATGTTAGTTCTATCGGGGATCATGGTTATGGCGGTTTCCGGATTGATCTTTATCGGTTGCACCAAAGAGGGTCCCCAGGGTCCTGCTGGTACCAACGGATCACCTGGCAAGGATGCCAATGCAACCTGCACCCTCTGCCATAATTTCGGAGATACCGTAATTGTAAAAATTTTCCAATATGATGCTTCAAAACATGCTTCTGCAAGCACAATAATTGAAGCCGCCCGTTCTGGTTGTTCCGGATGCCACAGTCATGAAGGTTTCCTTGAAAAGCTTCAGACCGGTTCTACTGTAACCCAGGCTTATAATGACGCTGCTCCGATCAACTGCCGCACCTGTCATACAATTCACAGTACCTATACCCCGGCCGACTGGGCTTTGAGAAATGTTGAGCCAGTTCATCCTTACATTGACACCACCTCTTCAATTGACCTTACCCTTACAATCCCGGGAGGAATACCCGATGGTACATCTAACCTTTGCGGTAAATGCCACCAGGCAAGAAAAGCCGCCCCCTGGATTACCAATCCTAAAGGTACCGATTCGCTGTCAGTGACCAGCACCCGCTGGGGACCTCATCACGGACCTCAATTCCTGATGCTCGCCGGGAAAGGCGCGTTTGAAATGGGATCGGCTAATTTTGCCAGCACCAATCATAAGGGAAATGCTACCTGCAGAAACTGCCACATGGCTCCTGCCCAAGGCGAAGCTGTTGGTGGTCACACCCTTACCATGACCAGTACTGAAACAGGTGACAATGTTGCTGCTTGTAAACCCTGTCATTCTTCTATCGGCACTACTTTCGATCTTAATGGTGCTCAAACAACAATTGAAGGCAAGTACAAAACTTTGAAGGTTTTACTGGCACAGAAGAACGTCCTTGACACCAACACCATGCTTCTTAAAGGACCTATGAGTGCAACGAAACCTAAAAAATTCACCCAGATTCAGTTGGCAGTTTACTGGAACTTCTCCCTTGTCGATTCAGACCGCAGTATGGGCATTCACAATTTCGCATATATCAGAGATATGCTGGATGCCGGTATTGCTTATATGAATACATTACAATAATCCTTGTATACTGTATAAAAAAAGGCTTCAGGATAAGCAATCCTGAAGCCTTTTTTCATAAAAATAAAAAATCTCCAAATCCACATTATTAACCACAAACATTGAAAAATGAAAAAGTTAATTAACTTGTTATCCCTTCTTCTGGTACTTTATGCTTTGGCGGCTTGCGAATACGCCAAAATATACCCGGATATCCCCTCCCCCAGCACCCCTGTAAGTTATTCAACCGATATTCAGACAATTTTTAATAAGGGTTGTACATGCCACAAACCCGGTGGGCCTGCGCCTGACCTCGCTGCAGGAAGTTCCTATCAGAGCCTGATGGACAATAACCTGGTTGTTGCCGGGAATGCTGCTTCCAGCGTATTGTATCAGAAAGTTACCACAGGATCTATGTCCTCATATTGTGATGCAACTCAAGCCGGGCTCATTAAAAACTGGATTAACCAGGGTGCATTAAATAATTAAGTATTAACATGAATAAAACCCTTACTATGACAATCAAAAAGATTATCCTCAGCATATTATTCTTTTTCTCGGGTCTGGCTTTGGCATTTTCGCAGGAAGCGTCTGATTCAACAGCTGCACAGCCTGTAAAAAAACCCCTTGAAAGAAGTCCGTTTGAAAGTGGGATTTTCATGGATTACCAAACCGTTGCCGTTCCTCCCGCCAAAACCCTTGAATTCATTCTCCAGCACCGTTTTGGAAATATTCAGAACGGAATCAAGGACATTTATGGGTTATGGGGCGCCTCGAATATCCGTCTTGGGCTTAATTTCACCCCCATGAAAAATCTTATGATCGGTCTTGGGACAACCAAAAATTATATGGTTCAGGACTTGCAGGTAAAATATACCTTCTTACATCAGCGTAAAGGAGGCTGCCCTCTTAGTATCGCTTATTATGGTAATCTCGGCCTTGATACCAAAACAAGTAATACCGGATACGGAACAGGTTACAAATTTTCTGATCGGTTTTCATGGTACCATGAATTCATGTTTGCCCGCCGTTTCGGTAAAATGTTCTCGATGCAGGTTGGCCTGGCTTATTCCCATTTCAACAAGGTCGACACAGTTTCCACAAATGATGTTGCTTCCATTTCTGTCCTGGGCCGCCTGAAAGTCAGCCCTCAGTCATCCATCATCCTGGCATTTGAACAGCCAATCGTTGTAAATTACGATCCGGCTTTTGTTGTTAAATATCCGAATCAATGGCTTTCGATCAAAAGTGGAACATCCCCTTACCAGAACGTAAGCCTTGGATGGGAAATTTCTACCAGCACCCATACTTTCCAGATCTTTTTAGCTGCTGCCAATGGCATTGTCCCCCAGTATGTCACAGCCAAGAATACCAGCAACTTCTGGAACGGGTATATCCTGTTTGGCTTTAACATTACCCGCTTGTGGAGCTTCTAATGTTTATATGAAACCTTTAAACAAACAAATACAATTATGAAAACAACACAGAAAATCCTTACTGTTGTAATCACTATGGTGATTGCCGTATTTTTCATTGCAGGAAATTCCTATGCTCAGGCTAAAAAACCCTGGAATATTCCTGATAAAGACAAGAATACCAAAGCCGCTGTAAACCTGAAAGATCAGACCGTGATCAGTAATGGTAAAGATCTCTGGGCAAAACATTGCAAATCTTGCCACGGTAGCAAAGGCCTTGGTGATGGACCAAAAGCAGCTTCACTGAAAACCAATCCCGGTGATTTTTCAACTGCTGCTTTCCAGGGCCAGACCGACGGAGAATTATTCTTCGAGACAAGCAAAGGACGAGATGAAATGCCTGCTTACGACAAGAAAATTCCCGAAGCCAGCGATCGCTGGGCTTTGGTATCTTTCATGCGCACTTTGAAAAAATAATCAGCCAGATGTAATTATAAGATATAAATGGGTGTTTGCTGTATCTGTCAGTAAACACCCATTTATTTTAAGACCTGATTTTCACCAGTATTAAACTATTCTTTGCTATGATTTACAGAGCAAACGTCCGTCCTGCTTGGGTTGTTCTTGTCCTTTTACTTTGCTTTGCCATTGCTTTTGCACTGGCAAAGAGCTCCGATTCTTCTTCGTCGGGTAAAAAAGCAGAAACACAGGAGTATCCTGAAAAAGTTAACCTGGCAAAGTTCAAAAATTCTGAGACGAACGAACTATGCCTGAAGTGCCACGGCCAGTCAAAATACGCTTACGAGAATGCCGAGACCAAGAAAGTCGTTCATAAAAGAATGTACTCGGAGCTTATTATCAAGCGCGATGAATTTTATGTTTCCAACCACAAGGGGTTTAAATGTACTGACTGCCATTCGGAAGATTATACCACTTTCCCTCATTCGGGAAACCTTCGCATGGAATCCAAGGCCAACTGCCTTGATTGCCACGGCGGAGATGATAAATACGCCAAATTCCAGTTTGAAAAAATTGACTCAAACTTCATGGCCAGCGTTCATTCCCAGAAACACAGCCAGGATTTTACCTGCTGGATGTGTCATAATCCACATACATATAAGATCAATGCAAGAACCAATGAAAACCTTAAAGAAACCATCATTTACGACAACCTGATTTGTCTGAGTTGCCATAGTGATATCACGAAATACGAATTGCTTACAAACAAGCAAAAACCCAATATCCTTGTCAAACACGAATGGCTGCCGAACCAGGCTTCGCACTTCACCAATGTGCGCTGTATTGAATGTCATGCACAGAATAAGGATACTCTGATCGTGGCTCATCAGATCGTTCCAAAGAGCCTGGCCGTGAAAAAATGCGAATCATGCCATGCAAAAAATTCCATTCTTTATGCCTCTCTCTTCAAATACCAGGTTCAGGAAAACATCAAGAAACAGGGATGGTTTAAAGGTTTGTTCCTTAGCGAAACAGCCACAATCGGCCCCGACCAGAACAACACACTGAATATCATCAGTCTTGTGCTTTTCGGTTTTACCATACTTATCATCCTGATTCATGCTGTTATTCGTATTCAAAAATCTCACTGACCATGGAAAATCATAACGAACCATTGTATCTTTATCCGGTCTGGATCAGATTGTGGCATATTCTGAACGCCCTTTTCTGCCTCACCCTTATCATTACAGGCCTTAGTATACAATTTTCAAATCCGACCATTATAGTGAAATTCAGGGCTGCAGTCGCTGTTCATAATGTTGCAGGGGTACTACTGTCTATTAACTACCTGATCTTTTTCCTTGGCAACCTGTTTACCAAAAACGGAGCCTATTACGTCATTGAAGTCAGGGGGTTTTTTACTCGGTTGAAATCACAGTTTCATCATTATACAATTGGTGTTTTCAAAAATGAAAATGCACCTTTCCCGGTAACAATGGAATCAAAATTCAATCCTCTTCAGCAGTTTTCTTATGTGGCGATTATGTATGCTGTGCTCCCCCTGGTGATCCTTTCAGGTATAGGATTATTATATCCGGAAATCACAGTGCACAGTCTTATTGGGATTAGTGGACTGGATTACACAGACTTGCTGCATCTTTTATGCGGTTTCATTGTTACTATCTTCATGTGTATTCATATATATTTCTGCACTTTCGGTAAAACGACTTTAAGCAATTTCAAGAGTATTATTAACGGATATCATTGAATCCATTATAATTTTCATTGATCGTGGAAGAAGAACAGAGCAATAACAAGAATTCCAGGCGACAGTTCCTGAAAAAAGGCTTACTGGCCGGGGCAGCGGTAGCCGCAGGCGGAGGGATGCTAAATGCATATTCCGAAAACCCTGCCGGCGAATCCGGAGAAAAGGTAAAAGTGATGACAACTAATGGTGAGATCATGGAAGTTGATAAAGCTATGCTGAAACTTCCAAGAGTTTCTGTCGCTGAATCTCACCTGGGAATTCCAGGAAAGAAATTCGTCATGGTGATTGATCTTGGAAAATGTAAAAATGCACGCAAATGCGTTGAAGCATGCCAGAGAGGTCACCACCTTCCGAAAAGCCAGGAATTCATGAAAGTTTACCTGTTACAGGACTCCGAAAAAACTTCGCCATACTGGTTCCCAAAACCCTGTTTCCATTGTGATAATCCATTATGCGTGAGCGTATGCCCTGTAGGAGCTACATTCAAACGCACCGATGGCATTGTATTAATTGATAACAACCGCTGCATAGGTTGTAAATTCTGCATGACAGGATGCCCTTATTCAACCAGGGTGTTTGCATGGAAACATTACCCCGAATTTGACGAGGATAAGGAACCTTATTCACCGGAAGCAAGCAGCCCGGGCAAAGAAGGCACTGTTTCCAAATGTGATTTCTGTCCCGATCTTATTCGTGTCGGAAAAGTACCTTATTGCGTTTCTGCATGTCCCATGGGGGTTATTTATTTTGGTGATGTGGATGAAGATACAGTGACCAACGGCACGGAAACTTATCAGTTCAGTGAATTGATCCGTGATCGTGCAGGGTACCGTTATCTCGAAGTTCTCGGAACCAGGCCATGCGTGTATTATCTCCCACCTGTCGACCGTCAATTCCCTGTTGATCGCGGGTTTAATGATCTCGATGAGAGTATTAAAAACAGATATATCAATACACCTTACGCAAAAAAACATAAGCTGTAGCCATGGAAAATAACGAAAAAACCTTACTGAAAGAGTTTGCTCCTCAGATTGAAAGAACAGGCATTCAGGGTTATGTATGGATACTTTTCCTGCTTGCCGTGATCGGATTAGGTGTTTATGCGTTTATCCAGCAGGTGACAAAAGGACATATTGTAACCGGCATGCGCGACAATGTTGTGTGGGGCATTTACATTGTAAATTTCATTTTTTTCATGGGTGTCAGCTATGCCGGCGCTCTTATCTCCGGCACCTTGCACCTGTTCAAGACCGCATGGAGAAAACCTGTAATAAGGATGGCCGAATTCATTACCATCATTTCCCTTCTTATAGGACCAGGATATATCCTTCTTTGTATCGGCAGGCTTGACAAACTGCATTACCTGGTACTGCATGGCAGGATACAATCACCGATCACATGGGACGTCATAGCAATTTCAACAGATATCTTCGGCTGTCTTATTTTTCTTTACCTGGCTATTTTAAGGGATCTCGCAAATATGAGAGACTTTGAAGAACTTCAGCTGCCTAAATGGAGAAAAAAACTGTATAAAATACTCGCCCTCGGATATACAGGAACCGAGGAACAAAAGAAAAGACTGGAAAGGGCAACAAATATTATGGCGACAATGGTAATCGCCATTGCAATCATTGTGTACTCAGTATTGGCATGGATCTTTAGCGTGACCCTGCAGCCCGGTTGGCATAGTACTATTTTCGGGCCATACTTCGTTATTGCCGCTGTGTATTCAGGCAGCGCCGTACTTATACTTACTATGTGGTTTTTCCGGAAGGTGTATCATCTTGAAGAATATATTACAAAGAAACACTTTGTAGCAGTAGGTGTGATAATGCTTGTACTGGCGGCATTCTTCGGATATTTTACTTTCAGCGATTACCTTACCAAATGGTACGGTTCAGAAAAAAATGATGAACTCCTGATCCAGCTTCTTTTTAAGGAATTCTATTGGCCCTTTATTATCTCCAATTATATCGGTGTATTGTTGCCTTTGCTTGTTGTAGGGATCGCCCGGCTCCGTACCATTACAAACATCACATTAACCTCTGTGGTTGTTATCATTGCACTCTGGCTTAACCGCTACCTGATTGTCATTCCCACCCTTCAATCACCTTACCTCCCTATTCAGGATTCCAGGGTGGAATGGAATATTTATTCATCAACCTGGGTTGAATGGAGCCTTACTGCTGCCGGCATAGCACTTTTCTGCCTGCTTTTCACAATTGCCTCCAAATTCATTCCTATTGTCACTGTTGCTGGTAACACGCAGGAAGCCAAACCAGAAGACGTTTTAGTATAAATCATTTCATCCCGGAAATCATGAAAAGAAATTTATACAGGATTATTTTTCTCTCAGCGATAATGATGCTTTTCGCTCCCTCCCTGGTGCCAGCGCAAGAAAAAACCGACAGCAGCGCCGTTCAGGAGTCCCGGCTTACTTTTTCATATTTGTGTACCTCCAATGATTCGGTTTGCCTTACAGCAAACCTGTTTGTTAAAAAGGAGAGTGACACCTATGGACTGAAGAATGCAACAATTGAATTCTTATCAACCCAGGATAATAAATTCATTCCCCTGGGATCTGCTGTTACCGACCAGGATGGAACTGCAATATTGAGTGTTGTAATAAATAAACTGCATCCGGGAAAAGATGGCATGATCTCATATACGGCTAAATTTGCAGGCACTCTAAAATATACTAAAACTTCAGCGACTTTCATCGCAGAACCAGCAAAACTTCGTCTTGCATTCAATGTACAGGATTCCATCCGTTATCTTAACGTTATAGGGACCCGTAAAGACCCTAAAGGTCAGGATGTTGCCCTTCCAAAGGAAACCGTGATCCTTTATATTCCCCGCCTTTTCAGCCTTCTGAAAATAGGAGAAGTTGCACTGGATGAACAGGGCAAAGCAAGTTTTGAATTTCCAGGTGATATTGTAGGTGATACTCTCGGAAACCTTAATATCATCGCCAAAATAGAGGAAAACGAAAAATACGGTTTTGTTCAGGGCACTGCAATTATCAACTGGGGTGTCCCAAAACAGTATTACAAGGCAGAAGTTCCTTCGCGCGAACTCTGGACCCCAATAGCTCCTTTGTGGATGATCATTACACTGATCATTATGCTTGCAGGTGTATGGGCCCATTATGTTTATGCTGTATGGGAGCTGATCATGATCAAACAGGCTAGCAAAAAAGACCAGCCTCCACTCTGAGTTAAAGCTCTTTTTATGTAGCTTTGGCCCGATGATCACAGGGTCCATATATTCATCCTCAGAAGAGGTTTCTGATGGTAAAATAAAATTTGCCCGGCAATCCGCTGAGGGTAATACTATCAGTGGAACCGTAGTTCATGGAAACCACCTTGGAAGGACTCTAGGTTTTCCCACTGCCAACATTAAACCTCATAAGGACCAGCCACCCATGATCCCAAACGGAGTGTACCTGGTGAGTGTTTCATTGAATGCCAGGACATTTTCCGGATTGTGCAATATTGGCCATCGTCCAACTATTGGTGGAAAAGACCTCGTGATCGAAGTAAATATCCTTGCCTTCTCAGAAGATATTTATGGGAAAGAGATCTCTGTAAGGATTCTGAGAGCTATCAGAAAAGAAAGAAAATTTAAAGATCTTGAACAGCTTGTTAATCAGATCAAACGTGATAAGACAAAGGCAATAAAGATACTCTCAGCGCTGAATAAGGATAAGACCGGCTGAATAAACCCCCTCTGTCTCCATCCTCGGGTTAAGGTTCTCAATTTCAACTTTCAGGATCCCTTTCACTGAACAGTACAGGTTCTTTTTAAGAACCAGACGTGTAATACAAGTGTCTCCGCTTAAGGTTCCAGCAAATAAACCATTTTTATCTTTGACCTGGATCTGATATTCCTTTATCCTTTCTTCTCCAGAAGGTGTATTAAGAACCATGTTCAAAGGGAGATCATTATAAGCAAAGCTTTTTGCACAGCGAAGTTCAAAAACAATATCATACGATTTTTTCATCTCCACGATCGGAAATTCATATTTCAGAATGTTATACCTCTGCCAGGATTTATTTGAAAATGAGATACTTTTTTCAGCCGGTTTGACACGGATGCATGCAGTCACTATAATTAAAATGATCAACAGCCAATTCAATGATGTTTTTTGTCGCTTAAAGGGATATTGTGTCATAATGAAGCGGGATAGTTACTGTGAAGACTGTTCCGTCTCTTCCTGATGCGAATTTAACATCCCCACCCATACCTCTGATAATTCCCCTGACAATTGCCAGGCCCAATCCGGCCCCGCCTGATTTTGTAGTAAAGTTGGGGAGGAAGATCTTTTCATAAATTTCATCAGGGATTCCATCTCCGTTATCCGCAATATCAACACTATAAAGATTTCCCAGTTTTTGAACCGCAATTTTTACCAGGCCATTTTCCTTTTTGCTGATGGCCTGAGTGGCATTGTTCAAAAGATTTGTGAATACCCTTACGAGCTGTTTCTTATCACCAATAATAATGGCTGATCCTTCTGATTTATCCAGGATAATCTGAATATTTTCAAGGCCATTGTACATGGATATCACGGAGTTTAAGATCTCAACAAGATCCAGATGTTCTGCAAAGGGAAGCGGCATTTTGGCGAAATCCGAAAACTCTGAAGCTATTGCTGAAAGCGAATCAATCTGCTCCGTCATGATCTTCGTAAAACGCTGAATCCTGAGATTAAAATCACCCGATTTGTCATCCCATGCTTTTCGCAGATGCTGCACACTAAGTTTCATTGGGGTCAGAGGATTTTTAATTTCATGTGCAACCTGCCTTGCCATTTCCCTCCATGCACTTTCCCGTTCCGATTTGGCCAACTGGTCTACGCTAAATGCCAGTTCATCAATTAAACGGTTGTATTCCTCTACCAGCCGTCCGATTTCGTCGTGGTGGTTCCAGTGGATTTTTTCGTTGCGTTTTCCCAACTGAAAGCCCTCCATTCTGCTGACAAGGATACCTAAAGGAGCAGAAAGATAACGTGAAATAGCAATTGAGATAAAAGCACTTATCAGGATGAATAAAATATACAGGTTCATGAAAGCTACCAGAAAATCATTGATCTCCTTTTTAAGGTCCTCCTGGCGCGAGAAAAAAGGTAAATTTATATATGCAAGCAGCTCATTCTTATCATTATATAAAGGGAAGTACGCAGATGTATAGTTATAAATACCTATCCTTTCATCCTGGAAGAATACAGATTGCCTGTTTTTTTTCAGATCCGCGAAGGCTCCGGGATTCATTCTTCCTGAAATAAGGCCTTCATCGAAAACCTGGGGCCTGCTAGATAACATCAATTTTCCGGATAAAGAATACATATTGACATCTGTATAAAACATTCCTGAGAGTCTCTGCAGATTTTCCTCAAGAACGGCTTTATCAAGCTTCTCAAGATTTTCAGTCTCCCCGTACTTGTCCTCCATTTCTGTTAAAACCGACAAGGTCCGTTCACTAAAGGAATCCATGTTCTTAAGGTTGTTGAGCCTTATCAGAAAATACAGCAGAAGACCTCCAAGAATTAGAAAAGAAACAACAATGATCCCAACGTTAGCGATTTGAAACCGGTTTTTCAATGTTATAAATGAGAACTCACGAAACATGTCAGGTTTGAAAATCAAATTTAAAACCAGGGTCAGGAATGAAAATATTATAAAGAGGTAGGATACGGGTGAAACAATTCCCAGTAAGCTGTCGTCCTTTTTACTTATCACAAGTACCCTTGATTTATCCATCCTGTATTTGTAATGATCCATCCCGCCCGAATTAAAAAAAGCAGCATTGGCAAACGAGGGCAGAAGATCATTAAACCTCATTGGGTAAGAAAATTTTCCTGTTTTATAGACTAATGCCCCTCCCTGGTACATTGCATAGGAATAATTGCTAAGATCGGGTATATTCATAATCCTCCTGTCGATAAGCAGTTCAGGATATCCCAGGTCCTTTGCTGGAGTTTTAGCATTAAATTCAATATAGATTTTCACTCCGGGCTTTTTGACAACTTCCGTGGAATCTGAAGGTTCAAGGATAGCCAGATAAGTCTCTATTCCTGTTCCATAATCAAGGAAAAACAGATTCGGATTTGTAGTTTTTTCTCCCACTTTTGCACAAACCTGACGAAAATACTGTTCGCAATCAAAAACATATCCTCTTGGCTGGATCCTTAACATTTTGCCAGGATTACAGACTGTTATCTGTACGGTAAACCGGTTCCAGAACTCCCTGATATAGTTTGATTTGATCCTCTTGATCAAACCCTCTTCCTTAGTGGCGTCAAAACCTCTGACTATAGCATGGATTGCAGTATCACTCAAGAGTTTGCGTTCCAGGTTGTTGTACAGAAGTTCAGTAACAGGATTTTTCTCGGTTGCAAGCTTAATGGCAATTAGTTTTCTCTCTTCTCTTTCTCTTGAATTACCGGCAAAATTGAAAATGGTTGAAACGAGCACAGCCATCCAAAACATAGGTAATATAATATTGGCAAAGGGGCTGCTCTTTGTTTTTTCAATGAAATAAAATAAAAGCAGAGATAAATAGCCTGCAAAAAGGATTGCCAGAATAATCGAAATTCTTATATCCCACCAAAGCACGCCCAACAAAAAAACACAAACTGTTGTAACAACAATAAAAATTGCTTTTGTAATAGTGTTACAGGAATCGGCAAATGACCCAGCTGTCTTTGATAACAGGTAAAAAGCTATTATAAGGCAGTAAACGATTAGCAGGCCAATAATACTCTGAGACCCGATTTTTGAAATGTCCTTAAGATCAATCGAAAAGGAAGAATTTTTTACGATATCCTCAAGCCCAAGGCAAAGAATTATATATATTGTCAAAATAAATACAATTGCTACCCAGGCAGAAAATATTCCTCCTGATGCTTGTTGGCTGGAAAGTAATCTTTCCCTGAACAGTTTCCTATATGCAACATATGCAATCAGCAGTATTATAAAGCTATTGATCAAATAGTCGCCTGCAGATGGTAGAAGTATGGAGGAAGAATAGTAAAGAGGTGAAAATAATGCCGTTGTATAGAGTGCTTTGGGGAAATTAAAAGCGGCCTGAATAATTCGTAAAAGTAACACATCGGCAATAAAGCAAATAACCAAAAGCAATGGTTTGTTCCTGAGCCATTTAATCGAAGCATAACCGTAATATATTGCCAGGCAAAGCGAAAAAAATGATAGAAAAAAAAGGAAAACAAGAAGGTATACCGAATTATTATAGGAGGGTGTGTAACCTGAAAAGTCAATTGAAAAAAGCGGTTTGCCTGTCAGGGATAATACTCCCTTTCCTTTCTTAGCAGCAGTGATGCCAATATCCCATGGAATACTGAAATCCTTTTGAAATGAATTTTCAAGATACTCATTCTCAAAGGAGTATTCTTGTTTAATCAATATAAAGCATACAATTTTCGTATCTCCATTTTTTGCTGTAATTATATCATACCAGCCATTAGATAATTTCTGTATCCTTTCTTCATTTTCCAACTGAGATGTAATCAACTCTTCAACTGAATTGTCGGACCAATAAACCAGTCGATTTTTGCTATAGTAATGGACAGTTATACCGGTTTTCATTATACCGGGTAAAATCCTTGTGAAAATTTTGCTGTCCTGGAACTCACCAGGAATCCTATTTATATATGTGATTTGTTTCAATATGTCATTTGCCTGTAGTTCCTTCTCTGAAATAATACGCTGGACCCTGGAAGTGATTTCTTCAGGGCTATTTACTTTTCGAAGATAAACCTCCGTTGAAATAAGACAGATTAAAAATAAACTTGCTGACAGAAGGGCAAATACTGCATAACTGATTGATTTTCTGTCTGATAAAAATGATTTCATTAGACCTTCGATAAACCGTTATTTTTCCTTAAATGGGTTAACCATCCCAAAAAGGATTAGCGTTCGTCTGTGAGCTTAAAATTAAGAAATTTCCGGGTGCAGAATATAAATTTGGCTCGAATATCCGGTTTCAGAATTTCCTGCCTTAAAATTCGAGATTGCGCCATTTAAAATTGCTTTAATCAGATTATTCTTCCCGCTTTTATATTTTTCACTCAATAAGGATATGTAATATGAATCGAGGACCTGAGGAAGTATCTTGATTATTTTAAATTGATGAATTCCCAAAAATTTTGTAAAAGATTTTTTATTGAAATGATAAAGATGCCTGGGAAGGTCATATGCAGCCCAAAACTTTTTATAATGCAACGCATCCCAGGAACTGCAATTAGGTAGTGCAATGATCAATGCCCCATCAGGTTTTAAGTGATTTTTAATCGATTCAATTGTTGGAGCTAACTCATGAATATGTTCCAGAACATGCCATAAGGTAATACAGTCAAACATATGCTTTTCAGCCGGAAAATCAACAATCTTCTCCCTTATGTCAAGACCGAAATTTTTTGCAGCAGTCTCTCTTGGTTTTCTATTCAATTCAACTCCATAAGTCTCTAGTCCTTTCTTTTTACAAAAATTTAAAAATTCCCCTGTTCCACAACCAATATCCAGAATGTTTTTGCCTTTTGAATAACCTTCAACAATAGAGAGTTTTTTTCTCAGCATGAAATTCCTAGCATAGGTATAAACTAAGGTTAGAAGTCCCTTTTTACTGGTATCATGAGAAATATAATCTGCAGAATCATAAAATCTAACACTGTCCGCAATGCCTGGCCTTGGATTAGTAAAGTTTAGTCCACACTCATTGCATTCAACAATTATGAATTCCTCATTTGAAAGGAAATAATCATAACCATTGATGCGTGTTTTATACGAAGTTGAATTACAAGACGGACAGTTTTTTAATAGTTCCATTTTTATAGTTCCATGTGAAACAATTTCTATTTTCCCAAAAATACTATAAGCACAGAAACATCTGATGGGGATACCCCACTAATTCTTGAGGCCTGACCAATTGTTTCAGGTCTTATCTTCGACAATTTCTCCCTCGCTTCCAATGAAAGAGATAAAAGGGAGTTATATTCTAACTTTTTTGGAATTTTATAATCATCGAATCTGCCAAGTTTCTCAGCAAGGTCATTTTCTTTTTCAATATAGGATCTGTATTTAATCAGCAATTCTGCTTCCTCCATTTCATCTTTATTCACCTTCCCTATCGTATCTATAAGTTCACCGATTTTACTAACTCCTTTGTAAATATCTATGAGCTTAATCTGGGGCCGTTGTATGATTGTTTCGATTTTGTTCTTTTGTCGTATTGCAGATAAACCCTTAGCTTGTAAATATGGATTAATTTCCTCTGGGGATATCGATTCCTTATTAAGGATTATTTCGATTTTACGAATCTTTTCATATTTTTTTCGCACCTGATTAAGTCTTTCAGACTTAGCTAGACCAATCTCATGGGATTTTTCAGTCAGCCTGAAATCTGCATTATCTTGCCTCAATAATATCCGGTACTCAGCCCTTGATGTAAACATCCTGTAAGGCTCTTCAGTACCTTTTGTTATAAGGTCATCGATCAAAACACCTATATAAGCTTCCGATCGTTTTAAAATAAATTCTTCTTTCTTCATTATCTTCAGATGAGCGTTTATACCAGCCATAAACCCTTGCGCAGCTGCTTCTTCATATCCTGTTGTTCCATTAATCTGCCCGGCAAAGAATAAATTTTCAATACTCTTTGTTTCCAGTGTAAAATGCAATTGGGAAGGAGGGAAGTAGTCATATTCAATAGCGTAACCAGGTCTGAAAAATTTAGCATTATTAAATCCTGGTACTTTTCTTAATGCTCTGAACTGAATGTCTTCCGGTAAAGAAGAAGAGAATCCATTCACATAAAACTCTACTGTACTCCAGCCCTCAGGTTCAATAAAAAGCTGGTGTTTGTCCTTTGAGGCAAAGCGTTCAATCTTATCCTCTATTGATGGGCAATATCGTGGTCCCCTGCCTTTAATTCTTCCAGTAAAAAGTGGCGATTTTGCAAATCCTTCTTTCAATATTTCATGAACTTCAGGATTAGTATACGTAAGGAAACAGCTTCTTTGCTTCTTCAGTTTTTTTGTTGAAGTATAGGAAAATTTACCCGGTATCTTATCTCCCCTCTGCTCTATCATTTTAGAAAAGTCCAGGGATCTTCCATCCGCCCTTACAGGAGTACCTGTTTTCATTCTGCTAGATAAAATTCCCAGATCATTAAGATTTTCCGTTAAGTTTCTTGATGTCCTCTCCCCTATTCTTCCTCCCGAAAACTGCTTAGTGCCTATATGAATTAGTCCGTTTAAAAAAGTTCCATTTGATAATATAACTGCTTTTGATGAAAATTTCATTCCAAGCTGGGTTTTTACTCCAGTAGTTCTTTGTCCTTTAACCATTATCTCTGTAACTGTATCCTGCCAGAAATTCAGGCTTTTGATTCCTTCTAAAACATTTCTCCATTCAACAGAAAATAAAACTCTGTCGTTTTGTGCTCTTGGGCTCCACATTGCGGGTCCTTTGGAAAGGTTAAGCATGCGGAATTGAATCATGGTATTGTCAGTTACAATTCCTGTATATCCTCCCATAGCATCAATTTCTCTTACTATTTGTCCTTTCGCTATTCCACCAATGGATGGGTTGCATGACATTTGAGCCATATTTGTCATGCTCATTGTAATCATAAGGACACTTGATCCCATATTAGCAGCAGCGGCTGCCGCCTCACAACCAGCATGCCCACCCCCGACGACTATTATATCATAACTCTCTTTCACTTATTCTTTTTCCTTTCAATTCTACTAATTGCCCCTCAAGTATTACTCTCCTTCACGGATATTTGTTTCACGTGGAACTATCCGAAATCACATACAAATATCCTTATGCAAAACTGATTCTTTCTAAATACAAAATCGCGTTGAAATACTAATCAAATCAACGCGATAAAGCCATTTCAAATCCCTTATTTTTCTAAATAAATACTAAGAAATTTATTCTCTAATCTTGTCATCTTTCGTCTCTCACCCACTGAAGTGTCGTTATAACCCATTAAATGTAAAATTCCATGAATGAATATTCTTCTCAGTTCGTCCTCCAAAGTTACTTTATATTTTTTTGCATTCTCTATCACACGCTCAACACTTACATAAACATCTCCACTTACAATCTCCTCCTCTTCTGACATAGAAAATGTTATTATATCCGTTAGAGTGTCAGTATTTAAATATTTTATATTATATTTTAACAAAGTTTTATCATCTGTAAGAATATAATTTATCTCACCAACAATTCTCCCTTCATACCGAATAACTTCTTCCAGCCACCTAACAAGTTTACCTTTATTCTTCACTAAAAACTTGCTGCCTTTATTAAAAAAATGAATTTGCTTACTCATTTCCCCTTTCTACAACAGCTTTCTTCTTAACCCAGTATTCCTTTAACTTGTTTATCCGTGTTAGAGATTTTTCATAGTTCATACTTGAAACATAAAACGTTAAGATAATTGTTTCCCCCTTTACAGAAATTGTTACTTCGTCGGCAAGTGCCCTTACTATAAATATCTCCTTTGCAAGCTTATGCTTTCTTATTTCCTGCTCCAAAAAATGCTCCTGATGATTGGAGATATCAGGTCCGTCGAATTTCAATTTAAATGTGAAACCTTTTATGGTTTTTTCGAAAGTAATCATCAAAGATGCTTCCTTTGCCATACCGGTAACTGAAATAAGGATATTAGCCGCCTCCGTTGATGCCAGCAAAATATTACCGAAATACTCATTGTTAATGTTATGATAGTCGCAGATTTCTTCAATAAACCTTTCTATCTTATACAATTCTTTTTTGCCGTTTATTGCAATCTCTCTGTAATCATTTTTCATACTATTTTCCAATTTTTAAAATATACTCAGATGCCTTTTCTTTGAAATAATAATTAACCGGAGCAGGTGCAAAGTTAATTATATCCTTCCCTGAACTCTTATTCCTCTTATACTCAAAATTACGCTCAGGGTTACTTAATAATTGATTTTTTGACTCAATTGACTCTCTCTGTTCTTGCTTCTCCCTTTTTTGCTCAGCTTTTTCAGATTCTAACATTCGTGTAACTATTCTCTGCTGGCGGTTGAACGTTTCCTGAGTAATACTCTTATTCAAAATATCCTTCTCGTTCTTTTCCAGGTCTTCAATGGCAGAATTCAGGTCACCGCCTTCCTTAATTCCTTGTTCTTTCATAGCATTCTCGTATTCCTGTAATGCCTGTCTTATTGCCTCCTGCTCTGCAACCATTTCTGCAATCTCTTTGTTTGTTCCTTCCTCCCCCTTTCTTGTGCCGGTGTTCCCGTTTTTAGATTTACCAAGGCTCTCCTTCATTTTTTCAAGCCTGCCGTTCATCTCTTGTTGCATCTGACGCATGGAACTCATACTCTTTTTTCCTCCTGGCCTTCCTGGCTTTTTACATGATTTTTTGCCGTTGCTCATTTTTAAATTATTCAATTGCTCGTTCATTTGCCTTAAGGCCTCGTCAAGCAATAATGCAAGATTGTTAATGCTTGTCATGGCATATTGCTGCCTCATCGTTGCAGCTGGCAATAGTCTTTCGGTTAAGGATTTTTCAGAAAAAGACAAATTGTCCCTGACCGCTCCAACTTCCTTCATAATAATGCTTTTCATCATTACCTGCCTTTTAGCTATCTTGTTTAGAGAATCTTCCAGGGATGTAAATTTGTTCTTAATCTGCATCTGATCTTCTATTATATTAAGGTACTTCGGATCATTCCTGTTAATATTCATCGTACGGAAAATAAGATCCTCCTGTTGAAAAGAGAGCTTGTTCAAATTTTGCAACAGAAGTCTTAATGCCTCTGTATCTTCCTCCTGGGACTCTTCTTCAGCTTCTTCCTGCATACTGTCGAGCTTCTGTGCAAGTTCATTCATCTCCTGCGAAGTCTTTTTCTGGCTCTTTGAAGCATCTTTCATTTTGTTAGACTTCATTAATTCTTCACTTGAATTAAGTTTCTGCTCTATGGCTTCCCTTTTCCCTTCTATGCTCTTTAAATCCAGTGAATTTTCCAATTCGCTGCTTTGTTTCTGTAACTCCTGTAATGATTTGTTTATTGAATCAAATCGAAGCTGTATTTCTTTTTGTGCCTCGGTGAGTTTCTCACTATTGTTTTTTTGTTCCCCTGTTTTTTCAGCTAGTTTATCCTGTTCCTTTGCCAGCTTTTTAAGTTCATTTGAACTTTGCTCCAGCTTCCTTTCGAACTCTATCTGTTTGAAAAGTTGCAAATTACGGTCCAGCTCTTTTTCAAGATTATCATTTACCTTCTTCATCCTGGGCAGTAATTCGTTTAATTTGCTTTTATCCATTTGATTAAGCAGATCTTTCATCTCCTGGATTGTTTTTTTCATCTCTTCTGTAAGTAGCTGATTTGCTAATTCATTTAATTCTTTTTGTTTCTCCATTATTCTTTCACTGGTTTCAAGATATTTCTTCTCATTTCTGATACTCTGTTCGTTTTTCATTTTGAAATCCACTACTTGCTTCTGGATTTTTTCATTTGTTTTAATTACATCCTCAAGTTTTTTTCTCTCCTTCCACGATACATCATTCTGGTCAATCATTCTTTTGTTTATCTCGTCAAGAGCCTTTGTAATATCTTTGGATTCACTAAGGCTATGGTTTAACTCTCTTTGTATGTTTTCAGCATTTTTATCCATCGATTCCGCAATTTGCTCTAATGAGGGAATTTCAAAAGTCATTGGAATTGTTCTTGAAGCTTTTGGCCCCCTAATGCCATCATTATCCCATACTTCGAAATAATATGAGTATTTATCTCCAGGTTTAATTTCTATTTCTAAAAGCTCCAGGGCATAAAAATACACTTGAGATGAATTCTTTTTATCAATTTCTATATTCGTTGTCTTAGTAACCTTATAGGCACTATCCTTCTGAGCTTTACCTGTAAGACAAAACAATAGTTTCGTAAATCCGTAATCATCCTTGATCGTTCCCTGAAAAAACAATTTGCTTGTGTTTGTCGTATCATTTGTTTCTTTTAAGGATATTTCAGGAAATGCATCCTTGATAACCGTTAAAGAGTATGTAAGGGAATCAGACTTTCTTGAAAAGTTGTTCTCCTGGACTATTGAGTATTTAGTTGATTCCAGAAAGCGCTTTTCCAAATAAAATACATTAGTTTCCTTGTTTCCAAGGCTGATCTCTTCGGATGTCATTCTGAATTTAACAGCGGTAACGTCCCGGGTATAAATATTCCAGGTAATCAGAGTTCCTTCAGGAACAATAAAATCTCCTATGTTACTAAACGTCTCTGAGTGCTTCCCTGTATACTCGGGGTAATCGCAACGGGCTTCGAAATTTAATATTATGGGTTTTGGATAGACTGAAATTAAATATTCCTCCGATTCCTTCCCATCAGCGATAAGCTCAAATTTTGTATTATTTTGCATTGATTTGAATGTAAAGGAATAGTAAATCCGGTTTTCCTGCTTCATTGAAAAAGTCGAATATCCTGTCTTTAACAATACCTCATCGGGAATTTCCTCTCCCTTAACCTCTATCCTTAAAGTAAAGTCATCCTGCTGCATTGCTTTAAGCTCTTTATTCAAAATGACAAGTCTGAAAAGGGTAGGGGGCGTAAATTTCGAGTTATATCTTATCAACCTCAATGTGGGGCCTGATACGATCGATGGTGAAACTAAAAGTATCAAAATCAAAATGAAAAGAGGGGGCAGCGCGTATTTAAGGTATTTTACATTTTTCTTAAGATTGATTACTGTTGTAAAACTTATGGGTTTAATCTTTCTTATCCGTTGCTCAATGCTTGCAATAAGCAAATCAATGTTTTCAGCCGAATTTCCTTTCTGTTCAATTAATTGAATTGTATTCAGAAGCTTATCCCCAATTTCATTGAAATGTTCCCCTATAATAGATGCGGCTTGCTCATGTGTCAATATTTTTCCTACCCTCAGAAATTTCAACAAGGGAAATACTATAAGAAATCCCATTAAAAATGCTGTAACAGCGAAATAAAAATAAACAAGTATGATTCGTGTCAGGGAAGGAAAATAGCTGAAATACTCCAGAAGGATTTCAATCAGGTATAAAGAGATAAGTATACCAAGACTTATTAATGCCCCTCTGATAAGCTTATTTTTATAATATTTCCTGGTAAACTCGTTGAGTTTACTGATCAGGATATTTTCTCCGTCCATTAAAGTTAAAATTGTCCCTTTTCTCTGATCGTAAAACAGGATTATTGTGCAAGTTCTCAGTTTAAACGATCATTCAGCTCTGTTTATTTCCGAAGGTGCAAAGTTACTAAATTGCTTACCTAACGGTATATAACCTTAACTTTGCCTTTCAAAACCCAGCTTTGAGAATGGAAACAACAGGAATTCGTGTACGCTTTGCTCCAAGCCCTACAGGGCCATTGCATCTTGGTGGGGTTCGGACAGCACTTTACAATTATCTTTTTGCCCGTAAAAATAACGGCAAATTTATCCTCAGAATTGAGGATACGGATCAGAATCGGTTTGTTCCCGGTGCAGAGGACTATATTATTAAATCCTTGCAGTGGTGCGGGCTTGAATTTGATGAGGGTGTGATCCAGGGTGGGCCGTATGCCCCTTACCGCCAGTCGGAAAGATCGGATATTTATAAAGACTACATTCAGGTATTGCTTGACAAAGGACATGCCTACATGGCGTTCGATACAGCTGAAGAACTTGAAGATGCAAGGAATAAGCTGCCGCAGAGTCATGAACAGTTCCAGTATGGTATCAATACCAGGATGCAGATGAAAAACAGTCTTTCACTTCCTGCGGATGAAATCAGGTCGAGAATTGAAAGGGGAGACCGCTATGTGATCCGCATACTGATCCCGGAAAATCAGACTGTTCATTTTCATGACCTGATCAGGGGAGAGGTCAATGTTCTTACTGATGCCCTGGATGATAAGGTGCTTTTTAAATCAGATGGCCTGCCAACTTACCATCTGGCAAATGTCGTTGATGATTACTTGATGAAGATCACTCATGTGATAAGGGGTGAAGAATGGCTACCTTCCGCACCATTACATCTGCTTTTATACCGGTTTTTCGGATGGGAAGGAAGTATGCCTCAGTTTGCACATTTACCCCTGATCCTGAAGCCTGACGGCAACGGAAAACTCAGCAAAAGAGACGGTGACCGTCTTGGATTTCCTGTATTCCCAATGGAATGGAACGATCCTGGTACTCTTGAAATATCGCATGGATACAAGGAAGACGGCTATCTGCCGGATGCTTTTATCAACATGCTTGCCTTACTTGGTTGGAATCCGGGTACAGAGCAGGAGATCTTTGCCATTGACGAACTTGTTTCCGCATTTTCACTTGACCGGATCAATAAGTCAGGAGCTAAATTTGACCCTCTGAAAGCACGATGGTTCAACCATAAATATGTTCAGTTAAAATCTGATACAGAACTATATTCTTATTTGGGACCAATATTAATAAAAAATTGTATCACTGCTGATTCTGAGTATGTTCTGAAAGTGATAGCTCTGATCAAGGAAAGGGTGGAACTATTGCCAGACTTATGGAAAAATTCATCGCTGTTTTTCCGGGCTCCAGAAGCATATGACAAGCAAGTGAAACAGAAGATATGGCAGGAAGGGACTTCGTCACTTCTTGAAGAGTTTGCAGCAATAGTCAGCAGTCTTAAGATATTTGATAAAGACAACCTTCACAGTATTGTTGAAGACTTTATAGTAAAAAAGAAAATTAAAACAGGAAAACTCATGAATCCATTACGTTTATTGGTCGTGGGCTCAAACCAGGGACCCGGCATGATGGATATTGCTGTAATGTTAGGTAAAGAGGAGTTTCTGAGAAGAATTTTCAATGGAATAAAAAATATATGAGTCTGTCATATGTCAAATAAAATTAGTATTTTTGACCGATAAAAGCATTTTAGTTCTTGATTGTCTGAATTCATTAAACCCCTAACAAATGAAGAAGTATACAACTATTTTGTTAAGTGTGTTGATAATAATGGCCATTGCCTGCTCTAAAAAAAGTGATACTGCCGGTTCCGGCACTCCCCTGATTTTTTCCAGTCTTAACGCCTCAGATACTACTATGCCGGTTAACGGTCTTATAACGTTAAGCGCTAATGCTTCAGGCGATGGTTTAAGTTATCACTGGACTGCTTCTTATGGTAGTTTTGTGGGTAGTGGTCAATCGGTAAAATGGACAGTTTGCCATGCAGACAATTTCGTTATTACTTGTGAAGTAAAAGATGCAAACGGAAATACTGCCAGTAAACAACGTATAATCTCTGTCCATGAATAGAGTAATCGCACTGCTAATCCCGGTATTACTCTTTATTTCGAAAGTCGTATTTCCTCAATGTTGTTCAACCGGCAGTCCGGTTGGGGCGACTGTCTATGTGGGTGTTCTGGCGAAAAACAACCTGAGGTTTGTGACTTATTTCAGGAACAGCTATTCCAACACTTATTACCAGGGAAACAGCAAGACCGAGGACAATGTCCCCCTGCGGTTCTCCTATTACAATTTTGCCGGGCTCGCATTCGGTTACGGAGTGACCAAACGCTTAACTGTTGAGGTTGATTTCGGTTATTTTTTAAATAAAACCCAGGAATTCAAGTACATTGATTTTAAAGAAACCGGTTACGGTTTGACAAACGGAGGAGTGGGAGTCAAATACGGGATCTATATCAAACCTTCCCGGCAGATAGAATTTACAGCAGGTGCAGGTTTCCGGTATCCTTTTACGACAAAACCGCAGGAACTTGACGGAGTTCAGCTCTCACGGGATGTTCAGCCCTCTACAAATGCATTTGCAGTTAACATTATGCTATTTTTCAATAAAGGCTGGCCTTCCGTCGGAATTCGGCTGTTTACACTTAACCGTTTCGAATATAATTTTGCTGATAAGCTTAAATATCAATACGGCAGTGTTTTGCTGAATTCGGTGTTCTTCTCTAAAAAGATCATTCCGTATTTTTTTGCAATTCTCCAGGTTCGGGGAGAGTGGAGGTCACACGATAATGACGATGGTGTGATACGTGAAAATTCCGGCAATTATCTGCTCATAGTTTCCCCTCAGCTGAGCTACTCAGTTGCAGGCAAGTGGAATGTGTCGGTACTCTACGATTTCCCCGTTTACAAGAGTTATAACGGAAAACAGCTTACACCGAGATATTCATTTGCTGTAAGCATTTCTCATGATTTTGACCTTAACCGAAAGAAGATGAAAGTCAATATTGAAACCCTTCCCAAATGAGGAGATCCCTGGTTTTTTTAATACTTCTTTTTCTTATTATTTCCTATTCCTGTAAGAAGAAGAGTGAGAGTCCTGATTCAAAGCCTTTATTAATGACTGTTAATGTGGCAGGGAAATATTTTAACACCTTATTGGGCGGGGTGATTTTTATCTCCGACATGCAGGGGAGGGTACTGTCCGACACCTTTTGCCTGGCTGATGGCAAATACAGGTTCTATGGCAAAGCGGGAACTTTTGTTCCATCATTGCTTGAGATTACGGCAGTCAGGGCTGAGCCCTCTTTGCATAGTTTCAAAATTTCAATTGAAACCTACACTTATATAGGTCCTTCGGAATGGACCCTGCAGGGCTATCGTGCTGATACAGTGGGACGCATAAACCCTACTTATAAGAATATCCCCGTGCATAATGATGCTTTTCTTGTTTCATCTTCAGGATATTCAAACCTGACTTTAATCCTTGGGAATATTCCAATCCCCTTGTATAAAAGCCCCGACGATATTTATATTGGGATTCCTACATCCGCAGGAATGAAATATAAGTGGTTCAATGGAGTTCAGGCAAACGCTATCGACACTTTTGATCTATCCAATCCTATCTTGGCAGAAAAGCAGACTGTGGCTTTTCCCGCATCTGTCCAATATTATGAATGCCGCGTTCAAGGTTTTCCTGATGGCAATTTCAATTCTCCCGTACCTTATATGGTGGATGAAATCCTTGGTAACGGAGCCATTGTAAACAGTATTGATGCATATTATCCACCTTCAAAATTTCAGGGATTTCACACAGATATCATGGCTGAGGAGAATTATTCTTCGAACCTGAGTTGGTTCTATCATGTCGATGGTCAGATCCCATCCGCCTTCAGGAAAATTTCTGCCAGCTTGAGTTCATTTACTTCTGCAGGTACAAGCATCCGGTTAAAGGCATCCGGAGATCTTGACGCAGTTTCCGGGACATGGCAATTCCAGAATCCTTACCAGGGCAATGTGGAATGGACCGTTTTCGGGCCGGATTCAGCGACGGTTCTGCAATTGCCGCAGGTTGCACCTTCGTTGAATAACATGTTTCCCTGGTTTAGCAGGGATTCACTCTATTTTACAAAAGTCCAGCTGATCGACCTGGTAAAATGCCAGGGATACAACCAGATGATCAATCTGCTCTACAACCCCTTAGATCCATCCAATTTTGACCGACAGGAAATCAGCAGTTTAAGCATTAATACTTCCCGTAAATAAAGCTTTGGGGATATAAAAAGTAAAGGGCCTGAAAAATTGAAACAATTTTTCAGGCCCTTTAGTTGTCCGACTAGGAATCGAACCTAGACTCTTCTGCTCCAGAGGCAGACGTGTTGCCAGTTACACCATCGGACAATGCGGCTGCAAAATTAGTACTCTTGCAGCAATTATTCAAATTTATTTCGCTTTTTCTTTCTTTGTCCAGCTGTCTTTTAAAGGAACTACACAGTTAAAGACAAGGCTTTCAGGCGTTGAATCATAGTCCACACTAAAGTAACCAAGGCGTTCAAACTGGAATTTTTGCCCCGCTACGGAGTTTTCAACTGAAGGTTCTATATAACCGGTTTTCACCTCCAGGGAATTTGGGTTCAGATAGTCCTTATACGTTTTTCCATCTTCAGAATTATCCGGGTTCTCAACTACGAACAACCGGTCATATAACCTTATCTCCGCTTTAATTGCATGCTTCACCGAAACCCAGTGCAGCGTTCCCTTAACCTTTCTATTGCTTTCCGGCATGCCGCTTTTTGTGGCCGGGTCATATGTACAATGAACTTCCAGGATTTGACCATTAACTGGATCTTTGATAACCGACTCATATTTAATGATATAGCCTGATCGTAACCGGACTTCCCTGCCGGGTGCAAGTCTGAAAAATTTATTCGGAGGGTTCTCCATGAAGTCCTCCTGCTCAATATAAAGTTCTTTTGCAAAAGGCACTTTTCTGCTTCCGGCTGAAGTATCTTCAGGGTTATTGGTTGCTTCCATTTCTTCAACCAAATCCTCAGGGTAATTATCAAGTATGACTTTCAGTGGATTAAGTACTCCCATGACGCGAAAAGCTTTTCTGTTCAGATCTTCCCTGACGCAAAATTCCAAAAGGCTGATGTCAATCACATTATCCCTTTTTGCCACACCGATGATATCGGCAAAATTTCTTATGGATTCGGAAGTGAATCCGCGCCTTCTAAGCCCGCAAATAGTCGGCATGCGGGGATCGTCCCATCCGTTTACCTTCTTTTCCTGTACGAGCTCCAGAAGCTTTCTTTTGCTCATTACAGTATAACTCAGGTTCAGGCGGGCAAATTCTATCTGCCGCGGGGCATAAATCCCGATCTCCTCTATCAACCAGTCATATAAAGGCCGGTGTACTTCAAATTCAAGGGTACATATGGAATGTGTGATTTTTTCAATGGAATCGGATTGACCGTGGGCAAAATCATACATAGGATATATGCACCACTTGTCGCCCGTGCGGTGGTGAGAAGTATGAATGATCCTGTATATTACAGGGTCCCGCATATGCATATTTGGCGACGCCATATCGATTTTAGCTCTCAGTACCTTTGCGCCATCGGGGAATTCTCCGGTCCGCATCCGGGTAAACAGATCAATGTTCTTCTCAACTGTCCGGTTCCTGTATGGGCTTTCCTTGCCCGGTCGGGTAGGGGTGCCCCTGATTTCACTAATCTCTTCTGCGCTCATGTCACAAACATAGGCTTTTCCCTTGCGTATTAGTACAAGGGCAAAATCATAAAGCTGCTCGAAATAATCTGAGGCGTAGAATTCCCTGTCTTCCCAGTCAAAGCCCAGCCATTTCACATCCTCCTTAATGGAATCAACGTATTCAATATCTTCTTTAACAGGATTGGTGTCGTCAAAACGCAGGTTTGTCTTTCCATTGTATTTTTTTCCAATACCGAAATTAAGGCAGATGGATTTAGCATGTCCAATATGAAGATACCCGTTCGGCTCCGGTGGAAAGCGGGTATGTACCCTGCTATCGTTCTTGCCTGTCAGAAGATCCTCTTCAATGATTTCCTCAATAAAATTCAGTGATCTGCCCGGGATTTCTTCTTTCCTGATATTTTCTTCCATTATATCGTTAAAATTATTGCCTTCTCTTCTGCGAAAGAGGCTGCAAAGCTACTGAAAATTAGGAAAACCTTAGAGAATTGCATGGATTTTAATAATTTCGCAGACTATCGGTACAGGATAATAATTTGAATATTGCTATGGGTAAAATCACTTTGGACGGCATGGAGTTCTTTGCTTATCACGGTTGTTTTAAGGAAGAACAATTGATCGGGACAAAATTCATCGTTGACCTGATTATTGAAACCGATACATCAGAAGCTGAACAAAGTGACCAGCTTCATGATACGGTGAATTATGTAAACCTTTATCAGGCCGTAAAAACGGAAATGGAGCAAAAGTCTCACCTGCTCGAACATGTTGCCAGACGCATCATCACAGTTGTCACTGATCAGTTCCCCTCCATCATAACTATTGAACTAAGGGTTTCGAAGCTGAATCCACCGGTAGGAGGGAAGATGAAACAAATCAGCTTCAATACATCCTGGAAGAAAATCTGAGATATTTTCAATATTTTTTTTACCTTTGCACCCCCTGATTGACAGGGTATCGTGGCCGAGTGGCTAGGCAGAGGTCTGCAAAACCTCGTACAGCGGTTCGACTCCGCTCGATACCTCAGAATTAAAAGGCTGAGCATGAAAATGGTTCGGTCTTTTTTATTTTTCCTTCGGGTAAAGGAGATACTCACTGATAAGGACAAGCAGCAGGGTAAAAATGCTGCTCAGGGCCATCCTTAAAAAGGTTTTGAAAAATTCTGTAAACCGGAAAGCTTCCAAGTAAAACAATACAAAATGATGGATAAGGATTAGGCTGATGGAATAATAAAGAAACCATTTCATTCCCTGATTTTTGAGAGAGGGAGTATTTCCGATCAGGGAATCCGGACCTGATGAGATCCATCTGATAACATGCGGACGGGCATAACCCATTGCCAGGCAAGCCGATATATTCAGGCCGAGGGTATTGGTAAAAACATCCACTCCTGCCCCCAGTAAAAATGAAAGAAGCAATAATAATCCGCCAGGAATTTCATATGGGAGCAGAAGGATAAAATAAACGTAGTAATATGGATTGATAAATCCGCCAAGATAAATATTGTTCAGGATAAGGACCTGGAGCAGGATAAGAAGGAAGAACCTCAAAACGTTATAAAATATCACTTTTGATGTTGTCATTATCCTTTGTTTATTGGCTTTTAAATGTTTCTTTAAGGTCTTCTTTTTCTTTCCTCATCAGATCCACAACGATTTCCACATATCCAAGGCTGTTGAAGTCGGTAGAAAACAATAAAGTGCCGGAATTAAAATTTTCATCAGTAGCAACAGTGTAATCACTGATGGTACCAATCATTATACCCTCCGGGAAAATATCGGAATTCCCGCTCGTTATAATAGTATCTCCTGCTTTTATATCAACATGTTTAGGAACCTCTTTTACACTTCCATACCTGTAATTCCCACCCGGCCATTCAACATTCACAAGCTGGTTATTTTTCTTGAATTTGCCTGATATTTTGCTGTCCTTATTCAGCATCGACATGATCCAGCTGAAATGGGGTGAAACACTCACAACCTGGCCAACAATGCGGTTTCCGATTATGACACCCATGTGGTTTTTCACTCCCTGAAGGCTGCCCTTACTGATCATCATGAAGTTGTTTCTTTTATTGGTAGTGTTGCTTATGACTTTTGCGCTGATATACCTGTACTGAAGCAGGTAAACGGTGTCGTTCCTGTAAAAAGAATAGGCATCGGACTTATAATAGGCGTCGGGCAAACGGGAGTGGAGTTTGGCCATCTCCTCGATCAGGGTCTGGTTGGTCTTCCTGAGTGAAAAGTATTCGGAAATATTTCTGAAGGTGCTGTTTAAAGCCCCTGTAAGGGTACTTGAAATATTATAAAGTGTTGTATTCTGGAATTCATTGAAATTAAAAAACAGGCTCAGTGATACTGTTTCCAGCAATAGAAATAATAAAATGAAATAGTTTTTGCGGAGAAATACCAATAAGTTCCGCATATACCGGGTTTATTTGATCAGGAAGGTAAATTTGTCGAAATTTTTAAGGGCTATCCCGGTACCCCTGGCTACAGCACGCAATGGATCTTCTGCCACATGAACCTTTAATTTGGTTTTCAGGTGCAGACGCTTATCGAGACCCCTTAGCAAAGCCCCGCCTCCTGTAAGATAGATGCCTGTTTCGAAAATATCGGAAGCAAGTTCCGGCGGAGTCATTTCAAGGGCATTCAGTACAGCAGCCTCGATTTTGGCAATGGATTTATCAAGAGCATGAGCTATTTCGGCATGGTTAACAATAACTTCTTTGGGGATGCCCGTGAGCAGGTCTCGTCCGTGTACTGCATAATCGGGAGGAGGATTGTCAATGTCGACCAGTGCGGCTCCCACTTCAATTTTTATTCTTTCTGCAGTACGCTCTCCGATGTTGATATTATGCTGTTTGCGCATGTATTCTTCTATATCGGAATTGAATTCATCGCCGGCGATCCGGATGGATTTGCTATTCACAATACCACCTAAGGCAATGACTGCTATCTCACTGGTCCCGCCCCCGATGTCAATCACCATGTTACCGATCGGCTCAAGTACGTCTATGCCTATTCCGATTGCTGCAGCCATGGGTTCATGTATAAGCCTTACCTCTTTGGCGCCTGCCTGTTCTGCAGAATCCTTTACGGCTCTTTCTTCAACTTCGGTGATGCCCGAAGGAATGCAGATGACCATTTTCATTGCCGGGGGGAACCAGGATTTCCCGATCTGGATCATCTTTATCATTTCTCTGATCATGTGTTCCGCAGCCTGGAAATCGGCAATAACTCCACCCCTCAGTGGACGGATGGTTTTGATATTCTCATGGGTTTTCCCATGCATCATCTGGGCCTTTTTTCCAACAGCAATGATTTTCCCTGAACTTCTTTCGATTGCGACGATGGATGGTTCGTCAACCACCACCTTGTCGTTATAAATTATTACTGTATTGGCGGTACCGAGATCAATAGCAATTTCCTTCGTAAATAATCCCATCGTCTATTAATGTTTAAAGTGACGTATGCCTGTAAATACCATAGCCATGTCATTTTCGTCGCAAAATTTCACAGAGTCCGCATCCCGTATCGAACCCCCGGGTTGAATAACGGCTGCGATCCCGGCACCATGTGCGATTTCAACGGAATCGGCAAATGGGAAAAATGCATCTGATGCCATCACGGCTCCTTTCAGATCAAATCCAAAAGTTTTTGCTTTTAAGATAGCCTGTTTCATGGCATCAACACGTGATGTCTGACCCATTCCGCAACCTATTAGTTGCCTGTTCTTTGATATAACTATAGTATTTGATTTCAAGTGTTTAACAATTTTATTTGCAAATAGCAGTTCCGAGGTTTCTGCAACAGAAGGCCTTTTTTTTGTAACAAACTGAAAGTCGGTTTCTGTCTCAGCTTTAAGGTCCCTGTCCTGCTCAAGAACACCGTTAAGGATCGATTTAAACTGCCTGGAACTGAATGATAACGGATTCTGCCGCAAAATTATTCTATTTTTCTTTGATTTTAAGACTTCCAGGGCATTCTTTTCATACTCAGGTGCAAGAAGTATCTCAAAAAACAATTTGTTCAATTCCCCTGCGGTTTCCATATCTATCCTTCTGTTTGCAACAACTATGCCTCCGAAAGCCGAAAGGTTGTCGCAAGCAAGGGCATCAAGATATGCCTCTTTGATAGTCTCCCTGCAGGCAACTCCACATGGGTTGGTATGTTTTATAATGGCAACGGAAGGTTCGTGAAATTCTGCAATAAGGTTAATGGCAGCATCGATATCAACGATGTTATTGTAGGAAAGTTCTTTCCCGTGCAATTGTTCAAAGTTCTCTGGCAGGGAACCAAAAAACGAACCTTTCTGGTGAGGATTCTCACCATATCTCATCGTAGCCGAGATCATCTGGCTCTGTTTGAAGGCTGCTATTTTTTCACTCCGGTTGAAATAATTGAAGATCTGTGTGTCATAATGTGAAGAAATGTTGAATGCCTGGGCTGCAAAATACCTCCTGTCTTCAACATTTGTAAAACCATTCTTTTCCCCGAGAAGCTTCATAAGGGGTTTATAAAAGCCAGCTGCAGGAATAACAACCACATGCCGGTAATTTTTTGCAGCTGCCCTGATCAGCGAGATTCCTCCTATATCGATCTTTTCAATGATCTCTTCCTCATTATCGGTACCGGCAACAGTTTTTTCAAAAGGATAAAGGTCCACGATCACAAGGTCGATCGAGGGAATATCGTAATGCTCAACATCCTTCACATCCGAAAGCGAGCCCCTCCTCCACAGGATACCCCCAAACACTTTAGGGTGAAGCGTCTTCACCCGTCCCCCAAGAATGGAAGGGTAAGTGGTCACTTCCTCTATGGATGTTGCCGCAATGCCCTTACTCTTAAGGAAATCAAACGTTCCTCCCGTTGAATAAATATGCACATTGTGGGCTTCCAGAGTTTTAGCAATTTCTTCAATCCCTTCCTTGGAATAGACTGAGATCAGCGCCGAAGTAATTTTTATTTGATCGATCATGGGTATATCTGTAACTCTGACAGGTTTTTTTCGTCTAAAATTAATAAATTCAATTTCCTGCAATGTTATGAAAAATAGCGGGATTTTCCAATATTTGGTGCTTAGTTTTTAAGGATTTACGTATCTTTACACGCTGTGAAACAATTTCAGGCATACCTCATTTTTCTCAGACTCTTCAGAGAAAGTTACCTTTTTGCCCTGCAGGCAATTGTTGTTAATAAAGTCAGGACTATATTATCGTTGCTGGGTATCACCATTGGTATTTTCTGTGTGATCTCAGTGTTTACTGTTTTCGATTCCATGGAAGCTGCCATCAGGAAAAGTATTGCCTCTCTTGGAAGCAATGTCCTGTATGTTCAGAAATGGCCCTGGTCAATGGGTTCAGATTATCCATGGTGGAAATACTACCAGAGGCCTGAAGCAACCCTGGAAGATTTGCGTGAGATTGAAAAACGCAGCAGCCTTGCAGCTTATACAGCCTTTTTCGCACAGGTTAACAAGACTGTTAAATACCGCAGTAACTATGTTGAAAATGTTGGGATCCTGGGTGTTTCTTTCGATTTTGATAAGGTCTGGAATTTTGAGATTGCCAATGGCCGGTATTTCTCGGCCAATGAAGCAGCCAGCGGCCGGCCTATTGCTATAATCGGGTCTGATATAGCTACCGGCCTTTTCCCTTACCAGGAAGCAATTGGTCAGAAAATTAAAATTTTCGGCAGGAATATTGAGATAGTAGGAGTGATTAAAAAAGAGGGAGAGGACTTTTTCGGGAACAGCAACGACAAAGCCGTTTATCTCCCGGTAAATTACTTTAAAACCCTGGTTAACCTGAAGGAAATGGGAACAACCATCGCAGTGAAAGCCAGCCCTATGGTTTCCAATGCCGAACTCAAAGACGAGCTCACGGGGATAATGCGTTCTATAAGGAAAATAAAGCCTTCGGCTGAAGACAATTTCGCGATCAATGAAACTGATATCATTGCCAAGGGTTTTGACAGTCTTTTCGGGGTTATCGCTATGGTAGGATGGATCATCGGCGGCTTCTCCCTGCTGGTGGGAGGTTTCGGTATAGCCAATATCATGTTCGTTTCGGTCAAGGAAAGAACAGGCATTATAGGTATCCAGAAAGCACTGGGAGCGAAAAATTATTTCATCCTGCTGCAATTCCTTTTTGAAGCTATTTTTCTTTCGATAATCGGTGGAATTGTTGGACTGTTGATCATACTGATCATGACCCTGATTGTCTCCAATACTACAAGCTTTCACCTGATCCTCACCCAGGGAAATATTATCCTGGGAGTAGGTGTTTCGGCAATAATAGGACTGATTTCCGGAATCATCCCTGCGTTTACTGCCTCTAGGTTGGACCCAGTGGAAGCAATGAGGACAAGTATGTGATCCTTTTAGAAAGGCCAGAACTGGTTATCGTTCCAGATCTTTTCCTTTAGTTCATTATCAATATCATTCAGGACTTTCAGATGGCCCTTTTCCCAATCAGCAAGCCACTGGTATAGCTCCTTTTCATTAGGATCTGTTGTTACCTCGGCCTGCTTTGAATAAACTTCAATAGCCCTCTTTTCAAAATCAATGGCAGCAGAAATAGCAGCAGCTTCGAATCCTGCAGAAGAAATCTTCTCTTTAATCTCCTCGCTAAGGATAAGATTTGCAAACTCCTCATGTGCAAGGTCTGGCAGGTTCACATGTGCAAACTTATGTTCTTTCTCATAATGGAGAAACTGGTCAGAAAGAAACTTAACGTGTTTTGTTTCTTCATCTGCCATGACAAGAAAAATATGTTTGATTTCAGGGTCAGTCGTGTTTTCAGCAACTTTCAAATAAAATGCAAAACCTCTTTTTTCCATGAGGATTGCTATTTTCAGGATGTCTATCGCCTTCTTGGTTTCCATATGTATGATTTATTTGCTGCATAATTCCATTAATACTCCTTTTGTTGATTTCGGATGAAGAAACCCAATGTTCAGGCCTTCTGCCCCTTTGCGCGACTGCTTGTCGATAAGATCTATGCCCGATTCCTTTGCCTCATTAAGTGCGACATCAGCATTTTCCACCGCAAAAGCCAGATGGTGAATCCCTTCGCCTTTCTTCTCCAGAAATTTTCCAATGGGGCCTTCAGGATCAGTGGATTCAAGTAATTCAATTTTGGTCGGACCAATCATAAAAAAGGCTGTCCTCACTTTCTGATCCCTGACTTCTTCTATTGAATAACACTTAGTTCCCAGAATCTTTTCATAAAAAGGAATGCACTCATCAAGACTTCTTACTGCAATTCCAATATGCTCAATATGAGTTGGTTTCATAACTCAGTATATTTGATTTTGTTAATAAATTAACAAATGCAGAACAAAAGTACAGGGATTTTTGGAATTTTCAATGACCATTTTGTCAGTTTCTGGCGAATGAATACTACATTACAATTAAAACCAAAAAATATTTTATGGTTTAGGGGCTGTGATCCTGCGACAATTTTCTAATCTCTCCTTATCTTTATACCGATATATTCTTCGAATAACAAAATTATCCTACAGGTAATATAAGATATATGGAAAACGTCTTTTCTGCATGTAAACTGAAAATCGGGCATTCAATATATGTTTTGCCTTCAGAAGTGCCGGAATTGCTAATTAAAGGCGCTATCCTCGTTGATATAAGGACCGAATTAGAAACCGAGATCAAGGCTTTCGGGGTGGAGAATGTAATTTACCTTCCTTATTATGATTTGGATAAGGAATGGGAATCATTGCCTGTGAACAACCCTCTTATTTTTGCTGATGCTGTAGGCCTGCACAGCAAAGAAGCTGCTGAGAAGATGTATCAAAAAGGCTATGCTGATATGGCCAGCCTTAGCGGGGGTATTACCGATTGGGATAAAGACGGGATGCCGATGAAAGCCGGAAAGTACCAGCCCCTTAACGGCCCATGTCCCTGTATGATCAGGCCACATGAAAGAAAATAAAAAAACCTTCGTGACATCTATCTTACTTATGCCGTGAAGGGTTGCCGTGGAGTATAGGGGAGTCGAACCCCTGACCTCTAGACTGCCAGTCTAACGCTCTAGCCAACTGAGCTAATACCCCTTAGGGCTGCAAAAGTAAAAAATTTTTTAATTTGCAGCTATATTTGTTATACCTCCGTATATGAAGCGCATTTTCGCCGCAGTTAAAATTGAGCCTGGTAAGAAATTCATCAAATCATTCAGAGAGCTCAGATCCAGGCTCAGTTCAGAGCCAATAAAATGGGTCGAAGAACATAATATTCATATTACAATAAAATTTTTCGGTGAAACAAATGAACTTCTTATTCCTGCTATTTCAGGAACAATTGGGAAGATTGCTAAAAATTGCAGGGAATTCAACTTCAGGTTGTCCGGAATTGGTCTTTTCGGCAGCCGCTACCAGCCCAGGGTTGTGTGGGTGGGGATTGTGCCATACGAGCCTCTGGCCTTGCTGATGAAGACCATGCAGTTGGAAATGGAGCAACATGGGTTTAAATCAGACCAACAGAATATCGTGCCTCATTTGACGTTGGGAAGAATTAAATTTCTGAAAGACAAAACTTTGTTTCAAAAGGTTATTGAGGCAAACAGGGAAATTCAGTCGGACCCCATGAAAATCTCAGAGATTATTTTATTTGAGAGTGTTCTGCTCAAGGAGGGCCCGCAGTATATTTCTCTGGTGAGATTCCCATTTGCACAATAAAAAATGGCCGGTTTTAAAATAAAGCCGGCCATAACAACCTGATGAGCAAAAAATCACTGATTATTTTCAGTTTTATCTGTTCCTTTAAACCTGTTTGCCATGATGTAATATATCATCAAGGCAACACCGCCCAGGAGACAGATCATGGAAAAAAAAGCAGCTTCTTCTTCCATGGTAGTTGAACTGGCAATAATTTTTCCTGCAATAATTCCAAGGCCGATGCCAATAAATATCATCCCCCATTTCAGGGATCCAAGAATATTGCCCTTTGTTTCAAGGTTAGAGGCATTCCCTCCATTTTTTATCAGGCTCAACCGTTCTTTATGCCTGAGTACGATGTACACAATGCCAAAAATCGTGGCAAAGACTGTAACCGGTACAATAACTTCTGCATTCATATCCGTGTGTGTTTAGGGTTTTGTGTGTATTATGACCCTTTGACGCAGTTGTTATTATTAGGTTACACCTGAATATCAGAGAACAATGAATTTTGCTGTAAAAGAACCGCTCTCATTGAACAGTTTAAGATACATGATCCCATGAGGTAAACCGGTGACATCAATCTCATGTATATAGTCCCGATTTGGCCAGGCAAGACTTGTATGATATAGTATTTCACCAAGCTGATCAACAATGATCACCTCATAATGGGTGGCGGTACCTTTGGTGTGAATGAATAATTTATCTGAAACCGGATTTGGCGAGATAAATATCCCGGGACCAGTTCTGTTTTCTTCAAAGCCGCTGCAATTCTTCGTAATAATCTGTTTTATTGATGCCTGGCCGTTGCCACATCCGTTTACACCGAAAGTGGTAATCGGCCCGGGTAAGGCATTTATCCAAAATTCCACAGTGATACGGTTGGTATGCAACCCCGATGTAATGGTCGCACCCTGAGGTAAGGTCCATACATAGGAAGTTGCATTCGGCAATGGGGTAATTGAATAGTTATAATTTTCTTCCCCAATGCAAACCGTGTCTGGCCCCGAAATAACACCTGCGGCGGAAGGTAACGAATCCACTGCCACAATTTTTGTAACCGATGGACCGGTCCCGCATGAATTCTCCCCCGACACACTAATAGTTCCGGCCGATACACCCCATTTTACACTTACTGCAGGTGTTCCATCGCCACTGAGAATAACCGCATCCCAGGGAACAATCCATAAATAATGCACAGTATTGGGGATAGTGTCGGTGTAAAAACTTCCGGTATCAGACTGGCAAATGTGCGAAGGCCCCAATATTTCAAGTGATGCAGAAGGGAATGGTGTTACTTCGACCGATAAAACGCTGGGAACGCTGGTTCCGCAATTATTACCTATAATTACAGAAATAGTACCGGAATATTTTCCCCATTTCAGTTGAATGGCGGGAGTATTCTGACCCGATTGGATTACTGCTCCCGTAGGTACTGTCCATGAGTAAGAAGTCGCGCCAAAGAACTCACTGATTGAATAATCACTTATTGCACCGGAACAAACCTCAGCCGGACCGTAAATAGGAGAAGGGGGTGGGGGGATAGTTTCAACTTGAACCATGACACTGTCGGTAGCAGTATCGTAAAATGCGTCGGTAACAACCACATAATACATAGTATTAACAAGGGGTGTTGCCAGAGGGTTGGGGCTTGCCGGATTGGACAAAGTGGGTGCAGGTGACCATGAGTAAGAAAAAGGGGACTGCCCTCCCTGAATAGTTACTGAAAGCTGGGAATATTGTCCCTGGCAAATTGTATCAGGGTCCGCAAAAGCTTCTACAATAAAAAGCTTTTGCCCGGATAACTGAATTGACAGCGCTAAAAGGAAAAACAGAAGTGTTGAATATTTCATAATACAATTAACAAAACCCCTGAGTTCATACCAATACAAAATTACAAAAAACCTGCTGGTTTCCAATAAGTTTTGTAAATAACCACTATAACTTTTTATCAGCGGACAATAAAGGATACTATATTTGTAAAAGCGTTGTAACCTGATACAAGCTTTAACGTCTAAACTTCACATGAAATACCAGGACGACAATTTCTACATTGAGAAGGTATTGAATGGTGATTCTTCTTCATATGCTGCCCTGGTTGCTAAACACAAGAACCTGGTATTTTCGATCGCTCTTAAAGTATTGAATAACCGTGAGGATGCTGAAGAAATCGCCCAGGATGCGTTTGTAAAAGCCTATCATTCGCTAAAGTCATTTGAGAAAAAATCAAAGTTTTCTACCTGGCTTTATCGTATTGTTTACAACGCAGCCGTTTCCCGCACAAGAAAAAGGGTCCTGGATACAACTCCTATGGATAATTATGTGATACATAATTACTCAGAGGAAGACCTGAGGCCGGGGGTTGACGAGGTGGATCAAAATGAACAGCAGGTCTTGCTTAAAAAAGCAATGAAAAACCTGTCGGATGAGGATAATCTGTTGATCACTTTTTTCTACCACGGAAATAATTCTATTGAAGAAATCAGCAGTATCACCGGTTTATCATCTTCGAATGTCAAAGTACGGCTGCACCGGATCAGAAAAAAACTGTACGATGATATGACAGCAATGATGGCTCAACGATTGAATTGATTTTTTTAATTACACGGATATGGACAAGGATGATATGTTAAATGATGATTTCCTGGCGGATCTTATACGGAAGGTGCCACTGGAAAGTCCTTCTGATGAGTTTATAAATAATGTGATGACCGGGATCGAGCCCCTTCCTGCCCCGGTCACTGCAAAAAAACCATACTTCTTATGGTTCAGATCATCCGCTCCTTTTATCGTCCTGGGGATGTTCTTAATTTTAATCCTTTTCTCTTCTGACATCCCTTATCTGAATTTCATTTATGGCAAAGAATATTTTTCAGCAATTTTTGTAAAAGCTTTCCAGCCATTCTGGATTTCAATGAAAACCCTGTTTTCCTCCAGGTTTATTACCTATTCTCTTCTTATAGGCGTTTCGGCCGGGTTTCTTTTCATTATCGATAAATTATTCTCACGCAGGTTTGCTGCATGATATCACTATGCAGATGATCCCTGAACAGATACTGAATGCCCTGTATGGATATTTTGAGAAGCATCAACATTCTGACTTTCAGGTTCTTTCATCAAACCCCCTTGGAGGAGGATCAATAAACGAGGTTTACGTTCTTAAAACTACCATTGGACATTTTTGCCTTAAATACAACTACAGTGATGCCTTTCCAAAAATGTTCGAGACTGAAGCCAAAGGCCTTGAGCTTCTTTCAAAGGCCGGACCAATCAGAGTTCCAGGAGTCATTTTTCATGACAATCTTCTTAATCATTCCTTTATTCTGCTGGAATTTATCCATTCAAAACCTCAGATTAAAGGGTTCTTTCAGGATTTTGGCAGAAGCCTTGCCAGTCTCCACGGGAATAAAAGCGAATTGTACGGCCTGGATTATAATAACTATATGGGCTCCCTGGCGCAAAACAATTGTTACCATTCCGACTGGGTGGATTTTTTTGTTGAGGAAAGGCTGGATAAGCAGTTGAAGCTTGCATTACATAAAGGTTTACTGGATAACTCCGGAGAAAAGCTTTTTGAAAAACTATATCTGAGGTTATATGAGCTTTTGCCTGAAGAACCTCCTTGCCTGGTACATGGTGATCTTTGGAGCGGAAATTACATTGTGTCGGAGGATGGAAGGGCTTGCCTGATTGATCCTGCTGCTTATTACGGGAACCGTGAGGTGGATCTTGCAATGTCGACATTATTCGGGGGTTTTAGTCCCGAATTTTATAATGCCTATAATGAGGAGTATCCGCTTATACCGGGGTGGAAAGACAGGCTAGACTTATACAATTTATATCCGCTGCTTATCCATCTTAATCTTTTCGGAACCAGCTATCTGGGATCAATTTTAAGTATTTTGCGAAGATTCTGATCTTTCCTTCCAAAGTTCCTTAAAACTTTTCGTTGCCACTTTTGGCAATACTCTCCTGGGCCCCCAGAGCTTTTTTCCAAACCTGTTGATCGTACGGTTTTTCAGTTTGCTTCCGGGCTTATCGAGCATCCATCGGTTCATCATAACCATTCTCCAACCGCTGTTTACTTTTTTCCAGAAAAAAGAAATGTGTTTCTTTGAAACTGCCTCAGCCCGGTTATGAAGCAGAAGTTCATGTAACGGAATTTTTACGGGACAAACTTCTGTGCATTTTCCGCAAAGACTGGAGGCGAAACTGAGGTGATTATATTCTTTGAATCCTTTAAAATGAGGAGAGATCACAGAACCAATAGGGCCAGAATAAACGGCGCCATAGGTATATCCTCCAACGCTTTTATAAACAGGACATCCGTTCAGGCATGCGCCGCATCGAATACAGGATAAGGCCTTTCTTTGCTCTTTCAATTTCAGAACATCGGTGCGGTGATTGTCAAGGAGGATCACATACATCTCTTCTGGTCCGTCGATTTCCCATTCCGTTCTTGGCCCAAGCAATATATTGTTATACACGGTGATATACTGGCCGGTTCCGTGATGGGCAAGAAGCGGAAGGAAAAGGTCAAGGTCATCAAGGGAAGGAATGATCTTTTCAATCCCAACTACAGCAATATGAATACGTGGAAACGCAATGGAGAGCAACCCGTTTCCTTCGTTTTCAGTAAGTACAACAGCTCCCATATCAGCTACAAGGAAATTTCCGCCTGTTATTCCTACATCGGCCCTGATAAATTCTTTACGTAGCTTTTCTCGCACAAACAGGGTTATCTCTTCAGGTTTACTGCTTTCAGGCATGCCGAATTTTTCGTGAAAGAGCCTGGCAACATCTTCCTTGGATTTATGCATTGCAGGGGTAACTATGTGATAGGGTTTTTCACCTGCAATCTGGACTATGAACTCCCCAAGGTCGGTCTCAAACACTTCCCTTTTATTCTTTTCAAGCACCTCATTGATCTCTATTTCTTCGGAAATCATAGACTTCTGTTTCACAATGACCTGGGCCTTTGCTTTTTTAATAATATTCAGGATCTCTTTCTGTGCCTCCTTTTCTCCTGTAGCCCAAATTACCTTACCGCCCCGGCGCTCAAAATTATTCTCAAACTCCACTAAGTATTTATCCAGATTGTTGATGACCTTATACTTAATGTTGGCAGCCCTTCTTTTAGCCAGCTCAAGATTTTGGAACTGACTTAGTCCCCGAATTACGGCGGCATCATATTTCCCTATGTTAAAATTCAAACGACGCCTTTGTTCCTTGTCAAAAGACCGCTTGCCTGCATCTTCATTAAACTTATGATGTGCCTGGTTCATCCTTGGATTTATATGATTTGGGATATTTTTTCCACTCTCCTTAAATGCCTTCCTCTCTCAAATTCAGTATCAAGAAAGACCTGCAAATACCTGAGCCCCTGTTCAGGAGTAAGAAACCTTGCAGGCAATGAAATAATATTTGCATCATTATGCTGCCGGGCAAGCTTCGTGATCTCTTCACTCCAGCATACAGCTGCCCTTACCATTCTGTATTTATTAGCCACTATGGCAACACCGTTACCACTTCCGCAGATAATTATACCTCTTTCAAATTCATTTTTGTTAACGGCATCAGCCAGGGGGTGAATAGGATCAGGATAATCCATTCTCTCCTCTGAAAATGTACCAAAATCTTTTATTATAAATTTCTGTTTTTGAAGATACTCCTTTAAATACTCCTTAAGTTTATACCCTGCATGATCAGATCCTATTGCAATCTTTTTCAAAGAGTCAAGCATTGTTAATTGTTTTTTTACAAAAGTAATCATAATGAAATCAAAATGAAGTAAAAGCAAAAAATATGCAGTATTATCTGCCTTAAGCTCACAATTTTAAAATTTCAACATTTGATTGTTAATAACCCATTATTTTTGTTGCAAACTTTTATAAAAATCATATGATTTCCTGTTATTCGCAAGTTTTCAGTTGATAACTAAATTTAAGCAATTGTTTATCAAATTGTGTTAACATGATCCTGGCTATAAATAAAAAGGTTTTTATACACCTAAAAAGAAACTGACACTTGTTGAAAAACAAAACAAATCACTGTAATACAATAAACTATACTTAAACATGTTTAAGTAACACTGTTAACTCATGGTTCATTTATTATAATCCAAATTTTTCTAGTTTTTTTAACTAACAATTTCAACAGCTATTATAAATAACAATAAAAAGAATCTTTATTATTATTATGAAAACTTTCTCAGATCAGAATATTGCCGATAAAATCCTAAAGTTAAAAAAAGAAAAAAATGCTGTGATCCTGGCACATTATTACCAGGTCCCTGAAATACAAGATATTGCCGATTTTATTGGTGACAGTCTTCAGCTTTCACAAAACGCTAAAAGTACTGATGCTGATATCATTGTCTTTGCGGGCGTTCATTTTATGGCCGAAACAGCCAAAATTTTATGTCCTCAGAAAAAAGTTATACTGCCCGATCTTGAAGCAGGATGTTCATTGGCAGATTCTTGTCTTCCTGATCAATTTAAAAAGTTTAAAGAAGAACATCCCGGGCATATTGTTATTTCGTATATTAATTGTTCAGTTCATATCAAAACATTATCAGACGTTATATGCACTTCAAGCAATGCGGTAAAAATAGTTGAATCATTTCCAAAAAACCAGAAGATCATTTTTGCCCCGGATAAAAATCTGGGTGGTTATATTAACCAGATCACAGGAAGAAATATGGTATTATGGAACGGAAGCTGTGAGGTCCATGATATTATAAAGGCGGAAGAGGTTATTCGGTTAAAAACCTTGCACCCTGATGCAAAACTCATTGCACATCCCGAATGCAAGGAAATTATTCTTAAACTGGCCGATTTCATTGGTTCTACTACGGCATTGTTGAATTTTTCCATTAATGACCGGTCAAATAAGTTCATAGTTGCAACCGAAACCGGCATTCTGCACCAGATGAAAAAGTCATCCCCCCACAAGGAATTTATCATTGTACCAACCGATGAGAAATGTTCATGTAATGATTGTCCTTACATGAAGCTGAATACGCTCGAAAAGCTGTACCTTAGCATGAAGAATGAAAAACCGGAAATCAGCCTGTCTGCGGAATTAATAAAAGCAGCCAGTTTGCCGATACTTAAAATGCTGGAACTTTCTTCATAATCAAAACGATGAGTCGATTTCTGAACATTTTTACATGTATTACGCTTGTGTTTTTTATGGTGCTGGCTTATCCTGCACATGCTCAGAAGAGTGATACAATTTTGAAAAACGGTTATCAGAAATTCACCTATCCCGGCGGCAAACTTTCCAGTGAAGGTCTGATCAGGGACGGTAAACCCGACGGATACTGGAAGTCATACTTTGAAAACGGGAAAATGAAATCCGAAGGCAACCGTAAGGATTTTGAAATTGATTCCCTGTGGAAGTTTTATAACGCAGACGGAAAGCTCATCCTTGAGATAACCTATAAAAAAGGAAAGAAAAACGGGATCAGGACAAGTTACCTGGATAAGGAAACCATAAGGGAAAATTACAAGAACGATGTTAAAGACGGGTATACAAGATATTATTACCCGGACGGAAAGCTTAAACTTGAGATCCCGTTTGTAAAAAGCGTGGAGCAGGGCTTTGGTAAGGAATATGCGACGGACGGGACTGTTATTACGCTGACGGAATACAAAAAAGGTTTTATTGTCGACAGGCTCAGGATTAACAGGAGAGACAAAAATAACCTGAAACAGGGTAAATGGTTTTTATTTTATGAAAACGGTATTATCAAACAGGATGGTAACTATCTGGACGACCAGAAAGACGGGTATTTTAAGGAATATACGGAAACCGGGGATCTCCTGAAAATCAGTAAATATGTGATGGGGGGGCTTCAGCCCGAGGCAGAAGAGATTGCAAAACTTAAGGTCAGAAATGAATATTATCCCGACGGGAAGTTAAAAATATCAGCGATGTACCGTAATGAAAGCCCGGAAGGTATATGGAGGGAATATAAACCCGACGGAACTATTGAGAAATCGGTCATATACCATAACGGTGTTATTACCGGGGAGGGCAATGTATTGGATGACGGGAATAAGGACGGGCACTGGAAAGAATTTTTTGCAGATGGTTCTTTGAAGTCTGAAGGCAATTTTGAAGACGGAAAACCGGTAGGGGATTGGAAATTTTATCATCTTAACGGCAAAACGGAACAGATTGGCAAATTCAATAAACAGGGAAAACCCGATGGCAAATGGAAATGGTTCTACGAGGAAGGCAAACTATTGAGGGAAGAAAATTACCATAATGGCTTAAGGGATGGGCTTATGAGTGAATTCGATGAAGAAGGTATACTGATCCAGGAAGGGGAATTTATGAACGGGGAAGAGGATGGGCCCTGGTTCTACCTGACGGGGGACGACTATGTTAAAGGAAACTTCAGGGATGGTTTGCGCAGCGGGATGTGGTGTACTTATTCCCTGGTTAAGAATGCTGAAAAAACCGATTCCCTTTTGATGTTTAAAGGCAATTTTATCGATGACCTCCCCGACGGTAAGCATATCTGGTACTGGGATAACGGAAAGGTTCACGACGAAGGGCTTTTTGTGATGGGAAAGAAAGAAGGTGACTGGATGATCAATAATTCCGACGGAACGCTGTTCCTTGTTATCACTTACAAAGATGGAGTTGAAACCCGGTTTGATGGTGTCAGGATAAAACCCCCGTTCGAAAAGGAGGAATAGAATTCATTCCGGCGGAATTACCGGTGTTTAAATTTAAAGAAGATGGAAAAGAGAAGACCAGGCCAGGGGGGCAGGGGTAAACCTGAAGGAATCCGAAGGCCAAGGAAGGATGATATTGGCAGGACCGAAAGGCCTGAAAGAAGGGACAAACCGGAAGGAAAACCTTGGGCAGAACGCAGGCCCAGGAGAGAAGATACAGGTAAGACTGAAAGGCCTGAAAGAAGGGACAAACCGGAAGGAAAACCTTGGGCAGAACGCAGGCCCAGGAGAGAAGATACAGGTAAGACTGAAAGGCCTGAAAGAAGGGATAAACCGGAAGGAAAACCTTGGGAGGAACGAAAACCCAAAGAATACGGAAAATCCAAACCTTACAAAAAAGAATCCCCGAAAGAAGATCTTATAAGGCTTAACAAATACATTTCCAATTCCGGAGTATGTTCCAGGCGCGAAGCGGATAAACTCATACTTGCCGGGGTTGTCCGGGTTAACGGCAAGGTTGTGACTGAGCTCGGAAGTAAAGTATCGCCCGGCGATAAAGTACAATACGAGGAACAAACCATAAGCAAAGAAAGAACAAAATATATCCTGTTGAATAAACCCAAAGGTTATATCACTACCGTTGACGACCCGGAGAAAAGAAAAACTGTCATGAGCCTTATTGAGGGAGCCTGCAAGGAAAGGGTATATCCGGTGGGCCGGCTTGACAGAAACACAACCGGATTGTTGTTATTCACAAACGACGGAAATATCGCTAAAAAACTGACTCATCCGAAGTATGGGATAAAAAAGATCTATCATGTTGAACTGGAGAAATCATTGACAAAGACCGACCTTGATAAAATCAGGGAAGGGCTGGATCTTGAAGATGGGATGGTTGAAGTTGACAAGATAGAATATATCGAAGGCACCAAATCAAAGAAAGAACTGGGCGTGGAATTACATTCAGGCAAGAACCGTGTTATCAGGAGGATTTTTGAGCACCTGGATTACAAGATCACACGACTCGACAGGGTTTATTATGCTGGGCTGACCAAGAAAAACCTTCCCCGTGGCCACTGGCGTATTCTGGATGAACACGAAGTCAATATGTTAAAAATGATAAGTTCCTGAACTAACTCCTTTGAACAGAATGAGCCCAATCAGTATTTTCATTGTAGAAGACGAACTGTTAATTTCCGCCAGCCTGAAATCCCAGTTACAGACCTTTGGTTATGAGGTGCTTGGTTCCAGTACTAAGGGAGAACAGTGTATCGGAGAAATAGAAAGACTTTCCAAGGAAGGCAAGGAGCCGGAAATCGTTCTTATGGACATACATCTTCGCGGAGAGATCGACGGAATAGAAACTGCGAGAAGACTGGTCGACATATTCAACTGTGCTATTATCTTTCTTACGGGTCAGAGTTCGAAAGAAATTTATGAGCGCTCCTTTAAGATCAAACCATTTGGGTATCTGCTGAAACCCATTGACATGGAACAAACCAAAATGACTATTGAAATTGCCGCCTACCAGAGAAATCTTGAAATTGAAAACCTTGTTTACCAGCAGCAGCTTGAAGTCCTGCTTGAGGCAAGAAAGCGTGAAAATGATGAGATTATGGCAATGTACCAGACAATGATTAACAATTCCATTGTAGGAATGACTCTCACCCAGGACGATAAAATAGTATTTGCCAATCAACATATTTCTGAAATTCTTGGTTTTAAAATGGAAGAGCTTACCGGGTTTAGTGTTCAGAGCCTCTTTGAATTTGTACACCCGGATGATAAAATAACAATAATATCAAAAATGGTGTCAAGGCTGAACGGGATGGACGTCCCCAATGTAATCAGATTCAGGCTGTTGCGTAACGATGGAACAGTGCATAATCTTGAATCGTATGCAAAGCTGATCCAATATAAAGGACGGCCGGCGATTCACCAGATCTATTTCGACACCACTCCTTTTCAGGAGCCCTAAAAAGGAAAAGAGAGTTAAACAAACCTTACCAATAAACCATGAAAAAAATCCTGATCATCGTATCAATGATATTGTTCATCATGAATATTCATGCCGGACCCATCCAGGATCTTATTGCTAAAGCAGGAGACGCTTCACAATATCCAAATGATGCCCAGTTGGTTATTTTTGACAGCACTTTGGTGAATATGCAGGAGAGTGGCCTTACTTATGTGGTCAGTCACACCCTCTCAAAGGTGCTGAATTCAAAAGGCGCCCTTGATTTGAGCGTGATCAAATTTGGCTATGATCCATTATCGGCCTATATTGAATTCCGCATGGTGAACATTTACAGGAAAGACGGAAGGGTTACCAGTATCGACTTAAAAAATGTGATGGATTATCCCGCCCCGGCAAGAGCCATTTATTGGGGCGCAAGGGAAAAAATGATAGCAGTTGGCAGGCTGGATCCCGGCGATGCCGTAGAAGTTATACTATTCAGAAAAGGCTTTACATATGCCCTGCTGCAGGACGACGATGACAAATATATACCGCCAATGCGGGGCCATTTTTACGATATTGTGGATTTCTTTGATGCAAATCCTGTAAAAGAAAAAGTCTACAGGGTTGATATTCCAAAGTCCAAGACCCTTCAGTTTCAGGTATACAACGGGGAAGCCCAGGTTTCATCATGGATAGAAAAGAATAAAATCATTTATACTTTTTCCAAAAAGGATATGGTTCCATTTAAAAGCGAACCTAAAATGGTCGCTTTATCCGACGTGGCCCCAAAATTATTACTTTCGACCAGTCCCGACTGGCAAACAAAATCGCTTTGGTTTTACAAGGTGAATGAGGATTTCGGAAGTTTTGACTCGACACCCGAGATCAAAGCCAAGGTAGACGAGATCCTTAAAGGTGCCAAAAACGAACAGGATTCAATTGCCAGACTCACCCATTGGTGTGCCGATGAAATCAGGTATTCCGGGATCTCGATGGGTTGCGGGGAAGGATTCACGCTTCACAAAGGCTCGATGACCTTTACAGACCGATGCGGTGTTTGCAAAGATAAGGCCGGGATGCTTATCACCATGTTGAGAGCGGCAGGATTTAAGTCGTATCCTTCTATGACCATGGCAGGATCCAGGATCGATTACATCCCGGCCGATCAATTCAACCACTGTGTTACTGTCGTTAAATTGCGTAACGGAAAATACAAATTACTCGACCCCACCTGGGTACCATTCATCAGGGAACTGTGGTCAAGTGCTGAGCAGCAGCAGCAGTACCTGATGGGGATTCCCGAAGGAGCCGATCTTGGCACGACCGGGGGATCAGATCCTGCAAACCATTTCATTAAAATTGAAGGCAACACCGAGTTGCTGACCGACGGCTGCCTGAAAGGCAGTTTTGCTATACAGGCCGAGGGGCAAAGCGATGCAGCCGTGAGAGGGCTTCTGAAAAATTACCCCCAATCAATATGGTTTCAGAATGTGGAAAAAGAAATTCTGAAACTCTGGCCCCAGGCCATTGTAACAAAAGTTAATTATACGGATCCCATAAACTACAAGGAAAGCAGCGAAAAAATCAACATAGAATTCATTATTCCCGGCTTTGCTTCAGTCAGCGGAAAAACCCTGCTGTTTACACCGCTTTCCGCTGCCGGGATATTCAAAGCTTTCCAGGGACAACTTGGTTTTGATACCGATCTTGCCGAACGCAAATATCCCTTCAGGGATCGTTGTTCAAGGCAGGTAAGCATATATGAAACGATGAAACTTCCAGCCAACAGTAAGACCGTCAGGGTACCTGCTTCATTGAATCCAGGAGGCAATGCCGCCAGCTATAAAGGTGGATATACACTGAACAGTAATACCCTGGAATTCATTTCCAATGCTGTATTTAGCAAAAGGATCTATGAAGCATCCGACTGGCCGGAATTCAAGGCTAGCGTTGAAGCTCAGAATAAGTTTTCGGAAACAGCAGTCGTTATAGAATTGTAATCCATTGAATATGAAAAGAATAATTTATTACCTTTTTGTTTTATTTTTTATTTCCGGGCCGGCTGTTTATGCACAGGATCAGAAAACAGGTAATGATCAGGCAAATCCAGGTTCAGATGCCGAATACACCTTCCTTTTAAAGGAATATACGCTGAATGCCGACAGAAGTATGGATTATCATTATGTTAAGGAACAGAAACTGCTTTCCTACAGGGCGTTTCACAATCTTTACGGTGAAACATTCATAAGCTATAATCCCGGTTTCCAGAAGCTCACTGTCAACAAATGTTTTACAATTATGGCGGATGGCAAAAAAGTGGAGGCACCATCTAATTCCTTCAACGAGGTTTTGCCATCCTTTTCAGCAAGTGCACCTGCATTTAATGCCTTGCGCGAAATGGTCATTACCCATACCGGTCTTGAAAGGGGAGCTGTTGTCCACCTTGATTATTCTATACATACTTCAGCTGGCAATGCTCCGGCCCTCATGGGAAATGAAATCCTGGCCGAATATGAACCGGTAAAAGACCTGACTCTAAAAGTGAAAGTCCCTCAGAACGAAAAACTGTTTTATAAACTGATTAGCGGAGCTGTGGAACCACAGAAGTCCATTGAAAACGGGTTCCAGGTTTACGCCTGGTACAGTCAGAACATAGCCTCTATTTCACAGGAGGAATTTCAAAAAAACGCCTACGAAGCTTATCCCAGGATAATTTTCAGTTCATCCGGAAGCAGGAATACAGTTTATGAATACCTCACAAACCAACCGGCATTCGGGATGAAAATCAGCGATGCAATGAAAGCAGAAGTTCAGGCTATAAAAAAGGAAAATCCGGATCAGCTTAGCGTGGCTCTGAAGATCCAGGAAAAAGTGATCAATGAAATCCGTTTGTGGCCGGTTCCAATGAAGTATTCAGCATACCGCCTGCATACCGCCGAAGAAGCATGGACCTGTATGGGGGCGATTCTGGCAGAGAAAGCTATTCTCATGTCAGCATTAATTGAGGCAGCAGGAATAGAAGCCGACCCGGTAGCGATTGTACGCGGATCTTTTTTCGATGAAAAACTGGGAACACTGGCCGATATTGAAGATTTTGCCGTGCGCATCGACCTGAAAGATGCCGGTGTTCAGTATCTTTCCCTGGTCTCAGCAAATCAGCAGGATTTAGGAAAGATTTTGTCGGACAAAGTTTTCGTCGCTCTCGGACAGGGAGAAAAAGCGGAATACCAGCATTCCGGTTCAGCAAAATTCGCAGTAAATATGAGCGGGACTTTCATTGTTTCCTCAGATCCTAAGCTAACGGGAGAAATGAGTCTTGAATCAGGTGGAGGGTCTAATCCATTTCTAAGCCTCATCAGGGATAAAAACAAAATGAAAATCCTTGTGACCGGGGATATTTCAAAATCCGACATCAAGGAAGTCAAAGTAAGCCAGAGTTCCCCCGAAACATCCTTTCAAACATACACGATAATGGATGAGAAGCCGTTCAGGAAAGATTCATCATGGTACCATTTTACCATTCCTTTCTGTAGTGGGGGAATTGAAAGCTGGGGGATGAAAACCCTCTCATCAAAACGTTCCCAGGCAGTAGAAATTCCGTATTCGGGTGAAGAAAATTATGAATATAAATTAACCCTGCCTTCAGGCTATATATTGTTCACACAGGCAACCAAAATTGATCTCAACAACAAGGCCGGCCGCTATTTCTTTGATTTAAAACAGGAGGGGAGCAAGCTCACCATAAGCCGCAAGATCAGATTAAGCGACCGCATTATAAGCCCCGAGAATTATAATGACTTTAAAGCCCTAATGGATAACTGGAACAATCCGAGGCTGAGGGAGGTCATCTTATCACGATCCTATTAAGTTTCCCATGAATCTGAACGCTTTTAGCCTTCAGATCCTTGAATCGCATCTGGATCACTTTCACATCTTCAGCCGAATCGTTACCGTGAAGTTTTTTCTGTAACTCCCCGATCATCAGGTCTATTTTCCGGGCTTTAAATGAAAGAAGGGAATAGTCGAGGCGCACCAGAAGCTTTTCTTCTTCCATGTCAATCATTACATTATGCTTTAGCCAGTTCTGGCTGAGTTCATAAGGAGTAAATATAAGGTCGACTGCGGCATAGGCAATTTCCTTCTCCTCGTGTCCCAGGAAGAAAGATCTCTCGGGGATCTGGTCCGAATCAAGACCTGCCCTGTATTCCTCAAATATGGCAGCGTAAACCTTGTTATCAAATTCAAGATCATCCCTGCAGATGTCGTGTACCATGTAATCGGCAACTATTACCGGGACCTTCACTATATCGTTATTCTCATCCGGCTGGTCAATCTTCACTACATCGGTCCCGTAAAGCAGGAGCAGCCGCATGACCTCTTTTTCCTGGTTTTCGGCGGATGAATTATCGGCCTCGATCACAAACTGGTGTGGCGCAATCATATCCGGCACCGGAATATCATCAGCCCCGCCCTGTCCCTGAAGTTCCTTGTTCAGCCTGTTTCTCCTGATCTTATTCAGCTCATTTACCAGCACCTGCTCGGGAACTGTCATCATATCGGCACATTCACGGATGAAAAGTGTGCGGGTAATAGCGTCCGGAATAAGAGAAATAGATGCAACAATATCCTTGATCAAGCCTGCTTTCTTAATGGGATCATTTTTCGTTTCATCAAACAACAGCTTGGTTTTGAAGCTTATGAAGTTGACGGCGTTGGTTGTAATGAACTTTTCCGTTTCCGAAGGATGATGTTTCCGGGCGTATGAATCCGGATCCTCGTTATCGGGGAAAAGCACAATCTTAACATTCATTCCCTGTTCCAGTACCATATCGATACCACGAAAGGAGGCTTTGATCCCCGCAGGGTCGCCATCATAAAGTATGGTAATATTCGAGGTATATCTCTGGATCATCCTCACCTGGTCGGCAGTGAGTGAGGTGCCCGAAGAAGCTACAACATTCTCAATTCCTGCCTGGTGAAGCGAGATCACATCGGTATAGCCTTCAACCAGGTAGCAGTTGTCTTTTTGGGCAATGGCAGTCCGGGCAAAATAGATACCGTAAAGCGTTTTGCTTTTGTTGTAAATGTCCGATTCGGGAGAATTGATGTATTTAGCGTGGCTCTTATCTGATGTAAGTATACGGCCGCCGAAACCGATAATGCGGCCTGAAGCTGAGTGAATCGGAAAGATAACGCGGGAATGGAAGCGGTCGTAAAGCCTTCCGTCTTTTTCGATCGATAAGCCTGTTTTTTGCAGTATATCCTTTTTATACCCTTCCATGATCGCATGTTCCGAAAACGCATTCCATTGGTCGGGGCTGAAACCGAGCTGAAATTTCTTTATGATATCTTCCCTGATATCCCTTTCCCCGAAATAAGCCAGGCCGACTGCTTTACCTTCTTCCGTATCAAACAACACTGAGGAAAAATATTTTCGTGCAAACTCATTCAGGTTGAACTGGCTTTCCTTTTCGCTGATCTCCTGGATCTGTTCGGGGGTTTGCTCTTCCTCCTCGATTTCGATCTGGTATTTTTTTGCCAGATACCTGAGGGCTTCGGGATAGGTCAGGTGTTCGTGTTCCATTATAAAACCTATGCCATTTCCGGCTTTTCCGCAACCAAAACACTTATAAATCCCTTTTGCCTGAGAAACGGTAAATGACGGGGTCTTTTCATTATGAAAAGGGCATAGACCTATAAGGTTCACGCCCCTGCGCCTCAGGCTTATGAAATCGCCGATAACCTCTTCAATCCTTACGGCTGAGATAATATTATCAATGGTTTCACGGCTGATCATAAACTGTTTTAAGAGTATAGCGAAAGTACTAAATCCGGAGCAATTCAGCCTTTGGAACTTAGAAAAAAAAAGACACAGATCGGCCTGGCGGTTTTTGCGAAGAACCAGTGCCTGGTTGTTGAAAAGCATAAACCTTGCGCAAAATGCTATGAACATTGCCCAACAAAAGCCATAGAAATGCTGCCATATCTAGGAGACCTGAAAATCCCCTGGGTCGATTCGAAACTCTGTAACGGTTGCGGAGCCTGTGAATATTCTTGGCCCGTAAAACCGGATAAAGCGATATACGTGGAGGCGAATGATTATCAGAGGAAGCTGGCCGGGTTATCGTTATGAACGTGATGGCTGCTTATTCAACAATGAGTTTTCCACTTACCCTTTGAGCCCCCAAAGATACGGTATAGAAATAAATGCCCGGAATGAGATTCGAAACATCAAGTTTAACAGTATGTTCACCGGACTCCAAGAAGGAATATTCCTTATGAAGCTCACGTTGCCCTAATAAAGAATAAAAATCGAGTGTAATAAAACCTGTTTCAGGGAGATTCAGTATAAGATTCACAATATCTTTGGCCGGATTAGGATTAGCGGTTGCTAAAATGGAAGAATAAGTAAAAACATTTTCCTTAATTCCCCAATAATTGCAACCACTCCACAAACAATCATCTCCCCAGGCAGGATCCTGGGCATCAATAGTGAAATCATCAGGAGAAAATGAAAAATCCGGGATATAATTAAATCCCACCGGATTGGAAACGATGTTTCCACCGGTTATTGCTTCTGATGCAATGGGAATAATATAAGAATTATCCGGTTTTGTAAAAACATAATATGAAGCATCGGCAAACCATGCAGAATTGGAAACAGATGATGAATTTGTAATATTTGTTCCCTGGTCGATCCCGCTGGAACTAGTGTATTTGCAATTCAGCAAATTAATACCCCTTGCGAAAACATCAGGATGATCATTAGCAGTATCTGTCGGGCTTTGCGAATCGAGCCAGGTAAAAAAAACATGATCTCCATCTTTATTAATAGAAACATTCACCCGGTTATCCTCAGCTATACCCTGTGAGGCTGGAAAATATCCCCTGAACTGTTTTGGCCAACCGACAGCCCTGGCACACCAGGTATATCCCAGGTCAACAGAATAAATATGAAATATGGCAAATAAACTATCGGCAGCTGTAACGCTGAAACCAGTAAGTCCGGCCAGATGAACCCCAACCCCGAAATGAGGAACTCCCCAATTGTCCACAACCAGGTCACAATCAAAGGCTGTAGAATAAGCAATTTCATCCCTTGGGGGAACAGGATTTGGATAAAATTGCAAATAGAGACGGTAGTCGGAAATGAAATTTAACACAGCACTGAAGCCATACATGCCATCGATTGCAACAGCATAAGGCTGGCTCCAGGTCTGGCCGCCATCTGAAGAATGGAAGAAAACAGGATAGTATGTTGAATCAAATACCGGGGTTGCTTCGCCATTGTTCCCGATACAGGCAATCCATACATGCTGTCCCGATGGATCTGCAGCAATCCTGGGACTAAGAGGAATTGTTTGAAATACAGATGTATTCAACGGCAAACTGCTGTACGTATACTCAAAATCACGGGTCGTGTTGTTCCATGTGCCAACTCCCACGACCAGGTTGTTATTGTAGACACCGGTAGTGCTGTTATAATCCAGGTCAACCACATACGCTTTATTGGCCTGGCTGATGAAAAAACCATCGGGGGTATTATGGTAGGGGGGAGGTGTGAACCAATTGAAGTCTTTTGTTGAATCGGACTGGCTTCCCCATCTGGCCCGGCCATGGGTGTAATTACCAAAGTAATTCACATTCGTTACAAGAGGAGCAAAATAATGTATGTAAGAATCATCCGGATTGCTGTTGCCTGCAGGGTTTAATATACCCAATTGAGGATAAAGCGCAAGATCGATATAGTTTCCTGTTTTCAGGATATTTGATGCATAGATCTGCCAGTTCAGCGTCCAGTCACTTTGGGTCTGCCCCATGTTCACAGCCTTATCAACAGCCAGGTAACCCGAGAGGTTCGAAGGAATTGATCCCGGCCCCATGCGGTGAATCAAAGCAACTGTTTTCAGGTTATCATCGGCCCATAGGTGGGTTCGTTGTCCTCCTGCATAGCCCCAGCCAAGACCGTTTGCAGAAGTTCCAAGAGGGATAACAGTAACTGTATTATTAGCAGAAAGTTTGTTTGGCAGGGGCGCAACAACAGTGGAAAATTGTGAATTTACAGCAGGTTCGGAGATGATCGTCCATGCATCAGGCGGTCCATACTGACGGATATTTTTCCTTATCCGGTTCTGTGCGAAAATGCCATCCGCAGTCAACAAAAAAATAAATAAAAACAGGATTGCACTAAACCAGTGTGTTACTTTTCTCATAACTAATGGTTAATGTGATAGTCTATCAGGACCTTCTTGTAAATAGTGTCGTTGTTCGAGGTATCGACCTTGCATTCAAATACCAGGCCAACATTCTTTTTAAAGGTTTGCCATATATAGGCAGAGTTTGTAAGCGGTGGATTTTTATGATAGACATAGTACCGCTGAATGATAATGGAATCGCCATGCCGGTCAACGGTCTTCCGTATAACCTTAAAAGCCTGAGTGTACGGGTTAAAGCGCATGTCTCCAAGGTTGATTTCCCATGTTGCTCCAACGGTTTCGGACAGAATGCTGTACCAGCCGGAATTATACATTCCAAAATCAAACCACTGTTTATATTGATTTACAGGCCAATCGTCAAGGGTGGAAAGGTTCAGCCCCATGAAAGTTATATAAGTATCACTTGTCTTTGATAATGTAGTGTCAATACCTCGAACATATTTCCAGTATGAATTGGGATAAACCGGCAGATACGAAAGGATTGGAACATGATCAATTGAGTTATCGCCCGAACTATCGTCTTTCTTTTTGCACGAGCCGAGCAGGATCAGGTACAGGCAAAAACCCAGAATTATTAATGCTTTTTGCATTTCCGGTTAAGAATATAGCAAATTTAAATAAGAAATAGGGGAAAGTCAAGGTAAATTTTTGAACCCTGAAGTAAAAGGGTTCCAGGGAAAGCTGCAAATGCATGTTATAAAGAAATCTCTTTCCAGGCTCCTCCCGAAAGCACCCACTGGGCTTTGAATCCAAGATTTCTCAGGGTTGCCCTGGCTTCTTCAAACATATTGGATAGTTCCTCGGGCTTGTGGGCGTCGGAACTTACCGTAACCGGGATATTCAGTTTAAGAATCTTTTTCAGGACATCCGGCCCCGGGAAAAGTGTATCGGAGCGCTTTTTGTAAAGCCCACGTGTATTAACTTCGACCACTGAACCGGAATCTGCAATAAGGTTGAGAGTTTCGTCGATAAGTTCAACATACCAGGGATCGGACTCATTAAAATACCGTCCGCGGTTGTACATTTTCACCTTATCCAGGTGTCCGATGATATCGGGCTTATGCTCAGATATCATCTCCTGCAACTGCCTGTAATAAGCGGTTATTGCATTGCGCCCATTCCCGCCGAACATGCGTTGGATCCCTTCATCGTAAATGGAAATATCGGGGCCGTCGATAAACCAGAGCCCATCCTTGTTCCCGTCACGAACGAGATGAACGGAACCGATAGTAAAATCGAAATGATATTTTTGGCATAATTCTTCAAACGAAACAGTCATCCCCGGGATGAAATCAATCTCAATACCCAGCAGTATTTCTATGGTTTTTTCTGCGGATGAGGGAGAGGCGTATTTCTTTTGCATGTCCCGTATTGCGCGGCAATACATCGGGAGATTCTTTTCTTTCAGTGCGAAGGAATTCTCGAAAGGAACAGGGGAGTGGTCACTGAAACCCAGCACGGAAAATCCCTGGAGCAAAGCTTCCTCAGTAAATCTCTCCGGCTCAGAGGAGCCGTCGGAAAAACGGGTGTGGGTGTGGAGGTTGAACAGCATTTAAATTGAATATCGAATATTGAACATTGAATAAGGAATATCGAACCATAAAAATGCGAACGTAATCACGTCATCACGATCTTAAACACCTTATCCGCCCTTCGAAGCATAACATCCAGAGGAATAGAACAAAACTCGCCCTTCACCGTCTTTTTCACTTCCTTCAGGTCGACCCGGATCTCGGAAACAGTGAAATCAATAACGCCGGTTGTGGGGCCTTGTATATAAATCCTGTCGCCCTTTGAAAGGTTGCCCGATTCCATCCTGATCTCGGCCACTTTAAGTTTCTTGAAGTAGTTTACAACCTTGCCCAGATATTCTTTGGTGGTTGAAGCAACAGAGCCATGCTGTTCAGCCCATTCGCCCATTTTCCTTCCAAGATAATACCCATCCCAAAAACCGCGGTTGTAAACGGTTTTAAGCCTTGTGATCCAGCCTTCGACCTTCTCCTGGCTGTATGTCCCGTTAAGCACGGCATTTGCAGCTTCCCGGTAACATGAAACCACCGTTTTCACATATTCGGGGCTGCGGCCGCGGCCTTCGATCTTCAGGACTGAAACACCTGCATTGATTATCTTGTCGAGAAATCCTATGGTGCACAAATCCTTGGGTGACATAATGTATTCATTGTCCACAACAAGTTCGATCTCCCCGTCAAGGTCAGTGACTTTATAAGGCCTTCGACAGGTCTGGTAACAGGCACCCCGGTTGGCGGAAGCATTGTAATGGTCGAGGCTGAGATAGCATTTCCCTGAAACTGCCATACAAAGTGCTCCGTGAGCAAAAATTTCCAGGCGAACCAACTCTCCTGTCGGCCCTTTTATTTTCTTACTGATGATGGAGCGGTGGATTGAAGCCACCTGCTCAAGGCTCAGTTCCCGGGCGGCCACCATAGTTCCGGAAAACTGCGACCAGTATTTTACAGCTTCCAGATTAGTGATGTTGGTTTGGGTCGACATATGCACTTCCATCCCAATCGAGTTGGCATACCGGATCACGGCCTGGTCGGAGGCAATGATAGCATTAATGCCGTTTTTCAGGGCCGAATCCACCATCTTTTTCATCTCCTTCATTTCATTGTCGAAGATGACAGTATTGATTGTAAGATAAGTACGCACCCTGTGTTTATGACAGATGCGCGATATTTTAACAAGGTCGCGAAGAGTGAAATTGATGGAAGAGCGGGCGCGCATATTGAGCACGCCTACACCGAAATACAAAGAGCTGGCACCGGCCTGTATTGCAGCCTGGAGGGATTCCCAGGTACCTACCGGAGCGGTTATCTCGATGTGAGGTTTAAGATTCAATTACTTATTGATTTCTTTCTCGAAACTGGCACGATCTTCTTTAGACAAATAAGGACAATCAAGCATGGCTTTGCGAAGTTCCCTGGAGAACTCTTCGCTGAACTTTTTATCCGACACTTTCTCCTTGTATTTGGCCTTGAATTCCTGGTACAGGATAGTCATTTCCACCTCAGCCTGCTTTTCCTTTGCACGCAATTGGTTTATTTTTGCTGAGTCTGCCGGATTTGCCGCCTTCAGGTTGTTCATTGTCTCGATGTTCCTGCACATTGCAACAGCAATATTTTTGGCATCTTTCTTCAGTTCAGCATTGCCTCCACAGGATGTTAGTATGATCACAGAGGTTACGAAAATTATACTCAGTAATGATTTCATGTTACCTGATATTAATATTTAATTCTTTCAATTGTTCTTCTTTGATAGCTGATGGCGAATCTATCATCACATCCCTTCCCGAATTGTTCTTGGGGAATGCGATGAAATCACGGATAGAATCCCCGCCTCCGAAAATGGCGGACCAGCGATCGAAACCAAAGGCAATACCTCCATGCGGAGGAGCCCCGTATTCAAAAGCATTCATCAGGAATCCGAACTGTGCCACGGCATCTTCTTCGGTAAAACCAAGAACCTGGAACATTTTATTCTGAAGCTCTTTATTGTGTATCCTGATGGAACCTCCACCAATCTCAACCCCATTGATGACAAGGTCGTAAGCATTGGCTCTGATCCTTCCCGGGTCGGTATCCAGCAGAGGGATATCTTCCTGTTTGGGGGAAGTGAAAGGATGATGCTTTGCATAAAACCTTTTTGTTTCCTGGTCCCATTCCAGAAGAGGAAAATCGGTCACCCAAAGGGGCTTAAATTCACCGACTTTTAATAGGTTCAGCTTTCTGCCCATCTCCAGCCTGAGTTCGCAAAGGGCTTTCAGTGTTTTCTCTTCCGCCCCGGCAAGTATCAGAACAAGGTCCCCGGGAACAGCGCCAAACTCTTTCAAAATACCTATTAAGTCATCCGCAGAATAAAATTTATCAACTGATGATTTAATCGAGCCATCAGCAGCGTATCGGATATACATAAGTCCGGAGGCACCAATTTGTGGCCTTTTGATGTAATCGGTAAGTTCGTCGAGCTGCTTACGGGAGTATTCGGCACAGCCATCAGCCTTTATTCCAACAATAAGCTCAGCCTCATCGGCAACATTAAATCCCTTTCCGTTCATGAGGCTAGTGATCTCAATAAAGGTCATCCCGAAACGGATGTCCGGCTTGTCACAACCGTAAAGCCTCATGGCTTCATCGTAGGACATGCGGGGAAAATCGCCGGTTTCAATATTAAGGACTGAGCGGAAAAGGTGTTTTGCAAGGCCTTCAAATGTATTGAGGATGTCTTCCTGGGTCACGAACGACATTTCGCAGTCGATCTGGGTAAACTCCGGCTGACGGTCGGCTCGCAGATCCTCGTCCCTGAAACAGCGGACGATCTGGAAATACCTGTCGAAGCCGGCAACCATTAAAAGCTGTTTGAATGTCTGGGGCGATTGCGGAAGGGCGTAGAACTGGCCCGGGTTCATGCGAGAAGGGACTACGAAATCTCTTGCACCTTCCGGGGTTGACTTGATAAGGTAAGGGGTTTCGATATCGATGAAATCCTGAGAATTCAGGTAATTCCTCGTCTCGATTGAAAGTTTATGCCTGAGTTCAAGGTTCTTTTTATTCGACTGCCTGCGAAGATCCAGGTAACGGTATTTCATACGGAGCTCCTCGCCTCCGTCAGTATTATCCTCAATAGTAAAAGGAGGCACTTTGGAAGTGTTGAGAACAGAAAGCTCTTCAACATTAATCTCAATGTCGCCGGTAGGCATTTTCAGGTTTTTATTGCTTCTTTCAGCTACCTTACCCCTGGCTTTGATCACGTATTCACGACCAAGCCTGCGGGCTTCCTTGCAGAGAACAGGGTTTTTTTCCATATTGAACACCAACTGGGTAATCCCGTAGCGGTCACGGAGGTCAATAAAAGTAAGGCCGCCCATTTCCCTTGACCTCTGGACCCATCCGCATAGAGTAACATCAAGGGAAGAATTATCGATGCGGAGTTCGCCGCAAGTATGCGTTCGCAGCATAAAACACGTATTTCGTTAAAGGCCGCAAAGATACGAAAAATCGTGACAGGGCCTTATTTTGCAACCGTAACCCTTATCCCTTCACTGTGAGCCGAAAACTCAGGTGCATACATGCATTGTATTGTAGTGATATCGTTTGAATAATCTCCTGCTGCAATCACTAACAAAGGATATTCGAAAACGTAAGTTCCTTTTGGGATGTAATCGAAGAAGAAATCGGTTGAAGCGTCAGTAGTGCTTTGGTAATATCCAAGCCCGTCCTGGTAATGGTAGCCCGAAACGGTTTTATCGGCCTTGGGTTCAAAGGCCGATGCTCTCTGGTCACGCATATGGACAAATTCCAGTTCGCGGTCGGCGGTAAGGATTATCCTTACCTTTAATTTATCACCAGTTTTGAGGCTGCCGTTATCCTGGATGGCAACAAGGATTGGGCCTGAAGGAGTGTTTTTTTCAAGAAACAACTTTTTCTCAAGTTTCAATGATGTCTGAGCTATAGTGATTTTATCCATATTCTCGAAATATTGCCAGTAAAGGGCTCCCCAGGCCACACCATCGGTGGACTTGCTCACCCTGACGTTTCCCATATCGGGAGTGATCTCGTTTCCGCTCCAGCTCATCTGGAAATAACCGGTCCCGGCTTCCTGTGTGATATCGGGGAGTTTTGACAGATCGATTTTAAGTTTGCCTAGGGAGATCTTTATTTTCGGGTCTTCGGATAGCAGCTTGCTTCCTTTCAGCAGCAAAGCGTAACAAGCTTCAACAGTCGCCCTGGAACTTTTCCAGGAATGGGTTTGTTTCTGCTTAAGCAGCCAGATCTTCAATTCGTCAACCGACTTACTGTCTTTGGCTACTTCGTGAAAGGCTTCGATCAGCAGAGCCTGTGTTTCAACCGGCGCCTGGTGCCAGTAGTAGCCTCCCTCCTGAGCCCAATACATTCCCATTTCGGGAGAATGAATGGCCCTTTCGGAAAGGGATTTGACAATCAAGGCCGAAACATCTTTCTTTCCGAAGCGATCCAGGGCAAGGGTTAACATAGCCTGGGCCGAAAGATCCTCTTTTGTCCAGTATAGTCCGGCCTGGTATAGGTAGTAATTCAGGGCTTCCTGCACCTTCGACGGCAGAGGCTGACTTTGCAGGTAATAAGAACGCACATAAAGATATTGGATTTCAAGAGTTGAAAGATTGTTATCCTTCATTTGGGAGGAATACCGTCTTTTCAGCTCTTCATAATTTTTTCTGAAAGCCTCATCCAGAAACTGTATTCCATTTTTAAGCATCTGTTTCATTGTGGCATCACTTCCGTAAATGTCTGTACCCATTTGTTGGAGGTGTGCCAGCCCCCCGATGATGTCCTGGCTGATAAACCTGCTTTCGGGCATGCCTTCGAACCAGGTCCAGCCACCGCCCGAAGTCTGGAGTTTTTGAAGACGGGCCAGATTTTTCTCAAAGTTCTGTTTAAGATTATCCGGATCAAAATACAATCCAAGTTTACGTCGGTTGTCTGTTTCCGTCTTTGCCTCCGTTACCCATGGAGTCTGCTGCAGTAGCAAGGACTTCAGCTGGGAGTTTTTCTCAAGGTTCGAAAGCAGGGCATCCGGTGTAAGGTTTTTCCAGCTTTCGAATACAGTCTTGATCTTAGGATCGGAGTTCATGATATGCATAGCGATGCTGTTGGAATAGAAAGCCCCGAATGTAGAATAAGCATCTTCGAATTGCTTCTCGTTAAGGGCAGGGAGTGCCTGAACCGCATACCATGCAGGGTTGGAAGCAAATTCGAGAGTAAGGCGATAATTTTTAAGTGTTTTTTCTGCGGATGAGGATAGGAGTTTGTCAAAACTGAATTCAAAAGTTCCTTTATCCCGGATGGGCAATGGCAGACTTTCGGTAACCATCATACGGTTAGACAGTATTGGAATGATCTTCTCTTCACCGTCGCTGAATGCTCCTGATTCGGCAACGATCCGGTATTGCAGTAATGACACAGAAGGATTATCGGGGATCTGAACATCCCAGCTGATACCTGTGCTTTCTCCTTTTCGTATTGAAACTTCCTGCTTTATCGACCCGGAAACGAGATTGTCCATGGATTTCAGGCTGATGCCGTCGAAAATCTCAATATGTACGGAGGCAATCAAATCATGGCCGGAAAGATTGACAACTTTGGTACAGAAAACAAGTTTATCGCCCTGCCTTACAAATCGTGGGGCGTTGGGCATCACCATCAGGTCTTTGCGGGTGACCAGCTCTTTTTCAATCAGATTGTACTGTAGTTGAACCGTATGTGCAAAACCCTGGAATTTCCACTGAGTAAGAGATTCAGGTGCTGTAAAACTAAGCGATATTCCTCCGGCGGAATCGGTGACCATATCAGGATAGAAGAAAGCCGTTTCCCGGAAATCCTTCCTTAACTGGAAACCCGGTTTTTCCAGGACCGTTTTGGGTTTTTCTTCCGGGGAAACCTCCATTCCTCCAACAGCCTGGTTTTCGGGAGAAGGGGGTGCTTCAGGGTTCACATTCTGGGACATTACCATCATTGCTTTTTCCTCCATGATCCCCGAACGGTCCATACGGCCCGACTTATACATCAGGGGATAGGGCCTTCCGCCGAAGTAATTCAGTCCGAACCAGTTCAGTTCAGGATACTGATGTTCAATATAATCACCCGTTGCTTTAGCTGCTGAAGCCGAGGCGATGCGGATTTGATAATTGTTGCCTGTATTCCAGGGATTTGCCCCATAAAACTTACGGCTGAGTTCGAAAGACCAGGCATTGGCCCTGAAAGCGTCCAGAGAGGCATCGTACATGGAGGCAAGGAATTCAACAGGGACTGGCTTTTTATCTGCACTGCTGATATGGATCTTCCATTGTTCCTTCTCTCCGGGGAGTATCTTGCTGCGGAAGGATTCAAACACGATATTCAGCTTGTTATCAGCATAAGGAACTGAGATCAACTGGCTGTTCTGGAATATGCGGTTGAATTTTGAAAACACAAAATTGACCGAAAAATTTCCCCGGTAGCTTTCGTGGACCGGTATATCGATATGCATTTGAGAGTTGGAGATGGTGACCCATTTCCGTGAAACAAGGCTGTCGCCTATACAGGTCTCAATCATCACGTTTATATTTTTCTCCTTTGAGCCGATAAGAAAACCTGCATTTTCGCCAGGCTTTGCTGTGGTTTTGAGGGGTACGAACCAGTTCACCGGGCTCCCGGGGAGTGCTGCGGAACCAGGGTCATACACTGTGAAAAAGCGCTGTACGCTTACTTTTTCCCCGAAAGGGTCATCCGCAGACAACAGAATTTTATAAACACCAGGTTCGGGTTTTGGTGCGTCTCCGGTAAGATCAGAATAGGTTTTAATGTTAATAACAGAATCGGTAGCCAGGCTAATCACTTTATTCACGACTGCTTCAGTAGGCTCCCAGGTAGAAGTGTCGCCTTCCTTGCCATAACTGAAATCGGGGAAGGATTCATGAAACTTTTTTTCGGTGAGCAAGGAAGTATCTGGCTGATCCCAGCATCTTTTCAGGAAAACCCTCTCGGGGACCTTGAGTTTGAAAATACTAACGTTCATTTTAACCGGGGTTGGCCTGCCATTCAGGTTGGTGGCATTGAATTTCAGCAGGCTGTCAGTTCCAAGGTTTAACTTATCAGAGGCACTGACCGATAACAACAGAGACCGGTACCCCACACTGACCGATTGCTGTGATGATTGGGTTTCGCCATTGATATCGGTCACATCAACAGTGATATTGAAATCAAAAACCGGGTTTGTCGACCTGGCAACGGAAAAATCGGGAACAGTGGTGAATGAAATGCTGAAAGACCCGTCAACAGCGGTTTTTATAATGCCATTTGCGATCTCGGTTTCGGGGGATGAGGGAAATGGCATGAACCACCTTTCCCACCAAGGGAAACGGGCATTTCGAACAACCCTGTATGTTAAATTTGCCTGGCTGATGGCATTTCCCGCATATGCCATGACTTTGCCTTTAACGGCAAGAGTTTCGTTAAGCTTATAGTTGCCTTCCAGGGGATCAAAACTTACCTCGAATGTAGGGCGTTTATACTGTTCAACTGAAAAGGGGATGCTTCCCGATTCATTCGAAATGTACATCTGCCCCGGCAGAACTTCAGCAGGGGCAACGAAAGAACCGTTAAATGATCCAAAATCGTTGGTTGTGAAATTCTGTTCCGAGATTTTGCGGCCGTTGACATCGGTAAAAATGACCTTTGTTGCTTCCTTTGTCAAAAGCCAGGCCTGCTCACCCTTTTTCTCCAGAAGTATTCCTTTGAAATAAACAGTCTGGCCTGGCCTGTAAATCGCCCTGTCGGTAAAGAAAGTCGTTTGTTTTACAGCTTTATCGGGTATGTTTGAAACCGGATACTGGTAAAAGCTTCCGGTCACAAGAACATCATCCGCCTTGATCAGTCTACAAAACAAATTATTGTATTTCGAGCCAGGGTCAGGCTGAGGAAGTATCGCAAAACCATTATTATCACTGATAAGGTCATGGATTTTCCTGGTTTCCCAGTCCCTGTCCTGGTAGTTATAAGTCTTAACCCAGGCTTCTACGGTAATACCGGGCATAGGCAAGCCACTATCGCGGTTGAATATGCTCAGGATGATACTTCCGTTTTTATTTCGTTTGCTGATGTAATTGAATGAGGATACAATGTAATCCGAATAGGTGATCAATTTCAACGACTTCGAAAATGATGAATCCGGGCAAATCAGGATCACAAAGAAGCCCGGGCTTGTTTCGGGGAGAATCGTTTCAATACTATGGCTGCGGTAATCACCGAAACCGGGAAGAGCCTGATCCCAGGTTTTAATTACCTGTTGTAAAGAAAGAAAGTCAATCATTTCCTCTTTTTTGAGCTTATCTTTTTTAGCTTCCCAGGCCTCCCGGTCCACCCTGAACAGTCTTAAATAAACCTTCGTTATATTTTTGTATGTAATCAGTGACAATGAAAGTTTCCCCGGAAAAACCACGGTTTCATTTTTAATTGCAATTTCCTGGTTCAGGATATTGTCGGCCAGGATCCTGCAATTTTTAGCCCCTTCTGAAGCGGGGAACTTCTTTACAACCGCTTCACATAATTCAAGAGCCTTTTTAATATCATACCTATGAAGGGGGTCGTTTATTTTGCTGCCTCCCTGATCCTGATAAAACCGGGCGATGGCAAAGGAAATAGTTGACGACAATGGGGAATCCTTAAACCGGTTTTCAATTTTTTTTAATGCATCCAGATACAAACTGTCTTTATTGTTTGTCACAGCTTTGTCTTTCACGAATTCCAGGCGTGCAAGTCCGGCATCAATAAATGCGGAAGAATTTTTATCGTTCATGTGAAATGAAGCCAGGCCCTGGTATATCTTTATAGCCTGAAGTTCCTGGGATAGCGTATCGGAAACCGGCAATGAGATGTTAATAAACTCATCTGCCGGAGCGAAATAGGATGCATTATCCAAGCGGAACCCGAAGGCGGATTTAGTCCTGGGTCCATCCGAAGAAGTAAAAAAATCGAGAGCCCGGTTGGCAAGGAAATCATAAAGTGCAGGGCGGAAGATAACAGCCTTTTCAAGATCTTTTTCAAGGGATTTTTTATTAGTATATCCGGATCCGGAAATTTCGACAATTGCTTTGTAATCAAGAATCGAAATGGATTTCAGAAGCCCGTCATTTTGAAGTGAGGCCAGATACTTTCCGTAAATAACATTCATAAGCGTATTCTGGTCCCATGTCTGCAGGCTGTCGGCCTTCACATTGGCGAGTAGAGTTCTGTCGTTAAAGCGATACCGGTTGTTCTCGTAATATTTTGAATACACTTCGGCCAGGATAGACCGAAGGATCTGTTTTGAAGGTTCCCGGGCCTGTTTCACTTCATCTTCCAGATCCCGGATCGTACCAACCAGGAAGTCTTCGCGGAAGAAACTGTTTAGTTTGATCTTATAGATAATGGCTTTAATAAACTGGGAAAGATCATTTGCAGATTTCGAAGACTGGTAAATCCGGTCCACAATTTCCATAGCCGATTTTGGCAAGCCCTGGTCCGACAAGGAATCGACCTGTTTCCATTCTTTTAACCAACCGGCAGCCTTTGGGGAGGGCTTAACGTTCTTCTGTGCAAATAATGCGGACGACATAAGCAACAAGCCCAATGCCATCCCAAAAAATACTAAGCGGGTATTCATAATCCGAATTTTATTCAATAATACGAAAACGAAAGGAAGGAACAAAGAGTATGCCGGATTTTACTACGGGCCCGTTTTACCCGGCTTTAAACTTTGGAAAAGCCAGCCTGCATCCCGATTAAACGGGTATGGAGGGCGAACTGGTTAATTTACCAGGAATTTCCCGGTAATTTTCCGCCCATCGTTATTTACATTGATAACATACACGCCTGGCAGGAGCCTGATATCCAATGATGCTTTGGGTTGGTTGTTCAGTGTAAACTCTTTCATCAGCTGACCCCTGGTGTCGAAAATCTTAAGAATGGACGAGCCGGTTAACCCGTTTAAATCGATATTGAGCAATCCGCCGAAAAATGGATTAGGATAAATGAAGATCCCGGATTCTTTATCCTGACTGTTTATACCAGTAAGATGTACCAAAAACGCATCCAGGGCTGCGGTCGGTTTTCCATCGGAGCCCCAGCAGCTTAACTGGTATCCGCTCCAGGACTTTTCTCCTTCCGGCTCCCAGTAAATAACTCCCAGGCCCTTGTTGTTTGGAACAGCTTTGACTTTGTTAAGAACAGCAACCAGCATGTTGTAAGTATTCTGCACCTTGGTATAATCTCCGCCTACCTCTACCACCATCACTTCCTTGCCGTACCTGTTCACCATATCGTTGAGGTTGTTTCCCAACTCGTTGATGGTTGCAGTATAATCACTTCCCAGCCAATACGGATAATAGGAAGCGCCGATGAGATCATATCTGACATTATAGCTTTTAGCATTATCAAAAAATGTCCTGAACCTGCTGTTGCTGTTTCCCTGATCGAGGTGGATGATGACTTTTATGGCACTGTCGACGGCCCTGGTAGCGTCATAACCTTTATTCAGCAGCTGGGCAAGCTGTGCCCAGTTCGAAGTGCTTCCGTCGGGCCATAGCATACCTCCGGGGATCTCATTTCCAATCTGGGCCCAATCGGGTTTTGCCCCAATGGATTTCAGGGTATCGAGGACTTCGAAGGTATGTGTATAAAGATCGGTCAGCAACTGGCTGAACGAATGGCTTGCCCATGCTGCAGGCTTGGTTTGCTTTCCGGGATCGGCCCAGGAATCACTGTAATGAAAATCAATCATGATCCTCATTCCCATGTTTTTGGCTCTCAGCGCCATAGCTGCAACTTCCTTCTTGCTGCAGTGTCCGTTGATTTTATCATTAGAAGGGTTAACCCAAACCCTGAGGCGCACCGTATTGATCCCATGATCTTTAAGGATCTGCAAACATTCCTTTTGGGTACCCGTGCTGTCGTAAAATTTGTAGCCTGTAGCTTCCATCTGCTGCAGCCAGCCTATATCCGCACCCTTAACGAACTGTGCACTAACCTCATCCGCCAGCAAAAAATAAAACAGAAAAAACAAGGCAGCGATAATGCATTGAGTTAAATATGTTGTAAATTTTTGCATACATATTGTTTTAGCGAAAGGGTGCAAGTCAATTTGGGCAACTATTCTTTAATGAACTTTCCGACCTGAACGGTTTCATTGCAAATGTACTGCAGATAATATAATCCTGTGTTCAAAAAACGGATATCCAGTTCGGTTGCGGATCCATGACAGGGTTTTCTCAGTAAAACTTTTCCCGAAATATCATATAGGAGAAAGGTCCCGACAGCTGAAGGAAATGACGTTTCAATCCGTACTGTCTCCCTGGCTGGATTCGGTGCTATTTTCAGACCGGCAGGTTTTTGTTTTTCGGCAAATCCAACACCACCACCATCCTCGGTTTTCATTACAGTCCCCCTGCTTCCACCGGCATAGCCGTTGTTTGCATCCAGGAAATAAACCGAATACAGGCAGTTTGAAGTGTTTGATTTTTCATCGGCCCAGTAGTATCCTCCATTGGTTGTTTTCAGGATACTGCCTGTTCCGTCAACTGCATAACCATTGTGTTGATCAGGAAAATCCATTGCATAAACCGGAGAGCCTGTTGTTGCTTTAAGAACCCAGTCAACCCCACCGTTCAGGGTGACCCAGATATATCCAAAGGAGCTGGAAAAACCTCCGGCAAGAAACCCGATATACTGATCAGAAAAGAATATAGAATACAACTCATAGGTGCCTACCGGGTTTTCCAATGTCCAGGTCGTTCCGCCGTCCAGGGTTTTAAGTAAGATCCCGCTTGACCCAACAGCCCAGCCGTTGGAAGGATTCAGGAAGAATATCGAATAGAACGATTCGGTAGTTCCTGTATTCAGGATTGTCCATGCAGCCCCTCCGTTTGTTGTCTTGATTATTTTCCCCATATCACCAGCCGCATAACCTGTGTTCAGATCGGTAAAGAAAATAGCAAACAGGGAATTTGTAATACCTGAATTCTGGTTGGTCCAGCTTGCCCCGGCATCGGTTGATTTGAGAACGACCCCACCGTAACCTACAACATACAGGGTGTTGACTTCGGTATGTATGATGGCATTCAGGAAATGCGTACTACCCGAAACCAGGGGGCTCCAGTTCAAACCCGCGTTGTTTGTCTTCATGATCATTCCATTGGTCCCGGCTGCATAACCTGTATTGAGGTCTGTAAAGCAAAGCGCCATCACATCATTTGTAAATCCCGAATCCAATTCCGTCCATGAAGATCCTCCATTCGTCGTTTTCAGAATTGTTCCTAAGCCACCAACAATATAACCTGTACCATTGCCTGTTGCAGGCAGGCATACCGCATTATAAGGCTGACTGTTACCCGGGCTTATTGTTGTCCAGGTAATCCCCCCATCGATAGTCTGCAGTACCTTTGAAACATAAGTGATGATGCAGCCTGAAGCCACATTGTTAAATGACACAGAAACGAGATTATCAGAGGAACCTGAATTAAGGACCATCCAGCTTGCCCCGGCATCAATGGTTTTAAGGATCGTACCGAATCCTCCGCAGGCATAACCTATGTTTGCAGAAGGGAAACAAATGCTTTTAAGGTCTTTGGTAGTATTGGACGATTGCTGAGTCCATGAAAGGCCTGCATCAGTGGTTTTAAAAATTGTTCCGCCTCCGCCCGCTGCGTATCCTGTGGATGCATCAGTAAAGTATATGCTGACAACCGGCTGAGGGATACCGGTGCTCCAGGATGTCCAGTTGGCCCCTGCATCGGTGGTTTTTAAGATCAGGCCGATACTATAAGTATAATCATAACTGGCTACATACCAGGTATTTTGATCAAGGTAACACATCGAGTTAATAGATGCCGGAACTGAACACTCTGAGACGATAACGCCGTTGACAATTTTCAATATGCTGTTGTAATAGTAATTTGTAGTCACGAAACCATGATCCGCATCGATAAAATAAACAGAGTAACAAGAATAATTGTTTGTGGTTGGAATATCCAAACAGGTCCAGCTGTTTCCCCCGTCAGAAGTTTTGATGATTGTGTTAAGCTCACCTACGGCATAGCCGTTATTAGCATCCAGGAAGAACACAGAATTCAGGTTATTCCCCTGTGGTTTGGGGTTAGTCCATTTCCAGGATTGCCCTGATGCGATGCCCATTGAAACAATCGCAGATAGTATAAGGATGACCTTTTTCATAGACTTTCATTATGGAATATCAAATTTACTGAATCCCTTGGGTTTATTTGGAAATTAAAGATTGAAATCAGATATTACCTGTAGACACTTGGGGGAAATGTTGGGATGTATTATAATTTCGGGTAGGCCGTATCAGTCTTTCCCGTTTCCCGGGTTTTTTAAACCCTTGTATTTTACCAGCTCCATTTTTATGGATCCAACTATAACGGCCGATTTGGCGAGGATAGGAATATGGTTTTTATCGTCGGTGATCCAAAGGTCCATGGGGTAAGGCTGGCTGAAAACGGCGCCGGTAACAACCATTGGTTTGAAGTGGAGGCAATGGAAAGTGCCGAGTTCTATTGTAATCTCCTCACGGTCTATGAATTTGATGACGGAAAGATAGAGGGAATCGTCAAGAATAAAATTAACAGGATAAGTATCGCCCGGCTTCATACCCGTAAAATCGATATTGCGGGCGTGAAAATAAGCTGAAATAATATCGTGGGTGCCGATAGGCATCTTCCTGTTAGCCCTGGTACTTGAATAATTCCCTGAAAACTGGTTGAACTTTACTTCATCCTTGTAATCGTAATTACCTTCATGAGTATCCCGTTTGAAACTCCAGGGAAAAAGGTATTCCTCATCTACCCAGCTTTCGAACCGGTCATTCACTTTGAAAAAGAGATTGAAAGCACCCTTGGATTTTCCTTCTCCTACAATGTGATAGGTCTTCCTGCCCGCAATATCTACAGAAGCACTGCTCACCTCCAGGCTGCCTGTTCCTGCTGTTACCTTGCCGGTAAGATAGGAATCATAATAAACTGTAAACGTCAGCTTTTCGCCATACGTAAAACTCTCGTTGTTTACAGGCTTTATTTCCTGAGCTGATAAGTGACTGTTGAATAGTGAACAGTGACTTGTGAACAGGAAAATAAATAAGAAACGAAAAAAATTTTGAACCATGAGGCCCTTTCTCTATTAAACGACTATATTGATGATCTTCTTATGGACCACAATGATTTTTTTCGGATTCCTGCCTTCAAGCCATTTGGATGATTCATAAGCGACAAGCACGGCCTTTTGAACTTCCTCAACCGGCATTTCCACGGGAAGATCAAGCTGGAAACGCATTTTCCCGTTAAAGGAAACCGGGTATTTAAAGGAGTTCTCGACCAGGAACGTTTCATTGAAAGCAGGAAAAACCGCCTTTGTGATGCTTTCATTATGCCCGCATTGCTGCCAGAGTTCTTCGGCAAGGTGAGGCGCATAAGGAGAAATCAGGATCAAAAGGTCTTCAAGAATAGCCCGTTTGCTGCATTTCAGTTCGCCCAGTTCATTTACGCAGATCATGAAAGTACTAACCGCGGTATTGAACGAAAGGCGCTCTATATCTTCCTGGATCTTTTTTATGGTCTTATGCAGAATGCGGAGTTCGGCAGCTTCAGGGGCTTCATCGCTGAGCCTGAAACGGTTTTCCTCGTCATGGTAAAGCCTCCAGAATTTTCTGATAAACCTGAAAACACCTTCAATGCCATTTGTATCCCAGGGCTTCGACTGCTCAAGCGGGCCCAGGAACATTTCGTATAAACGGAATGTATCAGCGCCGTAACGTTCGATCAGCTCATCGGGATTGACCACATTAAACTTTGACTTGGACATTTTCTCAATTTCTGTCTCAGTCAAGAATGAAATGTCAGTCAAATTAGGAGGGTAACATTTAAAATTGAAATAAAGTCCTTCGTTACTAATAAAAAGAAAATCATCACTTTCTTTAATAAATTTCAAATTAAATGCATATTTATGAAAATCAATCATATAATGACCAACATAATCATTATTATCGGGGTTGAAAAATCTTTCTTTATGAACGCAATCGATGGGTATGTTAATAAGCCTGCATCCCGCTTCAAGATGTTCATGTTTGACAATATCAGCACTTATAAAAACAGATTTTGGTACATTTTTGAATCCTGATATTTTAAATTCATTCTTAAAAAATTCTTTTAAATAAGCTGAAACCCGGGGATCTTTATCATCTACAACATTGTAAATTTTCTGTGAAACTCCTTGAATCATGCCTTGATTCACTAATTTCTTGAATGGTTCTTCCGTAACGGTTAATCCGAGGTCAAAAAGAAATTTATTCCAGAAACGTGAATAAATTAAATGTCCGGTCGCATGTTCTGAACCTCCTATATACAGGTCCACATTCTGCCAGTAGTTTACAGCTTCTTTTGAAAAGTATTCTTGCTGATTGCGGGGGTCCATGTATCGGAGATAATACCCGCTTGAGCCAGCAAAACCAGGCATGGTATTGGTTTCAAGAGGATATCCTTCCTTGGTTTTCCAGTTCTTCGCTCTGGCCAGGGGTGGTTCACCTGTTTCCGTGGGGAGATAAGCATCTACCGGTGGAAGCTCCAGGGGCAGGTCTTTGTCGTCGAGAACATAAGGAATGCCGTTTTTGAAATATACCGGGAAAGGCTCACCCCAGTACCTCTGCCTGCTGAAAATGGCGTCGCGGAGGCGGAAATTCACCATGCCTTTGCCAATGCCTATTTCACTAACCCTGTTTATAACAGTCTTGATGGCTTCCTTGACAATCATACCATTAATGAATTCGGAATTTACGAGGATGCCATCCTTGGCATCATAAGAGCTTTCTGAAATATCGCCTCCGGAAACCACTTCAATGATGGGCAGGCCAAAGTGCTTTGCAAAATCATAGTCCCTGCTGTCGTGGGCTGGAACAGCCATGATGGCGCCGGTACCGTAGCCTGCAAGAACATAATCGGCAACCCAGATTGGGATTGGTTTATTGTTAAAAGGGTTAAGGCAATATGTACCTGTGAAAACCCCGCTGATCTTTTTAACATCGGCCATCCTTTCGCGTTCAGAACGGTTTTTAACTTCCTCTATATATGCCCTTACGGCTTCAATATGCGATGGAGGCGTGATTTTTTCAATGTATTCATGTTCGGGTGAAAGAACCATGTAAGTAGAACCGAAAATGGTATCAGGCCTGGTGGTAAATATATTCAGCTTGAATTCCGAATTCTGTATCGGGAACAGAATCTCGGCGCCTTCTGAACGGCCTATCCAGTATTTCTGCTGATCTTTCAGGGATTCCGACCATTCAATTTTATCGAGTCCGTCGAGCAGCCTCTGTGAATATGCCGTTATCCGGAGGAACCACTGCCGCATCATTTTCCGCTCAACCGCGTGGTTGCCACGGACCGAATAACCGTTGGCAACTTCATCATTGGCAAGGACCGTGCCCAGTTCGGGGCACCAGTTGACCATAGCTTCCGAAAGATAAGCCAGGCGGTAATTCATCAGTATTTCCTGCTGTTGTTTCTCTGAAAACGAAGCCCAGTCCGAAGCAAAAAACACACCTTTCCAGGCCTTACCAAAGGAACTATCTTTTTTCGCAAGTTCATGGAACCAGTTAGGCGTTATGGCAGCATGTACATCCGCATTCCCAAAAGATTTAAAAACATTAATAAGTTCAGCTACCGGTCTGGCTTTGCCTGCATTCTGGTCGTACCAGTGATTGTACAAACGGATGAATGTCCACTGTGTCCATTTGTAATACGCGGGATCACAGGTTTTCACTTCCCGGTCCCAGTCGTATGAGAAGCCGATCTTATCCATCTGTTCGCGGTATCTTGCCACATTCTTTTCGGTGGTAACCGCAGGATGGGTGCCGGTTTGAATGGCATACTGCTCAGCGGGAAGCCCGTAAGCATCATAGCCCATGGGATGCAAAACATTAAAGCCTTTAAGCCTTTTGTATCTTGAATATATGTCGGATGCGATATACCCCAATGGATGCCCTACATGCAGACCTGCCCCGGAGGGGTAAGGAAACATATCAAGCACGTAAAATTTAGGTTTCGCAGTATCAATTTCGGTATGGAACGATTTATTCTCTAGCCAGTACTTCTGCCATTTCTTTTCTATTTCCTGAAAGTTGTATTCCATGATTGTCAGTAAAGTAAGCCTGCAAAGGTAGGAAATAGGATATAATGCAGGAAATTTCTATTTTTGGAGTTGATCTCCCTTGCCCGAATGACAGAACATGAACCAAGGCATAAAAAAAGAAGAGTACTAAGAATTCTGATCCGTATCTTTTCGGGCCTGGTCATCCTGATTGCACTCCTTATCCTGAGCGCTTACATTCTGTTTAATTTCTTCGGTACAAAATTCCTCCGTGAAATGATACAGAAAAAGATCTATGCAACGAGCCAGGGGTTGTATACTATAGATTTTTCGGATTTGAAGATCAATATTTTTACAAGGAATATCAGTATTTATAATTTCCGCCTTACTCCCGATACGCTGCTTTACCAGAAGCTGAAAAATGAAGGAAAGGCAAAAAAAACCCTGTATAAAATCTCTTACCGGGAACTGATCCTGCGCCGGATAAACTTCAGGGAGATATGGATAAATAAAAACATACACCTGAGGGAAATGTCGCTTATCAAGCCCGAAATTGTGCTTATGGGCTTCCCTGATACGCTTACTTCCAGAAAAGGCCGGTTTAAAAATGTGTATGAAGATGTTTACCCATTGGCTTCCGTGATCTTCAGGGAAATTCAGATAGATTCCATTTATGTTGAAAGGGCGAGGATAATTTCCGGCATGGAAGGCAAACCGGGAAAACAGGCTTTTGGCCAATACGAATTCTCAGCCGTGCTTCGTGATGTTGCCATAAACCCTTTCAGTTATTACAACCATGAAAGGGTCTTTTATTCACGCGACATAGACTTCAAGGTGCATAATGTGAAATACAGCCTCACCGACAGCCTTTATTTTATCGAGGCGGAGGAGATAGGGTTTAACCTGAAGAAATCAAGAATATACGGGAAGAACATTTCACTTCGCCCGAATTTCTTTTCCCGCAGGCTTAGCCATGCGCGGCAGGGTACATTTTTTCAGGTTGACGTACCAGAGTTTGCAATAGACGGGATTAACCTTTATGCTGCATTGACCGACGAACAAGTCCATTTGAAAAAAGTTATCCTCGATTATACAAGGTTGAAAATATTTCATAATACATCCGAGGAAGCCAGGGCCGCCAGGCTGGATCCGCGACACCGCAAGAAACAAAAGCCATTCAACAAAGCCGACCTCTTCACCGTCATTTCCGGAAAACTGAGATCAGTGCAACTCGACACACTGATCATTCGCGAAGCTTCACTCGAATATTTCAGGAACATGTATGACCGGAACCCCGAACTTCGTGTGGCCCGCATGGATATTGCTGTGGAAGAATTCAGGCTTGACTCATTAGCAAGTAAAAGGAAAGACAGGATTTTCTATGCAAAGGACTTTGACCTGAACCTGAATGAGATCGTTTTAAGGCTCCGCGACCAGGTACATATTTTAAATGCAGGGCACGTTTACATTTCCACAAAAAAGAAAATTGTCGATATTGAAGGGGGAATGCTCTATCCGGATGAAACCATGAACCTTCAGGACCAGGAAAGCAGGAAAAACACCATTTCGGTATTATTGCCCGATCTGCAGTTTAATAACATTGACCTGGTAAAAGCATTCCAGAAACAAGACCTTGTTTTCAGCAACCTTGTTGTTGAATCTCCCGATGTCCGCTTTACCAGGTACAGGCCATCTGTGAACAAAGAAGCAAGATTCAGGAAACCGGGTGATTTTTTTGAGGAATCCAATGAGGACGTGGTTTACGATCTTTTAAAAAAATATGTCAATTCGATCAGAGGCGATTCCATTATTGTGAATAATGGTTTCCTGGGGTATCATTTGTATATCGACAACCTGGACCAGAAGATCAGCTCCGGGGCCTTTGACCTGAAAATGTATGAGTTTCTGATAGACTCAGTCCATGGGATGAACCAGCAGGGATATTTTTACAGCAAGGATTTCGACTTTGATATAAAATCCTTCAACTATATCTCTCCGGATAGCCTCAGGCAATTAAAAGTAAGCCGCCTGCATATTTCTACCAAGGATTCACTGATCGAGGCCGACAGTATTTCCTTTGACCGTACACGCGAACCGTTGACTTCAGAAATTCGCAGAAAATCGAATATTTCAGTGAATTTTACCGTGGACAACCTGTTCCTGCAGGGCCTCAATCATAAAAAGCTTTTCCTTGAAAAAGTATTGCAGGCCAACCTCATGATGCTCGACAATCCTCAGCTTTCCCTCAAAGCGGGCGACCCTGTGATCTTCAAGCCCGGTGGGGAGGATGAACGTATTGCATCATCCCAGGGCCTGGTAAAATTTCTGAATATAAGCAAGCTGATCATATTGAAAGGAGACATATCATTTGACGGTTTGGAGCGCATAAAATCGAGTTATTTTAAGCTTAAAGACATTGATTTTTCCATTCAGAACCTTGGCATGCGGTTGCCCGACAGAGGAAAAATGAACGGTTCAATGCGTTTTGATTCTATTAACCTTTCGGTTACACCATTGAGGATGATCGTGATGGACAGCACTTATGAAGTCCGTTGCGACAATATAAGCCTTAATTCCTATCCTTTGGATATAGAAGCAAAAGGGGTCAGTATTGTACCATTGATGCATATAAAAAGGAAAACCCAGGACGGTGCTATCATACAAGCAAAGATCCCCAGGCTCAGCATCAATGATTTTTATTTCGATAAGGCTTTGTTTGAAAGAAAATGGATCATAAGGTCCATTGTCATTAATAATCCGGAAGCAGATGTTTCACTCTACAGCAGGAAAGACAAGCAGGCCGGAAAAATCCCTCTGGCCCTGTCTTACAATCAGGCAGTGGGTTCATTCAGTGTGGATAGCATTTTAATTAAAAATGCACGTGCAAAACTTCACCTGCATGATAACAGCAGTGTTAAAGATTATTCTGTGGATGATCTGCAGGTCTCAGTCATGGCCTTCTTGCTTGATTCAATGAACAGGGACGGAAAAGCGGGAGTGCCATTATTTAACGCTGCTGATATCTCTGTGTCGGCCAAGGGCAGGAGTTTCATTCTTAAAGACAGCTTTTATACCCTTGGTTTTACAAAGGTAAGCCTCAGTACGGGGAAAAAGAATATGATCATCGATTCCCTCTCAATAATTCCCAATTACCCCGGGGATGAATTTTACAAAAAATTGGGATACCAGATGGATATCTTTTCAGTCTCAGTTCCCAGGATAGAGTTATTCAGCCTGGAACTTGGAAAACTGATCTCCCAAAAATCGCTATATGCAAAAACCGTCATTGTCACCAACCCGCATATTGAAACCTACCGGGATAAAAGGATAAAAAGGATAAGGCCAGGGAAACGTTATTTATTGCAGGCCCAGATCAGAAAAATCCCTATTCCGCTGACCATAGATACTGTTATCTTGAGGAACGGATATACAAGGTATGAAGAGCAGACCGGAAATGAACCTGGCCGTATATTTTTTGACAGGATGAATGCTTCGTTGCTGAACTTATCTAACGATACAGCTGTCCTGAAGAAAAACCGGATCATGTCGCTTGATGGCACTTCAAGATTCATGGGCAAGGGCCGTTTATCAGGTCATTACAGGTTTGATATGATCAATCCCCGGGATTCAGTATGGTGGATCGGAACAATTGATTCGGTTGACCTGAAGGATATAAATCCAATGTTGACCAAGGTAATGCCGGCGAAAATCTCTCACGGATTTGTTGACAAGGCAAAACTTTCACTGGTATTGGCAAATGACGCAACAGCAGTCGGCAGTATTGAATTGTATTACCGGGACCTCTATGTTGAGTTGAGCCTGATTGAAGAAGGATCGTTCAAAAAACTTAAAAACGAACTTATCACCGACCTTGCCAATCTTTTTTTGCCTGACGAAAACCCGGATTACCATGGAAAGTTAAGAAAAGGCATTATTTATTTTAATAGGGATACCACTAAGGGATTTTTCAATTATGTGTGGAAGAGCACTCTCAGCGGCCTCAAATCTTCGGTCGGTTTTAATTCACAGGTTCAGATGCAAATAAAAAAGAACCTGAAAAGAAAGGCCAAATAAATTTTCTGTAAATTCGCCAGGCTAACGAGAAGTGCGAATTAAGCAAGAAATCAAATGGCTTTGCTCCCCCAGGAAGAACGTTATTTTCAGAGAAGGATAGCCACCTCCTATGTGACTACTTTGATCAGTACCACTCTGGTATTGTTCTTGCTGGGGCTGATAGGGCTTATCTTTCTTCATGCAAGCAAGCTGTCCGATTATGTTAAGGAAAACATCGGTTTTTCTATCATGATCAGGGAAGGCGTAAGGGAAGCAGGGATACTTGAACTGAAAAAACGGCTTGATCAGGAACCTTATGTCAAGTCAACCGAATATATACCAAAAGAAAGAGCCGCCGATCAGTTACAGGAAGAGCTTGGAGAAGACTTTATTGGATTCCTGGGATATAACCCCCTCCTTCACAGCATCGACCTGAGGCTTAAAGCTTCCTATGCCAATGCCGACAGCATCAGCCGTATCGAACAGAAATTGCTTGCCAGGCCCGAGGTGAAAGAAGTGTTTTACCAGAAATCCCTTATAGACCTGATCAATAAAAACCTGAACAAAGTAAGTCTGGTGCTTCTGGGTTTTTCGGCCATTATGTTTTTCATTGCCATCGTACTCATCAACAATACGATTCGCCTGGCCATTTATTCCAAACGCTTCCTCATCCGCAGCATGCAGCTCGTGGGAGCCACAGAAGGCTTTATACGAATGCCTTTCCTTGAAAAAGCAATTGCCAATGGGGTATTAAGTTCCCTGCTAGCGATCGGCATGCTCGTGTTAACTCTTTATTTCAGCATTGAGCAGTTGCCCGAATTACTTGCATTGCAGGATCCCATAAGGCTTGCGATACTGGTTGTACTCATCATTGCCATGGGAATCGGCATTTCCTGGAGCTCAACATATATGTCGGTCAGAAAGTATCTCCGCATCAAAACGGACCTGCTTTACACCTGATTGTCAGAAAATTTCATATTTTTGTGGGCCTAAATTGATTTTCATGGACAAGAATAAAAAACCGGTTACTGCAAAAAAACCGGCTGAAACAGCAAAACCTGCTCCCACGGCTAAGCTTGGCGAATTTGCTTTCGGGAAAGAGAATTATCGCCTGATGCTGATCGGTTTGTTTTTTATTGCATTGGGATTCCTGCTTATGATTGGCGGAGGAACCGATGACCCCAAGGTATTCAGTTATGATCTCTTCAGTTTCCGCCGCATTACCCTGTCACCGATCCTGATCCTTGCCGGTTACGTGATCGAGATCTTTGCCATTATGAAAAAACCCAGGGATTAATGACGGTTCTGCAGGCCATTATCATGGCAATAGTGGAAGGGCTCACCGAGTTCCTTCCGATATCCAGTACAGGTCATATGGCTTTGACGGGAGCCGTTTTGGGAATAGAAAAGGAAGGATTCACCAAGCTTTTCATCGAAACAGTCCAATTTGGTGCCATTATATCCGTAATCGTGCTTTACTGGCGCAAATTCCTGAATTTTAAGAAGCTGGACTTTTACCTGAAACTTTTCATAGCCTTTATTCCCGCAGCTATTGTGGGTGTGTTGCTGAAAAAACGCATTGAAGCTGTGCTCGAAAGTCCCATATTCATTACTGCGATCATGTTCCTTGGCGGGATCCTTCTTCTTTTTGTCGACAACTGGTTTAAAAACTCCACAGTTTCGGAAGAAGAAAAGATCACTTACAAAAACTCTTTGGTTATCGGGCTTTTCCAGTTGCTTGCTGTTGTCTTCCCGGGTTTCAGCCGCAGCGCTGCGACTATAATAGGAGGAATGCAGCAGAAACTCAACAGAACTATGGCTGCCGAATTCTCTTTTTTCCTGGCAGTTCCAACCCTGGCCGGCGCTTTTGCAAAAAGTTTATGGGATGCATACAGGCAAAACCCTGAGCTTCTTAACCAGCATAATATCAACATGATAATCCTTGGGAATATCGTTGCATTCATTGTTGCAATCATCGCCATAAAAGGATTTATCACTTTTCTGATCAAGCATGGTTTCAGGCTGTTTGGCTGGTATCGCATTATCGTAGGCATTCTGCTACTTGTGTTCCTGCTCACTGGGCATAGTTTAAGCCTTTAATTATGGGCCTTCAGTTTGAACAGGGCGAGATCCTCCTGATCAATAAGCCTTACAAATGGACATCGTTTGATGTTGTTGCAAAGCTACGCTCTCTCATCCGTACATATCAGCATATAAAAAAGATTAAAATTGGGCATGCAGGCACTCTGGATCCCCTGGCTACCGGTCTTCTGATCATCTGCACTGGAAAGTTCACAAAACGTATTGATGAATTCCAGGGGCTTGAAAAGGAATACACAGGAGTATTCCGGTTAGGGTCAACAACTCCTTCATTCGATCTTGAAACGCAAACCGACAAGGAATTACCATTTGAGCATATTACAGCAGAGCAGATCATGCAGGCAGTGAAGCAACTTAGCGGCTCATACGACCAGACACCCCCGGTGTTCTCAGCCAAGAAAATAGGAGGCCGCAGGGCGTATCAATATGCCCGTTTGGACCAGGAGGTAGAGATCAGCCCCAATCATGTTACAGTATCCGGGTTTGAATTAACCCAGGTCAATTTGCCATATCTTTGTTTCAGGATCAGCTGCAGCAAGGGTACCTACATACGTTCCATTGCAAGAGACCTGGGAGTTCTTTTAGGCTGCGGTGCGCATCTCACCGAACTTTGCCGTACACGGATCGGATCATTTTCTCTCAGGGACGCATGGGAAATGGAAAATATCAGCCAATCCTTATTTTTCAACGGGGATGTAACAGATTTATGAAAAAAATAATAACCAACGGTCTTGTTTTTTTTGTTTTTTGCTGCCGGATTGCTCTATTTCGGGAAACCCGCACTCAACCCTCGTCAAGCCCGTTCCGCATTTGAAAACAGGATGAAGACAATCACGGATGACATCTGGAAAAAGCATCATAGGAGAGAAAAAATTCATGATCTATTAACATGAAAACCGTTTCATTTCAACTGTTCTCGGATGAATACTTCATGAATGAAGCGTTGAAAGAAGCGCATAAAGCCTCTGAAAAGGACGAAGTACCTGTAGGGGCAGTAATTGTTTGTGAGAGACGTATCATTGCCCGCACCCACAATCTTACCGAAACGCTGAATGACGTCACGGCTCATGCGGAGATGCAGGCGTTTACCTCAGCCTCGGATTTCCTGGGAGGGAAATACCTGAATGAATGCACATTGTATGTGACCCTGGAACCGTGCATCATGTGTGCAGGGGCTTCATTTTGGACCCAGATCGGGAAAATAATATATGGCGCAAAGGATGACAAGAGGGGCTATACTTTGATCAATCAGCCGCTTTTGCATCCAAAAACATCGGTTGTAAGCGGGATACTTGAAGATGAATGTAAACGCCTTCTCAAATCATTTTTTATCCGGAAGAGGAATAAATAATACTGTGATGAAACAGAAGATAATAAATGTTGATTTAAAAGTGAATCTCGATCCACTGATCAATTTCACCCAGGGTATTTTTCAAAAGAAGGAAGTAAAAATCCTGACCGGGGAACTGTCCAGAATTGCAGGATATCTCTGGGACAGAAGGTGGGCTGAGAGGAATGCCGGCAATATTTCTGTTAATATAACATCCTTATTTTCCGCCAAGGATCTGGACAAATTTTCCACGTATCCTTTTCTGCCCCTGCCCAGGGAATATGCCGGGCTTAAACGCCAGTTGCTGCTGATCACTTCGGCAGGCTCCAGGATGCGCGACATAGCAATGGATCCCCTTGAGGAGGTCTGCCTGGTTTACATCAGCGATTCCTCAACTGCATATCATATAATAACTCCTGAGAGAATAGAAAAAGAACCGATGCCCACTTCTGAATTGCCAACTCATCTTGCAATTCATGAAATGCTTTGCCGGACCGGCGCACCTGAGAAGGCCCTCGTTCACTCCCATGTCACCGAGCTTATCGCCCTTACACATAACTCACGGTTTCTCTCTGCCGAATCACTTACCGGGATACTCTGGAAGATGCATCCGGAGACGGTTATGCTGCAGCCAAAAGGATATGGGTTCGTACCTCACACCATACCCGGCACGGAGAAAATAGCGACTCTTACAGCACGTTGTTTCGAGAAAACGCCGGTTGTAGTCTGGGAAAAGCATGGGGCCATGGCAATCGGAAAAACGATTTCGGAAGCCTTTGATGAGCTTGACCTTGCTGCCAAAGCTGCAGGTATTTACCTCAATTGTGCCCGTACAGGATTTGTACCCGATGGACTGACTGATGACGAAATCAGGGAGATCAGGCAACATTATTGTTTGTAAAACCTGATTCTGTCTGAGTGGTCTCAGGCGCGGCCGTCTTTCTTTTTTTTGTCTTTTTTGCCTGCAGATATTTTTTACCCCCGTATATCGCGCCGATCCCCAATAGAATACCAAGCCCGCCGTCGATGGGAGCACCCGCCGGACCCTGATTCCCGCCCACGCCATGTTCCCCGGGAGGGGGAGGAGGCCCGGGTTCATCGCTGAATGCAGGTAATGCAGCCCACATCATTAAACCACATCCCAGCACTATCAGCTTTACTATTGTCTTCATAGTATAGAATTATTTAATGAATAAAAGTTTCTTTGAGATTGAGGACCTTCCTGCAGTAAGGCGAACCAAATAATAAGCAGGGGCGAGGTTAAGACGGATCTTTGTAACTCCTGGAGGGATAAGCTGTTCCAATACCCTTCTCCCCGCCATATCATAGATTCCCAACATTTCGCATCCCATGAAATCCTCCAATCCTTCCATCTTCAGATCTCCCTTATCGGAATACATTCTGACATTATTCAAAGCAGCGGGCGTATGCGTTCCAGTTGTATTTTTAAAATGCAGGAAAAACCTCTCATTTTCAAGAGGCTGATGGCTTATAAAGACATAGGCTGGTTCTTCCCTCAGATTGACAGTCCGGACTTCAAGCCGGTCCTCCAGGTTAATGGCATCCTCATGCGAAAAAGTTTCAATACCGCTGAATTCAAATTTCAATGTATCTGCCTTGCCTCTTTTAATTCCCATGGGAATAACCCAGTTTCCAGGCATTGTATCTGCCTGGAAAATCGAGAACATGCCTGATTTCAGCAGGAAATATAGCTGGGGGGCGTCACGAAACCCCATGATTTTCATGACATTGAACAAGGAGTCAGTTGGGACTGGCATCTGCCTGGGGATATACAAAACGCTTTGATCGCAATAGGCGGCGCCCGAAAGAGAGATCAATAACTCCATCTTGTCAACTGCTTTATAAGCTTCCTGGCCGTTATGGGTCCGCGAAGCAGCAGGGATAACAAGGGAAGGCAATGGCCCGGAGGCTTTTATGAAGAATCCCTGCATAGCCGGAATAATACCAGCAGGCAGGGTCCCGGTTAGACCGTTCCAGGTTTTATAATTTCCTGAAACCGGATCCCAAACCCAGATAGCATTCTGAACATTGGATTTATCCCAGTTGTGGATATCGGCAATAAGGGCTGAGGTAAAAGGATTGCCTACCAGGTTAAAGCCTGCATAATCCCCTGAAGTGCATGTCACCGGCACATCCAGGTTTGAGTTGGTGATGGTCCCTGAAAAATTCTTTGTCACATCGGAAGCATAGGCCGTGAGATAACCTGATCCGGGCCTGAAGGTGCGGTCGTCGCCCGGCTGGAACCCAGTATTCCAGTTGCCTGTTTCGGTTTTTGAATTTACCCATCTGGCAGAAGGTTCGTCCCATCGGTAAAAATCCGTACTATGCTCCGGAGGGTCGGCCACGAATTCGGGTTGAATATTCTGGGCTGCAACGGGAGATGAAATCAAATGATAGTTGGCATCATTTGCATTCAGGTATTTTGACATGAATTTTTCAACTTTAACTGTTCCGCTTCCACTTACGGAACCATAGTGAATGAACGAACCCGGAGCAGCACCTGCACTGCCGGCTTTCAATTCAATGCCATCCGCAGAATTCAAAGTCAGGTTACCCTGTAAGGTTACCGCCCTGGCTTTAGGTATTATCAGACTGCAAGGGTTTTGGATGATGAGGTCCCCGTTGACCGTAAGGTCTCCCGGGCTAACGGTCTTCTCCCCCGAGTCGCTGATAATCAGATGACCGTAAGCTGCGGGATTTCCGACGTTCTGATTTCCCGCCCCTGAATATTCTATAGTTGAGGCTGGTGCGAAATCATAGTAATTGTTGGAAAAGCCTATAATTCCCCAGTCTCCTGATGTAAAGTTCAACTTGCCACCGTCATTGATAGTAGTAGTGTGACATGCCGAACCACTGTTTATACAGATCACGAAAGCCGTATTCACAACACCTCCGTTGTTTACAGTACATGAGACAGTATAAATTGTGGAATTATTATCTGTGGTCAGATAAAGGATACCTCCGACTGTAAGTGTTCCGTTAACGGTAATGGAGCCCCCGTAGCTTGAACCGTTTGAGGCATTTGGGCCGTCAATGCAAACATTTCCGGGAGTCCCTGCATTCCCCGGGCAATTCAGCGTAAATCCAGGATTTATTATGAGGTGGAAATTAGAAGCGGATTTGTTGTTGAACAATGCAGTCCCATTGTATCTGAGGTTAATATTCATTGCAACAGTCAGGGTGGTCGAAGCATTCAGGCCGGTGTTCTTTCTCATCCTCGATGCATCAAAAATTCCGCTGCCACTGATCAGGCAGGTGGTGCTTTCGATATTGAATGAAATCCCGTCATAAGTGGACCCGTTTCCGATGGACCCATTGCAGATGATATTCCCGTAAATGTCGACATACCTCTGGCTGCCGCCGGTGTTGGCATACAGTTTTCCTCCGGTTTCGACCACAAGGTTTGTACAGGATTTTGTCCCGCTGCTTGGAATTGTCACTGTATGGCCCGTTTTAATGGTAACCTGGTCGCTCTGCACAGGTACAATCCCACCAACCCAGGTGCTTGTGCTTGTCCATGAACCGGATTGTGCAGTAATGATATCTGCGGCTTCACCGTTGATGGAAGCCCAGGGCAGAAGCCAGCAGGCAAGCAGTCCCGAAAAGATCTTTCCCTTCATAAGTGTTTTTATACTTAATCCGGGTAGGAGAAAAAAGTGATAGGATCAAGGAAGAAAAAATACCCTACTTTTTATGTGCAGGTTTGCGGTAATAGATCTTCCCTTTGGAATTTTTTGAATATTTTGAATGTTTAACGGTATGAGGAGGGGCTGGAGTAGCTCTTTTGCCATTGATATATTTTGCAATGAAGGCATCCGCAATTTCTCTTGATGTGTGGAGTTCGGTCATCAGTTTTTTAGCCTCGATAAGATTGGTAAAAGAACCGATGGTGTAACGGTACCAGCCACCGGAAAATTCTTTCGAGACAGTCTGGCTGAGCTTGAATTTTTCTTTAATCTGATTTCCGCTATAAGTGTTCTCTTTAAAAGCGAAGACCTGCACCCTGTATGAGATGCCTTTAATGGGAACAGTCATGATATTGGTATATTCCATCACATCCTCCTGAGATGGCGTAGTGTCAGGTACCAGGATGAGTTGTTTAGGCTGAAGGGTGTCTTTTGAAACCGGAGGTGGTGGCAGCTTCAAATATGAGGCCTGTTCTTTTGCCGCTTGCTCCTTTTGTTTTTCCGCTGCTATCTCTGCTGCCAGAAGAGGCTGGGGAGGAGGGGGACCGATCTGTTTCTGAGGTGAAGCTGTACTCAGTTTATTACCTGAACGTTTATTGAAGTTATAGGTAATGTTGAAGGCTAAAAGGCTGTATGAATCATACGGAAATCCACCAACTGTGGCATCAAGTCTGTCAATGGCCAAACCTCTGACAGTCCATTCCAGCCCGAGGTTTAATTTATCCTTGATGCTGAAATAAGCACCAAGACCGGCAGGAATTACAAAATGTGGATTAATGGTTTCCCAGCTCCCATCGGTTCCGATAATTGCATTGGTAGTAATGTCTCTTTTCTTCGTGATCCAGTTCACCGCGCCCGCGCCAATTGTTCCATAAACAAAGAAAAACCGTTTTGGATTATACCTTAGGATAAGATTGGAGAAGTTAATAGTTGTATTCAGGTTAAGTTCAAAAAGAGTGCTTTCAAAATACTGGTTACAGGGGCTCCCGTCCTTATATTTTAACTTTTCACCGGCTAACTGACCGAAAAGAAACTGACCCCTCAGCATGAATACATGGCCTAACTGACGGTTCAGAGAAAAGGTCCCTGCATAGCGTATCTCGTTGATAGGGCTGGTTGCTGGCAGGAAATTATATTCTTTCAGGTCGCCGAAAAAAATATTTGGCCCCCCGCTGATGCTGACTGACCAGTTGCTGAAAAACCGGTTGCCAAGGGTTCCGTTTGTCTGGGAATCCACCCTGGAGCCAAGTAACAGCAAGATAAGGAGGATTAGTAATGGGGTTGATTTATGCATGCAGAATCCGATAGATTATGATCTGGGGTAAAGATACATGCATAAGAAAGGAGAAAAATAGCTGTTTCAAGAACTTTATTAACAGCCCATTGTTACTTCTTCAACTGAAGTGCCCGTGTAAAATCGCCCACTGAATTTGCATAGTCTCCCGTGGCTTTCAGGGCAAAACCACGGTAATAATAGCCATCAGAAAAATCGGGTTTGAGTTGTACGGCAGTTGTAAAATCCGAGACAGAATGTTTATAATCCAGGATTTTCAGGTAAACAAGCCCGCGGTTGCACCAGGCATCAATGCCCTGCTGGTTTTTCCGGATTGCGGTCGACAGGTCTGACAATGCTTTTCCGTATTTCTCCATATAGGCGTAAAGGCATCCCCGGTTGTTATACCCCATATAAGAACGATACTCGCCCAAAAGAAGGTTATACGATTTCATGGCCTGTACATTGTCGCCTGCCAGGCGGTACAGGTATCCGAGATCAAGCAGTATCAGGCTATCGTCGGCAGGTTTGAGGTCGTGGACCTTGACCAGCATGTCGATGGATTTCTTGTACCGTCCCAGGTTATAGCTGTATGTGCCATAGTTGTAATAGGCTTCCAGGAATTTATCTTCACGGGTACAGAAGCCATATAGGGCATCTATAAGAAGTGTATCGGTAGGCTTGTTTAAAACCTGGTTTGTTCCCAGTATATACGAGATAAAAACCCTTTCCTTGGTAAATTCTGCATTGTTCCAGTATTCAGGTTTCATTAATTCCTGCCCAGGAACATTAAGGGTTGTGCCGCATATGCTCAGGATGCTATCTTTCATGTGAAGCTGCATGTATGAGAGTGCGATGAAGAAGTTGCACATATTGCGATTGATGTTGGTATCCTGCCTGGCGATCTTAAAATCCCGTATGGATTCAACATACATTCCCTGTTTCAGAAGGCTGATGCCGCGGTAAAAATGAATGGCACTTTTGGCATTGCTCTTGGGGAAAAGGTCCTCCTTGTATTTGTCGGCAAGTGTTGAAAAATCTGTTTTATAGTCCAGGACGCACAGCTCCCTAAGGGGAGGTATCTGATCTTTTCCCTGCTTGTTTTTAGGGTTGTCCTTTGTGCTATCCTTTGCCTTGACAGGAGCTTGTTTCTGGGCGCCGCAAAACAGTGGTATCACAATGATAATCAGCACGACTGCAATAGAAAGACATTTTTTCATAGAGGGCAAATATAGATGCTTTTAAGAGAAAAAAAACCAGCCCATCTTTCAAGATATCATCGGATTATTAACAATGATCTCAGGGTTTTAGGATTGAAGATCTCTTATTCCGGGGATAAAAGATGGGGGTCCATTCCACTTCAATATATGCAGAAGTAACCGGTGAACCCGCGGTGAAATTCCAGCCGTTATAGTTTATCATTCCCTTTCCGGGAAATAACATCTGGTAGTCCAGGCTGATTTCAAGGGAAGGAACAGGTGTATAAGAAAACAGCACTTCAACCTGGTGCATAAAACTTTCAGGGACTTTCACGATCATAATCTTATTACTGTCGGGGACGTATTCACGAATGTATGGATGGGGAATGCTGAACCAATGATAGGAAGCTTCGATTGAAAAATTATGCAGTATGTCAAAGGTCGCCACGAAATAGAGGTTGTTGAGACCGGGATTCAGGTTGGTCCTGTAAGAACTGTTGAATATTCCCGAATTTCCGAATGAACGGTTCATATTTCCGTAAAGAAGGCTGAACCCGTGAATCACCTTTTTCCATTCTGCAGAATCGGCAAGATTATCGCCGCTCATATGTTCAAAGGCCTGCATAAGGCACAGCCATTCTGTTGGCTGGTAGCTCACATAGGCTGCATAATACCCTGAACTCAGCCTGCGACCATCGTTGATGTTCCCGAACTGGTAAAATCCTGCCAGGTTGAAATTCCAGTCATCAGTCGAGAGCCAGGCGCTTCCTCCAAAAGTATTCCGGCCATAAAGTGTTTTAGGGTCCAGGCCATTATCGTCGGCATTGAAAATATTCATAAATGTCAGATTCAGTTGTTCATCTAACAGCCTTTTATGCATGTAGAGATAAGTAAGGTAACGATAGTTGTTAACATTAGGATCGGTGTTGAAAGGGGCTGCTTTAAAACGGTTGGCAGCAAAACCAAGGTCAGCCATCGCACTGGTATCAGGATCAAAGTAATGAACGATGATCGCATTATGGCTTGTTACCAGGCCACTCCAGTCTCGGGCCTCAAAAAAACGCTGGTCATCGTATTCAATTTCTATTCTCCCGGCCTGAAGTGAGAAGCTCTTAGAGATAATGTACCTCACCCAGGCCTGATTAAATGTAAAATTCAGCGTTCCGGGGGTTTTCACCGAAAACAGGTTTGTTCCTTTAGTATAGGAAGCGTACAGAGATACGAAAGCATTCCACCGTCGGCCGTTATATGCTAGGTCAAGTTCGGCAGTGCCTAAAACACTCAGTAGTTTGTTATTCAGGGAATCGGAGACTGTTCTGCGGAGGTTAAGATAATTAAGCCTTGTGTCAAGATCACCCGATATAATAAACTGGGCTTCCGCCAGTACAGGGAGAAATGCCATCCACAGTATAATTACAACCTTAAAATAAATGAAGTGGCAATTTTTTTTATGTAGCCTTAGATAATTCATTTTGAGCAATGCGGGCAAAAATAGGATATTTGGTATAAAGTACTTATTAATATCGCATATTAATCTCTGGCTATCAGCTGTCTTTTTGTACTTTTGCCCGGTCATTCCAAAAATTCATTAAAAACATCAGTTGTTTTATGAACCAGTACCGAAAGCTTAATACAATTGCCGGATGGGTGGTATTTGTCATTGCCGCTATTGTTTATATTAAAACTGTAGAGCCCACAGTAAGCTGGTGGGATCCGGGCGAACATATTGCCACATCCTACAAACTTCAGATCGGGCATCCTCCGGGGGCGCCCACTTTCCAGCTTACCGCCCGTTTCCTTTCACTTTTTGCTTTTGGAGATACCAGCAAGGTTGCTTTGATGATCAACATGATTTCGGTGCTCAGCAGCGCTTTCGTGATACTTTTTCTTTTCTGGATCATCACTATGATCGCGAAAAAGCTTGTCCTTCAGAAGGGAGAGGAAATGACCAATGAAAAAATGTGGACTATACTTGCTGCAGGGTTTGTCGGGGCAATGACCTTCACATTCACCGACTCATTCTGGTTTTCGGCGGTCGAAGCAAACGTATTTGCGATGTCGTATTTCTGCACTTCGGTAGTGATATGGGCCATATTTAAATGGGATGAGGTGGCTGATGACAAACACCATTACCGATGGCTCATATTCATTTCATTCATGATCGGGCTTTCCATCGGTGTTCACCTGCTTAACCTGCTTACCATCCCAGCACTTTCCATGGTGTATTATTTCAGAAAATATCACCCGACAAAATGGGGCATTGCTATAGCCATGGGTATTTCATTTGTGCTTGTTGCCGCGATGATGTATTTCGTGATCCCATGGATCCCCAAGTTCGCAAGTTATTTCGAGCTTGCATTTGTGAATGGTTTCGGGATGCCATTCAATTCCGGTACCATCATTTATTTCCTGCTGTTCTTAGGCCTTCTTATCTGGGGATTATGGTATACCAGGAAAAAAGGGAAAACCATTGCAAACACTATATTGCTTTCCCTTTCATTTTTACTCATCGGTTATTCTTCTTTTATTTCCTTGGTTATTCGCGCCAATGCCGACACACCCATCAACGAAAACAAACCCAAGGATGCCCTGACGCTTGTATCCTTCCTGAACCGTGAGCAATATGGAACCTGGCCCTTCCTTTACGGGCAATATTATACAGCTCCCGTTGTATCGTATGACGATGGCAGCCCGATTTATAAGAAAAATACAACTACCGGTAAGTATGAGGTGATCGACGACCGTAAAGGTACGATACCCGTTTTCGATCCCAGGTTCACCACCATTTTACCGCGTATGTATTGTACGAACCAGGAAAGGCCCGGAAGCTCGGATTTCTTCAAAAACTGGGGAGGTCCCGGTGTCCCTATCGAAGTCACCGGACAGGACGGCAAGACCCAGACCGTCAACAAGCCGACCTTCGCTGAAAACCTGAAGTTCATGTTCTCTTACCAGCTTAACTGGATGTACCTTCGTTATTTTCTTTGGAATTTCTCAGGAAGGCAGGATGATATCCAGAGCTTCGGGAGCATAAAGAACGGGAACTGGATCACCGGTATTCCCTTTATTGACAAATTTCATATCGGGAATTCATTGACCGGCCTTCCCGACAGCGTAAAGGCAAGGGCTTCGCATAAATACTTCATGCTGCCTCTGATACTAGGGCTTATCGGGTTCTTCTTCCAGTTGAAAAAGGATTATAGGAATACCATAGTGGTTATTCTGCTTTTCTTCATGACAGGCCTGGCAATTACCCTGTTTCTGAATCAAAAGCCATTTGAGCCCAGGGAAAGGGATTATTCATACGCAGGATCATTCATGGCATTTTCGATCTGGATCGGCATCGGCGTTATAGCTCTGGTTGATTTCCTGCAAAGGAAAACAAAACTCAAGGGCCTTCTCCCTGTTATTTTGGTTACTGTGTTTACAACACTGCTTTTACCGGTGATCCTTGCCCAGCAGAACTGGAAGGACCACGACAGGAGCGGCAAGTACTCAGCCAGGGATTTAGCAGCAAACTACCTGAACTCATGTGATAAAAACGCGGTGCTGATAACCAATGGGGATAATGACACCTTTCCCCTATGGTATAACCAGGAAGTTGAAGGTATTCGAACAGACGTTCGCATTATTAACAGGGAACTTGCTTCGGGTTCATGGTACATCGAGCAGTTGTATCAAAAGATGTACGATTCGGATCCTGTGCCCTTAAGTATTCCGATGGAGAAGTATCAGCCAGGAACTAATGACGCCATCATGTTTTATGACATCGGGTTCAAAGGGTATGTGGAGTTGAGGGACTTTATTGATTTCATCAAGAGCAGTGATCCCCAAACGTTTTTAACTGTTCAAAGCGGTGAAAAGATCAAGTTCTTCCCTGCCAAGAAAATCAAGATCACAGTCAACAAGGAGAACTGCCTGAAATACGGCATCGTTCCTGATTATTTCAAGGATAAAATGGTGGATTCGATTACGTTTAACATCAAATCGAATCTGCTGTACAAGAATGATATAATGACACTGGATCTGATTGCCAGCTGTGACTGGAAACGGCCGGTTTATTTTGCAGCACCGAATTCGGTCCGCAATTTCCTCGATATTGAACAATATTGTTACATGGAAGGCTGGATATATAAGTTCATGCCTGTTAAACCCGACTCGGGCAATTACATTTCTTCGCTTGGAAGCATTGATGCAATAGGTTCCTATAAAATCGCCATGAACAAATGCAAATGGGGCAATCTCGATGATCCGAAAGTTTATGTCGATCCGGAGAGCTATAATAATGCAATGAGACCCAAAATGGATGCCCTTTTTGTAGGTCAGATGCTGCTTGAAAAGGGAATGAAAAAGGAGTGCAAGGCATTGGTAGACCAATACCTTACAAAATTTCCAGATCCTAAATTTGTCTATGATATGTACAACCTGCCATTTGTCGAAATGTATTATAAAATAGGGGATACTGCATCAGCCGTAAAACTAAGCAGCAGAATTGCAGATATTATGGGGCAAAACCTTGATTATTACTCCTCCTTCTCAGCTGATGATAAAGCTGTGTTCAATGATGAAATACAGACTGCGGTTGAGGTCCTGAACAGGCTCAAAGCTGCCTCGGATCAGTACAAACAGCAGAAGCTCAGCACAAAAATAAGTACACTTATTAAACAAAAGAATCCGGGAATTTAATATCTTAGCTTGCCCGGAGGGGCCTGCCAGGAAATGCAAATTCTTATTTCCCGGCAGGTCTTTGATTTTAAATTTGTTTTATGAACAGGAAGTTTTGGCTTTTCCAGTTTCCAGCCCTTCTTATCAGTTTTTTCCTATGTGGTTCCACACAGTCCATCCTTTTGGAGAAGGCCGACACCCTGGGCAATGAATTAATAAAAGAATACAAGTCTGGAACCAAAGCACAATTTGATCTGTTGATGATCTTTCAAAAAGGCCGTATTGAAAGAAAACGGAACCCTGACCTTTCTATTCAATATTACCATGAGTTTTACAATAAATCGGTAAAGGCCCATGAGCCATATTATGCCGCCACTGCATTGTTCGAGATTTGCCGGGTTTATATGGACCGCCAGCTGTATTTTGCGGCAATGGAATATTCGTTGAGAGCCTACCAGATACTCACCGATAATCATCTTGAAGGCAATTCCAATTATTTTATGATCGGCATAGGGAACTGTTATTTTCAAACCGGTAATTACATGATAGCCGAAGGATATTTCAGGAAGGCCGAACAATTATTCAGGACAAATAATGACTTTCATGGCATTGCAGTTGCAGAAAACAATATTGGCTTGGTCAAGCAAAAGCTGAATCAGAAAGATTCTGCTTTGTGGTATTTTCAAAAAGCTCTTCAACAAAGGAAGAAAACAAGGCATTTGGCCAATATCGGACATTCTTTTTATTACATCGGAACTGCCTGGTTGAGTTTAGGTAACAATAAAGAAGCCAGGAATTACTTTGAGATGGCAATACCCTTGCTCAAGGTATCGTCCGATAATATTTTTCTAATGCATGATTACAGTTCAACCATGGCGGATGTTTATTTTGAACTGGGAAAACTCTGCGAAATTCAAAATGAACATAAAGAAGCTTTGATGAATTACTGCAAAGCAAATGAGATTTGCGATACGATTTTCGAACAGGTTAAAAAACCGGATATCTACATCGCAATAGGACATTCCTACGTTAAAACAGGTGACTTCCGCCATGCTCTGGCTTCCTATAGAGATGCTTTGCGGATTGCAGATTCCGCAAACCTCTTGAATGTGAAAAAGACCTGTTATGAAAACATGATGCAGGTATTTCTTCAGACCCGTCAGAATGATTCGGCTTCATCCTGCCTTAAAATGTACCGCCAGGTCACCGATACCATTCAGGCACAAATGATCGACAGCCGGTTTAATGAGATCCGCCTTGCCCTCAGGATCAGGGAAACCGAAAATGAATCAAAGGAATTGCAGGAAAGGAATACCTCCACCATTTCCTTGCTCATCACTATTGGGATTCTTTTGCTCCTGCTTATCCTGGTATCAATTATATATGTAATAAAGCAGAGAAAAAACGCAAGGATTGCCAAAGAGGAAATTAAGGCCCGTAAAAAAGCAGAGGAAAATCTTGAGAAGCTTAACCTGGAATTGAAAGAAATCAATGCAGGGAAGGACCGTTTTATCTCAATTTTATCACATGACCTCCGAAGCCCGTTTAACGCACTGATGGGTTTTGCCGATCTGCTGGTTGAGGAGACTGCGGATAAGAATATCCCTGAGATCCGGCATTATTCCAAAATGGTGCAACAGATATCCAGGGGGACTTTTCAGTTGCTGGAAAACCTTCTCACATGGTCAAGGTTGCAAATCGGGACCATGCCATTCCAGCCCGTGAATCTGGAACTTTACAGTGAAGTTTCAGCAGTTATTGATACCATGATGGCAATAGCTTCCAGGAAATCAATTCGCATCCGAAACCTTGTATCTGCAGATGCCATGGTGCAGGCCGATAGTAATATGGTTCAATCTGTTCTGAGAAACCTGATTTCCAACGCAGTAAAATTCACAAAATCAGAAGGAAGCATTGAGATCAGAAGTGAACTTAAAAACGGATTCCAGGTAATCAGGGTTTTGGATAACGGTATTGGTGTTTCAAAGGAAATTGGCGGGAAGCTGTTCAATGATGCGGATGGAATGGTCTCGACCATTGGAACTGATAATGAAAAAGGCCATGGTCTTGGGTTGTTGTTGTGCCGTTATATGGTCGAAAAGACAGGGGGAACCATCTGGCTTGAAGCGACTTCCGAAAAAGGCAGCATCTTTGCGTTTACCCTTCCTGAAGTGAAAAATTAAAAATCACATTTACTTTGCCAATATACCTTGGAATCAAGGTCCATCATACTTAATAAACGCCTGTGCCCGGCGCCTGTATCCATCATCCAGAGATTTACCAGTTGAGTGGGTTGATCATGCATGATCAATTGCGTGGGAGAATGGCCTATAAAAATCTCGCTGAATTCCTCAAATACTTTACCTTCTTCCTGATATTCCAAGGCTCCCATGTAAAGTGAACGATCCCAGAGCAGGGTTCGTTTATCGTTCTTCTGATTGGCGAATGGCCTGAACCGGTCAAAACCTGCATGTACAAAAAGCCTGTTTTTTTTATCGATATGATACAGCAGGGCTGTTGAATAAAAATCCAGATGGCGGTTCACGGCATCCGGATGAGTCTTATAATCATTAATTGTAACCTGCCCTCCCTGGAATAGCCAGTCGGCTGTCTTTATTCCTGATCTTAAATATTCAAAACACCAATAATCATGGTTCCCCAGAACGTAAATAAAATTCCGTAACTTCATTAATTCGTCCACTACCCTCACCGGTTCCGGCCCCCGGTCAACAAGATCTCCAAGGCTGATCAGGAGGTCTTTTTCATAATCAAACCTGACTTTTCGAAAAAGATCCATCATGGGTTTATAATTCCCGTGAATATCGCCAATGACAAAAGAGCGTGGCATCTTTAGTATTTAAGGTGGATGTTCTGATCCCGGAAGGAAGCTCAGGAAAAAAAGAGTGGGATGTGAGGGATTCGAACCCACGACCTCATGCGTGTGAAGCATGCGCTCTGAACCGACTGAGCTAACATCCCGGTGCTTTATGCAAAGGTAGTAAATTTCGCTACTTCGCTACCTCGCTACTTCGCTATTTACTTTTGTAAATTCCCGCCTTATATCCTCCTCCAGCGGTTCGATTTTTTCGAAATTCCTCCATTTGAAATTGACCCTCCGGCCACGTTCGTCCCAGGAATATACATTATCGAACATTTTCCCGAATTTAAACCTGGTCGAATCGTAATACACCGCATGTGCTACCTGTTCACCGGTATTGATATCATTCCCGATAAAGGCATATTTGATATGCAGCAATAGCTTCCCGTTCAGCGCATCGGTCAATGCCTTACGCAACTTGCCGGTATCAGGATCATCCAGGTAAATATCATAATACA
>JAPLDK010000018.1 GCA_026391775.1 Bacteroidota bacterium
GTGATCCGCCTGGGATTCGAACCCAGGACCCCCGCCTTAAAAGGGCGATGCTCTACCTGCTGAGCTAGCGAATCTACTTTTTTAATTTGAGCGTGCAAAGGTAGAAAAATTATCAGAACAAACAAGCAGCGGTTGATAAAAACCTCATGAGATTTCACCTTTGCCCATCCTCAGTACGATTGCTTCATCTCCCCGGCAGTCAATTACCGTGGATGGGATATCCCCCGAATGGCCGGAATCTATTACAATGTCAACCAGTTTTTTAAATTTTTCATAAATTTCTTCAGGATCAACAGGGTATTCGATAAATGTATTGTCGGAATGTATTGAAGTAGTCATTATAGGATTTCCGAGCTTTTCAACGATTTGCAGTGGTACATTATGGTTAGGGATTCTGATCCCTACACTTTTTTTCTTACTCTGGAAGAAATGAGGCACATTATTGTTTGCCTTTAAAATATAGGTGTAGGGGCCGGGCAGCGTTCTCCGCATCAGCCGGAAAATATCGTTATTGATGGGGCGGGTGTAGTCGGAAAGCTGGCTGAGGCTATGGCATATAAATGAGAAGTTTGCTTTTTCTCTTCTTATTCCCTTGATCTGGGCTACCCTGTCCACAGCCTTGATCTTTGTAATATCACAGCCCAGACCGTAAACCGTATCGGTGGGATAGATGATAACACCACCGCTTTTCAAACAGTCGGTGATGATTTTTAAATGACGTTCGCCGGGGTTATCTGGATGGACCTTGAGTAACATGATTTTTAAAAAAAAATGGGTAAGCCCCTTATATCGCACCGCTCAACCAACTTACCCTTGCTTCCTTCCGGACCTGGGGGAGTTTGAAGGGAGCTGGTCGTATAAGACTTACCCGTTACAAAGTTACAAAAATTCCTGCGACAGGCAAGTGGAAAAGCGTTTTTTTCGTATGTTTGTGTCCAACACCAAAAAAACCAACAACAATGGATGAAAAAAAACCTTCTGTAGCAAGCAATGCTCTGAATTACGGATTAATTACCGGAGCAGTCTTAATCGTGTACAGCTTACTCCTGTATATTGCGAATCTGTATATGAATAAATCACTCGGTTATATCAGTTACCTGTTCCTACTGGGTGGTATGGTCTGGGGAACACTCGAATACAGAAAAAAAGCAGCAAACGGCTTTTTGACTTATGGACAGGCATTTACTTCCTGCTTTCTGATAGGCTTGATTGCCGGAATCCTGGGTGCGGTCTATATGTTTATTTTTGCCCAGTTCATAAACCCGGGACTGATCAATGAGATCATTGACCAGGCCAGAGTATCTATGCAGGGAAAAAATCTTACCGATGACCAGATCGAAACAGCATTGGACTATACACGTAAATTCACGTCCCCCATTCTGATGATGATCTTCGGTTTTATACTTTACGCTATCATTTCGGCAATCCTGGGTTTACTTGCCGCAATCTTTCTTAAAAAACCCGATCCCAACGCCACTGCATCCTCACTGTAACATTTGACTGATGGATATTTCTGTTGTAATTCCACTTCTGAACGAAGAAGAGTCTGTTCCGGAACTTGCTTCATGGATCGAAAAGGTAATGACCGAAAATAACTTTTCCTGGGAAATTATTTTTGTTGATGATGGCAGTTCCGACAACTCCTGGCAGATCATTGAACAGCTTTCCTCTCAAAAGCAGCATTACCGGGGAATTAAATTCAGGAGGAATTACGGTAAAGCCGCTGCTTTGAATGTTGCCTTCCAGGAAGCACTGGGAGATGTAGTGATTACAATGGACGCCGACCTTCAGGACAGCCCCGACGAGATCCCTGAGCTTTACAGGATGATCAAAAAGGAAGGGTTCGACCTGGTTTCAGGATGGAAGAAAAAACGTCATGACCCTTTTTCCAAAACTATTCCTACCCGTTTCTATAACTGGTCGGCGAGGCGGATGTCGGGGATCAAACTTCATGACTTTAACTGCGGCCTCAAGGCATACCGGAATTCTGTTGTCAAGAGCATAGAGGTATATGGCGATATGCATCGCTATATCCCGTTTCTCGCCAAATGGGCAGGATTCAGGAACATCGGGGAAAAAGTAGTCCACCATCAGAAACGTAAATACGGGAAAACGAAATTTGGCCTTGATCGTTTCTATAAAGGCTACCTTGACCTCCTGACCATATCGTTCATGGGCCGTTTCGTTAAACGTCCCATGCATTTCTTTGGTTTGTGGGGAAGCCTTCTGTTCACGGCAGGATTTATCATTGCCATATACCTGGCTTATGAAAAATTCGTTCACCAGGCTTTCAAAATGACCGAACGCCCGCTGTTCTTCTTCGGGATATTGGCCATGATTATGGGAACACAGCTTTTTGTGGCAGGTTTTTTGGGTGAACTTATAAGCAGGAATTCCTCGGACAGAAACCAGTATCTTGTGGAAAAGAAAACCGGATTTTAATCCGGCAGGATTATTTAGTTTTGCTTTAATTCAAAGATAATCAATGGATTCAAAAGATATTGAACGAAGGGTCAGGTTCCTGAGAAGGGTTCTGATCTTCGAGGAATCCCCCGACAGTTTGCTGGCCCGTATTGCAGAAAGCCTCACCGAAATGGAAGTTTCTGAAGGTGAGAATATTGTTCTCAAAGGGGAACTCGGAGATTCAATGTATATTATTCTCGATGGCCGGGTCAAGGTCCATGACAGCGATTACATATTCACAGTTCTTAAATCCGGCGATGTTTTTGGTAAGTATTATCTCCTGGACCAGGAAGAACGGTCGGCAACTGTCACTGCACTTTCACATACTTTCCTCCTTCGTTTTGAACAGGAAGAATTTCACAGGATCACCCAGAACGAAAATACTGTTTTCAGGGGCATATTGAAAGCACTCGTAAGAAGGCTAAGGGATATGAACATCATTGAGGAACAGCTGGCAACCCAGAATACCGAGATCCTTCATCAGAAAGAGATCCTTGAAAAGCAGAAGCAGGAGTTGCTTGAACTGAATGCAACCAAAGATAAGTTTTTCTCTATCATTGCCCATGACCTCCGAAGCCCCATTTCCACCTTAATCTCCCTCTCGGAGGTACTCCGCACCGATATGGACCTTCTGGAACCGTTCCAGCAGAAAGAGATATTGGAAAGCCTTCACGATCTTTCGAAGAACTATCTCAAGTTACTGGATAACCTCCTGCAATGGGCCAGGGTACAGTCGGGCAGGATGATACCGGAACCGGCTGATTTTGACCTGGCCGAGGCGATCAGGGATGTCATCAGTTTTTACCAGCCTTATGCACTTGATAAACAGATCAGGCTGGTCGAACGGAATATTGCTCCTGTAAAGGTGTTTGCTGATAAAAACATGATCCGGGTGGTACTCAGGAACCTAATCTCAAATGCGATAAAGTTCACACAACCGGGCGGCGAGATCCATATAATTACCATCAATAAGGATAGCTGGGTCGAAGTGATAGTACAGGATAACGGGCTTGGAATGTCACCTGAAGTACTTTACGGCATGTTTAAATTGGATAAAACACAGTCTTCTAATGGCACTGCAGGAGAAAGAGGCACAGGACTTGGTTTGCATCTCTGCAAAGAATTTGTGGAGCTGAATAAGGGCACAATAAAGGTTGAAAGCCAAAAGGGTTTCGGCTCGATTTTCAACTTTACTATTCCAAAATCCACGTAAGCAGGCTATGTCACAGCCCCGGAATGTGATGTTAATAGGTTCAGCTTATCCCCTCAGGGGTGGGTTGGCGACATTTAATGAACGGCTTATCAGGGAATATATCCGGCTTGGTTCAAACGCATCGATCCTTACATTCAGTTTGCAATACCCTTCAGTGCTGTTTCCAGGGAAAACGCAGTATTCCACTGAACCTGCTCCGGATGGCTTGCCAATAAAAGTAAAACTGAATTCAATTAATCCCCTGAACTGGCTGATGGTGGGAAATGAGATCAAAAAACTCAGGCCCGACCTTGTTATCGTAAAATACTGGATGCCTTTCATGGCACCTTGCTTTGGGACTGTTTGCAGGCTCATAAGGAAGAACGGCCATACAAAAGTGATCTCGGTCATCGACAACATCATCCCTCATGAAAAACGGCCCGGTGACCGTTTGTTATCTTCTTATTTTGTGAATTCTGTGGATGGTTTTGTCGCCATGTCCCATTCGGTGATGGAAGATCTCAGTACCTTCGGTAATAATAAGCCCAGGCGCTGGTGTCCTCACCCGCTCTACGATAATTTCGGGGATACCATCAGCAAAGATGAAGCAAAGAAAAGGCTGGGTCTTGACACTTCTTCCAGGTATGCCTTGTTTTTTGGTTTTATAAGGGATTACAAGGGTCTGGATCTCTTGTTGGAAGCTTTCGGGACTGAAGCACTGAAGACTTCAGGCATTAAACTCCTTGTTGCTGGTGAATTTTACTGTGATCCTGCCCCTTATTATGAAATTATCAAGCGTCACGGGCTGGAGGATACTGTGATCATGAGCAACGATTTTATCCCCGACAGTAAAGTAGTAAATTATTTCTGTTCTGCGGATGTGGTCGTCCAGCCCTACAAAAGCGCTACCCAGAGCGGGGTTACACAGATCGCCTACCATTTTAATAAACCCATGATCATTACCGATGTGGGAGGACTTGCCGAATTCGTGCCCCATGGCAGGGTGGGTTATGTTGTAATGCCTGATGCTGCGGCCATCGCCTCTTCAATACTGGAGTTCTACAGCTCAGGGAAAGAAGCCGAATTCTCGGCTAATGCTGCAATTGAGAAACAGAAGTATTCATGGGGGAGGATGGTGGAAGCGATAAATGAAGTAGCAAAGATTCCCGTATCTTCGCACTATCAAGCGTAATAGAAGATAAATTATGATTATTCGAAGCAAAGCGCCTCTGCGACTGGGGTTGGCGGGTGGCGGAACAGATGTCGCCCCTTTTTCGGACATGTATGGTGGGGCAATATTAAATGCCACTATCAGCATGTACGCAACCGCGGCTATACAGCCCCGCAGCGATGGAAAGATCATCCTGAATTCCCTTGACAAACATGAACGGTATGAGCTCTCTTCGGCCCTGAATCTTGAAATTGACGGAAACCTTGACTTACATAAAGGCATATATAACAGGCTTATAAGGGATTATTCACTGAAACCGCTTTCGTTTGAGCTTTCAACCTATGTTGATGCCCCGCCGGGATCCGGACTTGGCACTAGTTCAACACTGGTCGTTGCAATCCTTGGTGCCTTTGCCGAATGGCTGAACCTGCCGCTGGGAGAATATGACCTCGCCCATCTTGCATACGAGATCGAAAGAGTCGACCTGAAAATGGCCGGGGGAAAACAGGATCAGTATGCCGCAACCTTCGGCGGCGTGAATTTCATGGAATTCTTTAAAGAGGATAAGGTTATCGTGAATCCATTGAGGATCCGGGATAAATACCTGGATGAACTTGCACATAACCTGGTGTTATATCATACCGAAACAAGCCGTCTTTCAAGCATTATCATTGAAGAACAAAGGAAGAATGTATTGTCGGGCAACGAAAAATCCATCGAAGCCATGAACAAGCTGAAGGAACAATCGCTGATGATGAAAGAGGCCCTGCTGAAAGGTGAACTGGATAAAATAGGGGATATTCTTGATTTCGGCTGGAAGTTTAAAAAGAATATGGCAAACGGGATCACCAATCATATGCTGGACGAAATTTACCAGGCCGCGAAAAAGAACGGCGCATCCGGAGGCAAGGTCTCTGGTGCCGGTGGTGGCGGATTTATGTTCTTTTATTGCCCGGGAAATACCCGCTCGGCAGTGATCGAAGCACTGAAGAAATTCGGGGGGCAGACGAAGCGGTATGACTTTACGCAAAAAGGA
>JAPLDK010000008.1 GCA_026391775.1 Bacteroidota bacterium
CTCTCTGTTGTCAATGGCATTCCTGATAATGCGGTGGGCTGGATTTATACCGGGGAGGACTTCCACTTCCTTCAGGTCGATTTGCTTTGCAGTCATCTCAATCTGCAGATTTTGCAAGCCTTCTGTCAGAGGGAAGTTCAGTGATTCATATCCCACATAGGATAAAGCAAGGTACCTGGGCTTTTTTGTCCATCGGAAACGAAATTTCCCGTCAATATCGGTAGTCCCTCCGAACCCGTCTTCCTGCACAATATTGACAAATGCCAAAGGATTGTGGGTGCTTTTATCAAAAACTTTCCCGCTTACACTATAAACATCCTGGGACCATGTATTAAAAGTAAAAAAGAAAAGGGCAGAAAACAGTAGAGTAAGGCGGTACTTCATCGGAAGAAATTTTTGAATGAGTAAATATACTAACAATGAATTTCGGATAAGAAAAATCTGTAATTTTCTCCTTTGAAAAACTAAGTGCTATGATACGAAACATTACTATTTCTGTTATCTTGTTTTTTATTACAGTTCAGACATTTTCGCAGGACGACCATTACTGGACACAGCAGTTCGGTGCGATCAGCACCATCATGGGCGGGGCCGTCATCGCCGGGGTCAGGGACAATACCGCCATTTATTATAACCCCGGAGCACTCGGGTTTATAGCTCACCCCTCCCTGTCGGTTGATGCCAACGTCTATAAAATCGATAAAATATTTATTGATGACGGGCTTGGCAATGGGGTGAACCTGAATTCCGCCCAGCTGAGTATTTATCCGCAGATCATTTCAGGTCTTGTAAACCTGGTGAAAAATGACCGTTGGAAATTTTCCTATGCCCTGCTTACGCGGCATTACGCCAATGTGCTGATGAACACAAGGTATACCAACACTGATTTTGATCAAACCCAGGTAGATCCCAACATGAAATTCATCGGTGCATTGGATTACAGTAACCAGCTCAATGAACAATGGCTGGGATTAGGGGTTGGGTACAGGATTAATGATCACTTTAGCGTAGGAGGTACCCTTTTTATAAGTTATCGGGCCCAGAGTTACCAGCTGACTAATTATGTAAGGCTGGTGTATAAAGACGATACGACTGATGTATTTGGCAGCATCAATAATGACCGGACATTAAAATACAAGACCTTTTCGGGCCTGTTAAAAATCGGAGCGGCCTATCAAACCGGGAAATGGAAATTCGGATTTACCGTGACGACTCCTTCCATACAGGTTTATGGAAGCGGCGACATCCAGAGGGAGATGTCTTTAATCGCACTTGATACATCGGGTGGAGGAGGAGGCTATGTCGTGATGGGAAGGAAAAGCGGGATATCTGCTAAATACAAGCGACCACTTTCGATAGGATTGGGTGTGGAATATGCCACGGCCAAAACCAGGATAGCCCTGAGCTGCGAATACTATACAAAAATTAAGATCTATCACCTGTTTGAACCTCAGTCAGACCCGTTTGTTTACCCGGATGGAGCCGATACGGGCAGTATTCATAACGAACTTGAAAGTTTTCTTCATGTGCAGAATGCAGCTACCCCGGTATTTAATTTCGGACTGGGCTTCAGCCAGGACCTGAGCAGCAAATTAACCCTGTTGCTGGGATTCAGGACCGACTTTTCTGCTTATTCCCAGCCTGAGGAAGGAGACAACTTCCTGCATAATTCAGCAAGCTGGGACCTGTATCATTTTTCGGCCGGGGTTTCCTATCACCAGAAAAGAAATTCCGTGACCATTGGGTTTACATACAGCGCAAGTCCGGCCAAATCCATTGCCAAGAATGAAGATCTGGTTATTCCTGTCGATTATTCAGGTAACCCGGTTGTTTACGCCCAGTCATTCGGTTTGGTCATCGGCTATACTTACTTTTTTCCTAAATAAACCCTGATGCCTGAGAACCCTGACTCCATGCTGATGATCGCCAAGACGGTAAGCGGTCTTGAACCCATACTTAAAGCGGAGCTTGAAGCTATCGGGGCCTTGAACGCCGAAGTGATGAACCGTTCGGTCAGCTTCGAAGGGGACAAGGCCTGCATGTATCGTGCCAACTACCTTTGCCGTTCGGCACTGCGCATTCTTCTGCCCGTTCATGTTTTTGAGATCAATATGCAGGAGGATCTTTACAGGGAAATAAAGGAGTTCCTATGGGAAGATCATCTTGATGCGGATTCCACCCTGGCTGTCGATGCCGTGATCTCCTATACCGTTTTCACGAATTCCCAGTTCGTGGCTCAGAAGACAAAGGATGCCATTGTTGACAGGTTCAGGGAGAAGACAGGGAAACGGCCTTCGGTTGACCTTGACAATCCCACCCTCAGGATCAATGTTCACCTGTTTAAAAATACATGCACTGTTTCACTTGATTCATCGGGTCAGTCGCTGCATAAGCGGGGTTACCGCAAACAAGCCGGGATTGCCCCGATTAACGAGGTCCTTGCAGCCGGGCTGATTCAGCTCACGGGATGGGACAGGAAGAAACCCCTGCTGGATCCCATGTGCGGATCCGGTACATTTCTTATTGAAGCTGCCATGCTTGCTTCAGAGATACCTTCGGGTTATTTCCGAAGCGAATATGGCTTTATAAAATGGAAGGATTTTGACCAGGCTCTTTGGGAGACTGTGAAATCTCAGGCCCAGGGCCTTATAAAACATCCGGAAGATATAAGGATCGTTGGCTTCGACAAATCGGTAATGATCCTGAAGAAGGCTGTTGAGAATGTCGGCTTCGCCGGACTAGACCGTGTGATTTACTTGAAGCGGGCCGCGTTTGAGGACTCCATCCCGCCATCCGCCGAAGGCATTATCATTATGAACCCTCCTTATGATGAACGTATCCAGCTTGAAGACTCGGTTGCCTTTTATAAAATGATTGGGAACATACTCAAACGCAAATACAGCGGATACAAGGCCTGGGTGATCTCATCGGACCTTGAAGCCATTAAGTTTATTGGGCTTAAGCCTTCCAAAAAGTTTAAGGTTTTCAACGGACCGCTGGAATGCAGGTTCCTGGGTTTCGACCTGTATGAGGGTAAAAAAACTAGTACTTTTGCTGACTGAAATTAAAAATCAATACTTATGCCTAGAGTTTCAAGAATCGGAGTTTTTACATCGGGTGGTGATTCGCCAGGGATGAACGCCGCGATCCGCGCGGTTGTGCGAACAGCGATTAATGAAGGGATGGATGTTTTCGGGATCTTCCGCGGTTATGAAGGGATGATCGACGGACAGATCGAGCCCATGGAACGACATTCTGTTTCCAATATCATACAGAGAGGGGGCACCATCCTGAAATCGGCACGCAGCAAACGGTTTATGACCTATGAAGGCAGGCTTCAGGCATACCAGAACCTGGAAAGGAACAAAATCAACGGACTTGTCGCCATTGGCGGTAACGGGACCTTCACGGGGGCCCAGATCTTTGAAAAGGAGTTTAATATCCCTGTGGTGGGCTTACCCGGAACAATCGACAATGACCTTTACGGCACCGATTATACGATTGGGTTTGATACTGCATCCAACACTGTAGTGCAGGCAGCCGACAAGATAAGGGATACTGCAACTTCGCATGACCGTTTGTTTTTCATTGAAGTGATGGGTAGGGACGCAGGCTACCTGGCTTTATGGAGCGGTGTTGCCACCGGGGCTGAGTTTATCCTTGTCCCGGAAACAAAAACATATATTGACAACCTTGCCAGGCTGCTCAAGCATGATATGCGCAAAAACAAAACCTCGGGCATAGTGATCGTGGCTGAAGGCGACGAAATGGGAGGCGCCTACGACATTGCAAGACAGGTGAAGGAAAGGCTGCCTGAGATCGATGCAAGGGTCACTGTTCTTGGCCATGTCCAGAGAGGTGGGTCGCCTACTGTTCATGACCGTATCCTGGCAAGTTGGACGGGCTTCGAGGCCGTTCATGCCCTGATAGAAGGCAAGAGCAATATCATGATAGGAATTGAAAATAAAAAAATCACTTATACTCCATTCGAGGACGCAATCAATAAGAAGAAACAGTTCAATTTTGGCGGACTGGAACTGGCGAGAATTCTGGCACTTTAAATAGAGAAGTAGCGAAATAGCGAAAATTATGTATGCCGATGTCATCCTCCCTCTTCCATTGGCGGGTTTATACACCTATGCTGTCCCGCATGAATTTAATGATAAGGTAGGCATTGGATACCGGGTTGTTGTACAGTTCGGGAACAGGAAAATATATACAGCCCTTGTTCGCAGGCTCCACGGGGACGCTGATAAATCAAGAGCTTTTAAGGATATTCTATCGGTCCTCGACAGCGAGCCCCTGGTTAGGGAATGGCAGTTCCGTTACTGGGACTGGATGGCATCCTACTATGTATGCACAGTCGGAGAAGTGATGAATGCGGCCCTGCCTTCAGCATTCAAACTGGCGAGTGAAACCCGTATTGCCATTAATCCGGATTATATTAACGATTCGGTGATGCTGAACGAAAAAGAATTCAGCCTGGTCGAAACACTTTACAACAGTAAGAAAAGTATTGAGATATCCAGGATATCGAAGATTATCGATCAGCAAAAGGTCATCCCTGTTGTAAAAACACTGATTGAAAAAGGAGTCGTTGTTCTCGAAGAAGAGGTGAAAGAGAAATACCGTCCGAAGAAAGAATCCTTAATCAGGCTAAGTGAATCATTATCCGGTGATGAGGCTCTTTTAAGGGAGCTTTTCGACCGTTTGGAACGCAGGGCCAAAAAGCAACTTGAAATCCTGATGACCTTCATGCAGCTTTCACGGTTTGGGATCGACCTTGTTCATGAAGTTAAGAAAAATGAACTCCTGAAGAAGTCGGGCTGTTCAGTGGCTGTCCTCGACAGCATGATAAAAAAGGACGTTTTTGAAGTCTATGAGAAAACGGCGGCCAGGAACAAAGCCGAGCCTCCGGAATCAGACCCTGGTTCTATTACACTTACCAATCAGCAAACCCGTGCCATCGGTGAGATTCGCGATGCATGGACCGCAAAAGACGTGGTGCTTCTGCATGGAGTCACCTCATCCGGCAAAACAGAAATTTACATTAAACTGATCAGTGAAACCCTTGAGAAAGGCAAACAGGTCTTATACCTTCTCCCTGAAATCGCCCTGACAACGCAGATAATCAACCGCCTTAGGAAATACTTCGGCGAAAGGGTAGGGGTTTACCATTCCCGTTTTAATGATGGGGAACGGGCTGAAGTATGGAAACAGGCATCAATGGGGCCTGAAAGCCATGAAGGCAGCAGGTATTGTGACATCATTCTGGGCGCCCGTTCTGCAGCTTTTCTTCCCTTTGCCGATCTTGGCCTTGTTATCGTGGATGAAGAACATGATTCATCATTTAAGCAGATGGACCCTGCGCCACGCTATAACGGCCGTGATGCCGGCTTATTCCTGGCCCATCTCCATGGAGCAAAGGCTGTGCTTGGTTCCGCTACCCCGGCCATTGAGAGTTACTACAATGCACAACAGGGGAAATATGCTCTCGTTGAGCTTGCCGAGCGTTTCGGCGAAATGGAACTGCCCCTGATCCAGCTTGTGAATATCAAAGACGAACTCCGGCGAGGGAGGATGAAAACGCATTTCTCAACTATTCTTCTCGATCAGCTGACCGAAGCCCTGAAGAATGGGGAACAGGCTATTTTATTCCAGAACCGGCGGGGTTTTTCACTGAGGCTTGAATGCGAATCATGCAACTGGATGCCAGCCTGCAAAAACTGTGATGTTACCCTGGTATATCATAAAAAGAGCAACCAGTTACGTTGTCATTACTGTGGCTATGTAACCCCCGTTCCATCCCTTTGCCCGGTTTGCCATAGCCCTGGAATTAAGATGAAGGGCTTCGGCACCGAGAAAGTGGAAGAAGAACTTGGTATTTTATTGCCTGAAGCAAGGATCGCCCGGATGGACCTTGATACCACCCGCAGCAAACATTCCCACCAGAATATCATCACTGGGTTTGAGGAGCAGAAGATCGATATACTGGTTGGAACCCAGATGGTGACCAAAGGGCTCGATTTTGACCATGTGAGCACGGTTTGCATCCTGAATGCCGACAATATGCTGAGTTTTCCCGATTTCCGGTCCGAAGAACGAAGTTTTCAGCTGATGGCCCAGGTAAGCGGACGCTCGGGCCGGAAAAAGAAACGAGGCAAGGTGATCATCCAAACCTACAATCCGGCACATCCGATAATTCAATCGGTTGTGAAACACGATTATTCCGGCATGTACAGCTACCAACTGGGCGAACGCAGGAAATTCAAATACCCGCCTTTTTACCGGCTTATCCTTTTAAAGGTCAAACACCGCGATGCCGAACTGGTTAACCGGGCGGCTTTGGACCTTGCAAAAAAACTCACAAAAGTATTCGGCAACCGAATACTTGGCCCGGAATACCCACCTGTGGCAAGGATCATGAACCAATACCTGAAACATATCCTGATTAAAGTGGAAGTTGAATCTTCTGTTCTATTGGCAAAATCAAGGCTGCTTGAAGTACGCGGGGCATTTTATCAGAACCCTGAATATCATCCTGTGAAGATCATTATCGATGTAGATCCCCAGTGATGGCTTATTTTTCTTTATTTGAGGCTGTATCAATGACAAGATAAAGGTCTTCATTATCCTTTTTCATCATGTATTTTTCCCTGGCAAAGCGTTCCAGTTCGGTCGAATCGGTAAGCAGCTTATGGGTGAGTATTGAATCCTTCTGGATCTCATCCATGTAAAAATGTTTTTCCTGCTGGAGATCATCCAGCTTATCACGGAGCTTGGCACGGGTAAACACATTGTTGCTGTCGAAGAATACCATCCATACAATAAAAGCTACCGTGATAAGGAAGTACTTATTGATAAAGATTTTCAGTATTTTTTTCAGTGTTTCCACAGCAATCCGGTTAAGCTGAAATCCGTTTCAAATATACAGGTCTTATTCCAGCTTGGCCTTGAGATAATTGTAAAACTCAAGCTGCGACCTTATTTTTGGTATGCGGCCATTCTTATACCTGTTGGCTTCCCGGCCTGAAATGAACCTGGCTTTCACGTTATCGGCAAGCTCTATATCAAGCATGTCTTTCAACTCTTTCTTAAGGTCGTTATCCTCAACCGGGCAGGCCACTTCTACCCGGTTGTCGAAATTGCGTACCATCCAGTCGGCCGAAGTAATATAATATAATGGGTTCCCCCCGTTGGCAAAGACCAATACCCTGGCATGTTCCAGAAATCGGTCTACAATGCTTATTCCTGAGATGTTGTCGCTGATGCCTTCAACCTCCGGCAACAGCACACATATCCCCCTGATAATGAGTGTTATCTTCACACCTGCTGTACTGGCCCTGTAAAGCTTTCTTACGATGGTTTCATCGACCAGGCTGTTGAGCTTGATTATAACCCATGCTTCTTTCCCCGCCCTGGCATTTTTAATCTCCTTGTTCAGCAGTTTGATAAAGAAACTGCGCAAAGAGAAGGGTGAAACGATCAGCTTTTCGAATTTATAAGGTTTCAGGCTTGCCTCCATCATATGAAATGCATTCACCACGTCCTGGCATATCTCCTGGTTGGTTGTGAGCAGGCTCAGGTCGGCATAAATTTTTGCTGTATCCTCGTTGAAATTACCGGTACCGACGAGGGAATAGAAGAAGTCTTTATTGTTTTCCTTTCTGCGGATAAGGATCAGCTTACTATGCACCTTGAATCCCGGGATGCCGTGAATTACTTTCACCCCCTCCTCCCTGAGCCTCTGGGTCCAGTAAATGTTAGCCTCTTCATCGAAACGGGCCTGGAGTTCCATAAACACGGTAACATATTTCCCGTTTCTGGCAGCATTAATAAGGGCATTAACAACACCGGAATTTTTTGCGGCCCGGTAAATGGTCATTTTGATGGAACGGACTTTGGGGTCTATAGATGCTTCCCTCAGCAAGTCGATGATGTACTGGAAGCTCTGGTAGGGAAAGTTCAGCATGATGTCCTTTTGCTTCACAATCGACAGCACGCTCCTGTTCTCGAGAAAATCCTTATGCTTCAGTGGAGGCATTGGTTCATACTGCAACTCCTTATGCCCCATGGTGGGGAAATTCATGAAGTCCTTGAAATTATGATACCTTCCTCCACCCCTGATAGGATCACTCTTGCGGATGTCGAGCCGTTTCAGCAGCAGTTTCAGCAGATCATCCGGCACGGCTTTGTCAAATACAAACCTTACAGGGATGCCGCGTTTCCTCTGTTTCAGGCTGTCGCTGACAACTTCAAGAAAACTTTTGGAAACATCACTGTCAAAGTCAAGCTCAGCATCCCTTGTGATCTTAACGGTATAGGCCGAGAAAGTATCGTAACCGAAGATCGAGAACACCTCCGACAGGCAGTAGCGGACTACGTCATCCAGCAGAATAACATAATGATTTGCATCATCGGAAGGCAGGATGAGAAAACGGGAAACGCTTCGGGTGGGCAGTTCTATAATGGCATAATCATCTTTGACTTTACGGTCGGCACTTCCCAGTTTTACAACAAGGTAAATGGATTTGTCAACCAGTGAAGAGATCTCCTTAAGGCTGCTGATCATGATTGGGAAAAGGCCGACACGTACCTGTTCCTGGAAATATTTCTTGACAAAACGGCCCTGTTCCTCATTCAGCAGGGTTTCGTCAATGATATATATACCATGTGACCTGAGTTCCCCTACAATCTCTTCATAAACCGACATGAATTCCTTTTCCTGCACCTGAACGATCTCAAAGATCTCTTTTAGCACTTTTCGGGGATTTACCGACGTGTCGTAGGGAAGCGTTTTAACCTTCAGCATCCGGTTCAGGGTGGCTACCCTCACACGAAAAAATTCATCCCTGTTGTTGGAAAAAATGCCAAGGAATTTAAGGCGTTCCAACAGGGGGTTGTAATGATCGGCTGCTTCCTGGAGTACCCTGCCGTTGAAATGAAGCCAGCTTATTTCCCGGTTTAATATTGGTAATTTGATCTTGGCAGCCATTTCTTATGATTCAGGTCTTGGTTGTTTAAGAAGTTTAGGATAAATAAAGAATTTCATCTCCGATTTTGAAGCAGGGATCTCTTCCCATTTGCCGGTTTTAAATGTAATGCAGACCACTGCGGATGTTGGCATATCGTCAATGCCGGGGTGAAGGAATAGATTTGAAAGCTGTGTGATCAGGGGGTTGTGGCCGATGATCATCAGTGAATTAACGTCATTTGAAGTTCCGTAAATCAGGTCAAGCAGCCTGTCGTAAGGCCCGTCGTATATCTTTCTGTCCTGAAGGATATGTTTAACGGGATATTCCAGGCAGGCAGCGATGATTTTGGCAGTTTCGTAGGCCCTGACTGCCTGGCTGGAAATCATCAGGTCGATTTTCACTCCCTCTTTGATGAGATAGTCTGCAACCAGCCTGGTCTTTGTCACTCCTTTGGTTAGAAGGGAGCGCTGGTCATCGGCAAGGCCGGGTGCGTCCCAGGAGGATTTGGCATGGCGGACCAGAAAGAGGGTTTTCATGGTTTGTTTGTACTGATCAGTATGCAAACAATGGATATTCTGCCATCATTTCATTGACTTTTTTCCTGACTTTCAGGATAAGGTCCTGGTTTTCAATATCGCTGATCACTTCGTCAATCATATCCACGATAAGGGGCATATGTTTTTCTTTCAGCCCTCTTGTTGTGATGGCAGGAGTTCCCACCCTCAGGCCGGAGGTCTGGAACGGCGAACGGCTGTCAAAGGGAACCATGTTCTTGTTTACAGTGATATCGGCCTGGACCAGTGTATTCTCAACCTGTTTTCCGCTGATGTTGGGGAATTTCTTTCTGAGGTCGATCAGCATCAGGTGGTTGTCGGTACCGCCGGAGATTACATGATACCCCTTGTCAACAAAGGCCTTTGACATAACGGCAGCATTCTTTTTAACCTGTATAACATAATCCATATAGTCATCCGTCAGGGCTTCGAAGAAAGACACTGCCTTGGAGGCGATCACATGTTCCAGGGGGCCTCCCTGAATACCCGGAAATACGGCCGAATCCAGAAGCTGGGAGAACATCTTCACTTCGCCCTTGGGAGTTGTAAGCCCCCATGGGTTGGGGAAATCCTTGCCCATCATGATCATGCCACCTCTGGGTCCCCTGAGGGTTTTATGGGTAGTTGTAGTGACTACATGGCACCAGGGCATGGGGTCATTCAGCAGCCCTCTTGCAATGAGGCCTGCAGGGTGAGCTATATCGGCCATCAGGATTGCCCCGATCTTATCGGCGATCTCCCGCATCCTTTTATAATTCCAGTCACGGGAATAGGCAGAAGCTCCTGCAATAATCAGTTTTGGCCTGACCTGCAGGGCCTGGGCCTCCATTTTATTATAATCAATAACGCCTGTGCTTTGTTCGACCTGGTACCCTACCGCTTTGTAAAAGATACCCGAAGAGTTAACCGGGGAGCCATGAGAAAGGTGACCTCCGTGAGCAAGGTCAAGGCCCATAAACGTATCTCCCGGTTTTAAAACTGTCATAAGCACCGCCATATTAGCCTGGGCGCCCGAATGCGGCTGCACATTGGCCCATTCTGCATTGAACAGGGTTTTTGCCCTGTCAATTGCAAGCTGCTCAGATAAGTCAACGTTTTGGCAGCCTCCGTAATACCTTTTACCGGGATACCCCTCTGCGTATTTATTTGTAAGGCAAGACCCCATGGCCTTCAATACCTGGTCGCTGACGAAATTCTCGGATGCGATTAGTTCAATCCCGCTGTTCTGGCGGTGAAGCTCCTTTTTAATGATGTTAAAAAGTGCAGTATCTTTTTTCATTTTAAAAATTTTATTAATACACTAAGCGTTATGATTTAGCAATGAATTACAAAAGTATTAATTTTCCGGTAAATTGTTGATCTTTGCATCCTGCATCTTGCATCCTGCATCCTGAAACGTTCCGGCCAGCCTGTTTGAATGAAAAAACTAAAGCTTATCCTGTTCCTCTTTTTATTTCCTCTCTGGTCATTTTCCCAGCTGAGTGCAGGCGTTGATGATACGGTCAACCCTGGCGTTCCTGTCACACTCACAGCTACTTATGGGATGGTGGGTATTGGGATCAATACTACGGATGACGGAGTGGAAGGTCCCTTCCCGATCGGTTTCGAGTTCACTTTCTTCGGAGCGAAGTATACTCAGTTTTATGTTGGATCTAACGGCTGGGTGAGTTTTAGCCCAAACCCGAACGCCAAGGGAACACGAAAGCCGTTCAGTATTCCAACCACTGCTGATTATAACCCAAAGAACTGCATCCTGGGCCCCTTTATCGACCTGAACCCCATCTCTGGCGGGAGTCCATATATCTTCTATCAGACAATTGGGAAAGACCCCAACCGAAGCCTTATCGTGATGTGGTGCGATTGTCCGATGTATAACTGCCTCGACTCTGTTGCCACATTTCAGATCGTATTATATGAGGGCAGTAACACATTAGAGAACCATATTATGCGAAAACCATATTGTGACTGGTTTGACAATAAAGGGACCCTTGGTGTTCAGAACAGCAGTGGATATATTGGCTTCGCTGTACCCGGCTATAATGCCACAGCCTGGACTGTTAATAACATAGCATGGAAATATACCCCCGCCACGGCCGACAGTTTCCAGGTGGCGCAAATCCCGTATGACCTCAAACCTCTTACACCTGGCAACAAGATCATTTACCACTGGTACCAGGCCGGGAGCGAGGTTGCCGAGGGCCAGTCCATGGTAGTAACCCCGGGCGAAACGACTACCTACATCGCTTATGCTAAAATCTGCGCAGGGGATGAATTTTATGATACGGTTACGGTATATGTCCATCAGAATATCCCAAATGCCTTTACACCCAACAATGATGGACTTAACGACAATTTCAAAATACTGGGGCTCCCTCCGGAAAACATTACCCGCTTCAATATTCAGATTTTCGACCGCTGGGGACATGTCGTATTTGAGTCAAACGACATTGAAAATAGCTGGGATGGTATATGCAAAGGGAAACCCTGCCCGGCGGATGTCTATAACTGGGTGATATATTATGAAACCCGCAATAGAACCGACCCGATCTCCAACAAAGGGCAGGTGATGCTCATACGTTAGCCTGATTTCCGAATACGTGGTTAAGCAATAAGGTAAGTTGATCTTTATTGAATGGTTTGGCCAGGTAGTGGTTTGCTCCTTTCTTAAGTATTGCTTCCTTTTCCTGTTGCAGGGTGTATCCGGTGACAGCAATAATTGGAGTCGTAAAATATTCCGGTTTCTGCCGTATCTGTTCTATTGCTTCACCTCCATCCATTCCGGGCCCCAGGTTTATATCCATCAGTATACAGTCGTACCTGTTTTTGTTCGTCAGATCAATGGCCGACAGCCCGTCTTTGGCAATATCCAGCTTGTAATCTTTTTTCAGAAACAACCTTACAAGGTCAATGTTCGCATCATTATCCTCAACCAGAAGTAGGAGAGGAGCATCAGGGGCGTTTTCCTGCCGTTTCACCTTGCCTCCGGGTTTGGCATCGGTTTTCTCTTTGCCGGCAGCAGTTCCGGTCCCGGCCGGTATGATCAATGTGAAAGTTGATCCTTTCCCTACCTCACTTTCAACTTTCAACCTGCAGCTGAGAAGATGTATGCTTTTTCTTGTGATGGAAAGACCGAGCCCGCTGCCTTCGTAAGGCCTGTTATACCCTTCACTGGCTTGCCTGAATTCCTCGAAGATCATTTCCTGTTTTTCGGCAGGGATCCCTATTCCCGTATCACTGATGCTGATGATAATGTCTTCGGATGAAGTTGCCCCGCTCTTAAGCAGGACATCGATTTCTCCTGTATTTGTGAATTTAACCGCGTTGTCAAGAATATTCAGAACGGAGGTCTGCAAAAGATGATCGTCCGACTGAATAAATACGCCTGTTTCGATCCTGCAATTCACGGTCAGTTGCTTTTGTTTTGCCAATTCCCTGATACTTTCAACGGAATCTTCAAGAAGTGCTGAAAGGTTAACGTTCACCAGGTTCAGGCTATATCCCGAATCCAACTGGGCAAATGTCACAATTGAATTCAGCGTTCGCATAAGCCGTTTTGCCGACGTGAGAATATGGTTTGCCATTCCTTTCTGTGAATCGTCGGTAATGGTTGAACGAAGTATCTCTGTAAATCCTAGTATGCCGTTCATCGGAGTGCGGAACTCATGGCTCATATTAGCAAGAAGCGATGATTTCACCCTGCTTGATTCTTCAGCGGCAAGTTTGGCAACGATCAGCTCCTGCTGGGCCTGTTTCTTTTCTATCCTCACCTGCATTTCTTCAAGTTCCCTCATGATTGCAGGACCGAGCCTGTTCAGAGCACTCTTCATCATGTAATCGTTGGCCCCGCCTTTCATTATGCTTACCGCAAGGTCCTCACCCACTGTTCCGGAAACAAGAATGAACGGAATATCAAGATTCCTTGATTTAAAGATTTTCAAAGCTTCCTGCCCGCTGAACCCGGGCATGGCGTAATCGGAGATCACAATGTCCCAGCCCCCTTTGTCCAGTTCCGCTTCCATGTCGGGCCTGGTCTTAACCCTGACATGGTCAACTTCAAACCCATCCTTTTTCAACTGCCTTATCACAAGCAGGGCATCGGTTTCATCATCCTCAACCAGCAACAGCTTGATCTTTGTCATGTCCCAAGGATTAATTTGTTATACGCCCGAATCTAATGTGAAATAGAAAGTGGTACCTTCTCCCGAAGCACTTTCAGCCCAGATCAGACCTCCGTGTTTCAGAATGATCCGTTTGACTGTGGCCAGGCCAATGCCGGTTCCAGTGAACTGGTCATCGCTGTGGAGCCTTTGAAACGGAGTGAAAAGCCTTTCGTAATAAGACATATCGAACCCCACCCCATTATCCCTGATCAGGTAAACAGTTTTCCCATCCTTGATCATGCGGCTGAATTCGATTACCGATTCTTTTTCTTTTCCTGAGTATTTCCAGGCGTTGTCGAAGAGATTCTGGAAAGCGATGCGCAATAATTTAGGGTCGCAATATTCAAGCAGGCCTTCCTGGATCATCAGTCGCACTTTACGATGGGGATTGAGTTTTTTTATCTCCTGGTTGATCTCCAACGCCATATCACTGATATTGACCTGCATTTTATCGATATCATGACGCACTATCCTTGAAAGCTTCAGCAATTCATCGATAAGCACATTCATCGACCCTGCTGATTCAGTGATCTTCTTCAGAAAATCCTTTTCAGTGTCATCGAGGCTTGAGAAATAATCCTCAATAAATGCCCTGGTAATGCTGTCTATTCTGCGCACAGGCCCTTTCAGGTCATGGGAAACGGAATATGAAAATGCTTCAAGTTCCTTATTCGCAGCTTCCAGCTGTGCAGTGCGGTTGACCACTTTCTGTTCCAGCAGTTCATTAAGTTTCCTGATCTCCTCGGTCCGGGCGATGACCAAGGCTTCCAGCTCCTTATCACGGAGGTAACGGATACGGTATTTAATAGTGAGGCTGATCAATCCGAAGCCTGCAAGTATACACAATACAACAAACCACCAGGTTTGATAGAAAAAAGGAAGCACATGGATTTTTATTCTTGCTATTGCCGGGGATGATTCACCTAAGGTATTGAAACCCTGAACCTCAAACGTATATTCGCCAGGAGGAACATTTGTGTAATACGCTGTCCGTCGTCTGCCGGCCATATTCCAACCCAGGTCAAAACCTGAGAGTCGATAACGGAATGTCAGCCGCTCCGGCAAAATAAATGAGGGAGCCGTATAATGGATTTCCATCCTCATCATACCTGGATTAACCTCATAAATGTCCTGATTCCCAAGAAATTTATTGTTGATAAGAACAGAGTCAATGATCGGAGATAAATTGAAACTATGTAAAAAGAAGGTCTTAGGGTCAAAAATTGCAATTCCATTCGAACCCGGATAACAAAATTGACCACTACGTAGCTTACATGCTCCCGGAAACAGGCCGATGTTCAGGCCTGAGAAATCTATTCCGTCAATAAATGAAATAGTATTGCAATAAACAGGGACTGACTTCTCGTGTAATGCTTGCCGTAAGTTGTTCATTTTCATTATATATAAACCGTTGGAGCCAGCAACCCATATGTGTCCTGATCCATCTTCAAACATATAACCTATGGTCCTTGAGAGTTGGTCAGTGACCACCCGTGTAAAGGTTTCTGTTTCGGTATTCATATGCATCAGGCCGTTTTCGCTTGTACCTATCCATATATTGTCAAGCGAATCCAGGTGCAATCCGGTGATAAAATTATCCGGAAGACCCTGCTTTGTCCAAAAGGATTTGATTTTTCCGTCTTTGATCTTTGCCAGTCCTCCATCCTGGGTGCCTACCCACATAGACCCCTTACGGTCTTCAAGAAAACTATTGACTTTATTACTTGGTAAACCATCCTTCATAGTCAGAATAGTAGAAATCTTGCCATCTTTCATGATGAGAATACCTTTTTCAGTTCCAATCCATATTCTGCCATCTTTTGCAGTATATAATGCAAAATAATATGTACATTTTATACCATTTAGTTCTTTAAACAATACAGTTGAATGTCCATCGAATTTCACCAGAACGCCCTGTCTTCCAATCCATATATTTTTTTGTTTATCAATAGTAATCGAATAAACCGGGCCATTCCCAACAGGTATTTTTAAACGCAGATTTTCAATTTTCCCATCTTTGATCCTGTCAAGACCTCCCGTTGCATTTCCAACTATCACACTGCCGTCAGAAGACTCAACTATAGCCGTGACACAATCGCCAGACAGCCCGTTTTTGGAATTAAATATAGAAATCGGAACAGTTCTGATCCTTGCAAGCCCTTCAGCGATTGTTCCTGCCCAGAGATTCCCTTCCATATCCTTGAATACTGCCGGAATAAGATTCGTTTTAAGTCGCTTTTTGGTATCAAGCAGTTCTGTTTTACCCGTTGTTGTATTAAGAAGGATCACACCCTGGCCTTCAGTTGCAATTGCAATAATGTTTTGATTAAAACCCGTGATTTGCCTTATGCAGCTTCTTATGGAACCCTGCGTATCTTTCCACTCATTGATGATTCCATTCTTCAGGTTAAACAGATGTCCGTCATCACTGCCAATCCATAACGTATTTGTAGAATCCATCCATAGACCATTGATGTTCTGATGGGTCAGGCCTTCCGCCTGACTGTACTTTATGATTTTATCCTTCGTGACAAGACAAAGTCCATTGTCAGTCCCAATCCATACTTCATGGGCCTTTCCCTTGCAAATCACATTTATGTTTTTATCGGAAAGGCCTTCACTGATATGGAAAGGTGGGGAAGTGCCACGATTGTATCTGATTACACCGTCTCCGGAAAGCCCTATCCAAAGGTTATGATCGGAATCTTCAGAAATTGCCGTTATGTCTTTATTCAGGAAAGTATTTTCAGAATCAAGAATGCTCCAATGCCGGTTCTTATATGCAAGTATCAGCCCTTGTTTGAACCCAGCCAGCAAAGTGCTGTCATGGGTAATGTACATGCCACCACAATCAAAGTTTTTGAAAAGGCTTTTGTCATTTTCATTAAGATATGTAAAGTTTATTCCGTCGAACATGTAAAGGCCAAACTCATTGCCAAGCCATAGATAACCGTCCGGAGTCTGAGCAATATGGTAAACACTCCCAGGGGCACCGTTACCGGGTTGCCAGTTTCTTATGTCATAGGAGCATCCGGAAATTTTACTCAGATTTTTCTGACTATAAACGGATAGTGTTTGAAAAATGATAATAAACACCAACATTAGCATAGCATATAAACGGCGGCACATGGAAAAATTTATTAATTTATTTACAAATCAAAGATATAACTATTTAATTTTTTTGACAAAAAATATTGCTTTTTACAGAATGTTACTTATTTTTATGGTGAAATTACTAACCCTAAAATTTGATCGTATGGCAACTGGAAAAATTACAATTCACATCCAACAAGGGGGACAAACTCAGGTGGCGGCTGAAAAATTTACGATTGATTTTAACACTTATCGTCCTGGCGATGTTATTCAGCTCGTATACCTGAATGGTGCGAATGCTCCAGCGGGAGGGGGAACAACAATCTGGAAAATGGGTAGATGTATTACCCCCGCTGGCAATCCAAATCCATTACCCGGAGCTCTTCTGGCCGAATGCCAATTTTTCAGCGATCCTGTGAATGGCCTTACGGCTGCTTGTGAAGTATTCCTTGTAGAAAAGGTACTTCCACATGTAATTTAACAGGGTATTACCTGGGGGTTTTAGGGTATTCCGGATCACATCCGGCTTATTTACTGCACTCCACTTCATCCACGAAAAGCCAGCATTTCTGACCTGTTGCATAATGCCAGGACGGATTTAATCCTTGGTTCTTTGCGAAAATTTTTATATATCTTGCCTGCCGGTTAATGCCGTCGCTTGAAATTTCCATTATCTCCGGCCTGGATTTTAAGCTTGAAGGTTCCGGCGCCCTGGGCTTAAATTCTCCGGCTTTTACAAAATTGTACCCGTCTGTACTTGTAAATATTTCCACTAAAACAGGAGGGAAAATATAAGAAGCTGTATATGTTAAAAAATTGATCCTGACCGAACCTATCTGTTTTTTCTGCCCAAGGTCAATTACTGCATGAAGGTCTTCATTCTGAAACCCAAGCCAGCATCCGTCATGGAAATTCTCACTGCCATGGATCCCGTCGGTCAGCGTATAATCATTTCCCTTATATTTTACTGATGGCTGGTTTTTTAATTCTACCTTACTTCCAACCGCTTCATGGGCAACAAAGCCGATCGCCGCTGATGACTGAGAGGGAACTTCATGCAGAAATGCCTTGGCCCTCAGCCGGCAGGTTGTATCAATAGTTAGTGTATCGTAATAAATGGCTGACGACATTGAAGGTAAGCTGCCATCCTGTGTAAAATGTATAATTGCTGAAGGGTCAGGACATGATAATCCGGCTCTCCACTTTTTTAAGACCGGATTAAACACTGCTGAAATATGAACTTCCCTGTAGTTTACAGGCATAGAATCTGTTCTGAACGAGCCTGCTGGCAGCCCCCAATTGTCAAAGACTGATGCAGTGTCGGTATTTAAAAAGGCATATCTCACATAGAGTGGAGACGGTACATCGTTACTGTAGACCATTAAGGAGCTTCCCGCGATCAATACATGGGCCGGCCTGAAGATTCCGTCGCTCCCTGCTATCCTGAAGCCGCCCAGGCGGTCGCTTTTCCCAGACAGTAAATCGGTATTTTTTAAATACACCTGTATCCGATCCCCCTCAACCTTTGAGAACCTGTAAGCAGGACTAGCCGCGGATCTCAGGCTTGTCTGGTTATATGCTTTTGTGAATGCAAGCAAAGCAAGACGATGGCCAACTTCCTCCTTGTTTTTCGGGTGGATGTCATTCAGATTTCCTATATCCAGTGTCACTGCCATCCCCGTATTTTCCAGATCAAGCGCTTTCTCCTGGGCTTCTCTCAGGTAACCGCTGGCTTCATCATAATCTCCATAATCATATGGAGCGATCTGGACGAACAGAAAAGGAAGATCAGGTTTTTGCCAATATTTACGCCAGGAGATTATCATGCTTTTAAAAAGCGTGGAATACAGCTCAGGGTCATACCGGTTCGACTCTCCCTGGTACCAGATAAATCCTTTGATACTGTATTGGTGAAGGGGATTGATCATGCCGTTGAATAATACGGAAGGTGCGGAGGCCTCCCATTTCGGGTTGTTGGGATGATTCAGGTAATATGTAAGGCCGGGAATGTATCTTAAATATTCATCAGGAGTCCAGGCTTCAGCAGGGGTACCTCCCCAGCTCGAAACAATCAAACCCACGGGAACATTAAACTTTTTATAGATTTCAAGACCGAAATAGAAAGCGGTAGCGCTGAAATTCAGGATGGAGGATGAATCGGCGGGAAACCATCTGGCATGGCATGAATCCGACGGAGTTTGCTGTACCTGCTTCTCCACTGTGCAAAGCCTCATTTTATGCAGGTCGGTAGCATCAATCTTCTTCTTCAGATCCGTATAACAGTTCCAGCCACCAAGGTCACGAAAGGTAAATTCCATATTAGATTGCCCGCTGCAGACCCAGACTTCACCTACCATCACGTCTCTGACCTCCACTATGTTCTTCCCGGAAAATCGTATTGTAAACGGGCCGCCCGGACCCCCCGAAAAAAGTTTGATCTTCCATTTGCCTTCCTGGTCCGCTTGAACAGAATAGGTTTTATTGTTCCAGCTTGTGAAAACACTAATGGATTCACCCGGATCGGCCCGGCCCCAGAGGTTTACCTGACTGAACTCCTGCAGGACCATATGATCTGAAAGTACCTTAGGAATAATGACCTCCCCGCTTATGGAATTCATCGCCAGAAAAAAAAGTAATGAACAAAGCAGCCTTTTGATGAGTCTGAAAATAGTTTCCAATGGTCAGATTTTATAATTTTATCGCCGATTACGTCTATCAATTCTCAAAACAAATATACCAATGAAACGACCACTGATTCTGATTTTATTTTCTTTTTGCCTGATCTCAAGGCTTGCTGCCCAGAAGGAAACAGCAGCTCAGCATGATACACGCATGCAATGGTGGAGTGAAGCCCGCTTTGGAATGTTTATTCACTGGGGACTTTATGCCGTTCCTGCGGGGACATGGGATGGAAAAACCGGTTACGGGGAATGGATCCGTACATCGGCCCAGATCCCCCTGGAAACTTACAACAAGTTCCAGCCCCAGTTCAACCCGGCCGGTTTTAATGCGGATGAATGGGTTAAAGCAGCCCGGGATGCCGGAATGAAATATATAGTGATCACTTCAAAGCATCATGATGGCTTTTGCATGTTCGATACCAAACAAACAGATTTCAACATCATGAAAACACCTTTTCAGCGCGACCCGATGAAAGAACTCGCTGCTGCCTGCCAAAAATATGGTATCAGGTTTTGTTTTTATTATTCAATCATGGATTGGCATCATCCCGATTACCTGCCGAGGAGGGAATGGGAAAAAAACCGTCCGGTGGGGGATGCCGATTATGAAAAGTATGTGGCTTACATGAAAGCAGGATTGAAAGAATTGCTTACCCAATACGGCAATATCGGTGTGCTTTGGTTCGACGGGGAATGGGAACCAACATGGAACCAGGCACAAGGGCTCGACCTGTATAATTATGTAAGGAGCCTTCAGCCTTCAATCATTATCAATAACCGTGTTGGCGCAGGAAGACTGGATATGGAAGGAATGACTAAACAGGGGATGTTCGGGGGCGATTTCGGTACACCAGAGCAGCAAATCCCTCTTACAGGACTGCCCGGTTCCTATTGGGAAACCTGCATGACCATGAACGATCACTGGGGATATAACAACAATGATAAAAACTTCAAGAGTTCGAAGGAAATTATCCGCATGCTTGCAGATATCGCTTCAAAGGGTGGCAATTACCTGCTGAATGTAGGGCCGACAGCCCTCGGAACGTTTCCCCGGGAGAGTATCGAAAGGCTAAAGGAGATTGGTAAATGGATGGAGTTTAACTCCGAGTCAATTTACGGTACGAAGGCCAGCCCCTTCACCTCAACCCCCTGGGGAAGATGTACCATGAAGACCACTAAAGGCGGCTTCAGGCTGTATCTTCATGTATTCGACTGGCCGGGAAACAATCAACTCCTTGTGGGAGGTTGTCTGAATAAAGTGAACAAGGCCTTCATTCTTTCCGATAAAAAGCATCTGGTTCTCAAAACGGGCCGAATCAATGATGCAATTACTATCGATTTGCCTGTAAACCCTCCCGACACAATAAATACTGTTGTTGTAATCGACCTCAAAGGTGAACCTGATTTTACAAATCCGCCCGAGATCGTTACCGATTTTTCCTGCCTTGTCGATACCCTTAAAGTCACACTCAGTTCTTCCCGTCCAAATGTCCAGATCAGGTTTTTAGTAAGCGACACTGTGAGGCAGGTTGATACAGGAGGAGTCTTTTACAAAGAGCCTTTTTATCTTTACAGGGGATGTTATGTAAATGCAAGATGCTTCAGGGACGGCAAACCGGTAAGCAGAACCAGCAGCAGGCTCTTTATCCAAAAGATCCCAACGGTTGCAAGGGCTGTATCTGATCTGAAACCGGGGCTTGCCTATCGGTATTTTGAAGGAGAATGGGATAAAATGCCGAATTTCAAGAAACTCCAGCAATGGTATTTTGGTGTAGTGGATACAATCACTCTGGCACCGAAAAAACGCAATGAAAATTTTGCACTGTATTTTTTCGGGTATGTAAAAGTCCCGAAACGGGCATTGTACAGGTTCACTCTTTCTTCCGATGATGGCAGTAAGCTCTTCCTTGATGGTTTGCTTTCGATCAATAACGACGGGCTTCATTCAATGCAGGAAAAAAGCCTGGAACAAGGACTGAACGCTGGATACCACGCCATAAAGGTGGAGTATTTCCAGAGAACCGGAAGTACAGACCTCCGGCTGTATATCGAAGGCCCTGGAATACCCAAAACATTGATAAAAAAAGAAATGCTCTTCCATGATTAAGCCTGCCATGCTTGTGAGACTGGCGCTTCTTCTGCTGTTAGCTTCCAATGGAGTGACAGCTGCTGAAAAGGCAAGCTGGCCTTCCACATTTTTCATGGGATGGGAACACTCGGTTAAAGGAGGAGGATTCGGTTATCATTCCCCCGAACCGGATGTGAGGACTTCCCTGCTTGTGCGCTCTGAAGATTCTACCATGTATATTGAATGGGAAACTGGGAAAGTACCTCCAACACTTACTTCAGATCATGTTCAGTTTGTGTGGATTTTCGGGATTGATGCCAATCCTGACAGCCATTCATACAAGTTATTCCTGAACGGGAAGTACTGCATTAAGTTTGCCAATCCGGCTGTTTCGGAAAAAAAGGTCTGGACAGTGAATGGTGCCGATGATGTTTCCCTCACATTCCGGACTACCATGCTCGACAAGTACAATGATCCCATGGGCTATGCCATACTCTCTGTGCCATCAGCATACATAAAAAAAGGGGAAAGGCAAATTATTAGGATTAGCGGGGAATCAGCAGAGAGCCATACCTGGTATATGACATTCGAAGCCGGCGTCTCTGAAAAAATCACTGTTGCCCAGCAGGAGGCTGTTATCCGCGGAGAACAAAACATAGATTACTTTTCTGTAATTGCAGGTTTTGTGCATCTTGGCGATCCGGTAAAAGCAACAATAGAGCAATCCGTTGGCAAAAACACTGAGGTGACGATTCAGCCGGGGTATAATTCATTCCGGCTGCAATTCCCTGCCAAGAAAGGACTTCACAAGGATATTGTGAAAATCTGTATGGATGGCAGGATCCCGGTAATAAAGGAAATCACTCTTTATCCTGTCAGGCCCTGGAAGATCTACTTCGTTCAGCATGCTCATACCGACATCGGGTATACCAGGCCACAGACCGAGATCCTGCCCGAGCACCTGAGATATATCGATTATGCGCTGGATTACTGCGACCAGACGGATTCTTTTCCCGAAGCGGCTAAATTCAGATGGACCTGCGAAACATCCTGGGCGGTGAACGAATACCTAAGAACACGACCGGCTGCACAGATTGAGAGACTGAAACGCCGGGCTGCGGAAGGCCGGATAGAAATCACGGGCCTTTATCTGAATTCATCCGACCTGGGAGACGAAACCATCATCGCAGCTTCACTTCAGCCAGTGAACTATTTCCGAAGTATGGGGTTTAAGGTGACGACTGCCATGCAGGACGATATCAACGGTGTCCCCTGGTGCCTGGTCGATTACCTCAGCGGTGCCGGGATTGGCTTTCTGAACATGGGGCAGAATACCGACAGGGCCTTGAAACCCTTTGACAGGCCGACTACCTTCTGGTGGGAAAGCCCTTCGGGTAAGAGGATCATCGTTAACCGCCCTGAACACTATATGTGGGGCAATAACATGGGCATCATCAACAGCAGGGAGGCTCTTGAAAGGAACCTCCTCACGCATCTCGGGGAAATTGCCGGCAAGGGCTATCCTTTCAATGAATATGCAATACAGTTCAGCGGGTATTTTACAGATAATTCGCCTCCTTCTACTACAGCCTGCAGGATTGTGAAAGAATGGAACGAAACCTATGTATGGCCTGAACTGAGGCTTGCAACCATTTCCGAATTCCTGGATCGGGTAAAGGAGAAGCATGCTTCGGAATTGCCCGTGATACACGGAGCCTGGCCCGACTGGTGGATCGACGGCTTCGGTTCTGCTGCCCTCACAACCGCTTATACCCGCATGGCTCATGCCGACTTCATAGCCAATAACGGCCTTATGGCCATGGCCGTGATCGTGGGCGCTAAGCTCGGCGGTCATATGGGCGACCTGCATCAGCAGATCTTTGAAGACCTGGCTTTTTATGATGAACATACCTTCGGGGCTGCCGAGAGCATCTCCGACCCGATGTGCGAAAACAGCGTGGTCCAGCTTGGCGAGAAACTCTCATACACCTGGGAAGCAGTCAAAAAAAACAGAATACTCAGGGAAGAAATCATGGGCTGCATTCAGGACCAGCTTCCTTCGTACAAAAAGGAAGCCTCAATCTCGGTTGTCAACACCCTGAACTGGAACCGTTCCGGAAATGTGAACATCTACATCGACCACCAGCTGCTGCCGGGCGACAGGCAGTTCAGGATACTTGATGTGGAGAATAAAGAAGTGATTGCCCAGGCTTGGAGCGAAAGGGCCGAAGGCAGTTACTGGACTCTGTTTGCAGATAAGGTTCCACCTTTGGGTTATAGTTCCTATCGCATAGAAGTTTCGGGTAAACCCGTCAGACACCCGGTCTTGACGAAGTTCACCGGTACACTTGAAAACCCCTGGTATGTTTTAAAAATCGATCCTGTTTCCGGTAAGATCATCAGCCTGTACGACAAGGATGCATACCGTGAACTTGTGGATTGCAATGCGAAATATGGTTTTGGAGAGTTTATATACGAAACTCTTGGCAAGAACAGGGAGCAGATATCCAACGGTCATCTTGAAGAATATAACATGAAAGCCTGGGAAAAGATAAAAGTCTCCGATATAATGGAAGGGCCGGTATGGACAAGCGTTACGCTTAACGGACAGCTTCCCGCCTGTGCATCAGACGAAGGGATACAATGTGAGATCAGGCTCTATAGCACCGCAAAGAAGATTGAATTCAGGTACTCCATGAGGAAACTTGCAGTTACCGACCCCGAAGGAGTATATGTTTCCTTTCCTTTCAACATGAAAAAAGATAACAAGCTGTTCTTTGAAGTCGCAGGTGCCACGGTGGAGGCTGGAAAGGACCAGATCAATGGTTCGGCCACTGACTGGCAGGGGATCCAGAATTTTATTTCCCTTACAGATGACAGTTGCGGCGTGGTGTTTGTATCTCCCGAGATCCCGATCGTTCAGCTTGGCGATTTCAACCTTGGAAAATTCCAGCCTTTGGTTCAGAAGCCAAAACCCGTAATTTATTCCTGGGTCCTGAATAATTACTGGACCACGAACTTTCTTGCAAGCCAGGAAGGGGAATTGAAATGGACTTACCAGGTAACATCCGGTTCGGTTGTGTGCAATGATGAAGCTGCCCGCTTTGCATGGAGTGTTCGGGTACCAATGCTTGCCAGGGTGTTGCCTGCCTCAGGCTTCGAAAATAGCAAAGCCACGGAAGCAGGGTTTATGGGAAACATCCCGCAAAACCTTCTTCTCATTGATGCCCTGCCGGTAGCCGGCCAAAAGGGAATTGTTTACCACCTGCGTGAAACAGCAGGACGGTCAGCCAGCTTCGACCCCATGACGCTGTTGAAAACGCCGGTTCCCGGCTCTGCAGCAGGCAAGAAATACCTTAGGGTTGCGCTCCTTAATGTACTTGGCGAAGAAATCAGGCCCCTGACAGGGGAGATGAACATTGCCGCCTTTGAAACAGTATTTATTAAACTGGCATGGGATGAACAATAAAAGTTATCTGATCCTGGACGACGGTACCAGGCTTGAAGGGAAGCAGTTCGGGGCCGACCGCTCCGTTGCAGGGGAAGTTGTGTTCAACACAGCCATGACCGGTTACCCTGAAAGCCTTACCGATCCCTCCTACAAAGGACAGATACTGATACTTACTTTCCCACTGATAGGGAACTACGGGGTTCCCCGCGACCATTTCGAAAAAGGCCTGTCCAGGTTTCTCGAGTCGGACCACGTGCATATCACCGGCCTTATCATTTCGGATTATTCCGTTGATTACAGCCATTGGAATGCCATGAAAAGCCTTTCTGACTGGCTGCGCGAATATAATATTCCCGGTTTGTACGGCATCGACACCAGGGCCCTCACCAAACACCTCCGTGAAAAGGGCACTATGCTCGGCAAGCTCATTTCGCCCACCGAGGGTGAAATTGATTGGTACGATCCCAACAAGGACAACCTTGTGGCAATGGTCAGTATTCCTAAGCCCCAGGTTTACGAAGGGAATGATCAGAAAGTGATCCTGGTCGACTGCGGGGTGAAGAACAATATACTTCGCTGCCTGATCGACCTTGGCATAACCGTTAAAAGGGTGCCATGGGATTATAATTTTACCAATGAGGATTATGGCGGATTGGTTCTCTCGAATGGTCCGGGCGATCCCCGTATGTGCGAATCAACCATCAGCCATGTTGCAAAAGCGCTTGAGAGGGATACGCCAATATTCGGGATCTGCCTTGGTAACCAGCTGCTCTCGATCGCAGGAGGAGCAAAGACCTATAAACTCAAATACGGCCATAGGGGATACAACCAGCCGGTACTGCAGGCCGGTACAAACCGGGCATATATTACAAGCCAGAACCATGGGTTTGCGGTAGACAATGAAACTCTGGGAAATGCATGGGAACCTTATTTTATCAACCTTAACGACAATACCAACGAGGGGATAAGGCATAAAACCAAACCGTTCATATCGACCCAGTTCCATCCCGAAGCATCAGGCGGCCCCAACGATACACGTTTCCTGTTTGATGAGTTTTACAGATTGATGGAGAAAGGCAATAAGAAATGACCACAACCCAATTGAATAAAGAAATCCGAAAAGTGATCATCCTTGGGTCCGGCGCCTTGAAAATCGGGGAAGCCGGGGAGTTTGACTACTCCGGATCCCAGGCACTGAAGGCGCTGAAAGAGGAAGGGATATCTACAGTCCTCGTGAACCCGAATATTGCCACTATCCAGACATCCGAAGAGATAGCCGATAAGGTTTACTTCCTGCCCGTAACTCCGGAATTCGTTGAAAGGGTTATCGAAAAAGAAAAACCCGACGGGATACTTCTTTCTTTTGGCGGGCAAACCGCCCTGAATTGCGGGGTTAAACTCTTCCTGACCGGCGTACTTGAAAAACATAATGTAAGGGTTCTTGGGACTCCTGTTCAGACTATAATCGATACCGAAGACCGTGAAAGGTTTGTTGACAAGCTCCTTGAGATAGGTGTAAAAACACCCGCCAGTTTTGCTGTGGGATCAACGGAGGCCGCCCTGGATGCAGCTTCCAAAATAGGTTTTCCGATTATTATACGTGCAGCATTTACCCTCGGCGGACAGGGCAGTGGTTTCTGCGGAAATGAAGAAGAACTGAAAACCGACGCAGCCAAAGCATTTTCCTATTCTTCCCAGATCCTCGTGGAGGAATCCCTGAAAGGCTGGAAGGAGATCGAATACGAAGTGGTACGTGACCGCTACGACAACTGCATCACGGTTTGCAATATGGAGAACTTTGATCCCCTCGGCATCCATACCGGGGAAAGTATCGTAGTTGCTCCTTCGCAAACACTCACCAATGCAGAATATTATAAACTCCGGGACCTTTCCATTAAAGTGATCAGGCATCTCGGCATCATAGGTGAATGTAACATACAATATGCACTCAACCCCGATTCGGAGGAATACCGGGTGATAGAGGTCAATGCCCGCCTGTCGAGGTCATCGGCCCTTGCATCAAAGGCAACCGGCTACCCACTTGCATTCGTGGCGGCAAAACTGGCCCTGGGATATGGACTTCATGAACTGAAAAATTCGGTCACCAAAGTTACCAGCGCCTTTTTTGAACCGGCCCTCGATTATATCGTGGTGAAGATACCGCGCTGGGACTTAGGCAAGTTCAGCGGGGTTTCCAAACAGATAGGTTCCAGCATGAAAAGCGTGGGCGAGATCATGGCGATAGGTCGCACCTTTGAAGAGGCCATTCAGAAAGGCCTGCGGATGATAGGGCAGGGGATGCACGGCTTTGTGGGTAACAAGGACCTGGAAGTCGAGGCTATTGAGACCGAACTCACCGAACCTACCGATATGAGGATCTTTGTGATCGCCCAGGCCCTTGAGGCAGGGTTCACTGTGGACAGAATTTGGGAGCTTACCCGCATCGACCGCTGGTTCCTGTATAAACTCCAGAATATCTTCCGCCTGAGCCACAGCCTTTCAAAGATTGAAACACTCAATGAACTTCCCGATGATATTCTGAAAGAGGCCAAACGCTTTGGTTTTTCCGATTTCCAGATTGCCAGGCTGATTTTAAAACATGATAAGACCGAGGTGGGCAAAGACATGCTCATAGTGAGGGAACGCCGCATCAGCCGGGGCATTCTGCCGGTTGTAAAACAAATCGACACCCTTGCTGCCGAATACCCTGCCGTGACCAATTATCTTTACATGACATATGGAGGGACGGAACACGATATAGATTATGCAGCCGATGCCTCTTCATTACAGAGATCTGTGATTGTACTGGGGTCCGGGGCTTACCGCATAGGGAGTTCGGTGGAGTTTGACTGGTGCAGCGTGAACGCCCTCACCACCGTGCAAAAGGCAGGATACCGCTCGGTCATGATCAATTACAATCCCGAGACGGTAAGCACCGATTATGACCTCTGCGACCGCCTGTATTTTGACGAGCTTTCTTTTGAACGGGTGATGGACATCATCACTCTGGAAAATCCGGCCGGGGTGATCATTTCCATGGGCGGACAAATCCCTAACAACCTTGCATTGAGGCTGCATGCCCAGGGGGTTCATGTGCTCGGCACTTCCCCGGTCGACATCGACAGGGCCGAAGACAGGCATAAATTCTCCTCACTGCTCGATACCCTCGATATAGACCAGCCCCGCTGGCAGGAACTCACCAGCCTCGACGGCATATTCCAGTTTGCCGAAAAGGTAGGATTCCCCGTGCTGGTAAGACCTTCATATGTATTATCCGGAGCCGCGATGAACGTGGTCTCAAATATTAACGAGCTTGAATACTTCCTTAAACTGGCTGCAAAAGTATCGAAGGAGCATCCCGTGGTGGTTTCCGAATTCATACAGGAAGCAAAGGAGATCGAGATCGACGCGATTGCCCGTAAGGGTGAGATCGTTGTTTATGCCATTTCCGAGCATGTTGAGTTTGCAGGAGTTCATTCCGGCGATGCAACCATCGTCTTCCCGCCCCAGAAACTGTATATAGAAACCGTTAGAAGGATCAAAAGGATCAGCCGCGATATTGCAGGCTCCCTCAATATCACCGGGCCTTTCAACATACAGTTCCTGGCCAAGAACAACGACATCAAAGTCATTGAATGCAACCTCCGCGCATCCCGCTCTTTTCCCTTTGTTTCCAAGGTCCTTAAGACCAACCTTATCGAAATCGGCACCCAGGTCATGCTGGGCCTTTCCTTCGAAAAACCGGACAAATCCCTGTTCGACCTCGACTACATAGGCGTTAAGGCGCCCCAATTCTCATTTTCCAGGTTAAGCAAGGCCGATCCCGTACTGGGAGTCGATATGGCATCAACCGGAGAAGTTGGCTGCATTGGCGATACCTTTTACGAAGCCATTCTGAAGGCAATGCTTTCGGTAGGGTACCGGATACCCGGGAAAAATATCATGCTTTCGACCGGCCCAGCCAAGGCAAAAACAACCCTGCTCGAGGGATGCCGTAAACTTGCTGAACTCGGTTACAACCTTTATGCCACTCCGGGAACCTCCGAATTCCTGAAATCCTTTGACATACAGTCTACAGTTCTGCACTGGCCCGATGAAAACCTTCAGCCAAACATCCTCGATTACCTGAAGGAAAGAAAGATTGACCTGGTGATCAACATACCAAAAAATCTTTCACGAACCGAGCTGAACAACGACTACCTCATCCGCCGCACCTCGGTTGACTTCAATATCCCCCTTATCACCAATGCCAACCTGGCCAATGCCTTCATCATGGCATTCTGCCTGCTGAAACCGGAGGATATAGAGATCAAGAGCTGGGACGAATACTAATTATGAAGAAAGTTCCATTCAGGCTTGGTTGAAGGGGTCCGTTTGCGGGAATACTCCTTCATTTTCTGAATGATCTCGGGGTGCTGGCCCGCCACATTAAATTTTTCGCAGGGATCAACCGAAAGATCATACAACTCAAATCTCCTCATGGGTTCTTTGATCATGTCTTTTCGAACAACCTTCCACTTTCCGGCCCTGATGGCCTGGTTCCCCCCCGTACTGGTATATTCCCAGTACAGGAATTCGTGCTGAGGCGGGTTTTTGCTGCCGTTTAATGCCGGGACAATGGAAATTCCGTCTATGTTTTTCGGAGCCTCAAGTTGTGCCAGCTGGGCAAGCGTTGGCATAATATCCCAGGCTGCGTAAGGGATTGAGCATACCTGTAAGGCCTTGATCTTTCCCGGCCACCAGGCAATACAGGGAACCCTGATCCCACCCTCATACAGGTTTCCTTTTCCCCCTTTCAATGGCCCGTTGCTGTTGAAAAATGCAGGATCTACTCCTCCAAGGCTGAAGGTGGCGCCGTTATCACTCGTAAAGATCACGCAGGTATTCGAGTCCAGGTGATTCTCGGAAAGGGCTTGTAAAATCTTACCCGTTGCATCGTCAAGCGCGCTAACCATGGCGGCATAGGTCGCATGCGGGTAAAACACCGGCAAGTATCCCAGCTGACCCCGGTAGGGTGGGTCGTTCATAAGATCATTGTATTCCTTCAGGTAGCTGTCGGGCACCTGCAATGCCAGGTGTGGCAGGGTGTAAGCCATCAGTAAAAAGAAAGACGAATCCTTATGGGTTTTAATGAAATGCAGGACTTCATCTGTGAAAAGTTCCTCCGCATAGGAGGTACCCTGGTATTTTTTATAGTTTGCCGGATCCTTTGGATTCCCGGTTAATTTTTGTTGAGGAGAGAATTCGGGGTTTCCGGTAAGGAACTTTTCATTGTTGTACCAAAGGTAGGCCGGGTAATGGTTATGGGCATGGCGCTGGCAAAGATATCCGAAGAAAAAATCAAATCCCTGGTTGTTTGGAAGCCCTGTGGAACCTGGTCCTCCCAACCCCCATTTGCCGATACATGCTGTCTTATAACCTGCCTTTTTAAACATCCGGGCAATGGTAAATGTATTCGGTTCAAGCGGCGCCTGCCCGAGGTAGTCATCCCAGTTACCGATTTCGAGATTGTCGCGGATCTGGGCATGTCCGGTATGCATGCCGGTCATGAGGCAGCAGCGCGATGGAGCGCAGACCGTGCTCCCCGCATAAAAATCGGTAAACCGGATACCTTGGGCAGCCAGTTTGTCAATATTGGGCGTGCGGATGATCTTCTGCCCGTAACAGCCCGTTTCCCCGTAACCAAGGTCATCGGCCAGGATGATGATGAAATTTGGACGTTTATTTGTTTTTTTATGTGTCTGGCTGATGGCATTTTCGGTGAAAGCCATACTTATCACAAATAAGGCAAGGCCGGTCACAGATGTTCGCATAGGTAAGCCTGAGGTTAAGGGATTGCTAAAATACCTAATTTTGCAGCATGAAGATGAAGACCATTCAAAAACTGTTCCTTCCGGTTTTTCTGCTGCTGCTGATCACATCATGCGATGTTACAAAACAGACTAAAACCGCCATCAATCTGGCGAATTGCGAGTTCCGCCTCGTTTCGGCCGAGAACATCAATATTGCAGGAATACCGGTGGATGCGTATACTTCGGTGAAAGACCTGGGAGTTACCGATTTTGCCATGTTCATGGGGGCGCTGGCTCAGCCTGAACTGCCCTTATCCCTGCTCCTGAATATCGAAGTGAAGAATCCCAACCCCGCACCTGCAGGCATTAACAGTCTCGATTACATCATTTTTATTGATGACATCCAGATGCTGCAAGGCTCTTACATGAAACCCATCACAGTACCCGCAAACTCATCCGCAGTCATCCCTGTACAAATAGATACAGACCTTAAGCAGGCGCTGAAAGGAAAAACCATGGACGCGATCCTGAATTTTGGTTTTAACCTGGCCGGAGTGAGTCATGTGCCTACCCGTTTTAAAGTCAAGCTCAAACCGAGCATCCTGGTTGGCGGCACAAGCCTTGCGTATCCCGGATATATCACGGTGAAAACCGAATTCGTCAATGGAACGGTATCCCGGTAATTCTCTGGGAAGGGATAAGAATTTTACCTGATAATTTTATACCATACCAGGTCCCACACTTCATTGAATTGCTTGTATCCCTCACTAGCAGGCGTATCAGGCCAATACTATCCGCAGTATAATAAGTGGTATCGGCAGTAAAAAGTACAGGTCCGGATGTTCGTGGATAAGTGACAACAGGATTTCTCATCATACATGAGCCCTCGATAACGTCAGTATATGCACCATAAGATGATCCATGGACATTGTGTATATATTTGATGGCAATGTATACCCAGCGGCTATTGTTGTTGAGCCCCGTATAGATATCATGATATCCGCTACAATAGAAACTATCAGTCCCGTTGTAATGCGGGATGCAAGCAGTTTTTTCATATGTCTCTAATAAACCATTAGTCGCTTGTGAATGATATGTCCATCACTGTTGAATTTCAGGATATAAAGTCCTGATGTTAAAGAGGAAATGTCAAGAACAGTTTGCCGGTTAAAATTGACTTCCCTGATTTTTTCTCCCCGGATAGTGTAAATGTTAAGTGTGGTCAGGATTTGTGAAGGATCCGACAGGCTTATTGTCACACTGCTGCTGGCCGGGTTCGGAAAAATATTAATAGAAGATTCTTGTTCATCATCCCCTATACCCTGTCCGTAAAGATGCAGCCATACGTTCCTGCTGCTCAGCTGCCCGCAAGGGTTCGAGATCACGCAATGGTAAGGCCCCAGTGCATCCTCTTCATCAACTGGATCGATCACGAATATGCTGTCGGTCGACACAAGGACGGACATGTTTTTATAAAACCATTGATAAATTAAAGGCGGTGAACCGGCTGCGTTAATCGTAAAGATTGCCCTGCTGTGTACCCCGACCCATTGACCTTCGGGTTCAACAGTTACCGAAGGGGCATGCAAAATGGTTAATCCTGCAGTATGACTGTAACACGTATATTTTGGATTCATCAGCCTGCAGCGGATCAGGCTGTTTTTATCCATACCGCCTGATTTCAAAAGCCGCAGGGTATCAGTGCGGGTTCCGGTAAAAATGGCCCCATCGCTGAGATTTTCCCAGTTTTCATTTGCTTCCATTTGCCATTGAATGCTAATGGAATCGCCGGTGGAATTAATACTGAATAAGGCAGAATCGCCTTTACACACATCCTGGGTGGATGGCTGCAGCGTGATATATATGGCTTCGGGGTCGCATCCGGGCTGAAAGCAACCGTAACGGTCGGTTTTAAGTATCCAGGGATCCTGGTCGTACGAATCGGAATAACTGAAATAGCCTGCCATAAGCAATCCGCCGTCGGATGTCGGCAATACAGAAAAGATTTCCTGCCTGCCGTTTAAATGATGACCCTCAAGGACCTTCGCTGATGTGACATATTCCCTGTAAAAGAGTTCCCGGGCGCCGGTCGTGCAATTGAAAACACAGCCGAGGTTTGAACCCTGTGATCCGCAAACAATTAAAGTGCTATCCAATAATTGTGTGGATCCCCACATGTTTAAATCCTGGTTTTCGGGACCGATAATCGCGTCGCTAATAAGGATATTGTTGGTTGTGAGTTTCATCAACTCAAATTTTTTATACTGGGGATTCTGGATTTCTGCAGTTGTTGCCAGTGCAAGAATGAAAGTATCTTTAGTGACAGATATGAATACCTGGTTCGTTCCGTTATAAGGTCTGGTCCCAATTTCCCGCCACCATTTGAAATTTCCGGCGCTGTCGGCTTTCATTATTACGCCAGATCCTACAGTTGCACTTTGTGCATCATAGGTATAATAGCCAACAAGGATCCCGTTATCGGGCAGGGAGGCAGCCGAATTTATTTCCGTTATGGCATGGATGGAATTTTCGCCTACTACTTTTGCCCATAATACATTACACAGGCTATCGGTGCGTATAATAATTCCCGGATATCCTACCTGACCCAAAATAGCAAATCCCTTGTCGGAAGTCTGGGTAAACGTTGTTACAAATGCCTGCCCTTCATACACACCTTGTTTATAGATCGTTTTGGTCCAGATACTGTCTCCATCTGGGTTTAGCTTCATTAACACAGTTGAATAATTGAACTGACTTGTGAAATGCTGGCAAAGGATGATAAAATTACCATCCCCGGTATTAAGTAAGGCTTTCGATTGGGGGCATGAATACCAATTCAACGTATCGCCATATATTTTTTTACGCAGAATGGTCCCGTCGTAGCTTAGTTTAAGAACGACAAGCCTTGTATCATTGCTGTATGACTTGTTCCAGGTATGGCTGGTTCCTGCAACCAGGTACCCGTCATTGGTTTCGGCCAATTGTGAAGCGAATTCATAATCGAGGGAATCCCTGAAAATGATCTTTTTATTGAATACAGGGGTTTGCGCTACCGATGACAGAGTTATCAGGGCCGAGAACAATAGAATAATAATTGATTTCATTTAGATCCTGTAATGCTAAGATTGTCCAATATATTTTAACCATTTGGCAAGCTTCTTCTTTGCCTGTGATTCAGAAACAACTTGATTCTTCAGAGATTGGTCTAATCCTTTTTCAACCTTATCAATAAAGATCAGTTTGTCGATCAATTCATCCAGATTGAAATTGTCAGGAAGCATTTAAATGGTTTTTAAAACACTATCCTTGGTTAACATAATAGAGAATTATATGAACAAACTTACTGAAAAAGCTGAAGGATTGGAATCAATTTGTTAATGTTCTCGTAATCAGTTTATAGTTATAATGGCCAACGTTTTGCTTTAAAAGCAGAAAAGTCAGAGCCTTTGATAAGCAACTTTGCGTTGGCATTGTTATGGTTGACGGCATTCTGCCTGGTTATTTTTTTTCTACTATTAATGTTAAGGTTTTTTCTTCATCAATTATTTCTTTTATTTTAAAGCCTGTCAACTTTAAAAATAGAGAAATTTCATCCTTCGTAAAAGCTCTCAATGTTGTTATATCATCATACTCATATAATTCGTTATTTTGTTCAATAATATATTTAGCATACCAATCATAAGTCCAACCTGTTGAAAGATTTTTTTTCAATTTACTTATCCTTTTAATTTTTTTGTTATCGTGTTCAATGGTTTGTTCAAAATCATTGAAATTGTCAAATATTCCATTTGCTTCAAAAACACCAAATACAAGCAATCCTTTAGCTTTAAGAGATTTATATATACCAGTTAAAGTGTCCATAATTCCCTGATTCTCTATTATGTAAGCAATGGAACGTCCGGTTATAAGAACCGAATCAAATTGCTGGTTAAAAGATAAGTGACGCATATCACCTTGAATAAACTTATCTGACTTTATCTCAGCACGGGCTATATCTAACATTTCATTAAATAAATCCAATCCAAGATAATCGTATCCATTGATTAGAAACCGACGTGCAAGCATACCGGAACCACAGCCAATCTCTAAAATTTTATGGCTGTTAGTACTTTTTAACAATGAATCATAAAAAATAAATTCCTTTTCATAATTAAAGACATGTTGATACATCTCATGATAAATATTCGCTAAGGTCGAGTATAGTTGAGTCATTTTTACTTGTTTTTGAATTTATTCTAAGGCAGCTATTTTCATTATTACGCATAACATTCCGCCGGCAGCCGCAGTGTGGGATTTACTTGTTGTTTCTTTTCTTTTCCACCTTCTCTGGCCGGTCATGCGATGGATCAATTGACTTAAAATCTTCTGAGCTTAAAATATGTGCGGCGAGTCTTTCGCTTTTTTGTCCCTTGGTCCAGTTTAAAAGCCTGTTCCAAGTTTCTTCTCCTTCTGTTCTTCTTGGTTTATTTTCTAAAATTGGGCATGTTGGGTGCAGAAAAAATCATTACATCTTAATGAATTTCTCTCGATAAATTATTTGATTGCGATTTTTTAACATAACGATATATATTCCCGGAGTTAAATTCTTTGTGTTAATTTTTTCTTTATTCCAAAACTCCCTCCCAAGCTTAACCCAAACCATGGAGAGAAAGTGATTGATTTAATATTTGATTCAGAAATAGTATAGAAGTAATAGGGAGCAAAAGTCATCCGAACCAGAAAGCCATTTTTAGCTTGGATTCGAATTCCAATCATTGCTGTCGGTATTATACCAGAACTATAATTCCAAGGTTGTTTATTTGGTTCGTATTCTTTTTGACTTCCTATTCTTAAAAATTCTGCTCCTATGCCCATTTCCAAAGCAAAAGAGTGATACACCTGGAAAATTCCATTTGCCAGTAATGGGACACTTAACAAACTATTTCCCATAAATTGGCCATAACCAATTCCAATTCTTCCAGAAAAGTAAAAAAAGTTCTTATTTATAAAAATTCTTTCATAATTAGCTGATCCAAAATAAATTGAATTACCAGCGATTTCAATAAAAACACTGTTATTAGGAAAAGCTCTAATTGAAGTTAAAACAGTATCCTGTCCATTACATGCACATGAAATAATTAGAATAATAGTAATGATTGATATACGTTTCATAAAAAAAATGAATAGCAGTTAGCGATTTGTTGAACTAAATCCCACTCTCGTGGGATAGCTATGAACAAATTTAGTAAAATAGTACTGAGCAGGGAGTGAACGCTCCCTTAAATTTAGTTTTTAACCTAAAAATCTCAGTACCATGAAAAGAAATGAAC
>JAPLDK010000079.1 GCA_026391775.1 Bacteroidota bacterium
CTCTTCTCCAAGACCGATAACCTGAATTTCTTCACCTGTTTTGATAACACCTGTTTCTATACGACCTGTAGCAACTGTACCACGACCTGTGATTGAAAATACGTCTTCAACGGGCATTAGGAAGGGCTTGTCAATATCACGGACAGGGAGAGGGATATAGCTGTCAACAGCATCCATCAGTTCCATAATCTTGTCAACCCACTTCGGCTCTTTATTGAGACCACCAAGTGCAGATCCCTGGATAACAGGTGCATTGGCGCCGTCAAAACCATAGAAGGTCAGAAGGTCACGGATCTCCATTTCAACGATCTCGAGAAGCTCGGGGTCATCAACACTGTCGCATTTGTTCATGAAAACAACCAGCTTGGGAACACCAACCTGACGGGCGAGAAGAATATGCTCGCGTGTCTGGGGCATCGGACCATCTGTTGCAGCTACGACGATAATAGCGCCGTCCATCTGAGCGGCACCGGTAACCATGTTCTTGATGTAGTCGGCATGACCGGGGCAATCAACGTGCGCGTAGTGGCGGCTTGCTGTCTGATACTCAATATGAGCAGTGTTTATCGTAATGCCACGGGCTTTTTCTTCCGGAGCATTGTCGATTGAATCAAACGACCTGAACACAGATAATCCCTTATCTGCGAGAACGAGCGTGATAGCTGCCGTTAAGGTCGTCTTACCATGGTCAATGTGGCCGATTGTGCCTACGTTGACGTGAGGTTTGGTACGTTCGAATTTTTCTTTTGCCATATACCTAAGATTGATTAAGTGAGTTTAATTTTGCTTCATTATCAAACTGAGCCTTTGAGCAGAATTGAACTGCTGACCCCTTCCTTACCAAGGAAGTGCTCTACCCCTGAGCTACAAAGGCATAGAGCGGAAGACGGGGCTCGAACCCGCCACCTGAAGCTTGGAAGGCTTCCGCTCTACCAAATGAGCTACTTCCGCGTCTCAAGCAGCGAAAATAAATTTCGCTGCTTCCATCCCGTGGGGAGAGGAGGATTCGAACCTCCGAAGGCTTCGCCAACAGATTTACAGTCTGCCCCATTTGACCGCTCTGGTATCTCCCCTTTTCTGCCTAATTAAACAGGTCAGAGCCGATGGACGGACTCGAACCGCCGACCTGCTGATTACAAATCAGCAGCTCTACCAACTGAGCTACATCGGCAAAAAGGATTTTGATGGATTGAGCTCTACCGCGTCTGTCGCGGATTTTGAAACATCTCAGTAAGTCAAAAAACTATCCCTTATAAAAAGGACTGCAAAAGTATGAACATTTCCAATACCATGCAAGCGTTTTTTGAAAATTTATACCAAAAAATACGATTTTTTTTAACAAACTCTGTACCGAAGTTGTAACAATTTGATTATTTGCCATTTATATAGGTCAATTTTCTTACTCTCACCCCTAAACAGATCCATGATTCCACATCCCCGGCGATTCAAAAAAAGAGGGAGCATTGAATTCTGCTCCCTCCCCCTTTTCCGGAATAATTTATATCCTTCTGACTTTTTCTTTATACCTTACAAGTTGTTTCCTTAATGCTTCAACAGCATTATCCGAAGCCTCTTCAAATGACTTTGCCTCTTTCAAAGCAAATAAATCGTTACCTTTTATGATCAGGCGCATTTCCACGATTTTGTTCTCACGTGAATCATTGTTGTCAACTTTCAGCTTTACCTCGGCACCGATAACACCCTCAAAAAAAGTATGCAATTTTTGAAGGCGTTCCTTAATAAAATCCTCTAATTTCTGATCCGCCTTGAAATGAACTGCATTTATGATAATATTCATTTCCACCTCCTTTTTTATGCCCTTGGATGGGCTTGTTTATAGATTTTTTTCAGTTTTTCAATTGTATTATGTGTATAAACCTGGGTTGCTGCAAGGTTCGCATGCCCAAGCAGTTCCTTCACCGCATTCAGCTCAGCCCCGTTGTTAAGCAAGTGTGTTGCAAAAGTATGCCTTAATACATGAGGGCTTTTCTGAGCCAGGGTTGTAACACTGGCAAGATGACTCTTCACAATAAGATATATCCGCTTGGGATACATCTTCCCGCCCGAATCGGTGAGAAATAATTCAGGCACGACTCCGAAGTTCTTCTCCTTCTCCAAGATGTAGTCTTTCAGCAAGGAACCGAATTTCTTTGTGAACGGGATTAAACGCTCTTTATTTCGTTTACCAAGAACTTTAACGGTACCTGAATGGAAATCAATATCCATCTCTTTCAGATTTAAAAGCTCAGATAAACGCATCCCTGTATTGTAAAACATCTCAACAATAATCCTGTCCCTCAAACCGGGGAATCCTTCACTGCCTTCCATGTTTTCAATAAGGGCCGACATTTTATCGGTTTCAATAAATTCGGGAAGCCGTTTGGAGGTTTTAGGGGAGATGATCCTCCTCATCGGATTGTTTTCAACAACACCTTCTTTCAGAAGAAAACGGTAAAATGATTTTAGGGAAGTGAGCTTACGGTTCACCGAACGTGGAGAATCACCATACTCCATTAAAAATACAAGCCATGACCGTATCATCGAGTGATCAACGCCTGTGATATCAGATATCTGGTATTGTGCACTCAGAAAAGTAAAAAACTGGTCCAGGTCTATCCGGTAAGCGGTTACAGTATGTGGCGAGTACCGTTTTTCGTATTGTATATATGCAAGAAAGCGTTCCTTCACTACTCAACAAAAAAAAATAGAAACTTTGTTGATTGCCATTCGACAGGTAAATATACACCGATATTTACCATCAACAAAATTTCTACTCGTAAAAATTGTTAAACGCTCTTACTGGTCTGCTTCGGCTGCCTGCAGTTGTTGGATATAGATGGCACGCGAAACACTATCACGTTTTTTAACAGAAGGTTTTGTAAACTTCTGACGCTCACGCAATTCTTTAACCACACCGGTTTTCTCAAATTTACGCTTCAGTTTTTTTAATGCCCGGTCGATACTTTCGCCTTCTTTAACAGGAACGATAATCATGCTTTTAACTCGCTTTCTTCTAAAGGTTAATTAATGTTAAATTTTCCAAAAAGGGCTGCAAAGGTATAACCTTATTTTTGAAAATCCAATAGGTGTATACAATTAACATTAAGATGTGTGTAAAATTCATGCTTAACTGTTTTAACAGACTATACATTTAATAACTTGTCCGGCTACAATTGCCTGCCCACAGGCGACGAAAACAAATTACACCTTGCTAAACCCCTGCTAATACTGTATATTTGCTGATAAATAATGTATTATGAAAAAACTTTATCCTGTTGTGGTATCATTGCTGTTTGTATTTTCGTTATGCTTCACTGTTTCATGTCATAAGGACAAGGGCACGGAATCTTCCGGGAAATCGATGGATCAGCTGCATGTGCCTTCAAACTTCAACTGGGAAACTTCGCATGAAGTATCGCTTTCAGTTGCTGTGGACATCCCATCTGCGATTGGTACACTTTCGAGGATACGGGTTTATGACGGAGACCCTTTTGGAACGGGTAAAATCCTTATTTCCGGATCGGCAGGTTATAATTATCCTTTTGTGACCGGCCTTCGTCTCCCCACTGCCCTGAAACAAATCTACCTTGAACTTTCTTCGGCTGACGGCTCAAGCCAATATGCAACTGTAACCATTGCAAATAACATCACTTACACGTTTACAGGGACTAAATCCTTTCTTAAGAATTATAATTCCATTGCCGAACCTGACTGCATCAGCAGTTGCGATGTAACTCTTTCGGGCAGCGGATCAACCACCATTTCAGGCGGAAAAACTTATTGTGTGACCGGAACTTTTACAGGTACCATTACAAGCTGGACCTCAGGAACGCTTAAAGTCTGCGGTACCGCAACAATCCCGTTCATTAAGATCAATACTGCCGGTTGCAATATCATTGTTACTTCAGGAGGACGGCTTACCGTTGATTCCCTGTATATGAGCAGTACGACTACCCTTACCGCCTATCAGAGTGCACATGTTTCCATAAGAGGCTTTTATATGGCCATAAATTCGAAGATCATTAATTATTCCAATGATTTCTTATTTCAGGCTCCATTTACATTCAACGGACAGATCCAGAATTACGGGAACATGGTATTAAAAGGCGACGCAACCCTGCAGGGAACCGGAGGCATGCTGACCAATTCGGGTTACTTCAATCCTCAGGGATATTTTAAAGTGAACGCACCTCTCACCAACGACGGAGTCATTGAAGTCAATAATTACCTGCATCTTAATAAGCCTGATGGAAGCGGCTCTGTTAATAATAATTGCAGGATAATCAGTCATGCCAACATTCATGTATACGGCGCAACCTTTGTAATGAACAATGGCTACATGAAAAGTGACCAGGAAGTCCATCTCTTTCAGTATACCAGCACAGTCACATTGCAAAACCAATCCATGATATCATCTGCATCATTTGTGATGGAGCGCAATATACTGGGAGCAGGAGGAACCAGTACAATAAAAGTCACAGGCACTGCCACTCTGAATGATGCGACAAAAAAGGTGGATGGGCCAATTGAACTGGCTACAGGCAATGGCACATTTACCGGAAGCAGCTCATCTACTTTCGTCAATGGGGCCAAACTTACCAGCATTGCCAATGCCACAAATTATATCCCGGTCTCAAGCTGTAACCCAGAGGGGATAGGAGCTCCACCTCCACCTGATTCTGATGGGGACGGCGTACCCAATAACCTTGATGCATTTCCTGATGATGCAACCAGGGCATATATCAATTATTACCCTGCCAAAAGTCAGTTTGGCTCGATTGCTTATGAAGACCTATGGCCAGCAAAAGGGGATTATGACATGAATGACCTTGTATTAGATTACAATTTTAAAATTATCAGCAACGCACAGAATAAAATTGTAGATATTCTTCCAACTTTTTACGTGAGAGCTGTAGGTGCATACCTGCAAAACGGATTTGGTTTCCAGTTCGACAACCTTACTCCTGCAGTAGTAGGTTCGGTGACAGGATATTCCATCAAAGGCAGTTACATCAGCCTTGCCTCCAACGGTGTTGAGAACGCCCAGGGGAATGCAGTAGTTATCGTGTTTGATAATGCCTCCAATGTAACCCACGCTACCCCCGGCAACTTCTTTAACACCCAGAAAAATGTACCGTATGCTCTGTCAGACAGTATTAAAATGACCATTCATTTTGCCACCCCCCAGGATGCCTCTGCTGTGGGGACTGCCCCTTACAATCCTTTCCTGATCAAGAACCTTCAACGTAATGTCGAAATCCATCTACCCGACAGGATCCCGACCTCACTGGCTAACCAGGCTCTTTTCGGAACCGGCAACGACAACTCGAATCCGGCAACAGGAAGGTATTATAAAACATCTGCTAACCTCCCCTGGGCAATTAACCTTGTACAGAAGTTTGATTATACCTGGGAGAACGTCCAGGTTATCACCGGGTATCTGCAATTCGGGAACTGGGCCGAATCGGGTGGTTCGTCTTATCCTGACTGGTACATGAACCTCAGCGGTTACAGGGATGCTGCTCAGATATACGTCATTCAATCGAAATAGATAAAAAAGGCGGCCTTTAGTTTGAAAGCCGCCTTTTTTTTACAGGTTCTTCAGGATAAAATCCGTGATCCTTTGCCAGAGGTGGAAGGAAGTATTTTTCCCTGTAAAAATATAATGATTGTTGTTCGGGTAGAGCTGCATTTCGAACTGTTTGTTTGCGCCAACAAGGGCTGTCACCATGTCATATGAATTCTGCGGATGCACATTATCATCGGCCATGCCGTGTATCATCAGCAACTTCCCTTTGAACCTGTCGGCAAAATTCACCGGGGAATTATCCTCGTACCCTGAGTTGTTTTCCTTTGGTGTACGCATGTAGCGCTCGGTATATATATTGTCATAGTATTTCCAGTTAGTTACCGGGGCGACTGCAACACCCAGCTTGAAATAATCGGCTCCCTTGGTCACGCAGGAAAGCACCATATAACCGCCGAAACTCCAGCCCCAGATACCAAGCCGGTCCTTATCCACAAAGGATAATGAATCAAGGTACCTTGCCGCATTGATCTGGTCAATGGTCTCATATTTGCCCAGTTGAAGGTAAGTGCACTTCTTGAACTCCTCCCCTCTTGCACCCGTACCACGGTTATCAACTGATACGACAATGATACCGTTTTGCGCCAGCAGCTGGTTCCAGGAAGAAACAGCGCCCCAGCTATTGTTCACGGTTTGAATACCCGGACCTCCATAAAGCGTAAACATTACCGGGTACTTTTTCCGGGGATCAAAATCAGGCGGTTTAAGTATCCAGGCATTCAGATCAAGCCCGTTATCCGTAATAACCGTAAAAAAATCCGCTTTCCCGAAATTGTAATCCTTTATAACATCCCTCAGCTTGGCGTTATCCTGAAGCAGCCTCACTTCCTTACCCTCGGTATTATTTATCGTGATTGAAGGCGGGGTGTTGATATCCGACCAGCGGTTAACATAATAGGCGAAGTTTGAGCTGAAATCCGGCGAATTGGTCCCTTCCCGTTCCGACAGCTGTACCGGAGCACCTTCATCAAGGGAAACCGAAAACACCTCTCTGTTCATGGGGCTGGAAAACCCTGCCGTGAAAAAAACACGCCTGTTTGGCTCATCCATGCCTGCAACCCGGGCAACATCCCATTTACCATCGGTAAGCTGCCTGATGAGTTCGCCTGTCATGCTGTACAAATAAAGGTGGTTGAAACCACTCCTCTCGCTGCTGATCAGGAATTCTTTTCCGTTTTTCAGGAAATGCCAGTCATCGGTAATGTCTATATAACATTTGTTGTCTTCGGACCAGATTGCGTGTGTTTTCCCGCCAGAAGCTTCTGCAAGCAAAAGTTCCAGCTTGTTCTGGTGTCTGTTCAGCCTGTATAGTGCCAGGGTGGCGGGATCAGCAGTCCATTTAATCCTTGGAATGTAGATATCAGTCTCCCTTCCGATATCAACAGTAGTGACCTTCCCGGTTTTAATGTCATAAATATATATTCCGACTACCGAATTATCCTCCCCGGGCTTAGGGTATTTGTATTTACTCTGTTCGGGGTAAAGTTCTCCGTAAGTTGTAAGCTGATATTCCTTTACCTTGCTTTCGTCAAAACGGTAATATGCAAGTCCTGAGCCGTCGGGTGACCAGAACAATGCCCTGGAAAAACCGAATTCTTCCTCATAAACCCAGTCGGTCGCGCCATTGATGATTTCATTGACCTTCCCGTCGGTGGTAATCTGTGTCAAGGCATTGACGGTATCCTTTTCTCCTTCTGCTTTAAGGCTTAATGCAATATCCCTGATAAAGATGTTGTTATCTACTACAAAAGCAACCTTTGAAGCAGCAGGTGAAAAGGAAGCGAGCCTTTGCTTTCCCTTTGCGTACAACGGGATTTTTTTGCCCGTTGCCAGGTCCAGAATGAAATAATTTGCTTTTGATGAGTGCCTGAAAAGAGCCTCATCATCCTTTGAAAACATCAGCCTGTTTTCATCATCGCTGAATTCATATGAACTGATCGGCAAAGGCAGCGTATCGTGTTCCGGGATCAGTTGTTTCGAAGTCACAATGGTCCTCACATAGCTGCCTGTCTCATAGTCATATATATTTAGACTGTCATTCTTTACCTGAGTGTAATGGATACCGTCTTTCATGGATCGGATTCCGGAAACCCCTTTGGAAGAAAATTTCCTGCCCTTGAAAATATCTTCAAGGCTGATTGATTTCTGCTGTGCCTGGGCCAAGGCCGGGAATATCAGGAGTAAGGCAACAGCAATAACGGATAATCTGAAGGATCTTGATTTCATAACTTCTCTGGGAATTAAATGAATCATTACTTTTGAATTCCAAAAATAAGAAATTATGATCAAAGCTGTCGGCCCGTTCGATATGTATAATGAAACTATCGGTAAACTGGCCGGAAACGGCATCATTCTCCTTGCCGGGGACCCTCCAAACCCTATGACCATTGGATGGGGAACCATAGGCGAAATCTGGCATATGCCCATTTTTACCGTGCTTGTCCGGCCAACCCGTTATACGTTCGGGTTGATGGAAAAAGCAAAGGATTTCACAGTTTGCGTACTCCCTGAGGAGTATAAAAAACAGCTTGAGCTTTGCGGAACCAAATCGGGGCGTGACATGGATAAGATCAGTGTCTGTGGATTTACCCTTGACCAGAGCGCCCACACCAGGACTCCGTTCATCACGCAATCCGCCATCCATTATGAATGCCGTATTGTTCACAAACACCGCCTCGACCCTGCAGCACTCGATCCGGCAATTGACAAGAAATATTACGAGACCAAAGACTGGCATATGGTGTATTACGGGGAGATATTGGGGACCTATTTAAGTAGCGAAATAGAGAAGTAGCGAAATTTGTAGTAATGCGCGGAATTGTTAATTTTGCAGGCGCAATCCCGGGATGTTAGCTCAGGTGGTTTAGAGCATCGCCTTGACAGGGCGGGGGTCGTGGGTTCGAATCCCTCACATCCCACAGCAAAAATCCAGAAAATCACTGAAAATCAATGAATACCGCCACTCCAGGCGGTTTTTCATTTACAGCCGTTTACATCAAAATACAGCCTGTTAATAACTTTTACAGGCAAACTTGCCTAAATTGTTGCCTATAGATATCTTTGTACAGGCAACTTTTTAAAAAATACAGGCAACTTTTAAAGTATTATGGCGACAGTAATGTTTTATGCTGATAAGGAAAGGAAAAACGGATGTTTAATTCTTTTAACATTCACGTTTAACCATCAAAGGCTGCGTCTTTCAACAGGGTTAAATATACCATCGAAAGCCTGGGATAGCGATGATCAAAAAGCAAAACCACTTAAGGACCATGCTGAGACAAACAAACAGCTCAGGGAGGCAAATAGCTTCCTGTTGAATACATATGATGAGCTTTTCCCGAAAGGTGCAAAATTGTCAAAAGAAGATGTCAAAAAGAAAAGCCTGGAGATCAGGGCAGCATACCAAATATTTGCTGGAAGGAAAGATGTCACCGCTTCAAATAAAACCACCTTGGTGGATTTCATTCCCATATTCCAGGCACGTTACAAGAATAAACTCTCCCCAAATCATATTCAGCATTTTAATGGCATCAAGACTCATTTGGAGACGTTCCAAAAGAAAACCGGAACTATTGTAACTTTTGACAGTATCAGCAAAGATTTCTATATCAGTTTTACTGATTACCTGAAGGCAGCTAATCTGAAACCGAACACGATAGGATCACATATCAGGCGAATAAAGCGCCTGATGAATGAGGCCAATGAGGACAAACTGACGACAAACCAGGAACACCGGGCAAGAGGGTTTAAGGTATTGAAAGAAGATGCTGATACCATCTACCTTACTGAGGATGACATACAAGCGTTATTCAACCTTAAAATTGATGATTCAAGAATGAGTCGAATCAGGGATCTGTTTGTTTTAAATTGTCACACCGGGTTAAGGCATTCAGATTGGTCAAAAGTAACCTTGAACAATATCGAAGACGGGAAGTTATACGTTAAGACCCAAAAAACGAAGGAACCTGTAATCATTCCTGTTCATCCTATTATTCTGGAGATCATTAAAAGATATGGATCAGAATATCGTATCCCGACCAATCAGGAAGCAAATCGTGTATTAAGATGGGTAGGCGAATATGCAGTGACTAAGAAGATTACCAATGGGAATCTTGAAAAATGGCTCCAAATACGAACCCATACTGTTCGTAGATCCTTTGCAACAAATGCCTATCTCAGTGGGGTCCCAATGCTTTCTATCATGCAAATTACAGGGCATAAAACAACTGAATCATTTCTGAGGTACATCCGGATTTCTAAACTGGAAAATGCCATGAAATTAAAAGACCATCCTTTTTTCAATGCTTGAGGTTAACCGTGTGGACTTAATAGTGTGGCAATGAACTCTCTTACTTCGGAATACTAAAAATTGGATTATTTCTTTTAAAAATATTTTTTAATCAATCCTTTGAACAAGTTTATATTGATTGGTTTTGATATATAGTCATTACATCCTGCCTGAATTGCCAACTCCCTGTCTCCTTCTAAGGCATAGCCTGTCTGTGCAACAATGATCACATCTTTGTTAATTTTTCTTATTTTGCGAGTGGCTTCATATCCATCCATTTCGGGCATCTTGATATCCATTAAAATAAGCTTAATGCCCGGGTTGTTACGGAAAATATTAACAGCCTCAACTCCGGTTTTTGCACTTAAAATTTCTTTGCTGAAATTTTTCAGTACGATTTTGATTAGATCTGTTGAATACTCGTCATCTTCAACGACTAATATTTTCAAGTCTTTAATTATATTATTTGCTGCGATTTCCGTAGAACCATCCTTAATTACAGGCCTTACAACTTCTCCTACAATATAAGGTATTGTGAAATAAAATATTGAACCTTTGCCAAATTCGCTTTCTACCCATAGCTTTCCTCCAAGCATTTCAACATACGCCTTTGCAATGGATAATCCCAATCCTGTTCCTTCATAAGGTCGAGTAATCAAATCATTGCCTTGCCGAAATCGTGTAAAAATGACTTCCTTCTGATCCTGAGGAATGCCACAACCGGTGTCTTTTACGAAAAATTCTAAAAAATCTCCTTTTTTTTCATATCCAAATTCAACGGAGCCTGTTTGGGTGAATTTAATAGCATTTTTAACAAGGTTTGTGAGAATGGCATACAGTTTCTCACGGTCTGTCTTAAGCATGGCTTCTTTTATCGGGAGGGTATTCTTTACTAAAAACTGTAACCCTTTATTTGTAGCTTCAGGTTTTAATAAGGTATGTACATATTCGATTTTCTCGTTAATGTCTGTTAGTATAAGTGAAATTTCCATTTGTCCCGATTCTATTTTCGAAATTTCAACAATATCATTAATGATATTCAGCATGCGATGACCACTTTTAGTAATGACATTGAGGTAAACTTGTTGATCTTCACCTGATAAGTGAGGATCTTGAAGAAGCTCGGCAAAACCCAGAATGCCATTCATCGGTGTGCGTATCTCGTGGCTCATATTGGCAAGAAAAGTGGATTTTAGAAGGTCGCTCTGCTCGGCTTTTTCTTTGGCCTGACGGAGTTCTTCCTCAGCTTCCTTACGCTTTGTGATGTCCTGGACCGTACCATAAAGCCCTTTTATATGTCCATTGTTATCAAACTTAGCACCACCAAAAGCGACTATATTTCGGATTTTACCGTCAGGACGGATAAGTTCCAATTCAAGCTGGTAAGGTTCACCGGTTTTCATTGCTTTTTCAACAGCGATTTTCAGAACATGCCAGCTTTGAGGAGTATAAATAGTTGAGTGTTCCGCAAATGTGGGTGCCGGAAGATTTGAGTCGAGACCTTCGATTTGATATAGCTCCTCATTCCAAATAACTCTATCACCTTCTGCTTCCCATTTCCAGATACCAATATGCGCCAATTTCTGCGCATCACGAAGCAACATCTGGGTCTCCTTCAGATCCTCTTCAGCTTGCTTGCGTGCGGTGATATCACGGCTGATGCCTTGAAGACCAATGATCATCTCATTTTTCACAAGAGGGTAAGCGAGAATTTCACATAAAACATAGTCCCCGGATTTTTTTCGTAGGTGCAGCTCGATCGGTTCAGCCAGGTAACCCTTAAGAACCTTAGAAAAACGTTCCATGGCCAGTGATATATCTTCCGGATAAAGCAGGTCCATAACCGGTTTCCCTAGCCAATCTTGCTTTTTCTGGCCAGTAATATTCTCGAATGCCTCATTCAATGATATCAGCAACCCTTCGGGTGAAAGCGAAAAAATGATATCGCGGGTTTGCTCAACGAGATCATGATAATGATTCTCGCTTTCGAGTAAAGCCTCTTCCGCCTGCTTGCGACGGGTGATATTATGGCCCTGAGCGATTGTAGCAATAGCCTTCGTCCCGTCAGGTGACATGATATTTGCTGAATTCCATAGCAAGATACGAGTAGAACCATCTATATGAAGGATATTAATTTCGACAACCTCCATCCGATCACCATCTAGGGTGTTCTTAATCAATTCCATCGAACTATCACTGGAATCAGGTGGGAAAAGGACTTCCAGGGATTTACCAAGTATATCCTTTTCGGTTCTTCCAGTCAGTGATTCGAATGCTCTATTAAAGCGTGTGATTTCAAACTTAGTATTCCAGACAATTATAGGGGCATTTGCGTAGTTGATTAAATTTTCCAGGTACTCGTTTGTTTCCCGACGCTCTTCATTAATAATGATTAATTCTGCAGCCCGTTTTTCTTTCTCTTCATTCTGGAAAAGGAGTTCTTTATTAGCAATGACTAATTCTGCAGCCCGTTTTTCTTTCTCTTCATTCTGGAAAAGGAGTTCTTTATTAGCAATGACCAATTCTGCAGCCCGTTTTTCTTTCTCTTCATTCTGAGAAGTGATTAACTCATCTGATATTTTCCTTTTAACCATTGTCTTGTCCTAATATCATTACTTAATATTAAAATAGAGAATAAAGATGTTTTACATAAAACCGAAAGATACAACATATTCCCTTATTTGTCAAGAATACAAACAGTTTATCATTATGTAATTACCTTAAAATTTGAAATTTTAAGAGTATCTATGAGTTTGGGTGCTGTATTCTGCAACCTTCCTTGGGCATTTACGACATATCCCATATTTTCCAGGGATCCCACTGCCCCATCGATGCCCAGGACTTGTTTAGTCAATGAAATCTTGAAATAATCCTCTTCCGCAGCTTCAAACTGCTTCCTGGTCGGATGTGGAAGTTTCTGCCAAAAGGAATACAGCAGTTCCACTTCATGAATTGCATCAATGAGAAGCTTTTCATTATCCCGTTGCTGAGAAATCTTCTGCTCATAATCAATCTCCATTCTTCTTCGGTCAAACTTATCGGTGGCCGGATCACCAATCTTTTCCTGCAATTCATCAAGGTCCACCTGGAATTTCAATTGATTATAGTACGCTTCATTCAGCGTTAATATTTTATCGCGCAATGACAGGCAGACAGCCCTAAAGGCACGCTCAGGAGTTTGGGCCCCGTTTACAATGAAATTGGAAATCTGAAAATCGGAATTGCCAAAAGGAATACTTAAGAATGAATCCTGGATCTCGCTTAAAAGCGTTTTGTACTTAGTTAAATCTTGCATAAGTTTTAAGTTTTAGTTGTTGTTATTTTATTCCTGTCCAATAATTTAGAGCAATGGAATAAGACATTGCTTGATAAACATTTTGACCAATTCCATAGACGGTTTCATTGGAAAACGCAAATGCCGAAATGCCATTGGTATAATTGCCACCCATCCAATAGCCTTTTGTGAGTGAACTTCCGCTTCCCTGGCCATATAATCCGCCTGTTGCAGTAAGCAGTGCAACGGTTTCCGCTGAAAAGCTCAAGGCATCTATTCGGCTATTGGTTGGGCTTCCCCCATTCCAATATCCTTTATTAGGCGAAAACACACTTCCTGCACAATACCTTGCCATTGTAAGGACTGCCGAAAGGCTGAACAAGGTATCACTGGCAAATGTTACCCCTTCAATATTGGAAGTTGCTCCGCCTGTTGTATATCCGCCGGCCATATATCCCCTGGTACTGCTGTGAACTCCGTTTGAATGGCTTTTTCCCACACTTAATGTTCCGGATATATTGGCCACATATTCCCCTGCAAAGGTCATTCCACGAACCACGTTCATCCTGTTCGTGCCATCATAACCGCCCATGGCATACCCTTTGGCGACAGAACTTGCACCGGCGGCGGTCCAGGTATTTGTTGGCAATGTTGCTGAGATATTCGAACAGGTTTCTGTGGAATATGCAAGCCGATCAATGGCATTGATCAGTACATTTCCGCTGATCTGACCGCCCATCAGATACCCATAATTGCTATTATATGCAGGTGCCATATACTGCCTCCCGGAAGACAAGGTCGCGCTGATAGTA
>JAPLDK010000032.1 GCA_026391775.1 Bacteroidota bacterium
CACTCTTTGAGCCGTTCCGCTCTAAAAATTGCCCACATCCGGGGTTTTCTTCCCGCTCTTTGGAAGAAAGGAAGGGTCATATGCCAGGATCAACTCTTTGGAACAATTAGAACGTACAATCTCTACATTGAATCCAGCCCAGTCAAACTGTTGCTCCATCTGATTACGATAAGTCTTTTCATTAAAGCTCCCGTATCTGGCCATGTTGATGAAGTTGTATTTACCTCGGAGTCCCATATAAAGGCTCAGAAGGTGCTTAATAAATTTTTGTCTTGGCTTGGAGATTCCATCAATCTTTGCTATTATTGCATTGATGAGGCTTTCAGCCTTATTGAGAAGAAGCATCATTGTTTTGAGTTTTCGACGACTACAAAACAGGTGCTTTTCTCTTTTGGCTTCAGCCCATCTGATAAATATTTACAAACACGTCATTGTTAAAATTAGTAATCAAATTTTTACCGGAGTATTGCAATATAATGAGTAAATATTAATTATTGTCTCCTATATTCCATTAAAACTGACCATAAATATATATGACAGATCATTGACTTTCCCTTATTTTAGCTTATATTTGAGGCATTCCCCAGCCACGAACAATATCCCATCATTTATTGAGGAAAAAATGAAGATGAAAAGACATTTGACAATATTGTTATTTGCAATTGCAATTGCAGTAACCGGATGCTATTCACTTAAACTTTCTATTGTTAAGAAAGAGTGTAATTATCCGATTAGTTTGGTCTATCCTTCTTTTAACCTTGATTCCATTACAAGAGGCAGATTGATGGGGTATGAAAAAGTCGAATCAATCCCTGCCGGGAATGTCAAACTTATTAATCCGTACCATGAACTTGATCAATATGCAAGGAATGATGTTGAAGTTTATCGTATTTATTATGGATCGGTTTACAAAGGGAACCAGAAAGTCGTGCTTTCAGGTTTGGTAGCATTTTCTAAATGCGCACACCCGCTGATCTTTTATCAGTTTCACCATGGAACACTTTTGCCTTTTCCCTTTGAATCAGGCATGGGTGCCCCTGATGCACCGTCGCTGTTCAAATTCGAGAAGAAATATAAACAAGGCGCATTTTGTCAGGTAAGGGTTTTAGGCATTTTACCAGCTTCTTACGGCTACTTTGTTTCCATGCCTGATTATGCAGGATATTCAATATCAAGGAATCTTGAACATCCTTATAATGTCGGATCCGAACTTGCCGTTTGTTCTGTAGATATGATTTTAGCAGCCAGAAGTTTTGCTGAAAAGATGAATATTAAGGTAACAAAACAAACCTATCTAACCGGATGGAGCGAAGGTGGAGGCGCTGCATACCATACCCTGAAAGTAATTGAACAGAATTATAGCCATGTAATCTTCCCGGGTGCCATGTCAGTGCTTGCCGGTGCTTATGCAATGACCGACTTTACTACCTTTATTGCTATGCAGGCAAAGTCGGATGAAGTCGAAATTTACAACTGGACCTGTTATTCATATATCAGGTTTTCGAACATAGACATTTCCAGTATTCCAATTTGGAAATACCCTGTGAACAACCAGATCGAAGCCATTATTACTCCTTCAAAAAAAGCAAAAGAAATATTTTACCCTGAAGTCCTTAAACTGTTGAATTTTAATTATCCTGACGACAGTGTCCCGCAAAAATATTTACCAATCAGAAAATTATTCAGCATCGACAATATTTGCTGCAACTGGATACCAAAAACTCCTGTTTTTCTGCATACAGGCGACCATGATAACATTGTGCCGGATTTTAACTCAAGGATAGCATTTAATTATCTTACCAAAAATAATGCCAAAGCCCGATTATACATATACGATGCCAATCATTTTACGGCAGTTCCCAAATATTTTGTAAATCTTGTAAAAGAGATTGACTCCTGCAACAGTGCTTCTCTGGTAAGATAAACCAGACGATCCTGGAAAAACCGTAGCATCTGATCACTTTATGCCGATTTAAATTGACCATCGTATATGTCTGATAATAATTCTTTTAAGCTGATCAATTATGATTGACCTGGGTGGTCAACTTTGTCGGCATGTCCAATCTGTTCATAATTAGATGATAAAATTTAGAAAACTTGTATTTGTGATTTTTTAAAACCTGTAGCTTTACTCAAACTTTAAAAAAGAAAACTCATGGCAAAATCAGTAAAAAAAGTAATCAAGAAAGCTGCTCCCAAAAAAGCAGTCAAGAAAGCTGCGCCAAAAAAAGTTATCAAGAAGGCCGTAGCCAAAGCAGCAGTTAAGGAAGCAGTGGTAGCTAAGAAAGCTGCTCCCAAAAAAGTAGCCAAGAAAGCTGCTCCAAAAAAAGCAGTCAAGAAAGCTGCTCCCAAAAAAGTAGTCAGGAAAGCTGCCTCAAAAAGGTAGAATAAGGACTGCTTTGCATAGAAAATAAACCATTTATCATAATATGATTGAATGCCCTTATCGATTGATTGGGGCATTTCTTTTTGATTTAAAATCAATTTTATCCTCCGTTTTCCCCCCTTCGTCGGTTCATACTGAAGCTGAAGAAAGTGAAAATTTCAACAGTGTATAAACGAGAGATGATCCCGAAAATCAGAATCAGGAGGGGAGACGTGGAGTTATGGGTTGAGTGGGTATAAAAACGGACGGAATAATTTTCGCTATATTTGGTACATGTAGACAAGCCTGCAAAATGAATCATAAGGATATCTCCATATTAACAATGTTAAAAAAACTATAATGACCCTATGAGAGGTTATTTAATGAATATTTTTTTCAGGTTCTGGTACTGGTATCTATGTTCAATTGATAAAAAGGCCGAAGTTGTTTTTATGAACTATGGTTACTCAGATGAGAATCAAAAAATTGATCTTAATGAAGCTGAAGAGAAAAACCGGTACTCAATACAGCTTTACCACCTGGTCGCAACTGGAATTAACATTGAAGGGAAAGATATTCTGGAAGTAGGTTGTGGCCGGGGGGGAGGTTTATCATATATAAGCCGGCATTTATCTCCAAACTCGGCAACAGGCATCGACCTAAATGAAAGAGCGATACAATTTTGTCAGAAACATTATTCAACTGAGAAAAGTAAATTCTTAACAGCAAATTCCCAAAGCTTAAATTTTCCTGATAATTCATTTGACGTAATAATAAATATTGAATCCTCACATCGCTATTCTCAAATGGAGTTGTTTTTATTTGAGGTATATCGAACTCTAAAACCCGGAGGGTTTTTCTTATTTGCCGACTTCAGGAATAACATTGAGATTAAAAACCTGCGACTTCAGTTATTGAAGCCAAACTTCCAATTGATAAAATTTGAAAACATTACCAATAATGTCGTTGAAGCATTAAAACTTGCCACACCGGTAAGAGAAGCGTTAATAAGAACGCTAATACCAAAGTTCCTTCAAAACTTGGGTAGAAATTTTGCTGCCACCGTTGGATCAAGCACATACAACTCTTTTTTGACCGGTAAATACGAGTATGTTTATTATATTTTACAGAAATAACATATGCCATCTAACAAACAGGAAAACAAGAATAGTGATGAAAATGAAAATTATTTCTAAATATATACTTATTAATTTGTTGGGTTGGAAAATTAATGGTGAGTTTCCTGATGTCAAAAAGAGCATTGTTATTTTTGCACCGCATACCAGTTATTATGATGCATTATATGGCAAACTATTTCTGAATAGAACCGGGATTAATCATATATTTTTATCAAAAAAAGAACTTTTCGTTTTCCCGATGAATATTTTAATGAAATGGTTTGGTTCCATTCCGGTTCGTGGTGTAGTCGGGAAAAATGCTATTTACGAGGTTTCTGAAATATTGGAAGAAGCTCAATCAATACATGTAGTCCTATCCCCCGAAGGGACCATGTCAAAAGTCACAAAATGGAATAAAGGGTTTTATTACATGGCATGGAAAGCGAATGTCCCGATTGTTGTTGGCTACATTGATTATAAAAAGAAAGAAATCGGGGTTAAAGGAGTAATTGATAATCTTGAAAATATAAATACCGTAATACGTCAGGTAAACGAATTTTATGAAGATGTCACAGCAAAACATCCTGAAAATTTTTCTCTTGAAAAAAAATGCAGACTATGAAACAAACCGTATCATAAAAGGTCAACCTGTTATGAATGAATGCGAGAAATCAATTCATCCTGAATAAAAAATCCTGACAAAAATATTTTTCTGTCAGGATTTTAATAAAAACGTTTAAGACGTTACATCTTTTTCAAATAACCGAAAAGGCCGTGAGCTTCCAGGCTCGGTCCGGCTGTAAAATATAAATAATTAGGATCGGCGGGAGAAATATTATCAAATGTGATTGCCCACAAACCTGGAATACTTATTGCAATTCCATTCTGCATCAACTTACCTTGATATGTGCCATTCGCATCATATACATTGATATTCCCGTCGCCAAAGTTTCCGATCAGAATTGCATTCGCTACCTGACCAAAAGTGGAAGGGGACTGCGCAACACCCCATGGGGAGTTAAGCATGCCTTGTGTGGCAAAACGTTTAACCAATACACCACCGGGAGTATATATATCTACATACCCATGACCTGGTCCTGATTCATCATCATGATTATCAGGCGCAAGTTGTTTTGCATAAGTTACATACAATTGACCGCCTATATTCTGAATATTAAAGGGAGCAAAACCGGCTGGTACACCAGGATCATTAAAAGGTTTTGTAGTTACGAATGTAAAAGTGTTATCAAACACATCAACCTTCGCGTTGTGAAAGTCAGTGGCATAAATAAAATTAGCACCCCCATCATTTGCCATTGCAAGTCCTTTGTATACTGCACCTGCAGAAGATCTGTCCGCAACTGTCATAGTGGAGGTACCTGTACTGCTATTCCAGGCGGAGAGAATTCCATCCTCAGTTGAATAAATAAATAAACTTAGGCCTTTACCCGGAATAACGAAGTCGGCAGTGCTGTTGTAAATCACTCCCGTAGGAGAGGCTCCGTTTGGATTGGCTCCCAGGGGGATATTTACCGGCGCTAGTTGCTGAGCTCCGGTATTATCATATATTACTGTAGATCCCGAATGGTTGGCTGAAATCCAGAATTTACCGGTAGGTCCTATGGCAATTCCCCATGCATTAAGCAGGTTTGCATCCAATCGTGCTGCGCCATAGCCTGCAGTGTCAGCCACAAGATTCACCTGCTGGTAACTGGCAGCAGTTGTCAGGGCTGGAGTAGTATCTTTCTTTGTGCATCCGGTGTTCAGCATAAAAATGCTGATTAATAAAACCAGGGCAATTGGTAATGATTTGCCTGTATTTTTACGGTATGTAGTATTCATGATATTTTGTTTTAAATTGTTTTGTGAAATAATTGTCAATCTCCGCTTTTGTAGTAAAGTATTTACCCTTTCTGTTGTTTTCAGTTTCCTTTGACTTCTTTAAGAACGTTTTTTTAATTTTAAATTGTTCTAAATAAAAATAATTTTACATCGGCTCAAACTGGTCAACCAGTCCTTTCTATCTGGGCAATACTTGACACCAGCATGAATAGAGTACTGAAAATATTATTTTAAAACTGAATTTTATCATGAAACATGGTGATTATTAAAATAATACCTAATTTTCACAAATCAAATTTCATTCTTTGGTATTATGAGAACCTTCTCCTTCATTCTTCTTGCCATATTTCTTTTAAGTGCATCTTATTCCCAAACAACTCAGCCGATCCTTACTCTAAATGCACGGATGCATACCAGTGCGATCAAACATCTCTCGACTGATGCGCAAGGGAAATACCTGCTGACCGCCAGTGATGATAAAAATGCAAAACTATGGGATGCCTCAACGGGAGAACTTATCCGGACTTACTGCATACCCATCGACATTGGCAATGAAGGGAAACTCTTTGCCTGTGCCCTCAGCCCCGACGGCGCCACTGTTGCACTTGGGGGATGGACCGGGTATGATTGGTTTCAAAAATGGTCAATCTATATTTTCAGCGCACAAACAGGTATAATGATCAGGCGTATTTCCGACTTGCCAAATGTTATTTTTGATCTCGAGTTTTCACCTGATGGCAGTTACCTTGCTGCAGCCTTGGGCGCAGGTAACGGAATACGAATTTACTTAACAGGAAGCTGGAATTTATACAGGTCACTGACCGGTTATGATAATACTTCCTACAATATCTGCTTTGATCGCAGCGGCTGGCTGGTTACTGGTTGTTTCGATGGAAATGTAAGGCTTTATGATGCCTCTTTCAACCTGTTAACCCGAACCAATCAACTGGCCGGAAACCAGCCATTTTCATTAGCCTTCAGTCCTGATGGGAGCAAACTGGCAGTTAGCTATCATGATTCACCTATGGTAGAGGTATTGGACGGAAAAAGCTTGCATCTGCTTTACAGACCTGATAATACCGGGGCAAATTCAGTGGATGAAGAAATTGGGATTATCAGTTTTTCATCGGATGGCGCCTGTTTATATGGTGGCGGATATTACGAAAAATACAACAATGGAAAATGGTGGCATCAAATCCGGCGTTGGAGTGATGCTGGCAAGGGGAGCTATATCGACATGGATGCCTGTCAACAATCTGTCACGGATATAAAGCCCTTGCCGGATGGCGATATGTTTTTTAGCAGCGGCTATCCCGACTTTGGAAGAATCGGAGCCAACGGCAAAAAAATATTATATAAACAGGCAGAAACAAATGATTATGCCTCAAATGACCACTCACATTTTAAGACTGATTATTCAGGCAATATCATTGCCTTTACATCTTTTGGCAAAGAGGCGATGTGTTTTTCAGTAAGTGAAAAAAAACTGAACCCTTATACGAGCTTTGAAGGAGAAAAGACATACAAAGACCAATCTGGGAGCCTGACTATTACCGATTGGAATAACAATATCTCTCCTAAACTTAATGGAAAGAATATTTCGTTCTTAAAAGAAAACGAAATTTCAAAGAGTGTAGATATTTCAAAAGACCGTAATAATATTGTTTTTGGGGCAGATTGGGCTATCTACTGTCTCAACAGTTATGGAGAGAAACAATGGGACATACCGGTTCCAGATGTTTGCTGGGCAGTTAACATAACGGGGAATGATAAAACTGTTATAGCGGCTTTTGGTGACGGTACACTCCGGTGGTTCAGGATGAGTGACGGAAAGGAGTTACTCGCCCTCTTTGCCCACCCTGATAATAAACGCTGGATACTCTGGACCCCTTCAGGATATTATGATTGTTCCCCCGGGGCTGAGGATATGATAGGCTGGCATGTTAATAACGGGGCAGACAAGGAAGCAAATTATTACCCGGTATCAAAATTCCGAAATATCTATTACCGTCCGGATGTAATTGATAAAATCCTTGAAACACTGGATGAGGATGAGGCATTACGGCTGGCAAACATGGAGAACAACCGAAAGAGCCAGATTGTAAATATCACTCAACTGCTGCCTCCAACCATCAGTATTATCAGTCCTGATAATGGGGAACAAGCCTCTTCAAACAGCATTTCACTCAGGTACAGGGTTTACTCACCAGGAAACAAACCTGTTCTTGGTGTTAAAACATTTATTGATGGCAGGCCCACAGAGGATGCCAGGGGATTTAAGCCTGCCGGAGAGCAAGGTACGATCACGGTTATCATACCATCCCGTGACTGCAAAGTATCACTTATTGCTGAGAACGAACATGGTTTCAGCGATCCAGCCGTGATCAGCTTGTACTGGAAAGGAGCTGTCACTGCAGATATTTTGAAGCCAAAGCTTTACCTGCTTTCCATCGGAGTAAGTGATTATGACAAACCGGGTCTCAAACTCAATTTGGCTGCCAAGGATGCCCGGGATTTTACAACCAGCCTGCAAAAGCAAAAAGGTCTGCTATATGGGGATGTGGTTGTGCGTCTATTGACCGACAAGGATGCCACAAAAGATAATATACTCGATGGACTGGATTGGTTAAAAACTCAAACGACCAACAAGGATGTAGCAATTCTCTTTCTCGCTGGCCATGGAATTAATGACAATATCGGTACTTTCTATTTTTTACCTGTCGGCGCTGATCCTGATAAAATAAGTCGAACCTGCCTGATGTTTGCCGAGATTAAAAACACTGTAACTGCCACGGCAGGAAAGATCATCGTTTTTGCAGATGCCTGTCATTCAGGAAATATCATGGGAGGAAGAAGGGCAGTTGATGTAAACGGTTTGGTCAACGAGCTGAGCAGCGCTGAAAATGGAGCCATTGTATTTACATCCTCAACCGGGAAGCAGTATTCAATGGAAGATCCTTCATGGGGGAACGGGGCTTTCACAAAAGCTCTGGTCGAAGGAATAAACGGGAAAGCTGACATTTTCAAGAATGGCTCAATAACCATTAAATCCCTTGATGCATATACAGCTCAAAGAGTAAAAGAACTGACGAAAGGGCAGCAATCTCCAACCACAATAATCCCTAATGGTATGCCGGATTTTCCTATATCAGTAGTGAAATAGATACATGGATTCTAATTCCCCTGTTCAAATCTTTCATTCTTGACAATCGGATAGAACGATCAAAATATGCTATTTAACATGTAATAACTTTGTTGGATATCACGTTATTACAGAAACTTCAATTATAAGCACCTTTACGTTTAAAAGAACATTTTA
>JAPLDK010000033.1 GCA_026391775.1 Bacteroidota bacterium
AACGAATAAAGCGATTTAACTGTTCTAAAGGGTCCTTCATGTTGCTGATCTTGTCCTGGCGAAATTGGTCTTCAAATAGTCCGCGGTTCTTGTTTTTGCGCATCTTTCCTTGTTTTGATCAAAGATACGCGTTATAATTGCTGTTATATATTTGATATACAGATAGATATAAACGTTTTATTAACAATTTAGTTTTTAGAGGTACCCTTAATATTAAGAAAATTATTTTACCTTTTTTCTTATTACCTTTACTGTTAGGTTTTGTAACGGCCAACATAAGCCGGATAAACCTGACAAAATATGCTTACCCGGCAATACGGGTATCACCGGGGCTCCCGATTATAATCCGGTGATCGCATAAAGAACTTAGGGATTATGAAACATCCCGTGTATCTTCGAACTGATGCGGGGAGAAAGAGGCCACAAGCCATTTATATTTTTCTTCTCCCACTGTTAGGAATTATTTTCTTTATTCTACCCCTGACATCCTTAGCCCAACAACAGAAAGATAAATATAATCTCGGTCAACAGCTGGTCCCAAACAATTACAACCCCCAGAGGAGCAGCCAGGGTGGAAGTATCATGCCCATGTATGACCCTATGACAGGCAATTTGAACACATCCTGCCCTAATTCAAATTTCAGCCAGGGTGATTGGACCGGCTGGACCGGCTGTTACGGATATGGTCAATCTGCACCTGTCCCATCCTGTCAGAATGTCGGAATGCTTACTGGTCCTCCATATCCTGCATGTCCTCCTCCGGGAGGCCTTAATTGCTATACTGCACCACTGCATAAAATCATGGCTGGACCAGGTTATATGGATTCTTTTGGTTGCGATACAGTTGTAACGGTATTTCCCGGAGAAAGCTTTTCTGCCAGGTTAGGAGATACAACTACCGGCCGGCATGGGGCCGAACTTCATTATGAAGTTTATGTGACAAGTACAAACTATCTTTTTGTTTATCGCTATGCCATTGTCCTTGAGGAACCGGTTCCTGCTCATTCAGTAGCCCAGCAACCAAATTTCCAGGTTGTGTTACGCGATAGTGTGGGGAATACACTGGATCCGGTTTGCGGCTATTATTATATTTCAGCTCCTACATCCTCGAATACTCCACCCCCCGGGTGGAAATGGTGTACTTCCGGGGGCAGGCCAAGATATGCCAGAGCATGGACCACAGTGGGCATGGACCTTACACCCTATGTGGGACGGCATATAACCCTTGCCTTTATTGCCAAGGGATGCGGTGTTGTGGGCGGATCACACAGAGGATATGCCTATGTTTCAGCCTATTGCAGTTCTCTGATAATCCAAACGTCCCTATGTCAGGGAGATACCACTGCCACTCTGACCGCACCTCCGGGCTTCGCTCATTATCTCTGGAGTACCGGTGATACCACCGAATCAATAACTGTTCCTCACCCTGTTACAGGGACCAGCTATAGCGTTTTACTAACCGCCTTCAATAATTGTACAGTAACATTAACCATGCCCCTCACATATACTGTTATCGATGCCAATTTTAATGTTATTCCGAACTGCCCAACCTATCTGACCCAGTTCCATGATATTTCGACTCTAAACCAGAACTTCGTAGTCCTCTGGGATTGGGACTGGGGCGACGGTTCGGGGGTTACCACAACGAACAATCCGAATCCCACGCATGTATTCATGACCCCCGGGACATTCTCTGTTAAAATGGTTGCCCATTCCACCGAGGGTTGCAAGGATTCCATTACCAAAAGCGTGACCATCGATACACTGGCCCTGGTCACAAATAACCCTATGTCCAAAACGATTTGCAGTGGGGACCATATCAACCTTACCATTACATCGAATGTCACCGGGGCCGGGTTTACATGGACGGCCACACCCCAGCACCCTGCCACAACTTCAGGATATCATAATAACGCTGTGCTTAAAACATTTCTTAACGATACCCTTTTAAATATCGGACTTATTCCCGATACCGTCCGTTATGCCTTAAGGCCGCACGACAATACCTGCATCGGACCCGATACAACTTATAAAGTCGTTGTCCTGCCAAAACCCGGCCTTACTAATGTCAACCTGAGCCAATCGGTATGTTCCAATGCTCCCACAACCGCTGTCACCCTTGTTCCCAGGCCAAGCCCCCCCGCTATAGTAACCTTCAACTGGACAGCTTATCCCTCCAGCCCCCTGCTTACAGGGTATATCCCTTCTGCGACCGGTTCCTTAAGCATTCCTGTACAAACAATTATCAACAACACAGGGGTTCCTCAATATATAGATGATAGTATCACACCTTATTTACAGGCAGCATCAGCCTGCCCGGGCGATAAAAAAGCGTACAGGTTTATTATAAACCCCCTCCCAATACCCGCTGTGACAGGCCTTACCTCGGTTTGCGCCAATACTAATGGGGTAATTTACAGCACTCCCAATGTTGCAGGACATGATTACGTATGGACCGTTACAGGCGCTATAAGTTTTACAGGTAATCATACAAATTCCATCAGCGTTAATTGGGGAGCCGGCCCTACCGGTACCGTACAGGTGCAGGAGATAGATCAAAACCAATCCACCAACTGCAGCGTAACAACTCCTGTTACAAGCGTTGCCCTTAATGCCAATCCGACCCCGGTCATCAGCGGAGTACAGAATCCCTGCGGCCTCAGTATTCAGCCCTATACCCTCGGCAGCCCTCTTCCCGGACATTCCTACGTTTGGACTGTTAACGGGGGAGCCCCGGTAAGCGGGAACAATTCAAGCATTACGGTTACCTGGGGGAATACAAATCCTATCGGTATTGATGTTACAGAAACAATTTCGTATCCCGCAGGGGTGAATTGTACGGCACAGGCGCCTCTCTATCCGTTAACGCTTATAACATTTCCCCTGCCCGCAGGCTCGATAACAGGGACTAATGCGGTTTGCAATACATGGACTAGAACCTATTCGGTTCCCCCGATCACCAATGCCGACAGCTATACCTGGTGGTATACACCGGCCACAGGGGTTACTATCACGAATAACGGCCCATCGGCCAACCTCGCATTTGACCTCACAGCCAATAGCGGAAACTTGTTTGTCAAGGGGAATAAAACCGGTTGCGGCAGCGGGCCCACATCCCCGGCCTACTCAATTACCGTGAATCCCCTCCCGTATATTTCGCTTGCATCCTGCAATGATCCAAAGACTTCAACCACCTCAAGGCCTTTCTACCTCAAAGGTGGCGTTCCTCCGGGCGGACAATACTATATTGATGGCAACCTGGTTACAGGGGGGCTCATCACACCTTCTTCCCTCACTACAACTACCCATCAGATCACTTACAGGTATACTGATATGAACACCTGTGCGAGTACCTCACCTTTCGTCACACTCATAGTCCTCCCCGGCAGTCTGCTTTCGACCTGCCCATACACATTTACCGATTCACGGAACAGCAAAGTGTATCATGCCTCTCTCATGGGAGGGCGTTGCTGGATGCTTGAAAACCTTAACTACGGGAGCAAACTGGACCCGGACATCCAGCCGCAAACCGACAATTGCGTTGTGGAGAAATACTGCAGCAGCGCTGATATTAATTGTACAGTCTACGGCGGATTATATCAATGGGATGAAATGATGCAGTACCGTATACCCGGCCCGGGAGAATACCTGCAGGGACTTTGTCCGCCCGAATGGCATGTTCCAACTGCTACTGAATGGCAGATGTTGATCGATGGACAGACCAATGCCGGTAATGGCATCGCAGGTGGAGATCTCAAAGACCCGAACCCTGGGTTGGGCTTTAAAGCCGTTTTGCTGGGTATCTATTACCAGAATAATGTATGGGCTTTTACGAGCGGAAACCTTAAGGCAACGATATTCTGGACTTCCACATCAGGCAGCAGCACCAGGGCTCTCACCCGGGGGATGAACAGCTACAATGAAAGTATTTCGGTATATTACTCCGTACGCTCCAATGCTCTTCCCGTGCGTTGCGTCAAGGACTTCTAGCTCCTCAGGTAGGAAGCCCCGTTCATATCCACTATACAACCTGTCATATATTCGTTTCCCTCGGCGCAAAGCATAAGTACCGCCCTGGCTATCTCATCCGGCCCGGCCATACGGTTCATAGGGCTCTGGCTTAGAATTTCCGCCCTGCGTTTGCCTTTCAGACAAGGTTTCGTCATATCGGTTTCCACGAAACCCGGCGCCAAAGTGTAAACAGAGATACCATGAGGAGCCAGGGCCTTTGCCATGCTCTGGCCAAGTGAATTTAATCCTGCCTTGGAAGCACCGTAGGCCCAGGCATCCGGTTCGCCCCTGAATGCCCCCCTGGAAGAAATATTAACGATCTTACCACCTCCCTGTTTTATCATCTGCCTGCTGATCAGGTGGGATATAAAAGCAGGCCCGCTCAGATTGACCCCAATAGTACGGTCCCAGTATTCTTTAAAAGCCCTGAATGACATGGAGGCCATATCTTTTTCCTCAAAAATACCTGCATTGTTTACGAGTATGTCGATTTTGCCAAACTGCTTCAGTGCAGCCGCTGCAAGCTTTTCAATATCGCCGGGCTTGCCCAGATCGGCAGGCAAACAGGCATGGCCCTGGCCCGGAAGTGCTATAAGGAGCGATTTCGCGGCTTTATGGTTCGAATTATAATGCACTGCGACTGTCGCACCTGCAAGTGCAAACTGGCTTGCCACAGCCTTCCCTATTCCCCTGGAAGCTCCGGTTACAAGGACGATCTTTCCATCAAAACGAATTTCCATTTGAATTTTGTATTTGTTGATTTCACCCAAAATTAATTATTTTCATCACAATCTCCCACACGAACTTCGCCATCTGCTTCATCAGGAACTTTTTTGCGGTTTTGGAAAAATAAATTATCTTCGCTTTAAATCCGCTTAAAATGAAAAGAATTATGGCTTTTCTTTTTATGCTATGTATTCTCAGCAACCCGGGACCAGCCAGGTCCCAGGGTATGATGAGGGATAGGGACGGGAATAACTATAAAACCCTGGTCCTCGCCAACAAAGTATGGATGGCCGGGAACCTGAATGTTGCACACTACCGTAATGGTGATGCAATTCCCGAAGCAAAAACAGCCGCCGAATGGGATCGTTATTGCGAGAGCCGGACCGGTTGCTGGTGCTACTATGACTTTAGCGCCATAAATGGCCGCAGATACGGTAAGTTATATAATTGGTTTGCCGTAAACGATCCAAGGGGATTGGCTCCCAAGGGCTGGCATATCCCGGCCGATATGGAATGGCTTGTATTTACTCATATCCCCACTGAAGGAGATAAGCCAGGGAAAGGAATGAAAAGCACCTATGGTTGGGGTAATGAGGGTGATGATTGTTGCGGCAATAACTTAACAGGATTCGATGCACTGCCCGGCGGTTCACGTGAAGTCAGTACTTTTGAAGGCCTCAGGCTGATCGGCCACTGGTGGTGTTCGAACGAAAGCGAAGTCAATTTCGCAAGGATACGCAGCCTTGCATGCAACAGCGACGATCTGTGGCTTCACGCCTCCCTGAAACAATGCGGTAATTCGGTCAGATGCGTTAAGGACTGAACATCTTGCCGTCGCTGGGAGTCAACTCAGGCAGCTGTGAAATCATTTTCTTCGATGGCTTGTATCGCCTCCAGAACCTGAAACGGGTCAATGAAGTATAATAAAAGAGGTCCCTGATCAAAGGAATTCGCAGTAAATAATGGTATATACGGTAAAAAACCACTAACAAGATGAATGTCAGCCCCCATCTGATAAAGGTTATAAGTACCCAGACCCAACCATTGTTTTGAGGGATATTGATAAATGTTTCTACCCATTTCCAAAACAGGTTTAGTATGACCATGTTGATCAGCAACATGATGCCGATTATATAACCGTGAGATGTTTCAATGGCCCTCTTCGGACAACTATTCATGCACCGCATGCAGCTTTCGCATCGGTAGGACCAGAACGGGCGTTTGTCGACGGTCAGAATGGCTTTCATCGGGCAGTTGTTTATGCAGAGTTCGCAGTTATCACAATTTTCGTTGGCGTAAAATGTTTTTGCAAGCATGAACCGCCCCATGAAAAAATACCCTATGCTTATTGGACTTACCAGGAGATCCTGAATGATGTCGCGAAAAGCAGTATAAACTTTTTTCCCGTCAAGGATCTTTGATGCAAAAATTTGGGTAATCTTTTTGCAGTGGCCATAAATGGATTCAACCACCTTCTCTTTGACACCCGGATGAAAGGATATCCAGTTCGACGGCAGGTCAATTGACCTTAGGCCCACTATCCGGTATCCTTTAAGCAGAAGGACAATGGCAGGGAGCCACAGGGCAATGCCGCTCAGGCCGGGTACAAACCATTTTGAAAGTTTTAATCCTGCTCTTGTATTCATGAGAAAAACCCGGTTGCCCCTTGACCTTGGAAAACGGAAAATGAAGTACATGCTTACCGGGGGGTAATTAAAACCATGCGTTGGCGATACAAAACCGATCAGGGCCTCGGGAGGAAATGGCTTGATATGTTTCCGGTCTATTGCAGCAATATCGGATAATTCAGTTGGAATACTGCGCGATTCCGCCTCTTGTGCAAACCAGGATGCCACATTCCGGGCATTGCCTGTTCCCGAGAAATAATAAAGGATCAACTGACGAACCTTGCCGGACAAGGAATTTAGTATTAGTTTTGTTATCAAGCAAAGATAAAAAAAATGAAAACGATTTGTTTTTTTGTTCCCGCCCTGGCAGGCTTGATAATTTTCAGTGGTTGTAACAAGAAGGATACTGCCTATAATTCATCCCCGGAACCCACTTCCAGCCAATATTATGTGCTGGATATCGGGGTGAAAATTCCCAGGCCCGGTTTTACCATCTTACCCCTTAACGCCTACCAGCAGACCACCGAATATACCTGCGGACCGGCTGCAGCACTAACGCTTTTGCATTATTACGGAAGAAGCGGGGATGAAATGACCATTGCCAAGGAGATGGGAACAAGTACAACAACCGGCACCAATCCTGAACAGATGGTTAACTGGCTCCAGAAAAACAGCTTTAAGGTTAGCTCAGGAGAAGGGGGTAGCCTTGAACTTATCCGCAGTAACCTTGAGAAAAAGATCCCCACCCTGATTGAATGGAGCGACTGGGGCGGGCACTGGGTGCTTGCTGTAGGCTATGATACACGGAACACTGAAAATCCCATGGATGATGTCATCGTTTTCGCCGATCCTTACGACCGCCATGACGACCGTAACGACGGTATCGACTGGTTCAATGCCCAGAGGTTTTATTATATGTGGTATGACGCCCTGCTTTTCGGGAAGGTGATGAAGCGGATCTACATAACGGCAACTCCATTAACCTTGTAAAGCACTATCATAAACATTAACTGAATTTCATAAATATTATGACCAGCTTGCCGAAAATGGTAAACAGAGTAGGCACATTTAAAATCCTTTAAAATGATCACACCTTATTTTATTTTGATCGCAACCCTTATCGTGGTTGCCGCTATTTTTTTTCTTTGGCTGATTTTCAGCTCCCTGCTGATTGTCGGTGGACGTGAAATCAAGGTACTGGAAAGGCGGTGGTTCGGCAAGCAGATGCCCAAAGACCGTGTTTTTGCCATGAGCAACGAGATAGGAATACAAGCCAGGACCAAAGGCCCGGGATTATATTTCCTTTTTCCATTTATCTACACCAGGAAACATCAGGATTTCACGTTTATCGGCAAAGACGAGGTAGGGCTGCTTATTTCCATGGATGGGAACCCGATACCGTCGGGAAAGATCTTTGCAAAACCCGTTGAATGTAATCTCTTCCAGGATGGAGAAGCATTTCTTCAGAACGGAGGTGAAAAAGGTTCTCAGATCCCCATCCTGCCCCCTGGTATTTACAGGATCAACTCAGTACTGTTCAATATCAGTAAGGAACAGGTAACCATCATTGGTGAGAACCAGGTGGGTATCGTTGAATCCATTGATGGCGCCCCTATTCCCGCAGGACGTATCTTCGGTAAAGTCGTCGACTGCGACCTTTTCCAGGATGGGGCTGCATTTCTTAGAAACGGGGGTGAGAAAGGCCCACAGATCAGGACCCTTCCTCCGGGTAACTATCGTATCAACACCCGTCTGTTCAAAGTGACTCCTGTTCAGATCACTGTTGTTGAAAAGGGACAGGTGGGCGTGGTCACCTCCCAGGACGGTAAACAAATCAGCGGTGGAAGGCTTCTGTCCAAAGCTGTGATTGACCACAGCAACTTCGAAGACGGGGAAGCCTTTCTGAACCATGGAGGAGAGAAAGGCCCCCAGACCTCAATCCTTTTTCCGGGAAAATACAGGGTCAATACGGGACTTTTCAAAGTTGAGATCAGGGATACAATCGTCATCCCTGATAAAAAAATAGGGATTGTGGTGGCCCGTGACGGACAGCCCCTGCCTGAGACCGAATATGTAGCCAAACATGTTGAAGGACATAACAATTTCCAGGATGTGACTAAATTTCTTGAAAGCGGTGGTCAGCGTGGCCCCCAGTTTGACGTCCTGAAACCGGGGACCTATTATATCAATCCCATGATGTTCAGTGTGGAACTGGATGATGTAGCCGTTGTGGAACGCGGACAGGTTGCCGTGGTGGTTTCCAATGTAGGGGCTGAACCTTCCCAGGTGAGGCAGATCACCGATCCGATCGCAAAAGAGGAAAAAGAACTGAGCGATATTACAACCGGGGATACAAAACCTTTGGATAAACGTGTGGATGTGGGATTAGAGCGTTATGTCGTGCCCAAAGGGTTCCGCGGGATCCAGCAGGAAGTGGCAGGCCCCGGGATCTACTACCTGAACCGCAGAGCCTATATCGTGTATATAGTAGATACTACAAACATCACCATCGACTGGGATGATTCCAAGGAAACCCGTTTTGATCCCTTGCGCGTGGTCTCACACGATGGTTTTTCAATTAATGTTTCTGTGAAAGTGGTGATCCGGGTACGCCCTGACCAGGCGCCATACATGGTAGCTAAGATAGGTTCCATCCAGAACCTCGTCGACCATGTGATCCATCCTATGATAGATTCCAGTTTCCGCAACCAGGCATCAGCCACTTCCGCAATGAACTTCATGCAAAACCGTCATGAAGAACAGCAGAAAGCTGAAGACCGCGCCAGGGGTGAACTGGAAAAATACCATGTGGAACTGGTCAGCGTACTCATTTGCCAGATCCAGCTTCCGGAAGACCTTATGAAGACCCAGACCGAAAGGATCATTGCCCAGCAGCAACAGGCCATGTATACCGAACAGCAGAAAGCCCAGCAAAGCCGGATCTCTATGGAAAAGACCACGGCCGAAGCCAACAAGCAGCCCGACCTGGTGACTTCTGAGATCGATGTGAAAGTTGCCGATAACCTGAAGAAAAAAGCTATCCTTCTTGCAGAAGGCGAAGGGGAATCCACCCGCCTGAAACGTGAAGGGGAAGCCAAAGGTATCGAAGCTGTAGGCAGGGCCGAAGGGGTGGCGATCGAAGCCAGGGGCTCTGCCACCGCGGAAGCCTATGAAAAACAGAAACAGGCCATCGGTGAACAAGGTGTCATTGCTGTACAGGTCGCCGAAAAGATTGCCGGCGGAAATGTAAAAATAGTACCTGACACCCTGATAACCAGTGGTGACGACAATGGCGGGCTGGGTCAGCTGCTTGCCGGTTTCCTGAGCAAGAAAATCACTGAGAACAAGCAACAGGGAGGAAAATAAGTTGATGCTCTAAGTAATGATGAGGGCGGATGTTATATTTCCACCTTGAGGCCAATCCCGGCGGCAAGGGCTTTTTCATAGACCAGCTTTGCGGTTGCGGCATCCTGGATGGCCAGTCCGTTTGATTTGAACAGGGTGATCTCGGTATCGTTTTCCCTGCCGGCTTTTTTACCGGTGATCAGTTCACCTAACTCGGCATAAAAATGCTCCTTTGGGATTTCACCGGCATTGACGGGAATTATGATATCACCGGCTTCCTTGAAACAGGCCTCGTAGGAGTCGCCTACGAATTTTGACCGTTTAACAATGGCCGTGTCGAGTTCCCTGGCGTTGGGAGTATGACTGCCGATGCCGTTTATATGGCTGCCTTCCCTGACTTTATTCCCGTCAAAAATCGGGTTTGCAGAGGAGGTCGCCGCAATCAGGATATCCGTATTCATCATCTCGTCGGCTGATGCTGCAGGGACGATCTCAAGGTTCAGTTTCGGCCCCATTTCTGCAATGAATTTTTTCACCGCTTCATTCGAAATATCATAGACCAGGGCTTTTGACAGTTTTCTGGCTTCTGTTAAGGCCCATAGCTGCATCTTTGCCTGTACCCCGGCGCCGAAGATGCCGGCAACCTGACCCTCCTGTTTCCTGGCAAGATATAGCGTTGCCACACCGCTGGCAGCGCCTGTGCGAACCGCAGTGAGATATCCGCCGTCCATAATACATATGACATTACCGGTTTCGGGATCCTGCAGCAAAACCTTGCCGATGGTGGTTGGCAGATGATGTTTTGCAGGGTTGCTCTTGTATATGGTGACGACTTTGCAGGCCAGGGCCCCCATTTGTTTCAGGTAGGCAGGCATGTATAAGGAGAGCCCATTAGGTGGTGTGATCGCCGTTCGCAGGGGAAGTATGGCGGTGCCTTCTGCGAGTTCGCGGAATGCCTGTTCAACAGCGGCCATGCAGTCTTTCATGGTCAGTACCGAAGCGACTTCGCTTCTGTTCAGGATCAGTGTCATGGGATTTTGTTTTGATAAAGCGGGTCCTCCGCCTTTCAAAAATACAAAAAATCCGGAATTAAAGAATAACCAGTTTCTGTACCCTGGCAGAAGTTCCGCATTCGATTTTCAGAACGTAGATCCCCGAAGGCAGGTTTTCAAGGTTGAGGGTGTGGGAGATGGAAAGGTCCCGGTAGTCCAGTAGTTCATGAAAGCGGGAGTTACCGGTCAGATCGGAAATCTGCACACTGACCGGGGACAACGAGGTCCCTTTCACCGAAAGTGTAAGTCTGCCGGCTGAAGGATTGGGCCAGACGGAGAATGAAAGATCTTTACCGTCTATTGAGGGAACCCTGTCGCATATCATAAAACTGATGTGTTTTATACTGTTTACCGGTATAGTGCATGGTCCCATTCCATTTGCAGTAAGCGTAAGATTCACACTCAGGGCTGCTTTGTCGGCGGTTCCGGGGTAATAGATCGGCTGGGCGGTGGAAGGATTGCTGAATGTTCCGTCACCGGATGTCGACCAAAGTATGGAGGATGAGTTGGAGGTGGTTCCGTTCAGGGGGATCTGGGTGTCTTGCAAACAGACCGTCGTATCATTACCGGCAAAAACCGATGGAGCAGCTTGTACCGTGACAAGAACCGAATCATTCACACTGTTTACTCCGTCGCTGACATCTGCGAAATATCTGGTAGTAACCGCTGGTGTTGCAGTTGGGCTCTGCTGGCTTGAGTTAAATCCTGGAGGATCTGATGTCCAGGCAAACGTATACGTACCCGTGCCCCCGACGGGAATGGCATTCAACAGCGTTGAACTCCCTGAGCAGACGCTGGAAGGAGTAGCTGTGACTGCCACTCCCAGAGGTTGGCCCGCATCCTCAGTCACGGTGATAAATTCTTTTTTAGTAGTGCTTTCAGTAATGGCAAATGCACCGTAAAAATTCACGCTCCCGGTACCGGCTGCAGGGGCTATCCAGCTGAAAGTCCAGGTAGCTGTGCTGCCATTGATCTTCGAACTATGGGTACAGTATTTCGTCCCGCCAACCAGTTTGCTTCCTGAACCGGCTACAAGAGTACCGAGCTGGGCCCCCGCAACATTCTGAGGGGAAACCTCGAAACCCTTTCCACCTGAACCCGTAAAAGACACTGTAATATTGTATGTATTTCCGGCCACATATCCTGATCCGGGAATGTTGGTTGTAATAAATCCGGTTACGGTAGAAGCCGTTCCTCCGTGGCATGAATTAGTGCAGGTCAGGACGTCTCCCGGCGAGCCCGTTCTACCTGAAGGTGAACCGCTTGAATGGCCAAATACTGCGCTTGGACCCGCCATCCAGAACATCATCAGGAAGATCAAAATAACAGGGTAAAAAATTCTTTTCATACTATAAAATGGTTGTTAATAAAGAATCATGTTTTGTAAACTTAACACTCATTGAATTAAGGGATTCAAAATTATAAAGGAATTTGCATACGTTTTTATAGAAATGGTTGAGATTTCTAAAGTATGTCATTGATAAATGTCAATTAACTCACTGAAATTATGACTGTTAAATATTTAACACAAAAAAATCAAATAGTTCCCCGGAGGATAAAATAAACTCTATTTTGAATTTTTTTGTACTTTAGTAAATTATTTTTATTTGGTCTGGTTTCAACAATATAACCAAAGTATTTTCTTCAAAATTTAATTTTTATATATGGAAAGATCCAAAGAAAGAGATTTAAGAGATCAAAATAAAGACTTTCCGCCCATGAAAATTTTTGATCACATTGATATTGCAGACATTCCAAATGCTTTGCTGATTATAGATCCTGAAACACATACGATTCTTGATGGGAACCAACATGCAAAGGATTTATTCGGGGGTCAGGGAAAAAATCTGGCAGGATCTGACTGTCAAACGATAGTCTGTGATAATCCCGCAAATTGTCCTTTCAGGGAAAATAACTCAGTCAAATTAAGTCCATCTGAAACTATAATCAGAAAAGACGGAAAAGATATACATGTGATCAAGTCTTTCCATGAAACAGTCCTGGATGGAAAGCGGTATATCATTGAAAACATTTATGATCTGCAATTGCTCAGGGAGGCCGAGATAGAAATTATACAACAGGAAAAGCATTTGAAAGGTATCTATGAAAACGCTACTGTGGGGATGGTCCTGTTGGACATGAATGGCAACTTTTTCCAGGTTAACAAAGCCTTCTGTGAAATGCTACAGTATTCTGAGGAAGAACTCCTTTCAAGAAAGCTTACCGTAACACATCCCGACGATCTCGAATCCAGTGAATATATTCTGGCACAGCTCAGGTCAGGTAAGATCTCAAGGAACATCATGGAGAAACGTTATGTTCGTAAAGACGGGCAGCTCATCTTTGTCCTCCATAATGCATCGGTCATGCGGGATCATGAAGGGAATCCGTTATATTTTCTGATCCAGGCACAGGACATAACATATTTAAAAACGGCCCTTCTCAAAGCAATGGAATCATACCAGCTGAAAACACATTTTCTTCAGAACCTCAGCCATGAAGTAAGAACACCGGCAAATGCGATTTTTGGATTCTGGGAATTGATGAAATCACCTTCCATTACCGAATCTGAGCGGGATGAATATATGAATCACCTCCAGGGTGGGGTTGAACAGTTCATGAAGATCATCAATGATATTGTTGACATGTCAAAGATAGAAACCAGGCAGTTTGAACTTCATCATTCAGTTTTCGATGTGAATACAATGGTTTCAGAATTACACAGGGAATATCATAGGAAATTTTATGAACTATGTACAGCCGGGGTCGATTTTACTGTCTTTATGCCCTCCGACTCCTTTGATTTAAAGCTTGAATCGGACTTTGGCAGGGTTAAGCAGATCCTGAAAAATCTTTTGGACAACGCATTTAAATTCACCACTTTTGGCCAAATTACAATAGGCTGTCACATACTCCCTGAAAAGGAAATTATTCTTTTTGTAAAGGACAGCGGTATAGGTATCCCGAAAGAAAAGCTTAACCTGATATTTGGAAAATTCAGGCAGGGGGATGAGTCCAGTACCAGAAAATACGGAGGACTTGGACTTGGCCTCACCCTGTCAAAAGAGATTGCAGAACTTCTGGGCGGCCGCCTTTGGTTGACATCGGAATACGGAAATGGGACTTCGGTTTTTCTCGCTTTACCTTATAAAGGAAATGCCTTTGCTGTAAATACTGCTCCAATGGAAAAACAGGAGTATGATATTCCCGATCTGACTGGTAAAACAATTCTTATTGCAGAGGATGTTGATAATAATTTCCTGGTTCTTGACAGGTTTCTTGTAAAAAGCAATGCAAGGATACTGAGGGCAAGAAACGGGCTTGAGGCCATTGAAATATGCCGGAACGAGACACAAATTGACCTGGTGTTAATGGATGTACAAATGCCTGTTATAAATGGCTATGAAGCAACACGTGAGATTCTCAGGATGAAACCGGGAATACCTGTAATTGCACAAACAGCTTATTCCGTAGATTTCGATGAGCAAAGTGCAGTAACAGCAGGATGCATTGCATACATGGTGAAGCCCCTGAATATGCACGAAGTGTTTTCACTGGTGAGTAAATATGTAACATTACGCAACAATAACGAGTCTGTTGACCATTGATTTATCCTCTATTTTTCAAACCATTTAATCCTGACACAATGAAAAAAATCATTGCTTTCCTTCTTTTTATCTTCCTGGCCTCCGCTGCGATCTGCCAGGACAATCCTCTCTGGATGCGTTATTCAGCAATTTCTCCCGATGGACAAACAATCCTTTTCTGCTATAAGGGCGACATCTGGTCGGTCCCTTCTGCAGGCGGGTCAGCCGCTCCTCTTACACTCACCGATTCCTATGAATATTCGCCGGTATGGAGCCATGACGGTAAAACCATTGCATTCGCTTCCGACCGCAACGGCAATTTCGATATTTTCGTTATGCCCGCAGCAGGAGGCGCAGCATCAAGGCTTACTTTCATTTCAAACAAGGAAGTCCCCAGCAGCTTTACTGCGAATGATAAAGATGTGATTTTTTCGGCTTACCGCCAGGATGTTTCAACAAACGCCCAGTTTCCCATTTCACTGATGAGCGAGCTCTATACCGTACCGGTTGCCGGGGGAAAAGTCTCGCTTTTGCTGCCCACGCCGGCACTCGAAGCCACACCGACATCCACAGGCGACAAAATGATATTTGAAGATATCAAAGGTTATGAGAACGAATGGCGCAAGCATCATACTTCAGCCATTGCCCGTGATATCTGGGTTTACGACTTCAATTCGGCAAAATACAAAAAGCTTACCAGTTTCAATGGAGAGGACCGTAACCCGGTGTTTGATGCAAATGACAATGATTTCTATTACCTGAGCGAACAAAGCGGTTCCTTTAATATATTTAAGAGTTCTCTGTCGGATCCTTCCAAAACCACCGCTATCACACATTTTTCTAAAAACCCTGTACGTTTTCTTACCAGGTCCAAAAATAACATGCTTTGTTTTACTTATGACGGAGAGATCTATACCCTCCAGCCCGGCGGGGAACCAAAAAAAGTCAGCGTCAGGATCAATGCCGACGGCCGCAGTCCTCAGGAACGCATTACCCCGGTAAATGACGGATTCACCGAAATGAGGCTGGCCCCGAACGGAAAGGAGTTTGTATATGTTTTCCGCGGGGAGATCTTTGTAAGCAGCGTCGATGGCGGAATTACCAAGCGAATCACCAATACACCTTACCAGGAACGCAACGTGAGCTTCAGCCCCGACGGCCGTTCACTTGTTTATGCAGCGGAAGTCAATGGCAGCTGGGATGTTTATACAACTTCCATTGTACGAAAAGAGGAACCCTATTTCTATGCCTCAACCGTTTTGAAGGCGGAACCGCTTGTTGCTACCGCTGCTGAGGAATTCCAACCCGAATATTCCCCCGATGGCAAGGAAGTGGCTTACCTTGAGAACAGGGTAGCGCTCAATGTCATCAACCTGGCAAGTAAAACGACCCGGATGATCATGCCGGCCAATGTGAATTACTCCTATGCCGACGGGGACCAGTACTATCAATGGTCGCCCGACAGCAAATGGTTCCTGGTGCAGTTCTCATATCCCGAACGGATCTTCACTCCCGAAGTTGGCCTTGTTTCCGCCGACGGCAAGGGCGAGATCCACAACCTGACCCTTAGCGGTTATAATGATTATTATCCAAAGTGGTCGGTCGATGGCAAGATGTTCATTTGGGGAAGCGACCGCGACGGCACACGCGACCAGGGAGGCAACCTCTCAAGCGATGATGTATTTGCCATGTTCCTTACCAAAGCTGCCTTCGAGAGGTTCAAACTTTCAAAAGAGGAGCTTGCCCTGGTAAAAGAACAGGAAGAAAAGGCCGAAAAGGAGAAAAAGAAATCCGATGAAAAGGCAAAATCCAAAACTGACAAGAAAGCAAAAACCGATACCGCTGCAAAGGATTCTGCAAAGGTAAAGGTGGTTATCGACTGGGAAAACCTCACTGAGCGTAAGGCCAAACTCACCGTTCACACTTCGCCGGCCAGCGACTGGTTGCTTTCGAAGGACTGCGAAAAGCTCTATTACCTTACCAGTTTTGAGAAGGATAATGACCTCTGGATGACCGATCTGAGAGCCAAAGAAACCAAGCTGTTTGCAAAGATCGGGGCTAAAAGTGCTAACATACAGCTTTCTTCGGATGGTAAATTTATTTTAATGATGGCTGATGGCAAACCCATGAAGATAGACGCCGAGAGCGGCAAAGCAGAACCCCTGAAAACCTCGGGCGAGATGCTTATCAAACCTGCCGATGAACGTTCCTATATCTTCGACCATGCCTGGAGGCAGTTCAAGGAAAAGTTCTATGTAGTGGATATGCAGGGCGTCGACTGGGATTATTATTACAAGGTCTATAAGAAGTTCCTGCCCTATGTTAATAACAATTATGATTTTGCAGAAATGCTGAGCGAGATGCTGGGCGAGATGAATGCCTCACATACCGGATGCGGCTACCGTTCAGGGAAGCCGAACACCGACCAGACCGCCGACCTCGGGCTTTTCTACGATTACGATTACAAGGGCAAGGGATTAAAGATATCCGAAGTCATTGAAGGCGGACCGCTTGATAAGGCCATATCGAAAGTTAAAGCGGGAAATGTTATTGAAAAACTCGATGGAATTGTGCTCAACGACACCATGGATTTTTACAGTCTCCTGAACCGTAAAACCGGCAAGTTAACCCTGCTTTCGGTGTATAATCCTTCAACCGGCGACCGCTGGGAGGAAAGCGTAAAACCCATCAGCATAGGCGAAGCCAACGAACTGCTGTACAAACGTTGGGTGAAGAACCGCCGTGCCGAAGTGGAGCAGCTTTCCGGCGGAAAGATCGGCTATGTTCACGTACGTTCCATGGATGATGCCAGTATGAGGGTGGTTTTTGAGGAAGCCCTTGGTCGCAATTTTGAAAAGAAAGCACTGATAGTTGATACCCGCTTCAACGGGGGCGGTAATATTCATGAACAGCTTTCCGATTTCCTGAGTGGTAAAAAATACATCGATATTATTCCCCACGGGCAGTATATCGGTTCCGAGCCATATGACAAATGGGTGAAGCCGTCTATCGTGATCATTGGCGAAAGCAATTACTCCGATGCTCACTTGTTCCCCGTTGCCTATAAGCTGAAGAACATAGGGAAGACACTTGGAATGCCTGTTCCGGGCACAGGTACTTTCGTATGGTGGGAAAGCCAGATCGATCCTACCCTTGTTTTTGGTATTCCTATGGGCGGATGGCGCATGCCCGATGGCAAATTCTGTGAAAACAACCAGCTGGAACCGGATATCAGGATTGCAAACGACCCTGGCATTCTCTCATCGGGCCACGATCAGCAGATCGAGGCTGCGGTGACGGAGCTGATGAAATAAATTCATTTACAATACCTTAGCAAAATTATTTTTCACATTGTATAAATATTCAACACATGTTGAATATTTATACAACACTTATAATAGTACTGATATTCATTCTATTATAAGATTTACATGAAGTCAGTGTATGTTTTTTCAACACTTTGTTTCGTTTATTTTTTCAACACCACATTTTTAATCATTTGAATTTCTTATACTTAGAACGTATTTTTAGCTTTGGCATCATTATTGCCTAATAATGTATAGACATAAATAAGAAATCTTAAAATAATGAAAACCAAAATCTTCACCCTGGTTTGTTTAATACTTTTTTTCTATTGCAACAATCTCAGCAGTAAAGAAGCAAACAATAAAACCAATTCCGCATCGGGTACAACAAATGTTTACAGCAGTCCCAGGTTATATGACATTGCAAACAAATGGGCGGGAGAATATGCCCTTTCAAATCCCGGCCAGATCGTTAAGGTTATAAAAACCGAAGAATCAGGGATTGCATCCATTATTAATAAAGGGGATAACATATGCTTTGTTACGAAAGAAGTTATAGCCTCGGATAAACAGGGACCGGTCTTCCAGGTGGTTGTCGGCAGGGAAATCATTGTTCCCGTAATCAGCCCGAAAAATCCGTTTCTTAAAGAAATATACGAGAAAGGTATTTCCCGTACAGCCCTGGCCACGAGCCTTGGAACTCCGGGAAAAATGAAATGGGGGACTCTGCTGAACAATAGCCAGAAAACCCCTGTAAGATATATTATCCTCGATGATGATTTTATAAAAGCAGGAGTTTCCGGTTTTTTCCATTCTGACCAGGTCTGTATGGAGAGAATAAAAAGTGAAAACCGGCAAGCTCTGATCTCAGCGGTGCAGAACGACCCTTATGCTATCGGTTTTTGCCGGATGACCGATATTCTCAACTCAAACACATCAACCTTTGCCGGGAACCTCCTGCTGATGCCAATCGACAAGAATGGCAATGGAAAGATGGATTATATGGAGAAGATCTATGATAATTTCCAGGATTTCTCAAGGGGGGTCTGGATCGGGAAATACCCGAAAGCCCTGACCAATACTGTTTATTGCATTTCCAAAACTCAACCGTCCGGCAAACCGGAGATCGCTTTCCTCAACTGGATTCTTACATCCGGCCAGGCCTTAATGCCGGCAAACGGGTATTCCGATCTGGTAAGCAACGAAAGACAATCACAGCTCTATAAGCTCAACGAACCTCAATATATTGCCGAAGCTCCTGAAGAAACCAATTCCCTGTGGAAAATTACAATCACAATTCTGGCATTTGTGCTCCTTATCAGTTTCATGCTCGATATTGTGATTAACAGGTTCAGGACCGGCAATTCAAAGGCAACAGGAATATTGCAGGAAAGGACAGAAGGATTTGGCCAAAGAAATGTGATCGTTCCAAAAGGACTTTATTTTGACAAGTCCCATACCTGGGCATTCATGGAACAGGACGGGATGGTCAAAATCGGTATCGATGATTTTCTGCAGCATGTCACCGGCCCTATCACCAGCATCGGGATGAAAAGCCCCGGGGTAAGGATCAACAAAGGTGACCAGCTTTGCATCCTTATTCAAAAAGGGAAACATTTGATTGTTCATTCCCCCGTCTCAGGGATTATCAGGGAATTTAACCCCGTCTTATCTTCCAATTCATCCGTGATCAACAACTCACCATACTCCGGGGGATGGGTTTACAGGCTGGAGCCCAGCAACTGGTCGAGGGAAATTGAATTTTTATCAATGGCCGATAAATATAAAGCCTGGTTAAGCAGTGAATTTACACGACTCAGGGATTTTCTGGCCTCTTCATTCCAGGCAGATGCTCCCGGGTACGCCCGGCTCACTCTCCAGGATGGCGGTATTCTGAAAGACAATATCCTGGCAGATCTCGGCCCAGAAATATGGGAAGATTTCCAAACAAAATTCATCGATACGGTCCGATAAACTTTCCGTTTCGTGTTTGTAAAAAAACTGGTGTCAGATCGCCGGTTTTTTTTATATTGCAGAGAAAATCAACATATGGATAAGAATAGTACGATAAAGTCAATTTTCAGAAAGTACGTACAATTCCGTTCATCTATATACAGCCGGGTTGTTTTTGTCATCTTTGTTTCTTCCGTTTTACTTTTTGTTTCATTCAGCATCATTTTCCGTTCGGTAAACGAACAATACCTGAATACCGTGATCCGCCAGAATGGCAATAACATCGGTTCCATTGTCGGCGGGTCACTTTATCATTCCATGCTCGAGAATGACAAAAGCACCCTGCAGAACACCTTGGATATAATAAATACCATGCCGGGCATCGATGAGGTCAATATGTACGACAGCAAGGACAACCTGGTGTATACATCCATTCCTTCCGATACAAACAATTATCACAGCAACCCCAATTGCATCAGCTGCCACAACAATCTTAAAACCATGTTTCCCGGGAAAGGGAAACATTACAAGATCATCGATGCCGACAACTATTGCAGGATGACCTACAAGGATAATAAAAGCCGGCACCTGCTGATCAAATTGCCGATTCTTAACGAGAAATCCTGTTACGAGAGTTCCTGTCACGCACACCCGGCCAGGGACGAGGTACTTGGTTCCCTTATCATAAAAATCCCCCTTGCCGACCTTGACGCAGCCATACAGAAATCATCGACCGAATTTTTCCTGCTGGCCATCCTTACTACCTTGATCCTGGTTGGGGTTCTGATAATATTTACCCGGCAAAGAATTAAAAAACCCTTAAATGCTTTGGTAAAAGCCAGCACCGCCGTTGCTCAAGGCGATACCAGCACACGGCTCGAGATCAAGCCCAACCAGCTCGAAGACATGAAGATGGTTTCCCAGGCTTTCAACGAAATGCTTGATAACCTGCAGGCCGCCACAAACGAACTGGAAAACTGGTCCCAGCAGCTGGAATATAAAGTAAGGAAGAAATCGGAAGAATTAAGCGCCGCCCAGAATGAGATGATCCATATCGAACGGCTTGCTTCCTTGGGGAAATTGTCATCCTCGGTGGCTCATGAAATCAACAACCCCTTATCGGGGATCCTCATCTATGCAAAGCTTATTTATAAACAACTCAGCAACCCCGAATTATATGCAAGCAAGCGGGAGTCCATGCTGAAACATTTAAAACTGATCGAGAACGAAGCGAAGCGCTGCGGTGATATTGTAAAAGGCCTTCTTGAGTTTTCGAAAAAAGACCAGGAGGATTTCGAACCCAGGCATTTACATGAGATCCTGCTGGAAACCTATGAACTGATGACCCATCCCATTAAAATTGCAAATATTCATTTTTATACCGATTTCCTTGCAACCTCCGACCTGATCTATTGCAGCCCAAACCAGATCAAGCAGGCCTGTATAGCCATACTGGTAAATTCAAGCGAGGCAGTGCATGAGAACGGGGAAATAATCATCCGGACACTTAATCCAAATGAAGAAACCCTGAGATTCGAGATCATTGACAATGGCATCGGGATCTCTGCGGAAGACATCCCCCATATTTTCGAACCTTTCTTCTCGACCAAGCAAAAAGCCAGCGGGATCGGCCTCGGGCTGGCGATTGTCCACGGAATCGTACAAAGCCATAACGGCAAAATACAGGTGAAATCCGAGCCGGGAAACGGAACTGCCTTTTCAATAACATTACCCCTGATCAGAAATTAAGATAAAGAAATAATGGCCAGAAAAATTTCAATTTTAGTCGTTGATGATGAAGAATCGGTAAGAGATTCATTAAGCAACTGGTTTATTGAAGACGGCTACCGGGTGGAGTGTGCCGAAAATGCGAGGAAAGCTCTGCTTCTCATCGAATCCTCCTATTTTGACATCATCCTTGCAGATATCAAGATGCCCGGCATGGACGGGCTGGAGATGCTGAGGCGGATCAAATCACTGAGAAACGATGCCATCGTGATCGTGATGACAGCCTTCGCTTCGGTCAATACGGCAGTCATGGCCCTGAAGGACGGGGCTTTTGATTATGTTACAAAACCATTTGATCCCGATGACCTTTCCCATCTGATACGGAATGCTTCAAAACAGATCCTCCTGGCCCAGGAGAACGAAACCCTTAGAAACAAAGTTGTTTCCCTGGAAAGTGTCGAAGACCTGATCGGGAACAGCGAGGCCATGAAAAAGGTTCTCAAGCAGGTAGAGAGTGTTGCACAGTCAAATTCTTCCGTCATTATCACAGGTGAAAGTGGTACCGGGAAAGAATTGATAGCCAGGGCGATTCATGCGAATTCCTCCCGGAAATACTATCCCCTGGTGAGCGTGCATTGCGGCGCCCTTACCGAAAGCCTGCTCGAAAGCGAGTTGTTCGGCCATGAGAAAGGAGCATTCACCGGTGCGATGTATAACCGGAAAGGCAGGTTTGAGATGGCCGACAGCGGTACCATCTTCCTGGATGAGATTGCCACCATTTCCCCCAAGATGCAGATCGAACTCCTGAGGGTCCTCGAAACAAAATCCTTCGTGAGGGTTGGCGGGAACAAAGAAACTTCTTCAGACTTCCGGGTCATTTGCGCAACCAACCGGGACCTGAAGAGCATGGTCGAACAGGGTTCCTTCAGGGAGGATCTCTATTACCGCCTGAATGTTGTGAACATTAACGTGCCTCCCCTGCGCGAAAGGGTTGAGGACATCCCCCTTCTGGTCGATTACTTCATAAAAAAATACTGCACTACGATGAACAAGCCGCCCATCAATATAGATGACGCGGCAATGCAAAGGATGGAGGAATATCCCTTTCCCGGGAATATACGTGAGCTTGAAAACATGATCGAAAGGGCTATCGTAATCGGAAACGGGAAGAAAATCACCTTAAAGGACCTGCCCCTGGGTAAGGATATGATCGATAATTCAATAGAAAGCCTGGATGATTTCGAAAAAACCTTCATCCTCCAAATCCTTAATAAATACAGCTGGAATATCACACGCACGGCCAAGGCATTGAAAGTCGACAGGGTGACGCTTTACAACAAGATCAAAAAATATGATCTGAAGCCTGATTAATGAGAAGTCCGTTTTGGTCAATACCCTGATTACCCTTAACTGAAGTATTTTTAATTCATGTTTTCCGGATGGCTCAACAAAATATCACATTGATCTCTTACGGGTATTTCGGGAAACAATTTCTTGAGAAGATCGCAGAGGCAGTAAAACAGGAATATAAATTTCCTGTGAATTTCAAAGAATCCCATTTGGACCTAAGTGAATTTTTCGACCCGGGAAGAAGGCAGTATAACGGGAATAAATTATTGCATGCGGTTGAGGCCATATCCAGGCCGGAGGCATTGAAAACCGTGGGATTATTCAGCGTTGATCTTTTTATCCCTATCCTGACTTATATTTTCGGGCAGGCTCTTTTGAACGGACGTACCGGAATTGTCTCACTCTACCGCTTAAGTAATGAACGTTACGGGATAGAAGCCGATGACAAACTGCTCCTGGAAAGGTTTACCAAGGAAGTTATTCACGAATTGGGCCATACCTTCGGATTGATCCATTGTATGGCTCCAAGCTGCGTTATGAGGTCCAGTACTTATGTTGAAGACATCGATCAGAAAAACCAGAATCTCTGCCACCATTGCCGGGAACAACTATCCACGGTAATACCTGATCAGATTATTGGTTGAACTGTCATGATCGGGCTGCTTCCGCCTGTTCTGCAATTCGGGGATGATCTTCATGGCCAGGATTTTTCCCAGTTCCACTCCCATTTGGTCGAAGGGATTGATCCCCCATATTACGCCCTGGGTATAAACGGCATGTTCATACATCGCAACCAGCTTGCCCAGTATCCCGGGCGTGAGCTTATCCATGAAGAATGTTGAAGACGGCCGGTTTCCTTCGAAAACCTTATGGGGCACAAGATGATCGGGAACACCTTCTTTTTTTACTTCGTCTGCGGATTTTCCGAATGCGAGGGCCTCACCCTGCGCGATCATATTTGCCATCAGGTAGTCCTGATGAAGCGGAAGCGGGTTTAATGAAGTTCTGAATCCCAGGAAATCACAGGGAATAATGGAAGTTCCCTGGTGGATCAGCTGATAAAACGAATGTTGTCCGTTAGTTCCCGGTTCCCCCCAGTAAACCGCTCCGGTCTGGTAATTGGTTTTCGTCCCGTCCAGGGTGACATGTTTCCCGTTGCTTTCCATCGTCAGCTGCTGCAGATAGGCCGGGAAGCGGCTTAGATAGTTATCATAGGGTAAAACAGCCTGGGTCATTGCCCCGAAGAAATCAACATACCACACACCAAGCAGTCCCATGATCACCGGGATGTTCTTGTCAAACGGCACAGTCCGGAAGTGTTCGTCCATCTGGTGAAAGCCATCCAGCATCAGATAAAAATTATCAGGACCAATGGCAATCATGGTTGATAAGCCGATAGCGGAATCCAAGGAATACCTTCCGCCCACCCAGTCCCAGAAACCAAACATGTTACGGGTGTCAATCCCGAATGCGCTTACTTCTTTTTCGTTGGTAGAGACAGCCACAAAGTGGCGTGCAACAGCCTGTTCATTAACAAGTTTATCCAACAGCCATTTTCTTGCTGTACGGGCATTGGTCATTGTTTCCAGGGTAGTAAAGGTCTTTGAGGAGACAATGAACAGGGTTTCTTCAGGCAGCAAATCCCTGACGGCCTCTGCGAAATCATTTCCATCGATGTTGGATACAAAACGGAAAGTAATATCCCTCTGAGCATAAAACTTCAATGCCTCGTAAGCCATCACCGGCCCAAGATCCGATCCTCCGATGCCAATATTCACTATATTCCTGATGATTTTACCGTTATGACCTTTCCATTCACCATACCGTATGGCAGTTGCAAATTCAGCCATCTTTTCAAGGACTTCATGCACATCAGGAACCACATTATGGCCATCAACCATGATAATCGCTCCCTTTGGCGCCCTTAAGGCAGTATGCAGCACCGCTCTGTTTTCGGTGATATTGATTTTTTTTCCTGAAAACATGGCTTCGATTTTCTCGCTTAAACCTCTTTCCCCGGCCAGCTGTAAAAGCAGGTTCAGGGTTTTGGCTGTAATGCGGTGTTTTGAAAAGTCAAAATATATCCCCAGCTCCTCTAAACTAAACCGTTCTGCACGGTTTGAATCCTCGCTGAACATGGATCTCAGGGATATGTTTTTTATCTCCTGAAAGTGCTTCTCCAGTAACTTCCAGGCGGGTGATTCAGTTAATTGGTTTTTCATTTTTAGTATACATTTTAATTTGAATGCCGATTTCTGATCAAGCAGCCAGACCAGTTCCCCGTTTTCGGGCCTTACAAGGGCTGCAGGCAGATGATCCCAACCACTTAGCTGGTTTATAATCCGGGCAACCTTTGAGGCCTTGGCTTCTCCGCTTGCAAGAATTACAACTGTTTTTGCATTGTTGATGATTTTCCCGCATGCAGTGATCCGTTTCTGCTTCGTTTCCGGATGTTCCGTGACTTCAAAAAATTTATCACTGTGGAAGAGATCGATGTTAGCTGGAAAAATGGAAGCAGTATGACCGTCTTCGCCAAGCCCAAGCATCAGGAGATCAGCCCGGGGAATCCCATTATATTGATTCACATGCCTGGCGAATAGTTCAGAGTACTTTACGGCTTCTGCGGCAGGGTCTTGTTCTCCATGGATCCTGAATATATTGGCTGAAGGGATAGGAACATGCTCCAGCAGGTTCTCGCTGGCCATCCTGAAGTTGCTGTCCTCCGATTCAGGCCCGACACAACGTTCATCTCCCCAGAAAACCTTAACTTTATTCCAGTCAATACTGTCTCTGCAGCATAAAACAATTTCCCTGAAAATTTTTTTTGGCGTGGTTCCTCCTGATAATACCCATGAGAATTTTTGGTCACGGGGTGTTTCCCTGACGCAAAGTTCAAGAATTGAAGCAAAATATTGCGCTAATTCATCAAGAGTTTCAACTATTTTTATTGTAGTCCCCATTCTTATAATTCGCAGTAAATACCGTCATCAGCCAGGTTTTTACAAGGGTACCGCCAGGTCATCTCCTTACCTTCAATCAGATCGTCGGCTTGTTCAGGTCCCCAGGTTCCTGCCGGATACCCATACAGAGGAACTTCATGCTCGTTTTTCCATGCTTCAATTACAGGGGCAAGAAATTTCCATGCTTCGAGCAACTCTTCGGTCCTTGCAAACAAGGTAGCATCCCCGTTTATCGAATCAAAGATCAGCCTTTCATAAGCCGACGGGATTCTTTGATTTGAAAGATCTTTGTAGTGAAAATCCATATTAACATTCTGGACCTCAAAGCCGGCGCCAGGCGTTTTCATCCCGAATTTCAAAAGGATTCCTTCATCAGGCTGGATTCTAATAACCAGCTGATTCCAAGCCTGACGGTACCCGTGGCCCGAGAACAGAAAATGCGGGGTTGGTTTGAAATGGATTACAACCTCGGTTACGCGGGTTGGCATCCGTTTGCCGGTGCGGATATAAAACGGAACTCCACCCCAGCGCCAGTTGTCAATATAAAACTTTAATGCCGCAAAAGTCTCTGTGAGGGAGTCCGGGTCAACACCTTCTTCCTCCCGGTAGCCTTTTATGGCTTTGCCCTTAACCGTCGAGGATACGTATTGCCCTCGAATGGCGGAATTTCTCACATCTTCTCTTCGTATAGGCCTTAATGACTGTAAAACTTTTAATATTTCATTTCGTATGGCGGAAGGGTCCAGGGACGACGGCGGCTCCATGGCTGTGAGGGCGGCCACCTGCAACAAATGATTCTGAACCATATCACGCAGTGAACCTGAGCTGTCGAAGTACCCGCCCCGCTTCTCAACCCCTATGCTTTCCGCAGAAGTAATTTCAACATGATGTATATAATTCCTGTTCCACAAGGGTTCGAACATTCCGTTTGAAAATCTTGTGACCAGAAGATTCTGAACAGTTTCTTTGCCTAAGTAGTGGTCGATCCTGAACAACTGGCCCTCATCCCAGTCATTCAGCAACAGGTTTTTAAGTTTTATGGCAGATTCAAGATCATAGCCAAATGGTTTTTCGATGATCAGCCGTTTCCAGCCATCGTCCTGCTGATGAAGGCCCACAGCCGCAAGATGTCGGGGGATTATGCCATACAAACTGGGAGGGGTTGACATATAAAAAACGGTATTTCCCCCTATCTGGAATTGGCTCCGCAACGTATCAAGCTCCTGCTTTAGTGTAAAATATGCTGAAACGTTATCGAACTGAATGGCCGTATAATGAAGTTTTGCTGTGAATTCGTCAATTCCTGAAGCATCATCAATTTCCTTAAATTCATTGATGGCCGATTTCATTCCTTCCCTGAAATCCTCAGTTGTGATCATAGAACGGGAAACACCAAGAAGGATGAACCTTTCCGGCAATAATTTCTGGATATAGAGTGAGTATAAAGCGGGGATCAGCTTTCTTTTAGTTAAATCGCCGGAAGCTCCGAAGATGACATAGATAAGGCTATCGGTACTACTCATTTTGTTACTCTTTTATTTTGACGGCATGGCCACCGAACTGGTTCCGGAGCGCTGCAAGCATCTTCATGGCAAAGGATTCCTTCTGCCGCGACTGGAAGCGGTTATACAGGGAAGCTGTGATTACATGGGCAGGTACGTCAAAATCAATAGCCGTTTGCACAGTCCAGCGTCCTTCCCCGCTATCCTGAACAAAATCTTCCAGGTAATCCAGTTTGGGATCTGCCTTAAGGGCATCCACAGCCAGTTCCAGCAGCCATGACCGAACAACGCTTCCATATTGCCAGGCATCGGCGATTTTTGGCAAATCCAGGTCAAATGGAGTTTTTTCAAGGATCTCAAACCCCTCGGCAAATGACTGCATCATTCCATATTCAATCCCGTTATGGACCATCTTCACCAGGTGGCCGGTGCCGGATATCCCGCAATAAACATATCCATGTTCGGGAGCCAGGGATTTGAACAAGGGTTCAGCATATTTCGCTGCTTCCCTGTTTCCCCCGTACATCAGGCAGTATCCGTTTTTCAGCCCCCAAACTCCGCCGCTTGTGCCGCAATCAATGTAATGGACGCCATGTAAAGCCGCTCTTCCGGCGCGGGCCTGTGTATCCCTCCAGTAAGAGTTTCCCCCGTCGATAATGATATCCTCTTTGTTTAATAAGGTCAGAAGCAGATCAAGGTTATCGTCCACAGGTTTACCGGCAGGGACCATCATCCAGACGATTTTACGCCCGGGAAGTTTTTCGGTCAGGTCTTTTACAGAGGTGGCACCGATGGCACCCTTTTTGGAAATTTCATCAACGGTTGCGAGCGTCCTGTTCCATACCACTATTTCATGATGATCGTTTAATAAGCGCCGGACCATATTAAAGCCCATCTTTCCTAGTCCGATAAACCCGATTCTCATCATTGGTTTTTTGATTTTAAAATGTTAATATCATAAAGACAATCTTCAAATCTACAAAATATTGGTCATTAAAAAGCCCCGCGAAAATCACGAGGCTTTTTTTAACATTCTCTACGTGTTGGCTTGGCTTGTAGCCTTTGTGGCTTCAGAAGTCACAGTTTACGAAGAATAAGCTAAAAGTCAATTGTATGAGTCCTCGGTGCCCAATATCCTGCATCCTGTATCCTCTATCCCGTACCCTACAGGAAATTACACCGAAACTTTAAAATACTTCACTTTGAATCTTAACGCCACATTCACCAGGGCGATCAGCACCGGCACCTCCACCAAAGGACCGATGACAGCTGCAAAGGCTTCACCTGAATTTATCCCGAAAACAGCAATGGCAACGGCAATAGCCAGCTCGAAATTGTTGCTTGCCGCTGTAAACGAAAGTGTCGCTGACTGTTCGTATGTTGCTCCAACCCTTTTACCCATCCAGAACGATACCAGGAACATGATCACAAAGTAAATGCATAAAGGAATAGCAATGAGAATGACATCCAGGGGGATCCTGATAATGTATTCCCCTTTGAGCGAAAACATCACGAGTATGGTGAAAAGCAAGGCTAAGAGGGTAAGCGGACTGATTTTCGGAATAAATTTCGTATGATACCACTCCTTGCTTTTTATCCTTATAAGGATGAATCTCGTGAGAAATCCCGCCAGGAAAGGTATCCCAAGATATATGAAAACACTTTTGGCAATTTGTAATATAGTGATATTCTCAACGATGCTGTTCGTAGGAAGCCCGAACCATGCAGGGAAAACAGCAATGAAAAGCCAGGCATATAATGAAAAAAACAAGACCTGGAAGATGGAATTGAAAGCCACAAGCCCGGCACAATATTCGGTATCGCCTTTAGCCAGTTCGTTCCATACGATTACCATGGCAATGCATCGGGCAAGGCCGATCAGGATCAGCCCGTACATATAGTCTATGTTAAATTGCAGGAAAATAATGGCCAGGAGAAACATAAGCACCGGCCCTATCAGCCAGTTCTGGACTAATGACAACCCTAATACCCTGGTGTTTTTAAACACATCGCCCAACTCCTCATATTTAACTTTGGCCAGGGGAGGATACATCATCACGATGAGTCCGATGGCAATAGGGATATTGGTCGTTCCCGACGACATGGAGTTCCAGAAGCCGGCAATACCTGGATAAAGCCATCCCCAAAAAACACCAATAGCCATAGCCAGAAAGATCCATAAGGTCAGATAACGGTCTAAAAATTTCAGTCTTGTTTTCATATTGTCAAATTTTCAGGTCATTATAAAACTGCATAAATCTTGCCCTGATCTCATCCCTCACCCTGCGGTAAACCGCCATCACCTCATCCGCAGTCCCCACAGCATCTGCAGGATCGTCAAAGCCGATATGCAAACGATGTCTAACATTCCCGATAAATACTGGGCAAATTTCTTTGGCCCCGTCACAAACCGTGATCACATAATCAAATGGCTCGGCAACAAAAAGATCGACATTTTTAGGTTTGTTTTCAGAGATATCAATCCCCGCTTCTTTCATGGCTGCCACTGCATTGGGGTTGGGCCGTAATGCAGGTTTTGTTCCTGCTGAATATACTTCAAGCCCGGGATCAAAGGATCTCAAAAATCCTTCCGCCATCTGGCTGCGGCAGGAGTTTCCGGTACAGAGGATCAGGATTTTCATAATTGAATTCAAGGTTATGAATAAAACATTAATTCCGATTACTCCATTTGATCAGGGCAGCATGATTGTTTGACAACTGTTTTACTCTTTCAATCCATCTTAATTCGTGCATTGCTTTCTCCCTGAGAAATGGATTTTTTGTCTCAATCATTGAAAAACAGGCATTCACTACCCACCATTTATTATGAATTCCGGCACGTTGCAAGTCTTTCTGCAACCTTTCAGCTTCAAATACCGGTGTCGCTTCCGGCAGGGTCACAATAACAACCTCGGTTTCCTGAGGATTACGCAATCTCGGTAACAGATTCCGAACGGCTTCAGAACTGTCACCCTGGGTTCGCTGTACTTCGCGATGGTAACTTTCCGTTGCATCAAGCAATAACAATGTATGTCCTGTGGGAGCAGTATCAATAACGACAATCTCCTGGCCGGCTTTTTCCACAATCCGGGCAAATGCTTTAAAAACAGCTATCTCCTGGGTACATGGGGAGCGTAAATCTTCTTCAATGTATTCCATATCAGAGGCTGAAATTGCTCCTGCCATTTTAGACCGGACCTCATTTTTATACTCTTCCAATACTTCGGTTTCATCTATTTTGCTGACACTAATTCCAGAATCAATTGCGTCATCATAGTTTAAATGATTAGCAGGATCTGTTGTTGTTAAATGAACTTTCGAACCTCTTTTGGCTAAACCTATTGCTATTTTAGTAGCTAAGGTAGTTTTCCCAACACCTCCTTTACCCATAACAAATACAACCCTTTTACCTGTATGGTAAAGGTCATCAATGAGATCTTCTGCCGTCAATTCATTAGTTAATAGTCTATAACCAGAATCCTTGTCAGTAAGCACATCCTCATACAGCATCCTTCGTATATTACCGATATTTGAAAGATTATATGAACGCATAGGCACTGTAAATAAAGGGTACTTTCTCAGAGAATCAGGAATTTGTAATAAAGCCTCCTGTTGATTTTCATGAAGTTGTTTTGAAACCATATCCGATTCATCCACATCCTGGAGGATGGCGTTGATAACAAGAATCTGGTTTTTAATTCCCAATTCCCGGAGCTCAGAAGATGAACGTGCTGCCTCCAGGAGCGGAGATATCTCAGGCCTGCTGACCAATATCAAATTTGTTTCCTTCTCATTAGCTAAAGTCTGAACCGCTTGTTTATAAATTTCCTTTCTTTGCTCGAGCCCCGACAGCTGACCTAAACAGGAAGCTCCATGTGTACTTTCACTTATAAATGTACTCCAGGCCGATGGCAATTGTAACATTCTTAATGCATGACCGGTTGGAGCTGTATCGAAAATAATATGGTCATATTGATCATGCTTTACGGGGTCGGTTATAAAGTCAGAAAATTCGTTGAAGGCTGCGATCTCAACGGTACATGAACCCGATAATTGCTCTTCCATGTTTTGAATGACACTTATTGGAAGTTTTCCGCGGAATGGGCCTACAACGCTTTCTTTATATACAGCGGCAGCCTCTTCCGGATCAAGATTAACAACAGTCAATCCGGGAACTTCCAGAATTTGCACACCTTCACCATTTAGTGGTTGGTTGAATACGTCTTGCAGGTTCGATGCAGGATCAGTGCTGATGAGTAATATCTTTTTCCCTGAATCGGCCAAACCAATTGCCGTTGAACAGGCAAGCGAAGTCTTGCCAACTCCACCTTTCCCGGTAAAGAACAAATATTTTGTTACTGCTGTTTCAGATACGTTAAATGGTTTCATTTTCTTCCCGGATTTCAGGATACCTGAGGAATGAATTCAAGATTAACCCCTGTCCATTCGGTGAGCTGTTCATTGGTAGGATACTTTTTGGCAACTTCCAGTTTGCCATCCACAAGCGTTATCGGAAGGGCATCGGCACCATTCTCCTGTAGAAATTTGTTCACTACTGAGTTATCGACATAAAGCTGAGGTACATCCCGTAAATTATGACGCATAATCTCCACATCTTTACGTTTAAGCGCTTCAACTGCCGCTGCAATTCTCATTAAATCAGGATTAATATTGGGGCCGCATAATCCCGTAGGACAACACAGAGCCGGGTCAAAAATTTCGATCTTCTTCATGATCTGTTTTTGTTTATGATTCGTTATTCGTAGAAAAACGAAGTATTAAGATAAAAAATTCATTTTATGATATTCATGGTCATAAAAAGAAAATGAGGATGTAATAGATCCCAACCAGAATAAATAAGACCGCTACCACCCTGCGAAACCAGAGTTCAAACACTTTGATCCGGTTGTAAAGCTTCCCAACATTTCCCACGGCATAAGCCAGGAGCCAGGCAAAAATGATCACAGGCAAGCCGGTGGCAAACGCAAAAACCACGGGGAGGTACAAACCTGTCGGACTGGCTATTGTAATAGGGATCAGCATGGCGAAATAAAGGACCCCGCTGTATGGGCAGAAGGCCATTGCAAAGATAATTCCTAGTATCAGTGTACCCCGGTAGCTTCGCTTGCTGTGCTCGCCCATCTTTTCAGCCAGCCCGGAAAAACCGGGGAACCTGATCTTAATAACGTCCAGCATGAAAAGCCCGATCAGTATAAGCAGGGGGCCCAGCAGCTTTTCGCCCCAGCCCTGGAACAGCAGGCTGACTTTCATCTTGCTGGCACCGAAATAAAGTATCACTCCCAGCCCGGTGTACGAAATCGCCCTTCCCAGCGTATATACAAGTCCTTTAATAAATACTCGCCGCCGGTTCTCAATATCCCGGCTGATAAACCCTATGGCTGAAATATTAGTGGCCAGCGGACAGGGGCTGATGGCAGTCATCAAACCCAGGATAAAGGCCGTGAGCGTAGCATACTGTGAATTCTCTAAAATCGCCTGAAGATATTGCATAATTTTCGCTATCTCGCTATTTCGCTATTTAATCAGGCTGTCTACTGCCTTTTTGATCTCAGCTGTAAGCTTTTCCTGACTATCATTGGCATACAGGAATCCCTTATCGGTAAGGTTGATTTTCTTGTCGCCGCAGATCACGATCAGGGTCTGGCCGTCAATACTGTATTTTTTACCCAGGGCCTCCCCTGATTTCTCGTCAAGATTAACACTCTGAAAACTTATCTCTCCCTTCTTCAGCTTCTCGGGATACAGCGTCTCCACTGATTTTTTAGACACATTCTCCACATTCTGGCAGGTAGTGCATCTCCTTGTAAAATGAAAATAATACACTTCAATTTTTCCGCCGGCAGGTGGATTTATGGCAAACATAGCTGTACAGCTTAGGATTGCCAGGAACAACAAAAGACTTTTATTCATGGTAATGGGTTTAAGCGGTTAATATTTTTTTGATTTCGTCTGCGGATGGCACCCGCCCTTTGACAACCACCTTTTCGTCAACGACAAGGGCCGGAGTTGACATGACCCCGTATTTCATGATCTCCAGGATGTCTTCAACCTTTGTGATGCTGGCGTTGATTCCGTTTTTTTCCACGACTTCGCGTGTGATTTTGTCGAGGGACTTGCACTTAGCACATCCCGTACCCAGGATCTTTATTTCCATTATATCAGTTTTAACATGTATCTCCTGAAAATACCTTACGCTCATAAAACCTGTGAAACAGCTCCCCGGCTTCTTCCCAGTTCTTTTGGTTGATGCAGTATTTTATATAGGGCGGATTGATCTCTCCCTGGATCAGGCCGGCCTTTTTCAACTCCTTCAAATGTTCCGACAAGGTGGAGCGTGCAATAGGAAGCTCCTCTGCCATGTCCCCGCTGTAACAGCATTTCCCGATGCTCCCGGCAAGAAAATCAAGTATGAATATCCTTACCGGATGCGCCATTGCTTTTGAATACAGCGCCATCTTTTCCTGGGACTCAGTCGCAAACTTCTTTTTTGATGTCATTGCATTTAGTATTTCGTAGAATAACGAAACGAAATTACGGATTTTTTAGAATCTCATCAAGGAAATGCCAAAAAAATCATGAATATTCAGTCTGGATAACTGATTTATAAAACTGGATGAACCCTCCTGGTTATACGTATCGGTATTGATTACCGCACGATTCCAGCGATTCAACCAGTTCGGCCATTAATGCAAGAAGCCTTTTTGATTTTGCCTTGCCCAGGCGTTTTTCAAATTCGGCCGTCATCTGTTTGTTTGCTTCCCATATTTTCATCAGCGCATCCGCTCCTTTGTCGGTAAGTGAAATAATGTTGCAGCGGCTGTCCTGCTCGTTGTGAGCAATGGTGATTAGTTCATGTTTCAGCATTTCCTGTACAAGCTTGCTCATGGCCTGCTTTGAGACTTTTGCCCGTCGTGCCATCCCGCTGTTTGAAACCCCTTCAAGCCCTATCGTGAACAACAGGTGGATATGGCTTGGCCCCATATGCTGCAATCCCAGCCTGGGCAAAAGCCCGTCGTCCCATACCACGAGGTAACGGTATAAGAAATAAATTTGTCGTCCGAAACTTTCTTCTTTGGAAGGCATTTTTGCGACTACTTTTTTTCTGACTGATTTTGAGAGCATTGAAAAATAATATAAAAATTTTAGTCAACCTGATTGTCTATATTTCGTCAACTTAGTTTACTTTTACAAAAATATAAAAAACTATTTACATGGACACTGAATCCAAAAAAGAACAGAAAGCAGGAAAAAAAATATTGCCCCGGATTATTATAGGCACCGTTGTTCTCATCGGCCTGATCTATCTTTCAAAAGAGGTCTGGTTTGCCATTCATCACGAAGAAACCGACAATGCACAGGTTGAGATGAGGCTTGTACCCATCCTGTCCAGGGTTTCCGGTTATGTGGATAAGATCTATGTGGACGACTATATGAATGTCACCAAAGGGCAGTTGCTGATGCTTGTTGACTCCACAGAGCTGGAGCTGCAGCTGCAGGAAATGCAGGCCGATTTTAACCAGTCCCTGAGTGATATCGAGAATGCAAAAGCATCGCTTACAAATGCGGATGCATCGCTTGCTTCCGCCAGGGCAAACCTTGAGGTGCTCAGGACAAGGCAGACCAAAGCAACGAACGACCTGAACCGGGATAAAAAACTGTTCGAAGGCAATGCCATCACCAAACGGCAGATAGACGACACCCAGTCAAACTCAGATGTTATCACCAAGCAACTGGAGTCAAGCCAGATGGATATTAAGGTCGCTGAAACGCGTATGGAAGTCCAGAGGTCTCTTGTTGGCAAGGCGCAAGCCCAGGCCGATATTAAAAAAGCACGCATTGACCAGCAAAAGCTGAAACTTTCCTATTGCCGCATTTATGCCATTGCCGACGGAAAACTCGGTAAGAGGAATATCGACCAGGGGCAGTTCATCCAGGCGGGCACACCCCTCTTTACCATTGTAAACAATCAGAGTCAATGGGTGGTGGCCAATTTCAAGGAAAACCAGGTAAGGAACATCCATGTAGGGCAGATCGTAAAAATCAAAATCGACGGTTATCCTAAACTAAACGTCCAGGGAAAAGTAGTCTCCCTTTCGGAAGCAACCGGGGCCAGGTTTTCACTTCTCCCACCCGACAATGCCACAGGGAATTTTGTGAAAGTGACTCAGCGCATCCCTGTTCGCATTGAGATCATTGATGCGGAAAAATACAAAGATGTGCTCAGGGCCGGGATGAGCGTGGTTGTTTCTGTTCCTATCTGATCGCGCCGATGCAATCCCTCACCAGAATAGCGAAGATCATCATCGCACTTACCACCATCTCCGCGGCCATTATGGAGCTGATCGACACTTCCATTGTGAATGTCGCTCTGAACCAGATGGCCGGAAACCTTGGCGCCTCCATCGAGGACATTGCCTGGGTGATCACGTCTTATGCGATCGCCAATGTGATCATAATCCCGATGACCGGTTTTCTTGCGGCCTATTTCGGCAGGCGCCGCTATTATATGGCATCGATAGTCATTTTTACCATCGCTTCTGTTTTCTGCGGAATGTCAACCTCGCTATGGCAGATCGTTCTGTGGAGGTTTGTACAGGGCCTTGGCGGAGGCGGGCTTCTTTCAACGTCCCAGTCCATTCTTTTCGAGACCTTCCCCGGTAAACAAAGGGGACTTGCCGCTGCCTTGTTCGGCATGGGTATTGTGCTCGGTCCTACACTCGGCCCTACCGTTGGAGGCTTGATCATCGACAGTTATTCATGGCCGCTGATTTTCTACATCAATGTGCCTTTCGGAATTATCGCAAGTATCCTCACCTACCGCTTTCTCCCCAGGGGATTCGATATCTCGGTGAAACCAAGGATAGACTGGTCCGGTATTTTCCTGCTTACTATCGGAATCGGCGCCCTGCAATACGTGCTTGAAAGAGGGGAGCATGAAGACTGGTACGATTCAAGACTGATCATCTGGCTTACCGTTATTGCAGTAATAAGCCTGGTTACTTTTATATGGTGGGAGCTGAAGCAAAAGGAACCTGTGGTCAACCTGCGCATATTAAAGGACTGGAACCTGTCCTTAACCACCCTGCTTACCTTCATCGTCGGATTTATTTTGTTTACCTCTGTGTTCGTTTTCCCGCTGATGTTGCAAAGGGTACTGGGTTATACAGCTTATGAAACAGGGCTTACCCTACTTCCCGCCTCCCTGCTGTCGCTGATCATGATGCCATTCATCGGTAGGGCCCTTCAGGCAGGTACCCCGCCGAAAGTCTTTGTAACCCTTGGTTTTATTACCTTTATGGGCTTCGGGATCTTAATGTCCCGGGCCGATCTGAATGTTTCTTCCGGCTTTTTCGCGCTGCCGCTGATGATCAGGGGCGCCGGGCTGGCCTGCCTTATGGTGCCTTTGAATGCTATGGCTGTCGCCGGATTACAGCCCCGGGACATCCCACAGGGGGTGGCTTTGAATAATATGATGCGTCAGCTTGGCGGTTCTTTCGGAATTGCCATCATCAACAATTATATAGCGCATAGGGTGGCGGTTCACCGCATCGACCTCATCAGCAATATTTATAACGGCGGACAACAGTTTACCGAACGTTACAACCAGATTTATCAGGGTTTACAAGCAAAACTCCCGTTTGCGGCCAACCTGCAGCAGCAAACCTACCAGGTGATTGAAGGTTCTGTTATGAAGCAAACCTTTATGCTGAGCTATCTCGACGCATTCCTGTATGCAACCCTGTTCATCCTCATTGCCTTTCCCCTGATCCTTTTTACCCGTAATAAACGGATTAGTGGTGAACAGGTGGCGGCGGCGGAAGAAGCGCATTAGAATATTGAATATTAACATTGAATGAAGAAGTTTAATCAATTGCATCGTATGAAAATTCTGCTATCAGTAATCGCAATTTTCCTTTTAGGGAATAGTTTAGCGGCTCAGGAAATCCCGGTACCGTCAATGCTGAAACAACTTGTGGGGCAGTCGTTTCAGAAATACCCTAAGGTGGGTGAGATGAACGACCTGGTAAGGATGAGCGAAGTGAAAGTAAACCTGGGGAAAGCCGGGTATTGGCCGGTAGCTGGCGCCGATGTATCCTACCGCAGGATGTACCCTACACCTGCGATCCAGATTCCTGTGGGGCAGGGACAGGTCGAATCATTCAATATACAGCCGGCAAACAATTATAACGCCTCCGTAAGTATTGCCCAGCCGATACTTGATCTGCGGACACCCGCCACAGTAAACAAGGCAAAAAGCGAGCTTGAAACATCAAAGGATAACCTTAATGGATTTAAAATCCAGCTTGCATACCAGGTTGCCCAGATCTATTATTCCATCATTTTTCTTAACAAAAGCCTGTTTGTGCAAAATGAACAGATAAATCTCCTTCAATCCACATTGCAACAGATCGACGTAAAGGTGAAAAATGGCGATGCGCTTAACTATGACCTGGTTTCAACCCAGGTAAAATATACCAATGCCGAAAATTTTTTTACCGATCTGGTCACCCAGCTCAACAAGCAATATAATTTGCTTGGGATGCTCACAGGAAGCAATGGTACAGGCTATCTCAGCGATACTGTCGTTAACCAGTCCACATTCAGAATTGCGACCGATTCAATCTTCAGCCTGGCTTTTCAGAACAATCCTGACATCAGGATTGCAGGGGATAAGATCAACTCGGCCGGTTGGGATATTGTTTCGGCCAACCGGTTGAGAATGCCGCTTCTGAACCTGCAGGCCGGGCTGGGTTATAAAAACGGGTTCATGCCCGAAATAGATGCCGTGACCTTCAACTATGCTGTGGGTGTGGGCTTAACTATCCCTATTCTTTCGGCTTCCCGCCCGGGCCTGCAAAAGAAACTTGCAACAATAAACCTCAATGCATCCAAACTGGCCCTGGAATCCCAGAAAGTAAGCCTGAACAAAGACCTGTTGAATTCCCTGGAGGACATTCAGAAAAACCGGAAAAAACTTTCCAGCGCCGATACCCTCATCAGCCAGGCCCAGCTGGCTATGGATCTTGCCGCCGACCGTTACAAGTACGGCGTTATCACCAACCTTGACCTGCTCACATCCATCACCAATTATAAGGATGCCCAGCTGAGCCGCCTGCAATACGAATACAATCTGCTTTTGTCCAGGATGGAACTATGCCGCCTGGCCGGGATCAGATGGTGGTAAAATAAAAGGGTACTTTAAAAACTAAGATATCCCAGCAATCCTAAAAGTCCGGATAATTTATTAAAAAAGGATGTCTCAAAAATATGGGACATCCTTCTTAAATAATAGGAATTATTACGCTTGTTTCAGACCGGTTTATCCCCACTTATGTACAGCTGCTCCGATAGCCGGACCACCTTTTGCAAGATCCTCCGGTGTCATCACCGGGAGGAAATCAACATCAGCTCCCAGCCATAAAAAGAACGGTTCTGCGATCGCAGGGATTTCTGAGGCATCGTTGATATTTAAAACGATATACGCCCCTCTGTGTCCGCAAATTGTTGTGAAATAAGCAGCTTCTGCTTTTATATCACCAAGCAGTTCATGCATTTTTTGTCCGAACTGAGGATCACTTATGGCCTTATTCCCTTGTTCAAGGCACATCTTTACCTTCATTATATATTTCATGTTAATTCTCCTTTTTTATGTTTACTCTTAGCCTTGTTTCATTTATTCTCACAAGGCAATAATTTAATTATCATGCAAATATAATATGGATTTGGTCTAAATTAACATTTTTGATACTTTATTTAAAAATCTTTGTATAATCTTTATTATTTATAACTACGATCTATATAATTGGTGAATAAGTTTAATTGTAATTTACTATTGGGATTCTTTTTTCTTCTATGCTTTATTCCCCGTGAAACCTTTGCTATTAATGCGGTGAAGAACATTGTCGTGTTTTTTCCATCTAATCACTTTAGGGGTTAGATAGCAGGGGTCGTCCAATGGATGGCTGTTGTTATTTAGCATCCTTTACCTCAACAACCTCATACATGTCTTTGCCATCCTGTTTTACCGGCTGGTAATAAGTTTCCCCGACTTTCACATAGGTTACTTCGCCGATTTTTACTTCTTTTCCTCCTTCCGGCAGCTTTTCTACTACCGAACCCGCAGTTGGGGCGACAACTGTATACCCCTGGCCTGATTTCACATAATAGGTACCCCCGTAATAATAATTGTTTGTGGTTTCGTTGATGACTACTGTTTGGGAACCCGGCGGAAGGGTAACTATGGTTGCTCCGACAGGGGCTGGCACAACGGTATAACCACTGCTGCTGGCCACATAATAAACCCCCTGGTCATAATGATATTGCTGGCTTGCAACGGTCACAATGATTGCAGTGGCCGCCATAGTAGCAATGAAGAAGCCTACAGGATGCCATACCGGTCCCCAGCGATAGGGCGTATATGGATGATAAGCGTAAGGATGGTAACAATAGTAAGCATGCCCGCCATAAGCATATGGAGGCCGCGGATATGGCCTTGGATTCGCCACTACAACCGTGCTTTTATTCACATTGACATTAACATTCTTGCTGTTGTCAACATTCACATTTTTCTTGCTGTTGTCAATATTTACATTATTCCCGCTGACGTTGGTTTTATCCCCGCCAGAGACTTTTGTTTCGCCTGTTTGTTTTGTTCCGGTATTATTTGTTCCTGCATTACTTCTTCCATCAGGCTTTGATGCAGGAGCATGTCCCTGTCCGCCTGCCGGTTTTGCTGCAGGAGTACGACCCTGGCCCCCTGCCTTACGCTCACCGGCCCTCTGTGCCTGAACAGATAATGATATCAGAAAAACCAGCAAACTTATCAGCAGGCCGGTCCTGTACAACCTTGATTCAACTCTCTTTTTCATAATTCAGTTTTTATCGTTTACTATAATAATCGGTTCTTTATAAAACGAATAGGTAAATTTACAGAAACAAATTTAAACCTTCACAGGAAAAATAATTTCCAAAATAATTGAGGGATATCTTCACGCTGAAATGAAATTTGATATAATTTATGCCAAACCGCTTAGAGAAAGGCTTGCAGGATTAATCTCTCCAATGCCGGTCATGGTAATTTTACCCAATTAACCCACTACTGGAGTTCTTCGGAGACATCCGCCACCAATGCAAGGCTGGTGGATTTCTGGTCAGGTTCCAGGGAGGACTGGAATAAAAGCAACAACACGTATTACGTACGCGCTGCCAGGGCGTTCTGATATACTGATAACCGGCTTACTTCTTAATTATCTTTTTAAACTCAAATGACATTCCATTGTCAAGTTGTATTACATAAACCCCCGGAGAAAAACTTCCTGTTTGTATAAGGGTTTTTTCTGTCACTGTCCCCTTGAAAACAACCTGACCCCTTGAATTCAGGATATCAAAACCTGTTTCTTCTTTGTTTCCGTGTGTTTCAATGGTTAATTCATTTGTCACGGGATTCGGGTACACTTTTATTGAGGTGTTGCTTTCGGCTGATGTTACCCCCGTAAGGTCAACATTGATAGTGTTTGAGGTATCTGAAATGCAATCCAAAATTGTTACAATCACATAATAAGCACCGTTTTGAGTTACATCATAGGTTTGATTCGTTGCTCCGTTTATCAAACCGGTCTGATCATACCATTGATTACCCGCTGGGGCATCTGAACTTAAAATATGCCCGTTTTGTGTAATTGATGGTGTGGGCGGTTTGGAAGGCGGGGAAACTGATAACGTATTTGTATGTGTCCATGTATGATTACCATCAGAACGAACCCAGTCATACGTTGCTATCTTATATCCCTCTCCGTACCATGGATCCATATAATATATGTTATTCCCTGATATTCCATGCCCTACCACAAAATGCCCGCCTCCCGAAGTCCATCCCCAGCGGATAATGAAAACCCTGTTCAGTTGAATATAGTAGGTTATGTCGGAAAGTGTCAGGTATGACCCATAACCATCATTGGAAATATTTGCAAAGTGGATCAATATATCCTGGATACTGCCGGGGTAGCCCCAGTTATAGTTCCAATAGTTACACCCGACGTTCGGATTAACGCAACAATCAGTGCTTCCGAAACTATGCCATGTTGCAACCGTACGTGTATATTCTGCAATGTCGCATTGAGCGGTAGTGGTACAATAATAATCTAAAGCGCAAGCAGAAACACCGGCCCAACACCATTGATTCTGTTCCTGGGTTATTTCAGGAACATTCAATACCTGTCCTTTCAATTGAACGTGTACAATGAAAGTCAGTAATAATACAATACCTGCTATTTTTTTCATGGCTATTTATTTTTTATCATGTTAAAAATATCATGTAAATCAAACAACTTGTCTTTAGAGCCTTGTATGGGAATAAACTTTACTTGATTTCCTGATGATGCTTCTATCAGATAATCCGATCTGAGTTCATAAACCCTGAGTAATCCGCAGGTATGATCCGATTTTTTGGCAAACAATTCCCTGGCGAGTACCCTTGCCCCAAAATCAGTGAGTGTATATTCTTCATTTACTTTAATGATGGTCAGCAAAGCACGGTACTCCTTATCAACTACAACAGGAACCCTCCATGTCGAAGTAAATACAATATTCGAGTCTTTGAGAGTGTAGACTCTAACAGGTGTATCAAACGTGATTTTTTGTAATTCCTCCCGGCTATTAAAACCATAATTCGCTAAACTGTTTCCTGGTATAGTTTCAATAAATGAATTGATTTGATTTTCCGTAATCTTTAGAATGGAACCCGCTTCAGGATCCTGGGAAAGGGGTTTGAAAATGTTTCGGGCATCGCCTGCATGGGATAAGGCGGTTGTGGCAGTTTTATAGTCCTGTGAAAAAGCCATAGAATTTACAATTAATGCCACAATAAAAGTTAAAAAGAAAAATTTGATTTTTTTCATAGCCATTTGATTTACATTAATAGTTAAAGTTAATATGACTCTCTTGCCATTGTAATCAGTTGCCAGTAAGGGTAAAACTGAAAATTGTTCCCTTCCCGGGCTCGCTTTGGGCACTGATTGTGCCACCATGTTTTACAATAATACGTTTAACTGTTGCAAGACCGATGCCACTGCCTTTGAAATGTTCATCGGTGTGCAACCGCTGGAAAGGAGTGAACAACTTCCCGGCCTGTCCCATATCAAAACCAACGCCATTGTCCCGGATAAAAATAAACTTCCTGTTTTCAGTTAATTCGCTTCCGATGATAATTTCCGGATTTTCAACTTTACTGCTGTATTTCCATGCATTATCGATAAGATTCTGAAGTGCAATATGAAGCAGCCGGAAATCGGCCTGAACTATAATGTTCTCTTCTATCCTGCAGGTATAGGTCTTTCCCGGATAAGTCAGTTTTAAATCCTCACAAATTTTTGCAGCCATATCACTCAGGTGGCAGGGCGCCCTGGTGACAGTCTGACGTGTGATCCTCGATAATGTAAGCAGGTCCTCGATAAGCCGGTTCATCAGCCCGGTTGATTCAGTAATATGTTTGAGTAGGTCTTTACCTGTGACATCAAGCAATATTTCATAATCATCCCTTAGGAACATGCACAAACTTTCGATCCTGCGCACAGGAGCCCTCAGATCGTGGGAAACCGAATAGGAGAATGCTTCCAGCTCCTGGTTGGTCGATTCCAGTTCTCCAAGAACCCTGGTAATTTCCTCCTTTTGCTCCTGGACCAGCAGGTAAGCTTTTCTCTGTCTTCGGCGGCTGTTGATAATAACAAACACGGCAATGACCAGGATAATGATACCGAAAATCGCGCCAAAAATGATCACCATCTGCTGCCTGTTGTGCAATTTCAGCAATTCTACCTGCTTCTCCTTTAATTCCTCCTCATTTTTCCAGCTCAGAACCGAAGCTTTGCTTACAATCTGGGCCCCGTAAACACTGTCATAATCGATAAAGGCGGCGTTGAGATAACCGAGGGCCATGTCATTACGGCCCTTAGCTTTGTAAATATCCGACAATAACCTGTTGGCAGTGTAACTCTGGATCAGATAACCCAGTTCACACGAGACCTTAAGCCCTTCCAGAGCAAAAACCTCGGCTTCCCTGAGATATTGATTACGAAGAGAACCTGCATCCTGGCTTTGCCGTAACCTTATTCTGCCCAGTGTAGTGGAATTTTCTGCAACCATCCGGGTTGATCCTATGGCCTGGAAATATTCCAGCCCGGTCCTGATCAATGCATAAGCAGTATCCACCCTCGACTGTGCCATATACATATAACCAAACCTGTTGTTGACTATCATGATCTCCCCGCCCAGGTGATTTTCCTTGCTCATTTGCAGGTGGATCTGCATGTATTTCCCTGCCGAATCAAACTGGTCCAGGTTACGGTAATTGTTCCCGAGAGTCCCGTAGTTCCTGGCTTTCCATAAAATATCCCTGTTATAAGGCAATAAGGCAGTTGCTTTGCGCATATACTCTGCCGTAATCCCTTTGTCAAGATCTTTGTAGAGATAGGCAAGCATAAGGTAAGTGGCACAAAGGTGGTTGTTCTCCTTAAGGCTTTCGAAGATCGCCTCTGCCTTCAGAGCATGATCTATTGACTCTGGAAGCCTTGATAAAATATGATAAATAAACGTGAGGGAATAATGTGCCAGCCCTTGCCCGTACTGAAAATTTATCTTTTCGGCAAGCTGCAGGGCATCCAGTCCTGGGTTCAAAGCCTCCCTTGGATTGATATTCCGAAGTTCATAGCAAACTGTTGTGAGTATCTTTACTTTGTCGGTATCCTCTTTCATTCCGGGCAATTCTGCAATGAGTGAATCGATCAGCGGCCTGCCAACTTTTTGAGCATGGGTAAGCTGAAAAATTACCAAAGCCAGAAGGGTGAGTATGAGGTTCCTCATAGCAAAAACAATTTTGCCTGCTATACAAATGTAAGGAATAATTCATCAAAAAACACTATTCCGGAAAAGCAAATATGTGTAATTTAGCTGTATATTTGCATATTAAGGTACCTGATTATATTATATCAAAGGATCATGTCTTCACAAAATGGAATTAATACATTCACAGCAATCATTGTTGATGATGAGCTTCATGGAAGGGAAAATCTTAAGAAGATCATTGAAACGTATTGCCCGGAGGTTGAAATCCTGGGCCTGGCCGAATCAGTTGTAAAGGCTAAGGAACTTGTAAGCGTTCTTAAGCCCGATGCCGTATTCCTTGATATCAATATGCCCGTACTCGACGGGTTTGACTTTCTTGCAGAGTACGATGAGCGGAATTTTTTGGTAGTATTTGTCAGTGCCCACGAGGAATTTGGGATCAATGCCGTGAAAGCCGGCGCAGCAGATTATATCCTAAAGCCCATAAATATCAAGGAGCTTAAACAGACTGTTAAAAAACTTCTGTTAATTCTGAATAAGTCCATAAAAGTTGAGACTTCCCATGATATTGAAAAACTAGTTATCCCTGCCTCTCATGGATTTAATGTAATTGTTATTGATGAGGTAATACGTCTTGAAGCAGATGGATGTTATACAACCATTGTAATTAAAGGTGGAAAGAATACGGTTGTTTCCCGAACATTAAAAGATTTCGAGGATACCCTGCCAAAGGATAGATTTTTCAGAATTCACAAATCACATCTGATCAATCTGAAATATATTAAAGACTATTCAAACCTCAGCGGAAATCTTGTTACGATGACAGATGGCAGCAGTGTTGAATTATCCCGCAGGAAAGCACCGGAGTTTATACAAAAAATCAAATCAGTGCTGAAGTCAGTTTGAACATGCCTTTAAAAAAACTTATACTTGCAATAATCCTCAGTCTCCCCTTTGCAGCACTTCATCCGCAAACACCTTCATATTATCATTATACCACAACAGACGGACTGGCTTCCTCAACGGTGTACAGTATAATCCAGGCCAGAGATGGTTTTATCTGGTTTGCCACGATAAATGGAATAAGTAAGTTTGACGGAAAACGATTCACAACGTTCAGAACGAATGACGGTCTTAATTCGAATTCGATTATTTCTCTGGTGGAAGGACATAATGGTGAATTATATTTCGGGAATTATGAAAAAGGAATAAATGTTTTAAGAAATGGGCGGATCGAAAACTATTGCAATGAAATTGACGGGAAAAGTTTTGCTACGTCTTATTTATTACTTGTCCCTGAGGGAAAAGATGAGCAAAAAATATTCGCTTATCGCACTCATGGGGTTATCAATTCTATCAGTGAAAAAAAACATGAGAGACTAAAAACTCATGGTATCCAAACATCCCCCATTTATATAAACAGATTAGAGATATTAGCGAATAATGAAATTCTGGCTTTAACTCCAACCGGCCTGTACAGTTTCAAAAAGACCAGGTTAATAAAAATCCGGATTAAAAAGCTGCCTGACACAGAAGTTTTTTGTCTTGCCAATAGTTGCGACGGCAGCTATTATATTGGTACAAGGGGCATGATATACAGAATAAAAAAAGATCAGGTAATTGGAAGGTATAAAATACCCTTAGCCGGTAACAATGATGTTTGCAATATGCTAATTGACAGGCATAATAACATCTGGTTTTCAGTAATGAATAAAGGGTTCTATTTAATTCCTCACGATTCGGAAAATATAAGTGATATCGGAGTTAAAATGGGGTTGGAGAATACTCTTGTAACCAATTTCATGGAAGATAATGAAGGAAATATTTGGGTAAGTACCTATGGCAAAGGCGTGTTTTGTTTGAATAACCTGTATCTGAAAAGCTATAATGAAAAGGACGGATTGAGCAATAACAGTATTTATTCAATTGAGAAAGACAATTCGGGCAAATTACTGATAGGGACTTTTAACGGTCTGAATATTTTAGAAAACGGAAAGTTCAGCAATATCAAAAACAATTCGACAAAAACATTAACGGAATATATCTACAATATTAAAAAATCGGGTAATGAATTTTATATAAGCGGTGCATTTGGTGAAACCGGGGTTAAAAAAACTTCATACAAAGGTATAATCCTTAATCTTTTCGACCGGCCGTCATTCTGTAAAACATCTCATGATCTTTATTTGTTTGGAGGATCAGGGAATTACATTCTGGTTCAACAATCACTTGATTATAAACCCTCGGAAACATGCCATTTATATATCTTTGGAGATAGCCTGAATATAAATCGCATTAACGAAATTTTTGAAGATTCGGAAAATAACATCTGGATAGCAACAGGCCTGGGTTTATGCAAAATCACCAAGGCATCTGACTCCTGTAAAGAATGGAAGAAATCATTTTTCCCCTCTGACCCGGTTCTGAATTCAAGAATCAATGCAATCTGCCAGGATAATAAAAAAAATATCTGGTTCGCTGGTGAAAAGGGAATAGCCAGCTATAACCCGGGAAATGATTCGGTTAAAACCTATACAAGTTTTAATGGGTATGATTTATCTTCAGCTACTTCTCTTATATCGGATAACAGGAACAGGATCTGGATCGGGAGTATGAATGGACTGTATCTGTTTGACAGGAGTTCTATCAGATATCTTAACCGTTTAACCGGGCTCCCTTCCGATGAAATCCTGTCACTTTATTATGACAGCAAAATAAACTTTCTATATGTCGGGACCAGCAATGGAATTTCTTTCCTGGATGTAAATTTATTCGACAGCTATTCTCCTTCTCCACCAAAGGTGAAAATTATCGACATTAAAGCTGGAGATTCGGTTTACACAAGCTATAATAATTTAGTTTTTGAGCCCGAACAACATGATGTATATATCGACTTCAAGGCATTAAACTTTTCTTCATCAGGCTCAGTAAAGTACGAATATAAATTAAATGATGATTGGACGGAAACCGGGTATGATTTCCTGAATTTCATCTCGTTGAAGAACGGACTTTACACTCTGCAGATCAGGGCTAAAATTCAAAATACCAGCTGGGGTGAACCATACATCCTCAGCTTTCGGATCCTGCCCCGCTTTGTTGAAACGATCTGGTTTGATCTCCTGATCATCGTAGTTTTTATACTCATTACTTTTTCTTTTGTAACATGGCGTCAGATAAGAAATAACGACAAAATGCGCAAGGAATTAGAACTGACTGAAAGGTTCAACAAGCTTGAGCATCAAGCCTTATCTGCAATGATGAACCCGCACTTTATTTCCAACTCACTTAATTCGGTGCAATATCTTATCAACAGCGGTAAATATGAAGAGGCCAATGATTACATTGCAATGATTGCCAAATTGATGCGGAAAAATCTTGATACAGCCGGAAGCGGATTTATTCTCTTATCGGAAGAAATTATACGCCTGAAGCTTTATCTCGATCTTGAGAAGCTGAGATTTCAGGAGAGTTTCTCATATGAGATTATTACCGGGACAGATGTTGATACAGGTTCAGTCATGATACCGAACATGATCATCCAGCCATTTATGGAAAATTCAATCTGGCACGGCATCATCAATTCAGGCAATAAAGGCCTTCTCACTGTTTCATTCACTTTTGAAGACGTGGAAATTGATACTGTTGTCAGCCGGTCATTGATTATTAAGGTTACAGATAATGGTATAGGAATTATAGAAGCAAAGAAGAATAAAAAGGAAGATCATATTTCAAAAGGGATACAAATTATTGAAGAGCGGCTCAGATTGTTGAGCACAAAAATGCAGCTTCCACAGCCCATCATGTTTGAAGATCTAAGCAGCCAGGATAACGATGCTCAGGGAACAGAAGTAATTATTTCCCTCCCTCCTCCGCTTTATAAAATTTCAATTCCGGGATAAGATACTCTGTCTTCTTTTACCAGTAAATCAGTTTTATATACCGTTAAATGAACAACACCTACCGCAGGTCTATCTGGTATTGTGCTGGCATAGCATTGTCAGTATTTTTGGCTAAAATTCAAGTATAATCTTGAAATGAAGAACTTAATGATCATATTGACCTTAATGACATCATTCATTATTAGTTGTAATATGACTTTTTTGAATCACAAAGACTATAAGATCAAGTTAAAGGATTTTGAATGGAATATAAAAATTGAAGGACAGTGCGGCGAGATCTACGTAAAAGGATCAAACTTTATTTGCGGTAGAAACTATGACTCAACCTTCATCGAGATATCCTCAACCAATGGCGCTATTTTGGACACTTTACATCCTTATACGGTTGAGAAAGAAAGGGAGTGTACGATTCTTGACAAGGCAAGTGAATATAAAAACGGCTATTCATTACATAATGTTCCTGTTGACAAAGAGAAATATTTAAAAGTTACTTTGAAAGTATTCGACCGGCAATACCGTGGCGACGACGAAACATATTACCTGATCATTACCACCCTTACAAATCAAGAGTTTACAATTCTTTTCAGCCGTAAACAATTTCCTTCGATCGATGATATTACCTATTTTAAGGACGGCAAGTTTATAATGACTTATAATGGGGAAGCTGGCTACGACCAGCATAAATATTCAATCCATATTGGATTGTTTGACCTGGAGAAAATAATCAAAGAATGAGAAAAATAAAGATTGTACTGATCGTGCTGATGTTTGTCTTTTACGGATATGGTTTTTCTCAGTCTCAACAAACTGAACAAAACATGAAAACAAAAATTAGTCAGGAAGAGCGAATTGCAGTTCTTGAAAAGCGGATTGCAGATGCCGGGGATGATTTTGTCTCACTGACAACAGCGGAATATGATCTCCTGCTTTCACAAGCTGTCGGTGACATTGAAGGGTTTGAGCCGCTCGCTACGATAATGGGGGGAATTATGGTTGGTTATGGATTTCCCGACGGACCAAAAATTTATAAAACCGACATACAAACCATTTTCCCAAACATTCCCAACATTAGTGAGGGAGAAGTGTTTGTAATTTTTGATCATGTGAAAGGCAGCAATGGCCTTGATTATCTTGACCGGGAAAGCAATACTGAAATAAAGGCGGATAGCAGCTACCCGGAGAATGACTTTACTCAACTTAAACTTTACATCAAGGCTGCCGGTTCGAAATCGTATTTGTTTGGAAGCCGGTATGTTAATTTACGGGATCCTTCTGACAGTATTACGGTTCGGGTTCTTGGAGCTCTCGGCGGAGAAGTCGTGCTTGGGGCAGTCTCAGGAAAAGTTGTCATGGAACTTCCGACAAACATTACCGGTCTTACATTAGCGAAAGAAGATATCGGTATCGAGAAATCATTTGCCGGGGGATTGATCACCCTGAAAGAAATCACGGACGACAAGATTTCCTTTCAGTTTAAAGGTGATCGCAGGATGATATATTCATGGAATGCATATGATAATGCAAATGCGATCCTTGAAATAAAGGATGTTCTTATAAAAGATGAACTTCATACCTTATATGCCGAGAACCCAAAGTCAATGAAAATTTACCAATCAGAAGTTGTCCGCAAGGAATATCCCTTTGCTTTCGGCAACGAGGATCAAACTGCCCCAAAGGAAGCTTCTCCTGCATGGCCGGAGAAGATTTCTCCTGCAACGCCAATTGTTTACCTCGAAAACAATGATCCGATTGCAATAGCCATTAAAGGACGGGCATTAACTGATCTCAAACAGTCAGTAAATAAAGCAGACCCGGAGTCTCCTGAAAATAAATTAATTGCCGCGCAAGTGGCAGCATGGCCCCTGGACAAGCAAAATCAATTGCATGAAGCATTTGAAAAATCAATCAATGATTATCCGGTTCAGACACATTTAAATGTTAAGATATTCAACGCCGGGACTTTTTTCATGGTTTTCAGTGATTTTGGAAAGATGGATCAGAAAAAGATGGCAGAGGAGTATGATATTCGCGTTCAAAGCCTCGGCGGGGATAACTATACAGCCGAGTTTTGGGAAGATTCAGAAACACATGCTCTGGCTGTTGCAAATAACACGAATGTTGAAGCCATAGAAGTTGTGAAAGAACTTATCAGGTTATCCAGTGGTAAGGAGTCTGTTTCTGATGAAGATGGCATTAAAACCACTAAAATGGTGGCTTTGCGATATACAAAAATGATGGCTTTGCTTTATACCTTAGAAAAGGATGGCTCGGTTTCTTTTCACGACCCGTTTCAGCCGATGATGGATTTTATCAAACAATAATGAATCCCGGTCATGACGATAAATTGGGTTGGGGGGATGTTGAGCGTACTTGTGCTGGGCTTGCTTTTGCTTGCCGGATTTATGTTGCAAAATTCTGTTCGTTTGCTGATTACTGGTAAAAGAGTTGAAGGCGTTGTCGTTGGAATGGATACGTCTTCACGCTTATCCGGCTCATCAACAGATACTCCATTAAAATCGCCAATGGTTGAATTTTCAGTATCAACCGGAGAACGGATCAGGGTCAGCGGCCGGTCTTATTCCGAGTCACCATCAATTCGTGTGGGAGACCTGGTCACCGTAGCATACAGCCCTTCAAATCCCCGGAATGCACAGTTGCTCCTATGGAGTGATTTCCCTCTCGTTCCGGCTGGTTTTGTCCTTGGCTTTATTGCTATTATATTATTAATATGGGTATCGGGTATACTCATATCGGGGAACTCGAAAATGGATGATCCCTTCCATCTTTTGCCTGCCCTTATTTCTCACTTTCGTCTGAATCCTGTTCGCTTTCCAGCCCTTTTTATCTTATCTATAGCTATTCCTGCGTGCGGACTCGGGACGTATTTAACTTTAAAGACAGCAATCGGGCTTCGTTCCGAGGGCATCAGGGCAACCGGCCATGTAGTCGGATCCCAAAGAGTGACGTCTTCCCTGAGCGATGGCAGTACAGGAAGCGGTGTGTTTCCTATGATCACTTTTAAAGATGCATCCGGCGCACCACACATAATCCGCAGATCGCTGGCTAAACCCTTGTCCCGGCTTAAACCAGGCGATGAGGTAGAGGTCATTTATCCTGCACGTCACCCTGAGCAGGGTGTTGTGAACACCTGGGACGAGTTTTGGCCGCCTCCTCTCTTTTTTGGATTTATGATGCTCGCGTTTATTATTATATTTCGTATTGTGTTCAGCAGAGCCAGCGTCACCTCAAACAGTAATCCGGGAAGTGAGAAGAAACTGAGGAAATCCGGCGTCCAGGCTGTTGCGACGGTGATTGAAGCGAATGTTAACACTCACTTACTCCATTATAGGATCGATAAGGAGACGGAAATGCCTGCGGCAAAGTCAAATGATTTTATAACGCTTGAGATCAGTCTTTCGGATTGGGAACCATCGCAATCCGAAGCGTTAATTATTAAAGACAATCTTGCCCCGGCCTTCGAAAAGCTCATGACCGGGATCATGAACCTGCCCAAACCACTTCCCAAGCTTATTCAAGGCATCGATTGGAATGATTGAAGGGAACTCGGAGTCAATCTGGGTCTCAATAAAGGATCTGAAGATGATAGTAAATTTTGGGAAAAGTTTCGGGTATTCAGAGCCAGGTATAAAAGCATAAAATAGAAAATTTTCAACGGCGACGATTTGAAATCAATATGGAAAAGATAATGTTGTTTTATTTGGAAAGACCGGATATTAAAATATCCATGCAAATCTATTTTACTGAGAAAGGACAACTATACTTTGATGGCTATGATATTGGTAAAACTGTTGATGATTTGTGGGGAGATTCTGATTATGAGTATGTTTATACAATAGAACCAGGGGAGGTAAATAAGTTCTACCAACTATTTAACATACAAAACGGAGATAAATCTGTTCTTTTACGGGAAATTAAAAACCGCTTCAGTGTAAATGAAGCATATACATTGTTTGGGGAATTTATGCGTGTGAATAATATCAGTTTCAGCAGGTTCTCATATACCTGATTTTCACCTCCCCTGCCGTTTAACTGTTATTCCCTACCATTCAACAAATAACATATACTGCAAAACTGATAAGTCAAAGCAACTTTACCAGTGGAATGAAATGATGCAATATACTACCACAGAAGGAACGCAGGGGATTTGCCCGGGTGGCTGGCATTTGCCGACTGATGCCCACTGGTCGGGGCTAACGAGTTCCCTGGCCGGTCAAAGTGTTGCAGGTGGAAAAATGAAGGAGACCGGACATGCACATTGGACTGCTCCAAACACAGGAGCTTCCAACAGCAGCGGATTTAAAGCTCTTCCGGGCGGAGCCAAAAACTATATAGGCGGCACATTCGGAGATCTTACTAACATTGGTTTTTTCTGGTCATCATCACAGAACTTCTCAACCTCCTCATGGGTCCGGCAGTTGGGTTATAATACCGCAGCCGCGGACCGCATAGATTATATGAAGACTTTTGGTTTTTCAGTCCGTTGCATCCGGAACTGACCTTCCCTAAATAACCATACACAGATTCAAACCAGAACATATTCGTTCCAGCAGCACTTTTTACCATTAACAGCATAAAACCATGAAGAAAAAAAACATAATTCTTATAGCATTGTTCCTTTCTTGTTACTGTTTGGGAGCACAAGCCCAATGGCTTCAGGATACCAGGCTAACCAATGATAATTCAGGTTCCTGGACTTACGGCAATACCCCGTCTGATAACAATGTGTGGTGTGTTGCTGCGACCGGTAGCGATGTGCATGTGGTTTGGTACGATTACCGGAATGATTTGGGCATGGGAGAGATATACTATAAAAAATCGGCAGATGGAGGTGTGAATTGGGGATCAGATATCAGACTTACCAACAACCATCGGCTATGTAATACCCCAGACAAGTTCAGTAAAAATAAGTGTTTATAATTTCCTCGGTGAGGAGATACGGGTATTGGTCAATGAAGAAAAAGCTCAGGGAACTTATGAATTGGTTTTCTATGCAAAAGGAATGGCGAACGAAACTTATTACTTTACAATCAGGACTGGAAATTTCGTCCAAAGTAAAAAGATGATAATATTAAGATGGACCGTATGAAAAACCTGGTTATTGACCATATTATAATACGACAACAAACAATCTGCTTCATAATCCTTTTGCTTCTTATCAGTAGTCTGACGAACCAGGGGCAAACAATCGTGAAGAAAGACTTCCTTGTTGCGTTCAATGATACTATCAAAGGTGGCTATGGTTATAAAGATCATAACGGGACAGTGGTTATCCCGATAGGAAAATACCCTATGGTTTTCTCCGACACCTTCAGGACTTATGCAATTGTGGCCAGCCCTGAAAAAGGTTTTGTTACCATTAACCGCCAGGAACAAGTTTTATATGAAGTATTTCCTTATGACAATGGCCCTGATTATATATCTGACGGGCTTTTCAGGATAATAGCAAACAAGAAAATCGGGTTTGCCGATTCAGCAACGGGTAAGGTTATGATTATTCCTCAATTCGATTGCGCCCGGCCTTTTGAAAACGGCCTGGCTGAAGTCAGCACAAACTGTAAGTCCCAGGTATACGGAGATAATGCTACATGGATAAGCGACAACTGGTACTATATCGACAAAACAGGAAGGAAAATTGACAAGCCCGATACGAATATGAAGCAAAAAGAATCTGTTGCCGCCCCGGACTCCGTAAAGCCGGTATACCTGGACCATAATGATACAATATATATAACAATTTATAAACGTGTGGCAGTGGACCTCAGACAAAAAGTCGACACGGGATCAATTGAGAATAAACTCTTTGCGGCTAAAATGAGTGCATTGACTCCCGAACAGCAAAATCAATTGGAGCCAATATTCGTAAAATCAATAACCGAGTATGCAGCTAAGACTCATTTCGAGGCATGGACACTTATGATGAATTTTAACAACTTGGCGAGAAAAGATGTAAAAGACATTGCAGATAAGTATGAAATCCGTGTTCAAAACCTGGGTGACGAATGCTACGCTGCGGAATTTTGGGAAGCCCTTGAGCAGGGGGGCTACAATAAAGTAATGGCTTTGCTTTACGTCAGGGAAAAGGACGGCTCGTTTACGTTTCACGACCCATACCAGGCGGTGATTGATTTTTTAAACCAGTAACCCTGCCATAGGCATTCCAGATCATTGTCAAGGGAGCCCCTACCCTGTTTTAAGGGTTTATTCTATTTCTCAGCACGCCGTTGATCAAAGAATTCATACCGTTAAAAAAACAACATATACCGATTACAGGTCCTCTATTGCAACAACATCGTTTTACAAATATGTTTGTGTGTTTCTCCAAAAAAGCAAATTGAAAAAATTAGAAAGGTTTAAGAGTTTTTTTACAAAAAAGCATTCTGAACCATTGCCTCTTTTAATTATAAAGAAGAATGCCGATGATGCCAATGTGAAAGAATACAATTCCATTGAGGAAGCTATCGAAGACCTGGAAATGGATCCTAATGTTTCGGCTGATAAAATAGAAAAACTACGATCTGCTTTTAAAAGTCTGAAGAACAAAAGTGCAATCCGGATCAGGAATGGAGAACTTATAAATAGTGAGAAATCAAAGAAATAAAGAGTCACTGCGAATTAACTGCCAAACATTATAAACTTTTATTTGAAACAAGTATGAAAAGTATAATTACAATATTCGGAGTGTTATTGATGGCTTCAGGAGTTTTTGCCCAGGCGCCGGAGAAACTGAGTTACCAGTCGGTGATCAGGAACTGATAAATTCGAAACCCTGAGTTATCGTCTTTATGATTTTACGGGAGGCAATTACTAAACCAAAAAGTCAGCAGTACAGAAACAAGCATACCAATGGGTAGCCTTTCTTCTGCCATTTATTATTTGAAAGTAATCGATAATTCAACAGAATTAAAAACTTTCAAAATCATTAAAAATTAAAACCATGAAAAAAATACTTATCCTCATTGCAGTTTTGTTTACAGCCTGTTTTACCCAGGCACAGGTGAATGGATTTACACTTACCGATCCTTCTTATCCTGCAACACACAATTTAGGTACTTCCTTCCCATTAAATATATCGTTTAATTGGACAACTGCTACCAAAAGTGATACTGTAAAAATTCAGTACAATGCTGCTTTAGTAAGTTATGATCCTAGTTGTTCAACGGCTTTACCCGCTTGCATGATCATAACGAACAGTGGCCCCCAGCTTACTATCACCATGAGCAATTTATCGGCCTGCACAAACACAGGCGCCATAAGTTTTAATGTGTGTTTTAGATTCAACTGCCCCGATTCTTGTACAGGTGTAACAAAACCGGCAATTTTTACAGGCGTAAATACAGATAATTTAGGTACAACTCAAAATGCTAACTGCACCGCAAATGGTATTTTAAATAACCTTTTTTCACTTACCCATAGTTTTTATTCGTTCAACATAATGACTGCGGAAGTGACTTTTAGGGTATGGTTTAATAATCCGGATTGTTTTTATATTAAAAATCCAAGTTTTGACATTGCACTTTCCCCTTCATTAGGTCTGATAACATCGGTTTATGGTGCCAATTATACTTATACACTTTCAGGAAATGTAATTACACCTAATATAACTGCCTTTAACCAAAATTCGAATGATTATTTCTTTTATGTGGTAAAGCTTGACTCGTGTAATACAGGGCGTGGGCAAACGCTTACAAGCAATGTAACTTTTAAAGGAACAAACTGCAGTGTAGCAAACAGTATTATAAAAGGGCCTGTGCCTGCAGCCTATACAATACCAGCGGTGGCTGTTGCCAATTCAGGTATTTCTGTTTCAAATATGACTGCGACATCATCATCTTTTTCTTATACTATTAACAATACAGGCAATACACCGGTAAATTTAATAGCTACCAATTTTTTACCACTGGTGCATTTAAAAAGCTTATCTGATCCAACTCCATCCAATACAGTATTACAAAACACGACCCAAGCCGGACTTGGTGGCAGTATTACATATTATGATTGTACTCTTTCACCCACAGGCCCTTTTCCTTTAACAGGCAACGGAGCTACCAATGGAAGTGCTCCGGCAACCAATACAACAAAGTTTAATCATACTGTAAATAATTTATTACCCGGACAATCGGTTAGTCTGTCTCTATATTACGACTTAACTTCATCATGCAATGGAGCCGCAGGAAATCCGCCTTATAAAGACAGTTTGGCCATTTCCTTTGATTGTGACGCCGGCCCGGTGGGTGGCTGTGTACCTTGTGACGGGGGTGGAAATGCAAGCGGGGTTGTTATTTACAATCCGCAACCGGATATAGGTTGTACACAAAATCAATATATTCCGGGTTGCAAAAACGTTGGAGATACCATCGGTTTATGTTATGAATTTAAAAACTCCGGTGACGCTGCTTTAATTGGTGGGATATTCAACGTGCAATTACCGGTATGGTTACAGGCCGATATTTCCAGCATAGTTTATACCGGCTTTTCTCCTGATCCTACCATTATACCTTCAACAAATCTCAAATTTAATTTACCAAATATACCTTCCGGCATCAGTACTTATAAAATTTGTTTTAAAGCTGTTGTTCAAAGTGGTGCAGTTGGCGGATCAAATGGTTATTGGTCTATTGTTTCCGGAGGTAATTTAATTAATCAGCAATTAGTTTGTTATACCTCTCTTAATATTTGTGCATTTGCAGCAATAGGTATAGATAAAAAAGTAAAAGGGAGTTTGAACGGAAGCTATGCGAATAGCGGCACTGGTAAACCCAATACACCTGTGGATTATGAAATTACAATACGTAATACGGGTACCATTGCTGTTGACAGTTTGGTTGTAATTGACAGAATTCCGGCAACAGGGAACCTGACTATTTTAGGCAGCCCGGGCTCAATAGCTGTAAGCGACCAGTTTAATATGCAGATGCTTACTGCACCCATAAACAGTAATTATACTGCTTCATATACCGCTACTCAAAATATATGTACAACTTGGCCAGGTACCGGCACTCCCTGCAATGCCGGCGTATGGGGTGCATCAGTTGCAGATGGAGGAGTTAAATTTGATTTTAATCCAACTTACACTTTAGCACCCGGGGGCACTTATACGTTTACATTCAGAACACAAATACCGGCCGGAACTGCCGATGGATTGATTGATTGTAACACAGCCGGGTTTATTGCAAAATCAACCACAGGCGGATATACAATTAACCCGGTAGAAACAAATCCGGTTTGTATCCAGGTGGTTAATGATACTTGTAACCATTTATGTAATTCTGATTTCGAGGATAAGCAACTCGTGGCCCCCGGCAGCCAGGGCATTTTTAACGAAGACTCCGTCTCATGCTGGAAAACCACAGCTACTGACCATATGATTGAAGTCTGGGGTAACGGTTTCAATGGCGTACCTTCTTATTCGGGTAATCAGTTCATTGAATTAAATGCCAATATGGTGGGAACACTTTATCAAACATTTACAGCCACCCCCGGAACTACTGTTACTATTTCTTTTGCTCACCGGGGGCGTGTAGGGTATACAAACCAGATGAGTGTAGCAATAGAACCAGCTCCTATTGGCAGTGGGGCAGCTATCGTTTTAGAAACAGACACTGCCAGTATTTCCGCCTGGACAATGCACACTGTAACCTATACATTTCCCGGTTCCGGTTCTTCCTATGTGCTGAGTTTTATTTCTCTCCCTGTGGGGGGTACTTCAGCAGGCGGGAATTTCCTGGATGCGATTTCTGTTGATTGTCATACAGATATCTGCAGCAAAACAGATGCAAGAATAACCAGACTGCCCCAGGGTGAATGTTGTTTTCAGGTTGATATCTCCAACACATACCGGCCGGATTATTTTACCGGAATTTCTATTACTTCCGATAATTTGACCCTGGCTAACGTTTCATCCGATAATCCCTGGAGTACTATCACTTATCAATCTCCTACCCAGGTGGTTTTTACGAAAAATCCTCCTTATAACGGCATTCCTTTGGATACAGCTGGATTTCAGACTCTGGGTGTTATTTGTTTTGCGGGTAGCGGCGTTAACCACATTAATGTTGATTTCATTGGCAATCCTCCCAAGTATGACACGGTTTGCAGGAAAACACTGACTCTTGAAGGTTGCAGTATTCCGGTCGACACCAACTGTGTTGCCGTTCTTGATCTGAAAGCCGAATGTGATACAGGCGCTGTTAAAATGAAGTTCAGAATAAGAAACAATTCCAGTTTTACAGTCCGGGGATTAACGCTGTATTCTCAAACCCCCGATGTAAGCCCTTCTCCCAAATTTATAGGGATCCCGGATCTGTTACCAGGTCAAACCTCTGCCTATATTGAAACCGCACTGATGGTTTCCAATAATGCAACCAATGCATGCTTTTTCTTTGCAGCATGCGATCAGTATACAAAACCGGGGCCCACAGGTCCATTTCCAAGCTGGTGTTGCATGGACAGTATACGCTATTGTGTCGATATTCCACACTGCGATCCATGTGATGGTATAACGTTTACAGCAACAAAGAATGATCCCGTCAAATGTTGTTATAATCTTACACTTAAAAGTAATTACTACAACGCCAACATAGAATACCTTGAGTTTACCGGACTTGGAGGCACCCAGTTTGCGATCTTCACCGGATGGAATATAATCCCTCCAGTGAGCAGCAGCCATATTAAGATCAAAGCGCCGGGAGGAGGTATCCCACCGGGGACATACCCTGATTTTGCTTCCTTCTGCCTTACCGGCACTTCAACTTCACCTCATATGATATTGATCAACAGTATCGATGCAAAGGGAGTTCACTTATGCACCGATACGCTGAAGTTTGATTCCTGTCAAATGGTTACCCCGACCTGCGCCAATATTATCAATGATTCGCTTTACTGTTCAGGGGGGAAGATCAAATATACATTTTACGTGAAAAACAATGCACCTTTTACGCTGTACCAGATTGACTACAGGACAACCGATATAAGTGTGGTCCTGGATTCAAATTACACTCAGCCTCACCCTCCGATTGCCCCTGGAGTCACCGGAGGGCCCTTTACGGTTACCATTGTTTCGGCAGGTAAAACCCTTGACAGATTTTGCATGTATCTCACAGGCCATAATGGAATTTACGATTCCATAACAGGTCAGGCCGCAACTGAGTGCTGCACCGACTCTCTGGGGGGAATCTGCCTGCCTATGATCAAATGCGGAGGTACTGATTCTACCTGCTGCGCTTTTGAGAATATGACGATTCCCAACGGGATTACTCCTAACGAAGATGGAAAAAATGATGCATTTATAATTCTGAATTCAACATGTTGCAGTTATATCTCCATAAAAGTATTTAACCGATGGGGCAATATGGAATATCAAAACGATGATTACAAAAACGACTGGAAGGGAGTAAATAATGGCGGCCAGAAGTTAGTGCAGGGAACCTATTTCGTTCTGCTTGAGCTTCCGAACGGTAATAAAAAAGGTATCTATGTTGATATCCGATATTAAATAATTAAATTCTGAAAAATGAAAAAGTTTATCATACTGGCAATAATGTGTTCTTCACTGTTTGCGAAAGCCCAGCAGGAACCTCAGTATACACTGAACCAGTTTAACAGTAACCTGGAGATTAACCCGGCATATGCAGGTGCAAATGACGATGCAAGTCTCAGTCTCAGGTACCGCAAACAATGGGTAGGTTTTACCGGCTCCCCATCTACCCTCTGTTTTAATGGCGAAAGTAAAATCATTAAACAGCGGCTTGCATTAGGTCTTACCATTGTTGGTGACTGGATTGGAATAACACAAAGTACGTATGCCGATCTTAGCGTAGCATCACACCTGCGCCTGGGCGCAAAGGGGACCCTCTCCGTCGGGATTAAGCTTGGCGTGCAGTTCCTGAAGTCTGATTTTTCGAAGTTGTCGAATGTCGACCTCACCGACCCTCTCTATAATACCAATGCAAGTGTATTCATACCCTATGCAGGGTTCGGGGCGCTTTTCTATACACGGAAATTATATATCGGGTTTGCTGTTCCACAGGTAGTGTCGTTTGAAAATGTAGCTCCCCAATCCAAGATCATCAAACCTCACTTTTTTCTGTATGGGGGTTACAGGGTTATTCTTAACAGCGATTTTGAACTCCGGCCTGCCCTTTTGTGCAAATATGTGACTGCGGCGCCTTTTGAAGCCGATATTGCCATTGATGCATGGTTCAAAGGTATGGTTGGTGTGGGGGTTTCGTACCGCACTTCTGATGCAGTAAATTTTATGATCAAAGGAAGACTCGGAAATTTTTATCTCGGTTATTCTTACGATATGACAGTCTCCGGCCTGAGACCATACAATTCAGGTACACATGAGATCTATCTTGGATTTGAATTCGGTAAAAAAGGCAATCCCGACAGGAAACAGAATAACCGGTATTTTTAATAATCACAGTGATGAAAAAATTGATAATAATACTGTTCTGCTTGTGTAACATTACTTTGTTTGCACAGAAATCACAGGCAGATAAGAAGTTCAAATTATATGAGTACAGCGATGCAATCCTGTTGTACAAAGAATACCTGGAAAAATCTCCCGCAGATTATGAAGCAACCAGGAACCTTGCTTTATCATACAAGTACACCAATAATATTACAGGTTCAATAGAAACCTACCAATCCTTAGTAAAATTAAAACAAGCAGTTCCTGATGACTGGTACGAACTGGTCCAGCTTTTAAGGATAAACGGAAATTTGGCAGACGCAAAGCTGTATGCTTTACAATATCAACAGAAAAACACAGGGGAAAAGGCTCAAACCCTGCTCAAATCAATTGATATGTATGACGAGCTGATGTCGGGAAAGGACAACTATAATGTTATTAATAAAACTGAACAATACCACCAGTCTGTTTTTTCTCCTGTTTATTACCAGGGAGGGCTTATGTTAACAGCTGAAAATCCGGAAGGTTCCAAAAACGAATGGACAGGCAGGGGTTATACAAAGTTATTCCTTACAGATTTCAATTGCAGTAAACTGGTTCCCGTTGCGTCTGAACTCATGTCTAAATATAATGATGGCCCTGCAGCTCTGTCAAGCGATGGAATGACAATGTACTTTACAACCATTAATAAAAAATCAATACAGGAACAGGATGTAAATACCAGTAAACTGCAAATCTCGGCAGCTGTACTCAAAGATAACAGATGGCAACCGGCAGAATTGTTCAGATTCAATAACAACAGTTATAATGTCGCCCACCCAACATTAAGAAGTGACGGGAATATGTTGGTATTTACCTCCGACAAACCCGGAGGGCATGGAGGAATGGATTTGTATTACTGTTCAAAGCAACCCGACAACACATGGTCTGAACCAATCAATATTACCATATTAAACACATCCGGGAATGAAATTTTTCCTTCCTTCGATGCCTCCGGAAATCTGTATTATTCATCCAATGGCTTGCCTGGCTTAGGTGGACTGGATCTGTTTATTTCGAAAAACGAAGGCAGCAGCTTTACAGCCCCCGCAAATCTGAAAGCCCCTATCAATTCCAGTTATGATGATTTTTCATTAGCGACAAACAATAATCTGGAAAGTGGTTTTATATCTACAAACAGGTTTGGCTCTCCCGAAATAGATGATATAGCATACTTTTCAAAAAAAGCAAAGGAGGTTCTGAAACCTGCCGTTAAACCTATTGTAAAAATAACCGTGTTGGATAAATATACCGCCACCCCATTGCCCTATGTCTCAGTTACTGTTAAGGACGACAAAAAGAATATCGTTTTCCAGGGGATGACCGATCCAAATGGCATATTGATGGTAGAAGAACTGCCGGCCGATAATTACAGGGTCCAGGGCATACTGAATGAGGTAACAACTACTATTGCATCTATAGGGAAAGAAGAATTTACCAAAGAGTTAATAGAAAAGACCATCACACACAATGATCCGAGATTTACCTTATCGGGGATTGCCACAAACGCCAGCAACGACCAGCCTGTTGCAGGGGTAACGGTAACATGTGAAAATACGGTCCTGAATAAAACCAATAGCAGGATAACAACTGCCGATGGAAAATTCTTCTTTCAGTTGGAACAGGCTAGTGATTTTAAAGTACATGGTGAACTGCAGGGATGGTTGAGCAGTGAAGCGTTCTATGCAACAACTAAAGGACTGGACCGGAGCAAGGACCTATATGTAAAGATAAAACTTAGCATGCAGCAACCTGCTGCAAACGAGGTCATCAGGTTAGATAAAATCTACTATGATTATGATAAATGTGATATTAAACCCAGAGCGGCGGAGGAATTGGACAGGCTTGTCAAGCTTATGAATGATTTTCCAGATATGAAAATAGAATTATCCTCCCATACCGACAGCAGGGGTAGCAATGCATATAATCAGAAGCTTTCCCAATGCAGGGCTGATGCAGCTGTAAAATACATTCTGGGAAAAGGAATATTAAAAAGCCGGATTACTGCAGTTGGTTATGGTGAATCCAGGCTTGTAAATGGCTGTTCCGATGGTGTGAATTGCACTGAAAAACAACATCAGGAAAACAGGAGAACGGAATTCAAAATTGTCTCTTGTCCTTCATGCCCTGCGATTGAGAAACAGTAAACATTGTCACTATAGAAGCTTGGACATAACCAGCTTCATGCTCCTTTATCACCAACGAATTGGTCCTCCTTGTTCTTAAAAAGAACGTTGAAGGTTGTAAGGCTGCCGTAAATTCTTGTAATGTACTGCTGAAGCTCCACTTTCTCCTCATCGGTTAATACGCTGGCATTGATCTTCTGTTCCAGTACCCTGATGCGGTCGCGAACCATTACAATCTTATGGAAAAACACCTCTATAGGAACTTCCTTCTCTTTAAGGATCCTGTCGCCGGGAACCATTACAAGTTTACCTCCTGTCCACTTCCCGCCTAAAGGGACAGTTTCCTGCACATCGCTGAACTGCCGCAGCACCCGGATAAGGCTTTTCTCAAGTTTTTCGTATGTGGCAAGATCTGAAGCCGTTTCAACGGCTTCAATAATTTCAAGCCCTTCAAAACTACGGTTGATCAGGCGGATACCTATATCAATGAATGAAATTTCATATGCATCAGATCGGATCTGGATGATCACACCTTTCCCGAATTGGGGGTGTTTTACTCTTGAGCCAACGCCCGGTATAATTTCTGACATGATGGATGATTTTAAGAAAACCCTGAATAGTATTACCTATAAAAGTACAGTAAAAATAACACTTCTGAAGCCCGGAAAGTGGAAATGCAAATCCTATTTCGAAGAAGGTGTCCAGAGAGTCATTTGATGCTTCACAGTTGCCTGGGTTTTCAGGTACGCAAATATCGCTTCCAGATCTGTGGTATCCAACCCCGCATACATGGTCCATGGCATGACCGTCACCATATCTGCATTTTCCAAAACGGGTGGGCTGAAGGTCGAAAGATTAAAGGCCTTAAATCGTGCTACGAAACGTTGTTTTGTCCAGGTACCTATGCCGGTTTCTTTGTCGGGAGTAATATTCGAAGCCAGAATTGTCCCCGTTGGCATTTTAAACTCCCTGCCCCCTGCAAACACCATTTTTTCATCCAATTTATTCTTTACAAAAGGAGTATGACAATCCTTACAAGCTGCAATGGAAACAAGGTATTTACCATAACTGGCAGTGTCACTTTTTGGCGGGATTACTATCGGCTCTGCAGGTCCCGGGAATGTATGCATGATAATATTCACCGGGAAATCCGCTTTTGAAGCAGAAGGTTGGGAAGCAATCGACGGCAGGGTACGGATATACGCAATTATTGCGTAAGCATCTTCGGTGCTCAGATTCCGGTAGTATTGATAAGGCATGATTGGAAATAAGGGTTTGTTCCCTTTGCCAACACCATTTACAATTGCACGGAAAATTTCACCATCTGACCAGTCGGAAAGTTTAAAAGGAGTGATGTTTGTTGAATAGAAATCACCGGGAAGGCCCATTTCATGACTAAACTTTTCACCGCCTTTTCCTTCGGTCCCGGTTATCAAGGGGCCCGAAAATCTGGACCAGTCGCGCGTGGAATGACAATCCACACAAACAGTCACGTGATTTGCAAGGTATTTTCCGCGTTCGATTCGTTCAAGAGTTAATTCCACCTTCAGAACAGGTATGGGTACCCTGGGAAGAATGAAATATATATAACCGATCCACAATAGCAGGATCAGTATTAACGCCAGAAAGGCAAAGCCTGTAATTTGGATTATCTTATGCATTTTCATGGTCTGATCTGTTTTAGATTTGATTTGTTGATGTTTATTAAGGCTGCGATAATAATGGGAAAGGCCCTGGACATGTTTTTCCCGCAAAAATATCATAAAAATGCATAGTAGTTCCGGGCGCCCTAATTTTCGATAAGCCCGTTCGGTAAAGCTTGCAATGAACCGGCTGATTTTGCTTAGCTTTGAAAACTGATTGGTTTCATTTTTTTAAAATTTTCCTGGCAATATGGAGCATGTAACAGAGTTTCTCAAAGTTTTGCTTAATTCTGAAAACCTGATCCACTATGGCGGGCTGTTACTGCTGCTGCTAATCATTTTCGTTGAGACGGGCTTGTTTTTCGGGTTTATCTTCCCGGGCGATGCCCTTCTGGTTACTGCAGGGATATTCTGCGGTTCGACGGATCTCTCCGTCAATATATACCTGCTGGTGATTACCGTTGCCCTGGCTGCCATTGCCGGGAACGCTACTGGTTTTGCGACCGGGAAATATTTCGGAAAACGGCTTTTCCAGAAGAACGATAGCTTTTTTTTCAAACAACGGCACCTGGAGAAGGCGAAGTCCTACTACGACAAACATGGAGGACTTGCGCTTATTGGCGGGCGCTTCATCCCGGTTGTCCGTACTTTTGTGCCGATACTTGCCGGGGCGATCGAGATGAACTTCTGGCGGTTTAACCTTCTGAATGTGGCCGGGGCCCTCCTCTGGTCGGGAACCCTTATTCCTCTGGGTTATCTGCTTGGCCGGCAGATCCCCAATTCCGTCGATTACATCGAATATATTGTCCTCGGGATTACTGTCATCACCATGACCATCCTGATCCATGGCACTATCCGGCTCAGGAAAAAGTGAAAATCCTTTTATTAAAATGATTGATGAACTTTATTCCAGATGCAAATGATAGTAGTATGGTCAGTAATACTTTTCAGGACGCAGGCGCCCTATAAGATTATATGGGCCATGCACCCCTTGATTATGATGCCCGGGACAATATTTCTATCGTTAACCTTGGATACTGGAATGGGCTAAACTCTTTTTCCAAAGGCCATTTGTCCCTTTCTAATCAAGCGCTTTGCCAATTAGTATGTCAAAACGCCGGGTCGCGATAAAAAATATGTCGGCAACGGATCTGCAATTTGCCGATAATTCCATTGACAAAATGATCAGTACCGAAGCAGCCTTTCATTTTGATTCAAGGATTGATTTCTTCCGGGAAGTCTACCGGACCTTGAAGCCCGGTGGTATTTTATCGCTGGCAGATATGGTATATAATCAGCCCAGGAATATGTTGGAGAAAATCATTTCACATCCATTCAATCTTGTAATTAACCGTAAAATCAGCTGGGTATTTTCAACTATTGGTTTCCTTGTTTATCCCTGGGAATATATGTACCTGGTAGCAAAAAAACCATAAAAGCAGATAGTGCTAGAGAAACTTCTGAATTATCTCCAGGAGTTTCTCCAGCCTGATCGGTTTAGGGATATAATCATCGAAACCTGAATCTAGCGCATTTTTTTCGTCCCCACTCATGGCAAACGCTGTGACTGCGATTATTGGCAGATCGTTCCTGAAGGATTTGATTTCATTCATTGCTTCCATTCCGCTCAGTTCAGGCATTTTCATGTCCATCAACACTAAAGATATTTCAGGATGTTTTCTGCTACATTCTATTGCTTCTTTTCCATTTGCTGCCCGGATGATTCTGATACCGGCTTTTTTCAATAATATTTCAAGCAATAAATAATTGGATTCATCATCCTCAGCAACCAGAATGACAGGATTTTGAACATTAGGGATATCCTTTTTTTTCTTTTTCGACTCAGTCACCATTAATTCCACCTTCTTATATGGAAAAGTAAAGCGAAATTCGGAACCGGCACCTTTTTCTGATTGCAACCTGATTTCACCTCCAAGTAACTCTACCAGTCCGCGGGCAATAGACAAACCAAGTCCGCTGCCGTCATAAGTTCTTGTAAACGATGTTTCCTCCTGTATAAAGTGATCAAATATGCGGGGTTGGATCTCTTTACTGATGCCTATGCCCGTGTCTTTGATAAAAAATTCCAATCCGGAGGTTTTTTTGGCATAACCAAAGGAGATTTGACCCTTTCGGGTAAATTTCACAGCATTATCAAGCAAATGTGATATTATTTTTGAAAGTATTTCAGCATCGGAATTTAAAATTAGTGGTGGTTTTTGTTCAGGTGTTTTCAAAAACAATTCAAGGCCCTTGACAAGGCAAATGGGCTTGAACTGATCCAATAATGCATGCAAAAGATGTTGCAGATCAAAAGGTTTATATTGTATAGCCATAGTCCCTGATACGATCATGGAGATATCCATATAACTTGTCATGGTCTTTAGCAACCGCGCACTGCTCATTTTGATCAGCGTAGAATACTGGTTTTTTTCCTGATCCGACAGATCAGATTGGGAAATCAGTTCGCTGAAACCCAAAATTCCATTTAGCGGAGTTCGAACTTCATACGAAATATTGTTAATAAATGCTGTTTTCAGGCGGTCGCTTGCTTCCACCCGGATTTTAGCTGACATCAATTCTTCAGCAGCATTTTTTCGTTCCGTGATATCAGAGACTATTCCTACGGCATGCCATAGTTCTTTTATTTTAACAGCCGACAGCTTGAGGGAAACATAAATCCTGGCTCCGTTTTTCCGGATTGCTTCCAGTTCCAGGATTCTGCCGACTGCTTCCCCTTCTCCGGATTGGCGGAAAGTGTCGAAATTTGTATAAAAAGCCTCATGATACTCCGATGGAGCTATTAGTTCATGCAAATTTTTTCCCTGAGCTTCCTTCTCAGTAAAACCAAAGATTTTTTCAGCAGCCGGATTCCAGAACGAGATAAGACCATCATTGTCGATCATGATAATGGCATCACCCACAGCCATGGTTATAGTTTGTAATCTGGATTCACTCTCCTGTAAAGCCAATATGGCTTTTCGTTGTTCCGACAAGGCAATTTTCTTTTGTAATGCTTCCTTGACTGCAAAGGGCAAGCGGATCAGATTTTCCTTGATTACATAATTGGTGGCACCCGAACGCATACACTCCACAGCTACTTCTTCACTGATGGAACCTGTTAATATGATAACGGGGATAGCCGGATTAAACGTGATCGTTAATAACAATGCCTCCATCCCGGTAAAGTCAGGCATCATGAAATCGGAAATGACTAAATCGGGTTTAAACTCTTGCAGCGCTTCTTTAAACGCCTCCTTTGTCTCAACAAGCTGTGAATCAAATTCAAGTCCTTCCTTTCGCAAAATCTCTTTGGCCATGATATTATGAACCATGACATCTTCAGCAAAGAGAATTTTCACCTTGTTTTTAATTCCTCTGAATGGCATACTCTTTATTTAGAAGTAATTTACCATCAAACAACCAAAACCAAATGTAGATAAAAAAGTGCAGAAATTCAATTTAATTTATTGACTTTTCCTGCTTCCTCTCCTTCTCCAATTTCTCAATCCGATTAACGATTTCCTGGAAATTGCGAAAATGGACGATCGATCTTCTGAATTTTGAGACTTCCATGGCGGGAGAACCAAGGTAGCTTAGCCCTGGCTTGGTAAGGCTTCTTGAAACACCCGTTGCGCCTCCCATTGAAGTATTATCGGCAATAGTGAGATGGGGAGCCATCGCGACATGCCCGCTGATCAGGCAGTTTTTTCCCAACTTGGTTGATCCTGCAATCCCGGTGGCAGCAGCAATATACGTGTTCTCTCCGATTTCACAATTATGGGCAATATGAACCAGGTTATCTAATTTCACTCCCTTCCGAATGATGGTGGATCCTAAAGTTGCCCGGTCGATGGCGCAATTGGCGCCCATCTCCACATCATCCTCGATGACCACATTCCCTATCTGCGGTATTTTTTTATTGCCCTCATTCTGGGGAACAAACCTGAATCCGTCACTTCCTATGACCACACCTGCATGGAAGATGCAGTTTTTTCCAATGATGTTATCGGAATAGATCTTAACACCGGGATGGAGTACTGTGTTGTCGCCTATCCTGGTATTGTCGCCGATATAGACCTGCGGATGGATCCTTACATTGTTCCCGATCTGTACGTTATCACCTATATATGCAAATTCTCCAACATACAGATTTTCACCCAGTATGGCCGACTCAGCAATAAAACATTGTTTCGAAATACCGCTTTTGGTATCTTTTATCTGGTTATAAAGCTCCAGCAATTTAGCGAAGGCTACCTCGGCACTATCCACCCTGATTAGGGTACTATTAATGGGGTGTTCCGATATAAAAGATTTGTTAACTATGACGATGGACGCTTCCGTTTTATAGATGAAATGCGTATACAGCGGATTCGAAAGAAAAGAGATGGAACCGGGTTCGCCTTCTTCGATTTTTGATACTTTCTGAATGGTAATATCCGGATTGCCTTCTACAATTCCGTTGACTACTTCGGCGATCTGTTTTGCAGTGAATTTCATGATTCGGCAATTAAATTGGAATTGATTTTGGAGCACAATTTACAGATAATTTCGAAAATAATACATGAAATGAGAACACGGGTATTTGAGACGGATTGATAAATTCTACGAAGCGCTGGAGAAGCCGGTGTGGAAAAACTGACTGGTTGACCAGTTATCACCGGTTCTTGTTAATAAATCTAATGCCACATGCTTGACAGGAACCAAAAATGACCCGTAATTTTATCGGAACAATCAAGGCTTTGGAGCAAGAAGACTTTATAAAAAGGCAAATCGAACAGCTTGGGCAGGTACTTGGGAAAATACTCAACCTTTTACTTGGGTTTAAAGCCAAAGGCCAGATAAGCGAAGGAATAGAAATAGCAGACCAATCATTGAAAAATGAATTAGGCTTAAATACTGATGACTTGATCTTAATTCCAACTAAATCGTTTATCACAACATTACTGGAGGTCAGGAAATTTAACGATAACAATTTTGACGAGCTTGCTGAAATACTTTTCATCATTGCAGAAGAATTTAACATCAATAATACCGAAATCAAAAAGATGAAAAAATTGTACGAGAGGTCATTAATCATTTATGAGCTTCTTGACAAGACAAGTTCGACTTACTCATTTGACAGACATAGAAAGATTGAGAAAATAAAAAATGTGTTATAATCGATTATTGGACAAGCCGGCGCAAGATGAACATAAGTTCCGGTCTTTTCACATATGATTACTTAATTTAGTGTTGATTGAATATGAAAACAAAAAGATTTTTCATCCTGTTCCCCGGAATAGGTACACTCATCTTGTTATTGGCAGGATTCCTGGTGTACCAGGTAGTCAACCGTGATGACCAATCACCTTCAAAATGGGTAAAACCAAAACTTGAACCCACAGACTGGATGGCCATGCAACGTGCATTCCCTTTTGGAAGGATCAATCCGGCTGCATACCTTGATGCCGTTCAGCAAACCGAAATGATGATGAGGGGCCAGGCAAAAAGATCCAATCCATGGACGTTTACCGGACCCGACAATATAGGTGGCCGTATAACCGATGTGGAATCCCCGGCCGGGCATCCTGAAATTATCTATGTGGGCGGTTCCACAGGAGGTATACTTAAGTCCACCGATTCGGGAAACACCTGGACCAATCTTTTCAATAATGTTCCGGTGATTTCGGTTGGAGATATCGCCATCGATCCCACCCATCCAGATACGGTCTGGTGTGGCACGGGAGAAGCCAACTCCTCAAGCTTCAGTTTTCTCGGTAACGGGATCTACCGTTCAACCGATGCCGGAGCAAATTGGCAACACATGGGATTGATCAATTCGGCTTACATCGGGAGGGTTGTTGTGGATTATTCGAATTCGAACCGGATCTTAGTCGCTGCCTGTGGCAATCTCTTTACAACAAGTGATGAACGTGGTGTTTATCGCAGCAACGATGGTGGACAAACCTGGGACAGGGTGCTGTACCTTACCGATTCCACTTCGGCCATCGACCTTGTGCAACATCCCACAAATCCGCAGATCTTGTATGCCTCCATGTGGGAACGCTGTCGCGGACTGGTTTACCGCCATTCCTTCGGCCAGACCTCAGGGATCTGGAAAAGTAACGATGGGGGGACGACCTGGAGTGAACTGACCAATGGTCTGCCAAAAGGGAACAATGTAGGTAGGATCGGCATCGATATCTCCAGATCCAGCCCCAACATTCTGTATGCCTTTTACGATATGGACAACTCCGAAGTGGGTGTGTATAAATCATCCGACGGCGGAGCATCCTGGACCAGGACCAACGATGGAAGCCTGCAGGGAATGAGCAGCAACTTCGGATGGTACTTTGGCCAGATCCGTATCCAACCCGACAACCCCAACCGTGTTTATGTAATGGGAGTGGATCTGTACCGTACCGACAATGGCGGTACGTCCTGGACCGATATTTCCAATAACAACATTCATGTAGATAATCATGCAATGTGTTTTTCACAGAACAACCGCATTCTCGAAGGCAATGACGGAGGATTATACTACTCCACAAACAATGGAAACAATTGGACCAAAATAAACAAGCTGCCGTTAACCCAGTTCTATGCGATTGATATCGATTACCTGGTTCCTGAAAGAATTTACGGAGGCACACAGGACAACAATACCATACGCACATGGACAGGGGGCATCAGTAACTGGCAGGCTATACTTGGAGGAGACGGAATGTATTGCCTTGTAGATTATACAAATTCAAATGTCATCTATTCGGAATACCAGTATGGGAACCTATACCGTTCGGATGATGGAGGGAATAGCATGAATTATATTGCCAACCAGATGGCCGGTGACCGTGTGAACTGGTCGGCTCCGCTGGCCATGCATCCCCAGGACCCTTCCACCCTTTATTTCGGGACTTACCGCATCTGGAAGACCACTGACATGGGCAATTCCTGGTTAGCCGTCAGCCCAGATCTCACCCACGCGATCAACAATTATTTCTATACTCTTACTACCATCGATATTTCCCCGGTCAATCCTGATATCGTGATTGCCGGTAGCGGTGACGGCATGGTACATGTCTCTGCCAACAATGGAATGACCTGGCAGGATATCTCGGCCGGCCTTCCTGTCCGGTGGATTACCCATGTCAAGGCCGATCCTTTTGATGCCCAAACTATCTATGTGACCCTTTCCGGTTTCCGCTGGGATGAACCACTCCCCCATGTCTTTAAATCGATCGACCTGGGTCAGCACTGGACTGATATTTCCGGCAACCTCCCTGAATTCCCTGTGGATGACATCGTTGTGGATCCTGATATTCCAGGAAGGATCATCGTGGGAACCGATGCAGGATTGTATGGAACCTCCGACGGCGGGCAAACCTGGTCATGGATCTGGGATGGCATGCCTGCTGTTCCCATCTGCGCATTGAAGCTACATGTCCCAACGCGAATCATTGTTGCAGGCACTTACGGATTATCCTCCTATAAAGCCAATCTTGACGATATCCTCACAGGTATCCCTACCCGGGATAAAATAGAGAAGATAGCCTTGTCAGCCTCACCGAATCCGGTCCAGACCCTTACAAATCTTAATTTTTACCTGTCTGCGGATGACAGGATCACTGTAAGTATGTATGCTATGAATGGCAAGGTAGTGAAGCTTTTTTATGATGGGTCCCTTGTGCAAGGCAGGCAGAACATCCCCTGCAACCTGGAAAATGATGTGAAGGACATCCCCTCAGGTCTTTACATTATAGAGGCAAAAGGGACAAGATTTTCGGGCAGTCTGAAGATTTTGAAATTATAATCTGATTATCTTTACAACGCAGGTACTTAAAATTTCTTTTTGAGAATAGACAAAAGGGACTATCCGTATTATGAAAATTTCTAAAGAAAATTTAAATAAGCTCGGATGTTCTTGTTTCTGATTCGCTTAATATTAAATCAAATGATAACGCTATGGCTTCATCAATTCAGAAACCCATTATCGAATGGGTCGAAATCCCCGCCGGTACTTTTATCATGGGTAGCCCCCTCAGTGAAGAAGAGAGAAAATCCAATGAAACTCAACATAAGGTAACTTTAAGCTCCTTTAGGATCAGCAAATACGAGATTACCTTTGAACAATACGACCTGTTTTGTGAAGCTACAAACAGGGAAAAACCGAATGATGAAGGTTGGGGAAGAAAAACACACCCTGTAATCCATGTCAATTGGGAAGATGCAAAAGCCTTTGCAGATTGGATGGGATGCCGCCTACCTACTGAGGCCGAATGGGAATATGCAGGCCGTGCCGGTACCAAAACTCCATTCAATACAGGCAACAACCTAACCACTGCACAGGCAAACTTTAACGGGAATTTTCCATATGGGAATAGTCCAAAAGGAGAATTCCGGGCCAGAACAGTGCCGGTAGGGAGTTTTTCTCCCAATGCGTGGGGATTATACGATATGCATGGTAACATATGGGAATGGTGCAATGACTGGTATGACGATTATCCATCGGCTGATCAAACTAATCCCCATGGCCCTGAATCGGGTACATTCCGCGTGTTCCGTGGTGGTGGCTGGCGAAACTATGCACAACTTTGCCGGTCGGCGTTTCGATACAGATATTTCCCGGATTACCGTCACTTTAACATTGGCTTCCGTTTGGTTTCACAGGATTCAAACCATAATTATCCTGCTATGGATAGATTATAAGTGGACAAGCCGATGGTGTTGACCATGGCATAAAACACTTTCCGGGATAGCATTACTTTAAAGAAAGAATATATTTCAGACAATTCAAAGATGGTTATATAGCCTTCCTTCCCTGGAATTTGGTTAAAATTCAAAGTTTTTTTCCCAAAGGGGATTGACAATAAAATTATATAATTCTTATTCCATGCAAAAATCCTTTTCATACCATATCGGATTCTCAATTTTTACAAATTCTAACTGATCAAGGGACAGGATTTTGGATTTCCCGCAAAAACGTTCATCCCTATACTGAAAATCAATTAGGTTTCCCGTTCTTCCTGAACTAAATTCGTGTTGAAAAGATAAAAACTGAGTTCTGACAACAAATTAAAACTTAACAAAATGAAAAAAGCACTACTCTTTGCAATCCTTGCATTTTCAATTAATGCTCTTGCACAAAGCAAACATCCAACATTTTGGTCAAATGAAAATGGTCAGGATGGAAAGCACAATACAGGAATGAAAATATCCAACCTGAATTCCGAAATAAATTTGGGAAAAGCCCTCAAACCTCAAACCCATAATCCACAGGACTTAATTCAAATCTTTGATAGCGTCTACCAATGGCAATGGGATACGCTCAACGCTGGATGGAAGATTGCATCTAAAATCATTAACATAGTTTATGATGCCAAAAATAATATGACAAGTTACATAGGGCAAAGTTGGAATGGTAGCGTATGGGAGAATTCCTATAAATATATCTTCACCTACAATGCCAGTAACAAGCAGACGAGTGAATTAGACCAAGATTGGAATGGGAGCGTCTGGGTGAATTCTTCGCAGTTCACCTTTACTTACGATGCCAACATCAATCAGACTAGTGAGTTATACCAAATTTGGAACGGTAATACTTGGGTAAATTCCTCACAGAGAATATGGACCTACGATGCCCACAATAATCAGACAAGTAAGTTATACCAAAGCTGGAGCGGCAATGCCTGGGAAAATCACTACCAATATATCTATACCTACGATATCAACAATAATCAGACAACTTCCTTATTTCAAACTTGGAGCGGCAGTGCTTGGGGAAATGACTACCAATATATCTATACTTACGATGCTAACAATAATCGGACAAGTTCCTTAAATCAAACCTGGAACGGAAATACTTGGGAGGATTACTCGCAAACAATCTATACTTATGATACAAACAATAATCTGACAAGTTCCTTAAATCAAACCTGGAACGGTAATACGTGGGAGAATTCCTGGAAATACGTCTATACCTACGATGCAAAAAATAATCTTACAAATGAATTAGAACAACAATGGAACGGCAACGCTTGGGTGAATTCCTGGCAATACATCTATACCTACGATGCCAACAATAATCAGACAAGGGAGTTATTACAAAACTGGAACGGCAGCTTGTGGGTGAATGCCTATATATTTGGTATAGCCTATGATGCAAACAATTTCATAAGCAGCTATTCAAGTAAAAGTTGGAATAGCACTGGCACTAAAGTAACAAGTGGTGATAGTGCCTATTATTATTATCACACAGTTCTTGGAATAAATGACCTGATAGTTCAAAATGGAAATATTACTGTTTATCCCAATCCGACATCTACCATCATCAACATCAAAACCACAACCAAAGGCTCCATCTCAATCTTAAACACCAGCGGGCAACAAATCCTGCAACAGGAAATCACCGAGCAAACCACCACGGTTGATGTGAGCGGATTGAAAAGCGGGGTTTATATATTACGGCTCAAAAGCAACCATACCGTGGCTACTGGGAAATTCATAAAGCAATAGGGTACACGCCAAATCAAGTATTTTTCTGTCCTTATAGTTGCGGCTTGGTGCCCCATGACCAATATCGGTGCCTGCCACTGGAAGCTAAATTTCATATTTCCCGCAAAAAGTCTTGGTTTGCCAAGCTGATTTTGCAATTTTCCCCAATTCATCCTCATCCCGCACTATGATTTTGGATATTCCGCAAGAAAGTTTACAATCGTCCTGAAAATCAATTAGGATTCCCCTCATTCCCGATGTAAATTCGTATCAACAAGCTAAAAACGCGGATTATGAAAAAGTTTTACATACTATTGATGGCGACGCTGGCATTAAATGTTGCAAATGCGCAATGGACTTGGCAAAACCCTTTTCCAACTGGTAATGGATTATCATCAGTTTGCTTTACCGATGCGAATGCAGGTTATGCGGTGGGTGGTTATGGAACCATCTTAAAAACTAATGATGGAGGCATAACCTGGACTGCGTTATCGAGTGGGACAACGACCTATTTAAGGTCAGTTTATTTTACCAATGTAAATTCAGGATATGCAGTGGGTGATGCTGGAACGATTTTGAAAACCAGCAATGGAGGCACAACCTGGACTGCTCTATCGAGTGGAACAACTTTAGGGTTAAGTTCGGTTTATTTTACAGATGCCAATACAGGTTATACGGTGGGTGGTTCTTATAGTGTTGGTGGAATAATCTTAAAAACAATCAATGGAGGCACAACCTGGACTTCTTTACCTGGCGGAATAAGCAATTTGTTAAGTTCAGTTTTCTTTACCGATGCCAATATAGGTTATGCGGTAGGTAATAATGGCAGCATCTTGAAAACCAGTGATGGAGGCACAACCTGGACTGCTCAGTCGAGCGGAACAAGCAATTTGTTAAGTTCAGTTTTCTTTACCGATGCCAATACAGGGTATGCTGTGGGCGGAATTATATTAAAAACTATCAATGGAGGCACAACCTGGACTACTTTATGGAACGAAGGAACTTCTTTTTTTTCTTCAATTCACTTTACCGATGCCAATACAGGGTATGTGATAGGTACATTCGGAACCATTTTAAAAACCAATGATGCAGGGGCAACCTGGTCTTCAATATCCAGCGGAACAAAGAATAATTTAATCTCAGTTTACTTTGCTGATGCCAATACAGCTTATGCAGTGGGTGGGTTTGGAACTATATTGAAAACCAACGATGGAGGCACAACCTGGACTGTTTTATCGGGCGGAATAACTAATTGTTTATATTCAGTTTACTTTACCGATGCAAACACAGGTTATGCGGTGGGGGACTTTGGAAGCATCTTAAAAACATCAGACGGAGGCACAACCTGGACTGTTTTGTTGAGCGGAACAACTTATCATTTATATTCAGTTTACTTTACCGATGCAAACACAGGTTATGCGGTGGGTGGTGATAATAATTATTTTATTGGAAAGATTTTAAAAACCGTCGATGGAGGTACATCCTGGACTGTACAATCAATCGAATCAAATAATTTTACTTCAGTTTTTTTTACCGATGACAATACAGGCTATGTTGTCGGGTCAAATGGGACTATATTAAAAACAATCAATGCAGGCGTAATATGGTCTGCATTATCGAGCGGAACAACGGATTGGTTAAATTCAGTTTACTTTACCGATGCCAGTACGGGTTATACGGTGGGTGGTTTTGGTTTTAATGGAATCATTTTAAAAACCATCAATGGGGGCACAACCTGGAATTCTTTATCAATTGGAACAACTACTCTTTTATCTTCAATTCACTTTACAGACGCAAATACTGGTTATGCGGTTGGTTACAAAGGCACCATTATAAAAACCAGCGATGCAGGGACAACCTGGTCTGCATTATCCAGCGGAACAACAAATTCGTTAAAGTCAGTTTACTTTACTGATGCAAATAAAGGTTATGCCGTGGCTGATGTTGGAACCATTTTGAAAACCAGCAATGGAGGCACAACCTGGACTTCTCAATTTAGCGGAACAACGTATGATTTATATTCAGTTTGCTTTACCGATAACAATATTGGTTATGTGGTGGGTAGTAATGGAACTATATTAAAAACAACAAATGGCGGTGGTTGGAATGCAGGCATAAATGAAAGTTATCTAACTTCTAAACTTTTGAGAATTTACCCCAACCCGTCATTCGATAAAGTAACCATCGAATCATCAGCAATCCCAATTAAAAGCCAATTATCCATTTCAAACCTGAAAGGTCAGGAAATAATCACCCGCCAAATCACCCAACCGAACACCACCATTGATGTCAGTACTTTGCCCAACGGGGTTTATTTTGTTCGCCTGAAAAGTGACAAGACCATGGCAATTGGAAAATTCATAAAACAGTAAAATATGACACCATATTAAAATCGGAGGTTTTATGAAAAAACTATTCTACATTTTAATGTTCTTTTTCCAGTTGTTGCTGTTGCACAGGAAGGCTGGGAAAAATCTTCCTTATCGTATGCAATCTGGATGAATGTTGGAAATGCTGGTTTCTCAGCAGGAGATGCTTATACTACAAGCCTTGCCTTCAATCCATCAGGAGAACCCTATGTGGCTTATACGGATAGTTTAAATATTAAATGAGTGTACTTTTTTCATAAGAGATTAGGAGTCGTAAAAAAAATCCCCACCGAAAATGGTGAGGATTTTTGTATGGAAGCATACGCTTCTTTTAATTATTGCTCACAATAGTAAATTTCAAGGGCAATATTCCGTTTGAAATGATGGCAACTAATTTCCTGACTTCTGTCTTTGAGAAGCCACCGCCAGTCAATGAAATCTTACCGGAGGGAATTTTATCCATTATCCGTGGTGCAGAGTACACTTTGTTGTCAATGACAAAGGCTAGAAGTTTATTCATATTTCTGATTGTTGTGTTTTCCCATATCTTCCACACCTTTTCCTTAAATGTGATACACAATGTGGGGTGTTCCGGGTTTTCAAAATCTGCATGTGCTTCCAATATGTCTTGCTCATTTAAAGTTTTAGCCGAAGATGAGATACAATACAGGTCATACAATTTATCACCAGCCGGATTGATAGACCAGAGAAGTCTTACTTGATCTGGAAGTAATGCTCTGACATCCTTTGAAGTTAGACATGAGTTTATTGATATTGTGTCCTTGCCATCAGCAATTCCCAGAATGGACTCTGACCTCGAACGGATTGTATCCCTGAGGTGCAATGATGTGAAGGCATTCTGAATGCAACCTGTTGACTGTTTCCCGAAACATCTCAGAACTTCCTGTCTGTTCAAGGGTTCATAAAAATTTAGATGTCCCTGAATCAGCAATAATTCCGAAAGTGTCTCACGAGAAATGGTATCCCCGACTGTTATGACCAATTCAGATTTTTTATTATTCTGGGCAATTTGAATATCCAGGACCCTCATGCATGATAATCTTCGTAACAGGATCTCTTTCGACTCAGACAGAAGTTTATTTGAAGCATTTCCAGGTACACTCTGTAATGTGATGACTTGTTTGTTTTTTATCGGAATTTGTGAATTGCAAAAGGGAATGATAGTGATTAACATTATTCCCATTAAAATATATCTTAAAGTTTTCATAATCATAAATTTAGATTCAATGAATACACTAATTAAACCATCCATTCTCATGCGATGGTTAAAAAATAAAAGTAGAGGTAACTAAGTAATTGAGAGGATATCATCTTCCTTTCCCTGCTCTGGAACTTTTTGCGGGAGAATTGAACCGATGATTGGATTGTTAAAAAGTACTTTAAGCTGACATGAGTTGAAATAACTGGATATTAGATTGTTAAAAATGAATTCTCTGCTTGAAGTGCAATCCAAGCATGCAAATTTCGCATTACGCGTGTTAATCCAGTAAATGTCTATTCCCGTGGTTGAAATCGTAGGGCCGATAATTGCCTGAAGGCCGGAACTGTTTGTATTAGAAATAACAGAAGGGGCTATTTCGGTATCCTTATCTTTTTCTCTTTGAAAAAAAGAAAAAAAGACAATCATTAAGAGAAGCACAAAGATACCTGAACTGCTATTTCGTTTGTTGTCAACCATGTGGCAGCAAATGTACGACAGAACCGGTGAATATGTTCTTCGCAATAAAACATTTTCGGGTTTCAGTTGTGCCTTTATTTTTAGAAGGCGTGATAATTCATAGTAAGTTGTTGAGCAAGAGGCCTGACACCTAAAAAAAGCGATAGACAGGCTGGAAAACCTGTTTATCGTACCTGAATTCTTATTTTTATTTTTATTTTAAAATGTTGTGATTGAGATAATTAACTGATTAATAAAAGTCTAATCAGCGTTGCGCATACACTACTCTGACGAAATATCTAACTGTCAATTTATAATCGATTTTGCGAAAGTGGTTGATTTTATTGAGGAATCCTTTAAGCCCCCCCTGTTTTTTGGTCCTTCAAAATTAGAATTTTTCTCCTCCTATGGAGGCGATTTCATTGTAATAATAATGGTACCTTTAGAGTGTCCATAAAATTACAGCCATGAAAATCAAAAAAATGCTTCTTCTAATATTATTTGTAATCCCGGCACTGACCTTTGCAGGTGACATTTTTGGAACCATAACCAAAAACGGGAGACCTTTTGCGAAACAGCTGGTAAAGATCACTACCAACGATGGTACTGTAATAAAATCAGACAGTACCGATGCTTTCGGGTACTTCACCATGAACATCAAGCAGTTAGGCCAATTTAAGCTGAGCGCAGGAGGAGCCGTTGCAGATGTAACTTCAAATAACAGTCCAACCGGATACACATTTATCCTGGTTCAAAACAATTCGAAATGGCAACTGATCAAAAAATAGAACCTGCAAAACCCAAAAAAGACCTCTGGGAAAAGGCAGATATCATTTTGCGTCCCTTTGGTGCCCTGATTACAGCCCTTACTATTGCGTTTGTCAGTTATGCTGCTTCAGATTACCTTAGTAAAAACCAGGAAAAGGAAGCAAGAACCAAGCTTTACACCGAGTTAATGACAAAACGCGAAGAATCAGAAAGCGCACTTCGCAAGGATATGTTCAACTCCATAATGAACAATATTCTGAAAGATAAAGCCAGTGCAACCCTTGATGAAAAGATACTTCAGCTTGAACTGCTCACCTATAATTTTCATGAATCTCTGAACCTGATGCCGCTGTTTGAATACCTGAACAGGTGTAATAATGAAGAAAAAAGGGATCCGGCTTTAAGACAAGCTTATAAATACAGGTTGATCAAAATGTCGAAAGCGACAATCGCAAAGCAAATATCTACCCTCGAAGCTGTATCATCACCCATTACTTTAACTTATGAAGATACCTTGTTTACCTATAAAAACAAAAAGGAGTATAAAACGGACAGCGCATTCAAAGCGCGGATCGATGAATTATATGAACAAAATTCAACGGCATTAAATGGAACGGAGCCATTCTGCACATATCCGGATTCAGTTTTCAATGGAAAGACCTGGGATTCCCTGCAACAAGTTGTACGAATTAAAATTCTGGATTACGATACGAACGATGCTTCTGTACAAGTACGGTTGACGATTCAAACCAATTATCCCGGTAAAAACAGAGCTCCCGAAATGCCGCGTCAAACCGAGTTTATGGTTAATTATTTCGAGTTTCCGATGATCGACAATACAAGGTTGAAAAATGATATGCGGCTTGCCGTGGTTCTGAACAGCCTTGTCAGCGAAAACAGGTTCAATAATTCCGGCCACCTGGCAGGTAAAAGCAACAGGATTGAATTAAAGGTTATTTATTTCCCCGGCTCACGGTCCAGCCTCAAAGAAAAGCCTTATTTCGACGATATCGTTTCGAAACTTCTGTTAAAGAATTAATTGAAAAGCATTTTATGGTTCGACTATTGATATGCTGGAAAAACCGAACCTTTCATCACCTTATACAGGTTAAGCCTAACTTGGACAGGTCGGCATCAGTGACCACCTTCTGCCGATTTTTATTGACCACTTTATCATATCGGCAATCAATAAAATGAGATGGTCAAGCCGTTCTGGCGAAGGCTGGTCAAAGCCGGCGTTTCTTCCAGATGAAATCTTTAATTGTCACGTGCAATAAAATATATACTATGAGACATTTTTACTTTATCCTTCTTTTTCTTTATCCGCTTGCTTGTTTTTCGCAGGATACGATAAATATTACTCTTAATCCGGGTGTAACAGGAAAAACGATCCCTTCCGATTTTGCCGGTTTGTCGTTCGAGAAGAATTGCCTGAAAAAAGGATATTTTAATCCTCGCTTTGATACGTTGGTCCGGCTGTTTAAAACATGTGGGATTAAGTCGCTGCGTGTCGGAGGAAATTCAGTGGATACAAACACACTGAGCACGGATACTGCAGGCAGGCATTACACACGGGCGGAGTTAGACAGTTTATTTCTTTTTGCACAGCAAGCCGGTTGCAAAATTATTATGGGTTTAAATTTAAAAAATTCTAATGCTTTAAGCGCCGATACCGAAGCAAGTTATGTTATGCAATATCAGAATAGTTCGTTGTTTGGATTTGAAGTGGGCAACGAACCCGACCTTTACCCTAAATCAAAATACTCGTATAGCGATTATAAACGGGATTTCACGTCTTACTATAATACAATCAGGCAATCTAACCCTGCGGCTGTTTTCACCGGACCAGATTGTGCCAGTAATTTTGAAACTTTCACCTTGCCCTTCTGCGGGGAGATGGGTGACAAGATATCTATGCTTACGCAACATTATTACGGAGGGAAAAAAGATTCAGCAACGATTTCTGTGCAGATCGATTCTTTGATGAGTATGTATAAACTTGCTCATGTATCAGAGGAGGTAAGGAGATTGGCCGGGTGTGCCAGCAGTAAAGGGATCATATTTCGCATGAGTGAATGCAATTCAATTGATAATGGAGGACAAAAGGGCGTGAGTGACGCTTTTGTTTCAGCCCTTTGGGCTTTGGACTATATGTACCAGTTGGCCCGTGAAAGTTGTGCAGGAGTTAATTTTCATGGAGGACTTGATGGAGAGTATACTGTTTTTTCCAGGGACAGTGGTATTTATCGGGCACGTCCGATTGCCTATGGAATTCTTGCTTTCCAGATTGGAAGCAAAGGCAGTTTCATTTATGATACGGTAACGAACAAAAATATAAACCTGGATAGTTACAGTGTTATTGACAACTCGAATAATATATACACAACGATTATAAATAAAGAAACAGATACGCTGAAAAAAGCAGTGATAAATTTAACAGTGACAGATACCGTGAACTCTACGTATTATAGTGCAGAATACGTGAAGCTATACTCCCCGTCATTGAAAGATACAACCAGGGTTAGCCTTGGCGGACAGGTGGTGGATTCCTTGGGAACTATTCCTGCTTATAAATGGACATCGTCGGCAGTTACTTCGCATCAGACAAAAATTCATGTTAATCCACATTCAGCGGTTGTGATAAAATTCAATTATAAATATGGGACTTCTATCAATGATTATTCTGAGAACAATAATCACTTTCTCAATCTGTATCCCAACCCTGCATCCAAAAAGGTGACTATTATTACACCCATGACTGAGCATTCTGTTATTTCCATTTACAATCTGCAGGGACAACTCCTTATACAACAGCAGGCACAGCAAGGTAAAACAGACATTGACATAAGTGAACTTGCAAAAGGAGTTTATGTAGTGAGATTATACAGCAACTCCAGGGTGGAAGCAGGCAGGATAATAAAAGAATGAAATTTAAAGCACCTGATAAATAAGGCTTCAATCATCCAGGTGGAAAAAACGTTCGCTTTGACCAGTCTCTGCCGGATATATTGACTGCCTTAGTTAATTGATTGTTAAAAGGATATCGTGGTCAACCAAAATTGGCGAAGGGTGATCAAGTACTCCGTTTTTTTCATATAAGGTCATTAAATTTAAGTTTTGCTTCATCTGGTTCCTTAAATGCATTACATTTTTCTAAATGATCTTGCATAAAGTCCATATTTCCCACAATGGTTCCTGAAAATTGTTGCGCCTTATCCAGCATTCTGATATAGGGTTCAGGGCTTTGATCTCTTGTCAGCTTTCGCAGGGTTAAAAGGTAATCATCCTGAAAAACCGTTGGTATTATTATCCTTGTCTGACTGTTTGCAACAAATTCAGCATTCATCATTATCCTGGCAATTCTGCCATTTCCATCTAAAAAAGGATGTACTTCGCTGATCATGAACATCATGAATGCAGCTTTTGCGAAAGGATGAATTAATGCCTGATAAAAATCATACCCTTTGATCAAGGTCCCCTTAACAAGTTTATGGTCTACAAAATGAGTCTCTCCGGCACGGTTATTTCTGTCTTTAAATTGACCAGGGTTTTTAGAAGTTCTTGCTTCCAGTAAGATCTTATGTCGATACCGCAGGATCTCCAATAACTCCTCTGCATTGCCCGGGATAGACTTCATCTCATCCTGATTGCTGACCAGCCGGTAAGTCCCAAGAATGTCATGAGAATCTTCATCACGTGCAGGCATCGCTGTCTCAGTCTCGATAATTTTCCTTGCATCCTCAATCTCGAAAATCGTTCCCTCAATATAATTTGAAAAATATGCTTCGAAAAAAGCAAAATTTTTAAATGCCTGAATTTCTGTGTTTTGTTCTGGTCGGTCAGAAAATTCTTCTTGTTTCAACTGAACAAATAATTTCTCAAACAATTCAAGACGGGCAGGGTCATAGGGAGCGCCCATCACCCTTGCGATTGCTAATGGTGAGGATAAATCCTTTATTGATCTTGCGTTCAACAATGCACTTATAAGCTTATTAAGCTTTTCATATTCCTTCTCTAATCCAAGCTTTGCCGAAACAGATTTTGCCCTGTCTCGTAACTCATTTAAACCCTTTTCACCCTTTATATCTAAAATGTGCTCAAGCCTGTTCTCAATCTCAGGCAATGTCAATATTTTGGAATCCGGTCCCGGCTTTCTCGCTGGCTGAAGGTTCTCAAGCAACGCTCTTTCCAATTGCGAATAATAAAGCTCACCTACAAATGGTATATCTCCGTCAACCGGACCCGGCCCTTCCAGGAATCGAATCGTTATCCCTGGCAATGATATTTTCTTGGTATACGTGAACGTCAAAAAAATATTCCCCGTTGAAGTCGGCTTGAACTCAAGAGCTGATCGATGGCTTAACATC
>JAPLDK010000022.1 GCA_026391775.1 Bacteroidota bacterium
ATGGGGTCTCGAAAAATGATTTTGACAACTGGGTTTTACAGCAGTCTTCTTCTCCCACCTGCTGGTATGGTGTTAAATTTTTTAATGTTTTCGGCCCTAATGAATATCATAAAGGGCGGATGGCATCCGTGGTTTTTCATGCCTATAACCAGATTAAAACAAATGGGAAAGTCAGGCTGTTCCGTTCTCAACGTCCCGATTACCAGGACGGGAAGCAGCTGAGGGATTTTATTTATGTGAAGGATGTCGTGGACGTTCTGTTCTATATGTATGAACACCGCGTAAACCCAGGTATTTATAACCTTGGGACCGGGAGGGCGCGTACATTTCTCGACCTGGTGAATTCCGTGTTTTTTTCTCTGGACATGGTTCCTGATATTGAATTTATTGATACGCCAGCCGATATCCGTGACAAATACCAGTATTTTACTGAAGCAAAAATGGATAAGTTAAAACAGGCCGGGTATTCAAAGCCTTTCCACAGCCTGGAAGATGGCATCAGTGAATATGTACAGGCATATCTGCAGTCAACAAGATATTACTGAGATGACAAATACCTGTCTTAGGTTTTTCTTTCCTGTTATCCTCATTTTGTTCATTCTTAGCCTTATCCCCTTGGGTTTACAGGGCCAGTATTTTTCTACCGGCCAGGATCCGGCTTCAATCCGTTGGAAACAGATAAAAACAGATAAATACAAAATCATCTATCCGTCAACTTATGAGGCCCATGGCCAGTATGTTGCCAACATTATGGATAAGGTATGGAGGTATGAGACAAAAACCCTGTCTGCCAGGCTACCCCGGATCCCGATCATCATACATACCGAATCAAGCTTAGCCAATGGTGTCACTGTATGGGCTCCGAAGCGAATTGAATTCTATCCGACCCCCGATCCCGACGCTTATGCTGAAGAATGGCTTGAACAGCTTGCCATCCATGAATACCGCCACGCCCTGCAGATCAATAAGATGAACAAGGGTTTCACAAGGGCATTATACTTTGTTTTAGGGGAACAGGCAACAGGCGGTATTCTGGGAGCATTTGTTCCAACCTGGTTCCTTGAAGGGGATGCCACTGTGACCGAAACTGCATTGACTAAGACCGGGCGGGGCCGGACAAGCGGGTTTGAAGGAGTCTTGCGCGCCCAATTGCTCGAAAATGGGATTGATAACTTCAACAAGGCTACACTGGGTTCCTATAAAACCTTCACTCCCGATCCCTATGAACTCGGTTATTACCTGGTAGGCATGGGAAGGAAGGATTACGGGGCGAAATTATGGGATTACAGCCTTGATCACGTGGCAAAATATCCTTTCATGATTGTTCCGTTTGCAGATGGCATAAAACGAACAACCGGGCTTTCAAAAGTAAAATGGTACAGGAAATCCCTGGCCGAACTGGACAGTATCTGGAAGGAGCAGGACAATAAAACGCCCAAGACCCAGGGAAGGATGATCAGCCGGCGGAATCCGAAAAATTACACAACCTTCACACATCCTATGTATTTTAACGACAGCACGGTCATTGCTGAACGCCAGAGCAATGAAGATGTTGACTGTTTTGTAAAGATCCTTTCCGGAGGCAGGGAGAAAAAATTATTCCAGATAGGCGCGTACCAGGATGGAAGTAATTCGCTCTCCGATAATTTTATCGTCTGGGCCGAGTATGAACCCGACATCAGGTGGGGGAACAGGGATTATTCAAGCATTAAACTTTATGACATGAAGACCCGTAAGGTACGCCACCTTACACATCGGTCAAGATATTTCGCTCCCAATCTTTCGCATGACGGATCAATGATAGTTGCGGTGAGGATCAGTACGAACGGTGAATCATTTCTGGAGGTACTGAGCACCACCGACGGCCGTGTGCTGTTTTCTAAAAAAGCAGAGGGCAGTGCCACTTTCCAGTCGCCCGATTTCACCATTGATGACAAACAGCTGATCTACATTTACATGAATGAAAAGGGAAAGACGATTGCCATATGTGAGATGGCGGATCAAAAATCTAAATACCACTTACCCTTTACTTTTACAGGTATTGATGGGCCATCCCATATTATGGGCAACTATATCATTTTCTCCTCCGACTATTCAGGGATTGAGAACCTGTATGCCATCGATACAATTTCAGATAAGGTGTACCAGGTCACCTCTGCGCGATTTGGTGCATATGATCCCGATTTTAGCTCCGATAAATCAAGACTGCTTTACTCCGATTACTGCAATGATGGCCTGATGGTTTCAGAAACCGGCTTAGATTCTTCCACATGGGTTCCATTAAGTAAGGTACAGGATCATTCCTTTAAATTATATGATATATTGGCCGGGCAGGAAGGTGTTAACCTTCAGGATACACTGATGAATGAGGGCCTGTATAGGATGCTGCTTGACCGACGGAAAACATCGGATTCAGCGGGACTAAGTCATCCGCAGTATCCCTCAAAAAAATATTCAAAGGCGGCGCATCTCTTCAATGTCCATTCATGGGCACCGGTTTCCTTCAGTATATCAAACCTGACATTACATCCCGGGATTATGGCTTTATCGCAGAATGTACTGAGTTCAACCTTTGCAAGCGCAGGTTATGACTGGGATTACAACGAACAAACCGGACAGTTCTTCCTGAACTTCAGTTACCAGGGCCTTTTCCCTGTCTTTGACCTGAATGCTTCATACGGAAAAAGGGCGGGCTACTATATTACTAGCATTACTTCGCCTAAAACAAGGTTCACCTGGAATGAATTTAAAATGAAACTGATTGTTTCGGTTCCTTTAAACTTCGCCAGAGGGACTTGGTACAGGGGCCTTACACCTGCAATCGGCACTTCATTCATTGATGTGATACATAATAAATCCACTCCGGAACTTTTTACAACCGGCTGGATTAACACCATAACTTACAGTCTGAATTATTTTCAGTACAGGCGTTCAAACTACCAGGACATGTATTACCGCTGGGGGCAGGATTTACAGTTCAGCTTAACAAACAGCCCTTTTGGTGCAAATGACATGGGATCTATCTGGGCTATTCAGACAAATCTGTATTTCCCGGGTTTATTAAGACACCATGGTTTATGGCTTTACGGGGGCTATCAGCAGAGAAATGAAAATACAGTCTTTGGGTACAGCTATTCGGAGGTAATTCCTTATCCACGCGGATATAATAACGGCTATGACAACCACCTGTTCAGTTTCTCGGCAAATTACAAATTCCCATTGTTCCGGCCCGACTGGAGTGTTGGCGGAGTGCTGTATTTCAAGCGTTTCAAGCTAAACCTCTTCTACGACCAGGCCATGGGTGACGACAGCAAAATTATTGACTGGTGCCTTCCGAACCTTTACCAGACTATCGGGTCAGAACTTACAGCGGAACTTCATATTCTGAGGTTTGTTTATCCCTTCGAATTAGGAATACGGCCGATGTACTTTCCCACCAACAATTCCTGGGGCTGCCAGTTTGTATACTCTGTAAGCCTCTGATTAAAAATCCACTTCAAGTAAGGTGGGGCAGTGGTCGGAATGTTTTGCATCGGGCAGGATTGCGGCTCTCAGCAGTTGTTTTTCAATTGGTGGAGTAACAACCTGGTAATCAATACGCCATCCCAGATTTCTTGACCTGGCCCCGGCCCGGAAACTCCACCAGGTATAATTGCGCGGTTCCTGGTTGAAAACACGGAAAGTATCGATGAAACCGCTGTCGAAAAACCTGGTCAGCCATTCCCTTTCTTCCGGGAGAAATCCGCTGCTTGTGGCATTTCTGACCGGGTCATGAATATCAATAGGTTTATGACAGATATTGAAATCCCCGCAGATGATCAGGTTGGGGCGGGTTTTCCGAAGTTCATTTACATACCTGAGGAAATCTTCAAGCCAGGTCATTTTAAAGCCCTGGCGGACGTCACCTGTTGTGCCTGAGGGATGATAAACGCACATCACAGTGATATTGCCGAAATGCGCCATAATGGTCCTGCCCTCGTCATCATACTTTTGGATGTTCATACCGAAATCCACGTGATCGGGCTTGGTTTTTGAAAGAATGCCTACCCCGCTGTATCCCTTCTTGACGGCAGAGAACCAGTAATGATGGTATCCCAGGGCTTCGAAAAGTTCCACTGGAATCTGGTCAGGTTGTGCTTTGGTTTCCTGGAAGCAGACTATATCGGGATTGGCAGCGCTGAGCCAATCGGCAAGCCCTTTTCCAGCAGCAGACCTGATCCCGTTGAGATTATATGATATGATCCTTTTCATGTTCGAATGTTTGGTCCAAAAGTAAGAATATACTGTTACATTTGCAGTATCATGTCACGACATACGCTTTTCGACAGGATCTATCTTTACCAGTATAAGATAATAAAGCCGCGGCAGTTCGTGCTGGTACTCAGTTTTGTCGTCGGGATACTAAGCGGTCTCGCCGGTGTGGTCCTGAAAAACACCTTGTATTATACAAATTTTTTTCTGACCAACGGGTTTACATTTAAAGCGATTCATTTTCTTTACCTTCTTTATCCCTTATTCGGTTTAATACTTACCTGGTTCTTCGTGAAATATTTTGTGAAGGACAACATCAATCATGGCATAAGCAAAGTCCTTTATGGGATCTCCAAGAACCAAAGTCAGATAAAGCCACACAATACATGGAGTTCCCTGGTTGCCTGTACGCTTACACTCGGTTTCGGAGGATCTGTGGGACCCGAAGCTCCAGGTGTGCTCACAGGCTCGGCTATTGGTTCTAACCTTGCCAGGCTTTTCAGGCAAGATTATAAAAATACAACCCTTTTACTTGGCTGTGGAGCGGCAGGGGCATTGGCGAGCCTTTTCTCAGCTCCTATTGCTGGAGTTGTTTTCGTGATTGAGGTCTTGCTGATGGACATGACGATGACCAACCTTATTCCACTACTGATCTCTGCTGTGACTGGCTCTCTTGTGTCAACGTTCCTGATGGGAAAGGAAGTAGCCTTTTCATTTGTACTTCTGTCTCCTTTTCATTTTCATGAAACAGGATACTATATTCTCCTGGGTGTTTTTACCGGCTTTGTATCGGTGTATTTTATGCGCGGAAGTGCATGGATAGAGCGATTACTTGGCAAAATGCATCCCGGGGTGAGATTACCGCTTGCAGGTATTGTTTTAGCTGTTTTGATATTTATTTATCCTTCATTATTCGGGGAGGGTTATACAATCCTGAAAGAAGTACTGAATGGCAATGCCGAGATCATAGGTAATCCCGGATTTTTCGGATGGATGAAAACCAGCCCTTACCTCTTCCTGCTGATCATCTTTGGCCTGATCATCTCAAAAGTTTTAGCCATGTCGGTGACCCAGGGAAGCGGCGGGATTGGCGGGACTTTTGCACCGGCTCTTTTTGTTGGCGTTATCAGCGGCCTTTTCCTTTCCCATGGTATTAATCTGAGTTTAGGCTCGCATCTGCCCGAAAGTAATTTTGCGCTTGTGGGGATGGCAGGTATTATGACAGGCGTAATGCACGCCCCGCTCACTGCAATTTTCCTTATTGCTGAGATCACAGGGGGATACGAGTTACTCACTCCCCTGATCATCTCCTCAACAGTATCTTATCTGACAGTATTTTATTTCGAGCCTCATTCCATCTATGCACGGCAGTTGGCCACACGTAAGGAACTCATCACCCACCATAAGGATAATGCCATACTTAGCTTTATGAACCCAGCCAGCCTGATCGAAAAGAACTTTCTGAGCATTTCCCCCGACAGCAGCCTGGGTGACCTGGTGAGGGTGGTTGCCGAATCCTCCCGCAATATTTTTCCGGTCGTAGATTCAGAAAACACTTTTTACGGGGTAGTAACCCTGGATCATATTCGCGGTATTATGTTTGACAGGGAACTTTATGATACGAAGTTCGTAAGGGACCTGATGTACATGCCTGAATTTTTTATTACTCCGGATGACGATATGGAAAAGATCATGGCACTTTTCCAGAGAAACGACAGATTCAATATTCCCGTTTTAAAGGATGGCAAATACATCGGTTTCATTAGCCGTGCCAATGTCTTTTCGGAATACCGCAGACTGCTGAAACAGTTTTCGGAGGAATGACCGCAATTACAAATTAGGATTTACGAATTACGAATCAGGGTAATATTCACCAAATCATAAATCGTAAATCGTAAATTATTTATGGAACTTCTTGATAAACGCTTCCACCTCCGGTACACCCCCCTGGTAGATGAGGTAACCGTTGTATGGTTCACGGGGTGTGATGTCGCTGTTAATAGGGGTTAACATTATCTTCTTCACTTCTTCAAGGTCGGAAGTCTGTCCAAGAGCCCAGCCCAGCTTGATATAGGCTACTTCGGGCAACATGTTTTCCAGGGGGATCACGCCCTTGGCCATAAGGTCACGACCTGTATCGTAAACGAACATATGAACATAACCCCAAAGGGTCTGCACGGTCATATACACAGCAACACCTCTGTCACGTGCCCTTTCGATGGCGGGATAGAGGGGCTTGTTAACATGGCCGAGGCCGGTGCCGATGATGATGATCCCTTTATAGCCGTTTTCGACCAGTGAATCAATCATATCGGGCTGCATGTTGGTATAATAATAGATCATGGCCACCTTTTCCTCAAACACAGGGGTAATTTTCACATTGCGGTCATTGCGACGGCGGTTATAATCGTCCTTGATGGGAACAACGCCTTTGCGGCTTACTGTGGCAATTGGAGTATCCCCTATTGTGCGGAAGGTGGAGCGATAGGATGAGTGCATCTTGCGCACCCTGGTCCCCCTGTGCAAAAACCCATACTCATCCGAAGTGGGTCCGAACATACATACCATTACCTCGGCAATATCTCCATGGCCTGCAGCAGTTGCGGCATGCATGAGGTTTAAGGCGGCATCGGAACTGGGGCGGTCGGAGGAGCGCTGGGAGCCTACAAGAACGATAGGAATCGGAGAATTCTGCACCATGAACGTAAGAGCGGCAGAAGTATAATGCATGGTATCGGTACCATGGCCGATAATGATGCCCTGTATACCTTTTTCAATCTCTTCACCAATGGCAACAGCCAGTTTCCTGTATTGCAAAGGGCCCATATTTTCGCTGAAAACTGCAAAAATCTTTTCTGTAGTCAGGTTGCAGATATCGGCAAGCTCAGGCACTGCCCCATATAATTCCCCTGGTGAAAACGCAGGGATAACGGCCCCGGTGCGGTAATCAAGCCTGGAAGCAATGGTTCCCCCGGTTCCCAGCAATTTTACGTTGGGTTTTCCTTTGGAATAAGGGAACTCTTTTTCGGGAATTTTATATACTGCCTTCTTATAGCCAAGTTCTATAATATCGGTAATAGTGTCAATATCAATGCCTATGTTATAACCGGTAAAGAATTTCATTACAAGGTGCTTATCGTCTGTGTTTTCAGCCCTTGGAAGGATTGTACCCTCAAAAACACCGCGGGTTGTATCAACTTTCACCTTGGCCCATACCCGGGCATTGAATTTTTGCAGAACTTCGAGTGCGCGTCCTTTATAACCCTGGAAAATATCTTCGCTCATAAAATATATAGTGAAATAGTGTAATGGTGAAATAGCGAAATTATAGATTTATATGTTCGTTTAGTTCTCGTAGTGAAATGTTGCCAAGGGCTAATTGATGAAGGTTTCCCATGATCCAGCGGTGGCCGGCGGCATTGTCATCAGACAACCTGGTTTCCTTGTATTTTTTAACAAGGAAAGGCAGTTTCGCCAGTATCTCTTCCTTTGGAATTTCCTTATATCCCAGAGTAACCAAAATTGAATCAAAATCCATCTTCGGATGTTCGTAAAGGACCCTAAGCATTTTACCTGCGATGGCAAGGTCAAGCCCGCGTTTCATGATATATTTCAGCAACTCGAATATCATATCGTTACGGAATAATAGCAGGGTCGCGAATTTCCCGTGCAAATGCTTCAGTGAATGCCCCAGAAGAGTTGCACAAAACTTGGGTGAAATATCCAGATCACTGCAACATTTCTCAATCAAGGGTACAAGGTTGTATTTCAGCAGGAAAGTAAAGGTATCCTGTGGGACTCCCCAATCAGTAAGCTGAGCGAATCGATCACAGATATCCGGAGGGAGGTTTTTTCTGAGATTTTCAATTACTTCATCTTCAAGCGGGATAGGAGCTGAGTCTGTGTCGGGATACATACGGTCGGCACCCGGCAGTACCCTTTCAAAAATGGTGGTGCCGTCTTCAAATGATTTCCTGGTTTCATTAGGCACACCGGTTAAAGCCATTCTGCAACGTTCCTCAATGGTTTCAACAGCTGTTTTAATATCAGCTTCAGGTCCCCAGAAAATGAGCTGGGCATCTTCTTCCCTGCCTCCCAGAAGACTTCTGACTTTGACCCAGACCTTATCCCTGGCCATGTCTTCCAGCATCTCGGAATGTATCATATTCGGTTCTTCAATACAGGCAATGACTTTAAGACGCTCGCTGATTTCATCGGCGAACATTCTGCCTGGTTGGGTAAAATGAGAAAGAACTCCCCTGAACATCGGCAGGTTGACGATACATATTCTTGTTGACTTATTGGCTTTATGTATAGAAGGCAACTCTATCCTGATTTCCTTCAGACTGACTTCCTTTGAAGAAAGTTTCCATGAAGCAGGATCTTTAACCGACTTCAGAACCAGTTCCTTTATCTGTATAAGGGCCCACTGGCGGAAGGCTTCATTATGTGTCAATTCTGGCATCCATGAGGTATGGGCAACACCTTTAATTTCAACCCTCGTACCCCCGCGGCAGCTAACATTCACATCGGCCCTGGTTGAACCTATCCCCTGCCGCACTTTACCACTGCTCCTGTTCAGGAACCGGATATAATCGGCCCCCTCTTTTACCTCTGCAGGGTTTGTGAAATCAGGGTAAGTCACGGTTTCGATCAATGGCATCCCAAGGCGGTCGGTTCGGTAAATCCTAACATGGCCGATATCTGATACCTCCCGGCATGAATCCTCCTCAAGACTGAGCTGTATCAATCTTACTTTCTTATTCTTTAGCTGGATCTCTCCTTCAACACCGATGATTGCTGTACGCTGGAAACCTGTTGGAATACTTCCGTCGAGATACTGCTTTCGCGTGATGTGTACTTCCCCAACGATCTTGAGTTTCGAAAGCACGGAAACTCCAATGGCAATCTTCAAAGCTTCTCTGTTCAGTGGAAAAGGAGGAGTATCATCCACGTCATAGGTGCAGGCTGTTTTATTGGAGATACGGTAAACGATTTCTTTCCTGGTTTTAAACTCCATCAGGGCCGTACCGTCATATTCGCCAAGCTCACTAAGTGTCGGCCTCATATGGCGGATAAGTTCTGCATCAAATTCGTCAGGTTTCTGGAAAACTCCGGCCGGACAGCGGCAAAAAAGTTTCTGCTTTGTATTCAGTTGCTGGTGTACCTCCAGCCCCGACATGAATCCTATACGGTCATAATCGGCCTGGGTAGCTTGTTTGCGCTCAATATACCCGACAGCTTTACGGGTCACTTCATAGTTGCGCTTAGGGTCAAATTGTTGTTTCATGGTTAAGGAAGGAATGGTTTCCAAAGAAGCGGCAAAATTAGGGATTTCTGCCGGACAGAAAGCCGCGGTGTTAATTATTGTTAAAAACTTAGCTGAACCGAAAGGAGCGCAAAAATGTTTAAGGGACTTGATCCCCTGCTCCATTCTCAACTCCGACTGGCGATCATGTCTATCCTGATCAGTTCCGTTTAGGCCGGTTATATCAGTGTGGAGAAATCATTCAGGGGAAAAATGCCAAGGACTACCAGGATCACACCCGATGGAATTTCAGCTTTTGAGAAATATGGGATGCTCTCAGTAGCTATCTTCAGATGAAATAAAATATCTTTGCAGAAAGTCTGAACAATGTTTAAACTTTTGAAAGCCCTCTCGTTCCTTCTGCCCTTTTTTATTCTGTGGGAACCAGCTGCTTTAAATGCCCAGGATACGACCAAGATCCTCCTTGAAAAAGGTGACCGATGGGATTTCAATAAGGAAATCAGGCCTGATGCCCAGCGTATTATAGGTAACGTCATCCTGAGGCACGACAGTGCCCTGATGTATTGTGACAGCGCTTATCTGAAGGAGGCTGCAAATACGGTTAATGCCTATGGGAACGTACATGTTCACATCAGCGATACGTTGAATCTTTTTGGTGATTCCCTCACGTATAACGGCAACACCAAGGAAGCGAGGGTCTGGAGCAATGTAAAGCTTATAGATAACCAGACTACACTTACAACCGATACCCTGATCTATGATCGTACAACCCAGATCGCGAGGTATGATTACTGGGGTAAGATAGTGAATGACAAGAACATACTGATAAGTAAACACGGATATTATTATACCGATAAAAAGGAGTTCTTTTTCAAGGAGAAGGTGCTGCTGCTGAATCCTGATTATACTATGAAATCAGACACGCTGATGTATAATACGGTGAGTACCGTGGCATATTTTTACGGGCCTTCACATATTGTGAGCAAAGACAAACAGGATTCGATTTATACTGAGAACGGATGGTACAGCACCCGCAAGGATATTGCCAGTTTCAAAGAAAGGGCCAAGATCTTTCATGAGGCACAGTACCTTACAGGCGACAGTCTTTATTACGAAAGAAAACTGGGATTCGGGCAAGTATTCCGTCATGCAGTCCTGTTCGATTCTATTCAGAACATGATGCTTACAGGAAATTACGGGGAGATGCACCGTAAAAGTGGCTTTGCTTTTATGACCGATAGTGCAGTTGCCATCATAATCGACAAAAAGACATCACTTCATATGCATTCCGATTCAGTGAAAGCCTTTTTTGACACCAACCAGAACATCCGCAGTATATATGCTTATTATAAGGTAAAATTTTTCAGGCCCGACCTCCAGGGGATGTGCGACTCCCTGGTCTGGCACAGCAAAGATTCAGCTATGGTGATGTACCATGAGCCTGTGATCTGGTCGGTCAAAAACCAGCTTACTGCCGATTCGATCAGGCTTGTCATGAAGAACGGCGTGATCGACACTATGGCATTGTACAATTCGTCATTCCTCATCTCACTGGATGATACCAATAAGTACAATCAGATCAAAGGCCGGAATATGGCCGGGTATTTTAAAAAGAATGAACTATATAAGATTAAGGTCCTTGGGAATGCTGAGACAGTTTACTGGGCCAGGGAGGAAGACAAAACCCTTATCGGCATCCAGAAAGCATTTTCCAGTGATATGCTGATCTTTATAACCGATAACCAGGTTAAAAGCATAACCTATCTTGGAAGTACCACAGGTACAATTTTCCCGGAAAAAGATATCAGTCCGTATGACTTAATCCTTAAAAATTTTAAATGGCTGGAGGACAGGAGACCAAAGACGAGGGCTGATATATTTAAATGGTGAAGCAGCGAAAACAATGAGTTATCAAATTTCCCTACTTTCCTACTTCGCTACTTGTTTCAGAATACCGAAACCTTTAAATATTTCTTCGGATTGGCTTTCAGGTCTTCTATGAGAAGGTTAAGGTTACGAGCTGCATTCTCGAGGTCGATGTATAATTTCTGATCATTGACGAGCAATCCGAGCGAGCCATCTCCTTTATTGATCTTTTCCAATGTGGTATTTAGACTTTTAACGGCCAGGTTGACCTGCATTATAGTTGATGGTATCCGTGCTTTTGACAGGGAATCACTGATATCAGAAAGATTATTAATAATATGGGCGATCTTTTCGTTGTTCTGTTTCAGATTTTTACTGATGGATTCAACGTTTCCTATGATACCAGCGATATTCTTACGCTGGGTTGAGACCAGGGTGTCAAATTCGTACGTTGCATGGGCAATATTGGATAGGGCGTCTTTTACATGATCGATTGCCTGTACAAGGCTTTCGCGTGTATTCCTGTTAAGCACCTGCTGCACAATAATGACAACCGAATCGATCGAGCTGATAAGGTTTTCGGCCTTTCGTTTAAGAGGAAGGAGTTGCTTGTTGACTTCGGAGCTGAGTGAGGCTTCAATTTCTGTCTGAAGAGTATCCCCGCTTTTGGCAATTGAAGTTGCGTTCCCAAGTATTATTGCAACTTCCTTTGAACCAAGAAGGCTTGAACTGCGGATACGGGCAATAGAATTTTTCGGGAAAGGATAATCCCCTTTTATGTATAATTCACAGATTATTTTACCGTTATGATGCGGATCGAATTGAAGTACGTTCACCTGGCCAACCTGCAAACCATTTAAAGTTACCGGATTGGATACAACAAGGCCATCGACATTATCATAGACTGCATAAAACATTCTGCTCGAGGTAAGTAATTCAAGTCCCTTCAGGTACATCAGTCCCCAGATCAGTACCAGCGTGGCAATGATAAAGACGATACCAATCTTGATCTCCCGTTGATATTTAATGGCCATACTTTTTTACAAAGATAAAACTTAAATCTGATGATATTATTTTACCCCGGGGGTTGACAAGGCTTCTTCTTTTGTAATCCTTAAATCATTTTTAAAGTAAACAATAAAAGCATCTTTAAATCCTTTATTTCTCACCTCGGCCAACAGATGCTCCGCTCCTGCAACAGTAATCTCATCACCAACAGTATATTTGAACATCCCGTTATGCTTGTACATCCTCACTCCTGCCAGGCCAGCAAAGACCGGGGATGATGTTTCGACTTCTTTTGACATGGATGAAATCTGCACCCTTATTGAAACTGCACCAGGGGATGAAGGCCTGGCTGGAGGAACCTGGGTTTGGTTTTGGATATTCTCATTATTTTCAGTTTTGTAATACTGCTTTGGAGGAGAGGAATCCGGAACAGTTTTTCTAAGCTGTGCAGTTTCGGGTTTCGGCATATAAGATTTAGGATATTGCTGATTGACTGCCTGTTCAGGATGTTCAACATTTTGTTTAAATGTTTTAAACGCCCTGAAAATGGCTGTAGAAATATATTCCTGGCCCTTGTCGGTGACCATGAAGGTTTCCTCAGCAGCGTTGCTCAGGTAACCGGTTTCCACAAGGACACTGGGCATGGTTGTTTTGTATAGGACAAGGAAACCGGCCTGTCTTACACCACGGTCGTTCATCCCAGCTTTCTCTTCAAACTGTTTCTGCACCTCTGCTGCAAATTCCATGCTTTGCTCAAGATAAGCATCCTGGAACATCGAAAATGTAATATAGGATTCATCTGAATTTGGATTAAACCCGTTATAATGGTCAGCATAATCAGACTCCATAAGGATTGAGGCATTCTCCGTCTTGGCAATTTCAAGATTGGCCTGGGTTTTGTGGAGCCCCATTACATAGGTTTCCGCTCCTCTCAGGGTATGGTTGTTGTTGGCATTACAATGGATGGAGATAAACAGATCGGCTTTCATGTCATTGGCAAATTGAGCCCTTCGGTTAAGCTCCACAAAAACATCACGGTCCCTTGTAAAGATCACCTTAACATCTTTAAAATTTTTCTGGATCATATACCCCAGTTTCAGGGCGATGGCAAGGGCCACATTTTTTTCTTTGGCACGACGGCCGATTGTTCCGGGGTCCTGGCCACCATGACCGGCATCAATCACCACTCTTTTTATTGCTATCTTTTTCTGAGCTGAAACGTTAAGAGAGAGTGACAATAAAAGCAGGCAGATAATGAACAACCAGGCAGGTAAATGGATCTTTGTTTTTTCCATGTCGGGGCATAACTCAGCACGAATTACATAAACGCCTGAAAGCCTTTGTTTTATTGTTAAAGATTCATAAAAAGTTCAATAAATCTAACTATTTTGATTAGTTTTGAACTTCGAAAAACAAGGATTTTCAAGTCTTTAATCCAGTCTGTTTTCAAAACAAAGATATATTATAAACCTCAGAATCCGGAAGAGAAGTTGTTAACCAAATTATTAACAAGGACTACCTTCTTACTCCTTTTCATATTTACGGGGTTTAACCTGTATGCTTTTCATACTGACCTCCAGGATACTCTGAGAAAAAAAGCTGCAGATAACATTCATTCCCAGGATTCTCTGAAAAAAGCAGTGATTACTGAAGTGGACTCGGTAATGGTCAAACAGGATTCTCTCAAATCAGACAGCCTGCCTAAGAAAAAGAAGTCCACTGTGGCATTGAAATCAAAAGTCGAATTCAAAGCAACTGATTCCCTGAGATTTGAGATAGACAAACAAAAAGTATACATGTTCAAGGATGCTGATGTCAAGTATGAAGACATCACAATGAAAGCGGCCTATCTTGAAATCGATTTTCCCAATAATGAGGTCTATGCGAAGGGGGTTCCTGATTCTACCGGGAAAGACCAGGGCATACCTGACTTTGCTCAGGGAGCTTTATCCTTTAAGTCGAAAGAGATGCGGTATAACTATAATTCGAAACGGGGTTTTATTAAAACTGTATTTACAAAACAGGACGAGGGGTACTTGCACGGGACCGTGGTAAAGAAAATGGAAAATGATGTGACCTATGTTAAGAACGGTGCATACACTACCTGCGACCGGCCCGAGGATCCGCATTATGCTTTCCGGTTCGGAAAAGCCAAAGTAATTCCAGGTAAAAGGGTTATCACCGGTCCGGCCTTTATGGAAATAGCAGGGGTCTCTACCCCTATTCTTGTTCCTTTCGGTTATTTTCCAAGCCGTTCAGGAAGACATTCGGGTATACTACTGCCTACTTACGGAGAAACAGACAACCGGGGATTCTATTTTCAGAATCTTGGTTATTATTTTGCAATCAGCCAGTATTTAGACCTGACGCTCCAGGGAGACATCTATACCCATGGCAGTTGGGCAATCAGGCCATCATTGCGCTATACCAAAAGGTACAAATACACGGGGAATGTCAGATTTGGCTATGCCTTAAACAGGATGGGCTCTGAGGATGCAGCGGATTTCCAGATAAAAAAAGATTTTGAGTTTCATTGGAACCATGCCCAGGACCAAAAAGCCAGGCCAAAATCTACTTTTACAGCTAATGTGAATATCGTCAGTAATACGTATAACAAATACAATCTTAGTTCCAGTACACAGAATTACCTTTCCAATACATTCACTTCCAGTGTAAACTATTCGACCAACTTCGGAGGCAAGGTCTTTCTGAACCTGAACTTCAACCATAACCAGAATACGCTATCAAAAACAATCAACCTTACGCTTCCACAAGTTGCATTGTCGGTAAATCAGTTTTATCCGCTTCGCAGAAAAAATCCGGTTGGGAACATCAAGTGGTATGAAAACATCAGTATGAAATACAATCTGGATCTCGAAAACAGGTATTATACAAAAGATTCCTTGTTGTTCAGAGGGAACTGGATCGACAGCCTCCAAAATGGAATAAGGCACAGTATACCCATAAGCGCCTCCATTCGTGTTTTGAAGTTTTTTACCTGGACCAACTCAATTAGCATGGTCGACAGGATGTATTTCAAGACTATCAGGAAATATTACCAGCGCGACACAATTATTGTCGCGCCAGGTGATACAATAAAGCCTGGTTATAAGACGGAGCAGATAAGCGGTTTTGCAAATGCATTTGATGCTAACTTCTCATCGTCGATCAATACAAGAATCTACGGCATGTACCAGTTTAAGAAGGGTTCGCTGATTGCCATAAGGCATATGGTAACACCAACGCTTGGATTTTCCTTTAACCCTGATTTCGGAGGAGCCAAACTGGGCTATTACAGATATATCACCAATGACACGAATACAAAGAATCCTCAAAAGTATTCCATTTTCGAACAGGGAATTTATGGTTCTCCCAACCAGTACAAAGCAGGTGTTGTTAGTTTTGCATTAAGCAACAACCTTGAGATGAAAGTACGTAATAAAAAAGACACGGTCACAGGAACAAAAAAGATCGCTCTAATCGATGACCTTACATTACGTATTTCCTATGACCTTGCAAGGGATTCATTGAACTGGTCCCCATTGCAGCTGTCGGCAAGAAGTACCATTGCCAAAGGGCTCAGTGTTCAATACGGAGCGCAATGGGATATGTATGCACACGATTCACTTAACAGGCGAATTAATGAAACAACACTTAAAGCCTATAACAAATTGTTAAAGTTTGATAACTCAAGCGTGGATATAGGGTTTAATTACAGCCTTTCTTCTGATAAGGTCAAAAAGAAAAAACCGGCTGCCACAGGGGCCTCAAACACAGGATCACCTGCAACAATAGAGAGCACTCAGGAAAAAATGGAGACTGTGCCTGACTACGATTACTATATCGATTTCGACATCCCCTGGGCCTTTAATATTTCTTACAACTTCCATTATACCAATCAATTTAACACTTCAGCCATGCATAACACCGACCAGATTACCCAAACTCTGGGTTTAAGTGGTCAGGTAAATATCACTCCAAAGTGGAAAATCACTTTGACTACAGGATGGGACTTCACACACGGCCAGTTATCATACACCTCAATTCAGGTATACCGTGATCTTCATTGCTGGGAGATGAGTTTCGGATGGATCCCTAAAGGCGGCCAGCAGAGCTGGAATTTTTCCATCAATATAAAAGCTGCAATGTTTCAGGACCTCAAGTTGAATAAAAAGAAAGATTTCAGGGACTATACTAATTAAATAGCCAAAATTCACAATTAACAAACATGAAAAGAATTATTTCCACACCCGATGCACCTAAGGCCATTGCGACATACAGCCAGGCTGTTGAAGCAAATGGCATATTATATATTTCAGGACAGATTGCCATTGACCCGGCAACCGGCAAACTGGTCGAAGGAGGAATAGAAGAACAGACAAGGCAGGTCATGAAAAATATCGGAGCAATTCTCAATGCAGCTGGATATACTTATAAAGATGTGGTTAAAACAAGCTGTTTAATAAGTGATATGGCCAGCTACCAAAAAGTAAATTCGATATATGGAACATTTTTTCCGGAAAATCCTCCATCACGTGCGGCATATGCCGTTGCAGGTTTGCCATTGGGCTCACTCATTGAAATAGAAACTATTGCCTGCCATTAAATCCTGTTCACTCCCCTATTAAAACATAAGCGGCCCAGTTCACAGGCAAAGATGTGGACGGCGCATTTATCATCCCGACCTTGACTTGCTGAAGCGCCTTGCTGAATGTCATGCCGGCGAGGTAGTACCGGTAGAATTCAACCATGAATCTCTCAGCCAGGCGATCGGTTACATTCCACAGGGTGCATAGAACGTTTCTTGCCCCTGCTTTCATGAAACAATCGGCGCAGGAAACCCAGTTAATGCCTATCCGGCCCCTGATATTTGCCGATGCACAGGCATTAAGTACGATAAGGTCTGCTGAAATCTGTAGTTCGCAGATTTCACTGACAGCCAGTAATCCATCGTCTTTATCAGTATTATGATCAGATCCGAATTCATGGAAAAGCAGACCATTTAATTCAGGAAATTCTTCACTGCTGATGGTATGCGTTGCGATATGCAGAATATGGCTGAAACGGGCAATGGATTTGAAATTGTTTTCATTGGAATTCTCATTAAGCAAAACAACGGGGGCTTTACCCCTTTCCCTGAACATTCTTCCTATTGTGCTGATCTCGCGATCTGCATCATGAAGTTCCTGAATACATTCATGAAATTCAAACCCAGGAGAAAAACCTACAAATGCCAGACTGTTGTCAACAGAGGTTCTCAATTTGCAGATTTTACCCCGAATCCTGGAGCTCAGCCATTGTGTAACCGAATTATTATATACTATTTCCCTTCCTTCAATGAGATATTTTGTTTTAGTTACAATTGATCCAGATGGGAATACGGGGTAAACAAGTGCCTCAAAAGGGAACCCGTACAGGGCATCATGAGCAATAATGATTGCCTTTGACTTTCCTTTCAGCGATATTGAAACCGTACCCAATAAAAACTCACTTAGAGCCTCTGATTGACTCCTGCAGTTTTCGAAATCGGCAATCCTGATATTTCGTTTAAATACTTTTAATTCCTGCCAGAATCCTTGTTTTGTTCTTAATGCATTTACCACAACGGATTCTTTTGTTACAGCAATGGTAATGATCATTGTATCGGAGGGAAAATATTCAAGAAGAACTTCATGCCTGGAAAGCAGGCCCTGGATCATTATCAGGATTGAAGGGTTGTAACCCTGTTCTCCATTTGTTGTGAACACCGGGACCTTCAGTGATGAGTCGGGGATATCAGGCTCCCGGTATATTTCACCGAATGCCTTATCATGGCCCGGAATATTAAGCGGCGCTAAACCCAGATCCAAATTTCTATGGGGAGATGCAATTTCGGATATTGATGCCTCAATATCCTGAACCTGAGCCCGGGCAAATGTTAAAAAGCGGGGGATCACAAACAGAAAACACACCATATAAAACACGATCTTTGGATCCATATGATTCAATAAATTGAAATACTTCCCATAGTTACAAGTTCATCACCTGAAGTAATTTTATAATAGTATAATCCCCTGGCCCATTGTTTCGTATTCAGGATATAGCTTACATCTGTCATTTGCAGGTAGTTCAATACAATACGACCATGGTTATCGGTGATCTCAAGGCATAAGGGTACCGGGCCGGTCAGCCATCTCCAGCTGAACTGAAGCAGGCTGTCGGACCTGCATTTAACCCTGGGCATGGGTGAAATCACCATTACCGAGATATCCCGTGTGACGGTTCCCACAAGAAATTCATATTCGGGCCTCGGAGTATATGGGTTATCGGTTATACTGTTTTGAACAATTGCCCTTCTTTTTACTGGAGTGGAAGACATGTTAGGGTTCATGTTACCCGGTAATAAACCCCACAAGCCTTTAAGCTGGGGTTTCAGAAATCTTTGATGCGAAAGCAAATCATTGCCATACCTTTGATTGGTATAATTAATAATAAAGCCTGTAAAACCGGCCAGGCTTATCAGAATGATCACTGAAGCAGCAATCTTCAGGTAGAAAGGCATATGCACTTTGCTTTTTTCATCTTTTATAGTCTTTCTGATCGTTTCCGACAGTTCTATCAACTCAGGGTCGGCAAACATCTCAGTTAAATCCTTGTCAAGCCTGAGTTCATTTCTAAGTAATGGATTTTGTGAAGCTTGGTATAAGAGCTGGGTTTCCTGTTCAGAACTCAATTCATTATCTGTAAATTTTCCAATCCAGTGGCTTTGAGTAAGAAAGTCATTCATAATTCATAAATTGTTTACATTCCGGGTCGTTAAGTATTTTTTTACGGAGCAGGTTCTTACAGTAATATTTTCTTGCCTTGACATATTCCGCATCCTTATAATTCATGATCCGCGCAATATCCTCCAATGGTGTTCTCCTGATATAATGGGTCAGCAGTTCTCTGCAGAATTCCGGCAGTTCTGCAAAGTGCTTTTTGTACAGCCTGAATTTTTCTGCATTCTCCTCTTCCAGGTCCTCCGGGGTATCACAGCTGTCTGCGTCACCAAGATAGGTATCTGCGGCATACAATAACCTGAACTTCCTCTCCAGTCTTCTTCTCCAAAGATTTTTGCAGACTGAGAAAAGATATGTTTTCAAACTGCTATTCAGAATAAAACCTTTGTTCTTAAGGCGTTTATGTATGATCATCAACCCGTCATGGAAAATATCCTCTGCATCTTCGAGGTTCCCCTTCCTGGTACTTACAATTGATCTTACCATCGGGAAATACTCCCTGTACATATACTTAATGCAGGATTCCCTGCCTTCTATAAAGCCTTTTACAAGCCATTCATTTGTATAAAGTAGAATCATAAAAGATGTACTACCCCTCTTAATCCGGGTAAAATGAAAAAGTGATACAATTATTGAAAAAAATAACAGGTGTAGGCCAGGTTACCTGTTCTCAAGTTAATGACAGGACCAAATTGCAATCCGTTGCGTGAAAAAAAAAGAAAAAGAAAAAAGTACCTTTTTGAAGAGGATCAGGGTTTCATTCCCAATTGGTAGAAAATGAAGGACCAAAGGTCGGTTGCTTCATCAATGGACTTAGAGGTCGGTTTACCTCCTCCATGACCGGCTTTTGTGTCGATGCGCACCAGTACCGGATTCGGCCCTTTATACTTTTCCTGCAGGGTGGCCATGAATTTGAATGTATGGGCCGGAACAACCCGGTCGTCATGATCAGCAGTAAATGCAAGAGTTGCAGGATAACTAACATTCTCTCTGATATTATGCAATGGAGAATATTTATAGAGGTATTCAAAACCCTCCTTTTTCTCACTGGTTCCATAATCACTGGCCCAGGCCCAGCCGATAGTGAACCTGTGGTACCTTAACATGTCCATCACCCCAACCTGCGGTATAGCCACTTTCATAAGATCGGGTCTCTGAGTCATTACAGCGCCTATCAATAGTCCTCCGTTTGAGCCGCCCATGACTGCCAGTTTCCTGGGATTCGTATAATTTTCCTTAAAAAGATATTCAGCAGCAGCAATAAAATCATCAAACACGTTCTGCTTCTTTTCTTTAATGCCAGCCTTATGCCATTCCTCACCGTATTCTCCGCCCCCGCGGATATTAGGGATTGCATACACACCTCCACTTTGAAGGAAGAGAAGCCGGCTGATGCTGAAACCAGGGGTCATACTGACATTAAATCCCCCATATCCATAAAGCAGTGCCGGGTTCTTCCCGTTTAGAGAGATACCCTTCCTGTGAATGATGAACATCTGTATTGTTGTCTTGTCTTTACTGCAAAATGACACCTGTTTAACTTCAAAATCATCCGGGTTGATACCTGTTTCAGGACGTGTATAGATTTTAGAAATATTCTTCACTACATCATATTTATAGACGGTTAAGGGGAAAGTAAAAGAGACATAACCGAAGAATGCAGTATTGTCGCCTTTTTTGCTGTTAAATCCGGCAAGCGTTCCCAGGCCCGGCAGGTTCATTTCGTGCAGAAATTTACCTTCCAGGTTATAGATATAAGCTTTGGAAACCGCATTCTGCATGTAAGTCGACAATAACACATTGCCGCAAAGGTCAACTGATTCAAGAACATCCTCCCGTTCCGGTATAACTGTTTTCCAGTTTTCAGGGGAAGGCTTTTCCGGGTCCATAAGGATCAGTTTCTTTTTCGGTGATTTATAATTGGTAACAACCAGGAGTTTGTCACCAATGTTATCCACCACACCATATTCATAATCAAATCCTTCGGCCAGAAGTTTGAATGGTATTTCATTTTTTATCAGGTCCCGGTAATATATAGCCGTGCCGCTCGTAGATTCCGATTCATAGAGGATCAGGAATTTCTCATCCTCAGTGGTTGATGCCCCGTAATTTCTCTGTGGATATTTCAGATTCTGGTATACAAGCCGGTCTTCATTCTGGATAGTCCCCACCTTGTGATAAAATACCTTATGGTTTTCGTTCTTCTTCGATAGCTCGGCTCCCTGTTTTGGTTCAGCATAACGACTGTAGTAAAATCCATCACCCTGCCATGACATTCCTGAGAATTTCACCCATTTAAGAGTATCGGGCATCTGCTTTCCGGAAGCAATTTCCATGACATGTATCTCATTCCAATCTGATCCGCTGCCTGCAAGGCTGTATGCCAAATATTTTCCGTTATGCGAAACCGAAGTGCCGGCAAGTGCGATTGTGCCGTCAGCTGAAAGTTTATTGGGATCGAGCAACACAACGGGTTCACCGTCAATGCTGGTTTTATAATACATCACAGACTGATTCTGTAACCCGTCGTTTTTAAAATAGAAATAATAAGGGCCTTGCCTGAATGGAACCCCAAACCTGGTATAATTCCACATTTTGGTCAGCTTCTCCCTGATCTGTTCTCTGAACGGAATCTGCGTTAAATAGCCGGAGGTTACCTTGTTTTCAGCCTTTACCCATTCCGCAGTTTCAGATGAAGTATCGTTCTCAAGCCAGCGGTATGGATCAGGGACTTTCGTTCCAAAATAATCATCCACAGTATCAACTTTTTTTGCTAAGGGATAATTTACTTTAATTTCGTGTTTGCAAGAATAACTTAAAATGATTACGCAGGTAACCATTAGGAGAGAGAAGCGTTGCATGATAAGTTCTTTTTATGGCAGTAAAGTTAGGATAATTTCAGGGTGAAATCAAATATCCTGTTGATTTTTACAGGAAGTTTGCCCAATTTACTTATTTGCAGTACGTTTGTATTTTATACTTATCATTTTTCCCGAATTATTATCTCAAAAACAATTAGGTGATGAAGAAGCTTCCTGTATCCAGTATTTATATTTTTTTTGTTTTTCTTTCTTCAGTGATTGCAGGTTGTTCAGGCACCCAATTCAGTTCAGGAAACGGCAAAAAACTAATCACAGCAGACTTTCTCTATAAGCAGATCAGTTACCTGGCATCTGATTCAATGAAAGGCAGGAACACACCCAGTCCGCAGCTGGACTCAGCAGCCGCATATATTGTCAGGAATTTCAGGGATTGGGGAATCCAACCATGGGATGGAAGTTATTTTCAGGAAGTCCCCATTTGTACGGATCAGCTGGGAGATACAAATGAGTTGGCCGTAATCCGCAACGGGGCAAGTTTTGAACTTACTATTAAATCGGACTATGTTCCATATGATTTCTCATCCGGAACGTCTGTGACTGCAGCTGTGGTTTTTGCCGGATACGGCATCACTGCTCCGGAGTATAACTATGATGATTATAAATGGATTGATGCCAAAGGCAAGATCGTTGTCATTTTCAGAAATGAACCACAGAAAGATGACTCCCTTTCGGTTTTCAAAGGCAAAGAAGACACGAAATATATTTCTTTGAAAGAGAAAATGAAAAATGCCATTCAGCATGGGGCAGCAGGTATGCTGGTTGTCAACGGCCCCATGCAGTACAGCTCGGTAAAAGCGAGAGGCTTTCCCTGGCCCTCACTATCCAAAGTGATACCAAAAGATGCAGTTCCCCTGCATTTGTGCATCGACAATGAAGATCAGATCCCTGCCATACATATAGGCGAGGAAACCGTTAAACTGCTTTTCGGAAGTGTGGATTCCCTTAGACACCTTGAAGCAAGAATTGAAAAGGACCTTTCATGCGTTTCCTACGATTTGCCGGACACGAAAGTCAGCATGCATGCCAACATCCTTACAACAGTGTACAATGCGAAGAATGTTGTAGGCTATATCCAGGGAACCGACCCGGTTTTAAGCAAACAGCTTGTGATCATCGGTGCACATTACGATCATGTGGGATACAAAAAGGAACACAAAGCCGGTGAAGATTATATTTTCAACGGTGCCGATGATAACGCTTCAGGGACCTCAGGGGTGATGTCGGTGGCCTATGCCTTCAGCAGGATTAAGGAAAAACCCAGGCGCAGCATAATGTTCATCCTGTTTGCAGGTGAAGAAAAAGGTTTATTCGGATCGAGGTATTATACTACTCATCCCTTGCACCCCCTTGCGTCCACCGTGGCAATGCTGAACCTGGATATGATCAGCAGAAATTCTCCTGATTCGCTGTATCTTGAAGGCGCCAAACAAAGTCCGGACATCACCAATATCATCAGGAAAGAAAATAAAAAGACAAAGTTCACCCTGATCGTCAAGAACAGTGATTTTATAGGCGGGAGTGACCACTATTATTTTTATAAGCATAATGTTCCTTTCATGTTTTACTTTACAGGCTTGCATAAGGATTATCACCAAGTGGGCGACAGCCCCGACAAGGTTGACTGCAATAAAGCTGCAAGGGTCTCGAGGCTGGTGTTCTATACCGCCGGAAAAATATCAAATGAAGAAATCAGATACAGCATCATCCCTATTGAAAGCGATGCTCCAATCGGTCAATAAAAAATATTTAAACGAATAAACGATCCAATAAATCTGAAAAAATGAAGACCAAATCAGTAATGATGATCGTCGCATTAGTTCTTGTGATGATTAATGTACAAGTAAGAGCCCAGGAAAAATTCAAACTGGGATACAAAATGGAAAAAGGCAAAACTTACAGGTACGGACAGACTAATATTATTGAAACCACCCAGGAAATGGGAGGACAGGAGATGAAAATGAATACCGACGCACATTCCATCCTGAAATATGATATTGAGAGTGTTTCGGCAGAAGGCACGATGAGCCTGGTATATTCGTACGAAGAAGTTAAATTTCATATGAAGGGAATGGGCAGGGACACAACCATGGACATGAAGGATACAGCAAACAAACTGGTCAGGGCCCAGCTGACAATCATCGGAAAGCTTATTAAAGAACCTTCTAAGGACACAGCAAAAACAGGAAAATCTTCACTTTCCATGGGTTCCCTTGCAACTGTAAACTTCACCAGACTTCCGGATCATGAAGTCGGGATCGGAGAAAAATGGTCCAGGGTTTCCACCGATACCACCGACATGGGAGAAGGCCAGATAGTGTATAAAAAGAACATTGAATATATCCTGACAGGCAAGGAAACAAAGGGGACTCACGAATGTGTTAAGATAGAATACAAAGGCACCATGGAAATTACAGGCAAGATGAAGCAGATGGGTATGGACCTGGTTATGGAAGGCAACGGAGATATGTCCGGCACAGTTTGGTTCGATCCCGTCCTGGGCCTGATGATCGATGGACTTGACAACAATACCGTAGATATAACAATGGCGCTGACCGGGCAGCAGCAGATGACCATCCCGATGACACAAAAGATGACTACAACCCAAAGTCTCAGGGAATAAATGCGCAAAGTATTATTTTTTCTCGTTATCTGGCTGATGGCATTTTCCGCTCGTGGCCAGGATTGTGAAAGGCCAGGGAGCAACCCCGGGGATATCCTTGCACGCAGGAAGGTTTTGCTTAATCTGATGGATTCCACTATGGCCCTGGTGATGAAAGCGGCAGATGCCGACTATGATATCGACATCGACCCTTACCGCCAGAGCCCCGATTTTTTCAATCTTACAGGCATAGATGAGTCGGGGTATAAGGTAATATTCACCCCCAGGGGATACAGCTTCGGGGCCCGGATAAAAAATGTCCTGATCTTTACTTTTCCCGACCAGTTGACAGAACCTGTGGTGTTGTCAGCTTCCGACACCCTTCTCAATGAGAAATTTTTTGAGCCTGCGTTGGCGGAAATTTCCAGGGGCCTTAAAACCCTTTACTATTATCCGGTTCCTAAACTATCCAACGACTGGCTCAATGGGAAAGTGGTGATCAGTGAGCGAGAGACTAAAAAAACCTTCGAGCTGTCGCATCCGGGGGTAAAGTTGAAGCCGGCATCTAAATTATTTATTGCCCTACGGCAGATCAAAACAGAGCGGGAAGCTGAATTTACGCGCAGGGCTATCACAATGACCGGCGACGGGATCATATCGGTGATGAAGCAATGTAAACCGGGAATGTATGAATATGAGTTGCAGGCTATCATTGAATATGAAGCAAAACGCCAGGGTGCCGAAAGTATGGCCTTTGCTTCAATTATTGGTTCCGGAACAAACAACCTGATCCTTCATTACGATAAAAATGTCTGCCGCATGAACAAAGGGGATCTTGTTGTGATGGATGTGGGTGCCAGGTATGGGGAATTTTGCGCTGATATTACGAGGACAATTCCGGTTTCCGGGAGGTTCACATCTGATCAGACAGTGATCTACCAGGCCGTGCTTGAGATCCAGAAGACTCTGATCGATATGATCAGGCCGGGGATTACCTTGAGGGACCTGGATAAAAGGACAACACAACTGACCCGAAAGAAGGGCTATGTCAATTACATTCTTCATTCCGTGACCCATCCTCTTGGCCTTGTAGTGCATGACCTTGCCTCAGGTGACACCTTACGCCCCGGGATGATCATTACCGTGGAACCCGGGATCTACATTCCTGTAAACGACACCGTTCAGCCGGTTACCAGCAGAGGGTTTGGCGTACGTATCGAGGATGATGTTCTCGTTACTGCCAATGGCCATGATCTGCTGTCTAAAGGAATCCCGAAAGAAATTGCGGAGATTGAAAAACTGATGAAAAAGAAGAAATAGCAGGGGGCCGGATCAAAACAAGTCTTTCAGCAAAGAATCTTCTACCTTATTCGGAAGTGTAACCTGTAATCCGGGGTTATCAGCCATGGCTCTTTTAATGGCAAAGATGGCTTCATCATTGCGTGCCCATGCCCTGCGGGAAATGCCGTTATTCACATCCCAATGCAGCATGGAACGCAGGCGGCGGTCTGCATCGGCTGACCCATCGAGCACCATTCCAAAGCCTCCGTTGATGACCTCACCCCAGCCAACTCCCCCTCCGTTGTGCAGGGAAACCCATGTAGCCCCGCGGAAGCTGTCACCAATCACATTTTGTACCGCCATATCGGCAGTAAAAGATGATCCGTCGTAAATGTTGGAGGTTTCACGGAATGGGGAATCAGTCCCCGACACATCATGATGGTCTCTCCCGAGAACCACCGGTGCCGAAATTTCTCCACTGCATATAGCATCGTTGAACGCAGCTGCAATTTTTGTCCGGCCTTCGCAGTCGGCATAAAGTATTCGGGCCTGTGACCCCACGACCATCCTGTTATTGCCCGCTTCACGTATCCAGTGAATATTATCCCTCATCTGCAGCTGTATCTCTTTGGGCGATCCGCACGCGATCTCCTCCATAACGTCTCCTGCAATCTTGTCGGTAATCTCCAGATCTTTGGGGTCGCCTGATGTGCAAACCCATCGGAAAGGCCCGAATCCGTAATCAAAGAAAAGGGGGCCCATAATATCCTGAACATACGATGGATAAATGAATGTGCCATCGGCCTTCATCACATCGGCTCCGGCCCGGCCTGCTTCGAGAAGAAAGGCATTGCCATAATCCCAGAAGTACATTCCGTTCGCAGTCATGCAGTTTATTGCAGCCACCTGACGGCGGAGGGATTTCTGAACTTCTTCACGGAATTTAGCCGGATCCCTGACCATGAGCACATTGGATTCTTCCAGTGTAAGGCCGGCAGGGTAATATCCCCCCGCCCACGGATTGTGCAATGAAGTTTGGTCAGACCCCAATTCTATTGGTATATTCTCTTCCGCAAGTTTCTCCCATAAGTCAACAATATTGCCCTGGTAGGCAAGGGAAACAGCTTCCTTATCCGATCTTGCCCTGAGCATTCTAAAGATGAGCAGGTCCAGGTCGGTATAGACTTCATCTACCCATCCCTGTGAATGCCGTTTACCCACAGCCCAGGGATTGATCTCAGCCACAACACCTATTGCACCAGCGATAACCGATGCTTTGGCCTGGGCACCTGACATACCTCCCAGGCCAGAGGTGACGAAGATCTTGCCACGGATATCGCCTGAAGCCTGTCGCCGGGCTGCATTCAATATTGTTATCGTTGTGCCGTGGACAATACCCTGGGGGCCTATATACATGTAAGAACCAGCAGTCATCTGGCCATACTGGGTGACCCCGAGTGCGTTAAAACGTTCCCAGTCGTCGGGTTTGCTGTAGTTTGGGACCATCATGCCGTTGGTGACCACCATCCTTGGAGCATCTTTATGTGACGGGTAAAGGCCCATCGGATGCCCCGAATACATGACCAGTGTTTGTTCACCGGTCATGGCAGCAAGGTATTTCATAGTAATGAGGTACTGTGCCCAGTTCTGGAAAACTGCACCGTTTCCTCCATAGCTGATGAGCTCGTGCGGATGCTGGGCGACCGCCGGGTCAAGGTTGTTCTGGATCATAAGCATCACGGCTGCTGCCTGAATTGAATTGCAGGGATACTCATTTATCGTCCGGGCATGCATGGCATACGCCGGTCTGAATCGGTACATATAAATGCGGCCATATTTCCCAAGCTCTTGAGCGAATTCCCCAGCGAGAACCCCGTGGAAACGAGCGGGGAAATATCTCAATGCATTCCGTACCGCAAGTTTCTTTTCATCCACATTCAATATATTTTTTCTAACTGGAACATGGCTGACGGTCGCATCAAAAGGCGGGAGTGAAGGCAATTCAGAGGGAATTCCCTGGAGTATTTGCTGTTTAAAGTCCATATTCATGTATTAAATAGCGAAGTGGCGAGACTATATCTTATCCTGTGAGTCTTTCAGGATCTGGTAGAGAAGGTCGCGGGCCCTGAAAAGCTGGGCCTTTACAGTGCCAAGAGGAAGGTCAAGGGAAGAAGCGATCTCCTCATAGGACCATTCCTTGAAATATCTCATCTCGATCAGCTGGCGATAATGCGGTTTGAGCTTCTCAACTACATCGTGCATCAGCTGTACTTTCTGCTTGGCAATAACATGTTCCTCCGGATCGGGAGTCGTAGAGGGGATATTTGAAGGAAGATCCGAAGATTCTTCCTCATCGCCCCACTCATAATCGGTAAACTGGATCCTCCTGCTTTTCCTTAGAAAGTCAATACAGTTGTTGGCGCCTATTTTAAACAGCCAGGTACTGAAAGCATAATCGGGGGTGTATTGGGCAAGATTCCTGAATGCCTTTCCAAATGCCTCAATAGTCAGGTCTTCCGCATCAACCGCATTGCCGGTCATTTTCAGCATCATGAAATACAGTGAATCCCGGTAATTATTGAGCAGTTCCGCATAGGCCTTCTGATCACCCTCTTTGAGTGCCAGTTGTACAAGGCGGTAATCCCTCTGCCCTTTATCAGTAAGATGGTTCGCTATTTCCATTTATTCGGTCTGCGGAAAAGGTTCGTAATGCCGATACCAATATTCAGTAACAAAAGTACAATTTCCAGCAATGGAATAAAAAGGATAAGATCATTTTCCTTGAGCTGCCTGAAACAGCATGAAAGGATCAGGTACTGGATGACCGCTCTCAGAACAAACAGGCCGAGCACCGGGAATATGGAGAAATTCAGAGCCAGTACCAGCACAAAGAAGAAATAGAAAAAAAACAGGCTGAAAGAGTATGATCCAAGCAGGAACCTGTGAATAAAGCGGTAATGCGTGGACGTAGTAAGATGACGCCTTTTCTGTGTTACCCAGTGGCTGAATGTCTTCTTCGGTTCTGAAATGGTAAAACTGTTTGGATGCACGACCACCGAGGTGTTTGATTTTTTTGCCACCCGGTTTATAAAAAGATCATCATCACCTGATCGTATCTTGTAGTGCTGGATAAATCCCTGGTTATCGTAAAAGAAGGATTTCAGGTAAGAGAGGTTTCTTCCAACCCCCATATAAGGCAGGCCCGCGAGGGCATAGGAAAGATACTGTGTCGCAACATGGGCAGTGTCGAAGCGGATGAGTTTGTTAAGCAAGCCTTTAGTACGGGTATATGGACTGTACCCTAGTATAATTTTAATTCCTGTGATGTAGGCTGATTGCATATTCGCGATCCAGAAAGGTGAGGATGGTTTGCAGTCGGCATCCGTGAGCAATACCTTATCATATTTCGCTGACTTAATCCCTATTGCAAGAGGGAATTTTTTACCTGTGAAAAAATTCATATCCTTCTGAATTTCAATACTCTTCAGGTTCGGATATTCCTTCTGTAAATCTGAAAGCAGGTATGAGCTTTCATCATCGGAGGCATGGTTTACAACCAGCACTTCAAACTCGGGATAGTCCTGTTCAAGGATAAGAGGCAGGTTTGCTTTGAGGTTGTAATATTCATTATGCGCACAGATTACCACCGAAACACCCTCTTTTGACTGGCCGGAAACCGGTCCCTTATACCTTGCAAGCCTAAGGAAAATTACGAGGTAATATACTATCTGGATAAGGAAAAAGCAGGACAGAATGATCAGCAATGCCAGTGGGATAGTGTCTAAATTTACAAGCCTGTCAAGCATTTAACAAGTTTTAATTGCATGCCGGCAAAGATATTCAGAATCCCGTATAAAAACCTACCTTTGTCGATAAATAGGCAGCTTGGTGAATATCACTGATGAATTTCAGAATTGAACATCGCGATCCCGGAAGCTCAGCCAGGGCCGGGTCACTGATCACTGATCATGGTTTGGTTCACACCCCCTTTTTTATGCCGGTAGGTACAGCAGGGGCAGTGAAGGCATTGCATATCAGGGATCTCAGGGACGAGATAAGGGCAGAGATCATGCTCAGCAATACTTACCACCTTTACCTTCGTCCGGGTAACAGGATCATTTCCGAAGCTGGCGGTTTGCATAAATTCAACAATTGGGACCGGCCTATCCTAACCGACAGCGGAGGTTTTCAGATCTATTCCCTCACCGATATCCGAAAGATTACCGATGAAGGCGTCGTTTTCCAGTCACATATCGATGGCTCAAGGCATCATTTCACCCCGGAATCCGCTATTGACATACAACGTTCGCTTGGAGCGGATATCATAATGGCCTTCGATGAATGCACTCCTTATCCCTGCGAATACGAGTATGCAAAAAAGTCCTTGAAACGAACCCATAAGTGGCTTGACCGCTGTCTTGAACACTTTAACAGAACCGAATGTGCCCACGGTTACTCCCAGTCCCTGTTTCCCATTGTCCAGGGAAGTACGTTTGAGGATCTCAGGATGCAGTCCGCAGAATACATTGCTTCAAAAGAAGCTGCTGGTTATGCCATCGGAGGCCTTTCTGTAGGAGAACCTGCAAAGATCATGTATACCCTCACGGGCCTGGTTTGCAACATACTGCCTCAGGAAAAACCGAGGTACCTTATGGGTGTCGGAACACCGGCTAACATCCTGGAAAGCATCGCACTGGGCATCGATATGTTCGATTGCGTTATCCCGACCAGGAACGGCAGGAATGGCATGCTGTTTACGAGGGATGGCATCATCAATATCAAGAATGAAAAGTGGAAAGATGACTTTTCGCCTGTTGAAGCTGCGGGAGAAGTGTTTTCAGACATACAGCATTCAAAGGCATTTCTCAGGCATCTTTTCATTTCTGGGGAAATGCTTGCCGCTATGATAGCGACCATGCATAATCTCGGCTTTTATATCTGGCTGATGAAGGAGGCACGAAAACATATACAGGAAGGTGATTTTGCGAAATGGAAAGCGGAGATGGTCGTGAAGCTGATGAGCAGACTTTGATAAATGGTGAAAGTAACTACTGATAATAAACGACTACTGTTTTACCTGCTCCTCGGCTGGATGATCATCAATTTCATCCAGGCCGCTTCCACCGGTCTGTTCGATGATGAAGCCCTGTTCTGGATGTACGGACAAAGACCTGCCTGGGGATACTATGAGCATCCTCCAATGGTAGGCATTCTTATCCGGGCCGGTTATATGCTTTTTCATAACGAATTCGGGGTGAGGTTCTTCTTTGTGATCGTAAACACCCTGTCGTTTTACCTGGTTTCCAGGCTGGCCGGGGTAAAAGATCCTTTATTGTTTGCAGCGCTGGGTTTCACTACAGTGATTGCCCAGGTCGGGGGATTTATGGCAGCCCCTGACGTAGCATTACTCTTCTTCACCATACTGTTTTTCCTGGTTTATAAAAAACTGCTTGAAAAGGATGAAGTCCTGCCGGCTGTGCTCTGGGGCATGATAATGGCGGCCATGATTTACAGCAAATACAATGGTATCCTTGTCATCCTGTTTACCATCATGTCAAATTTCCGGCTCTTCAAAAGCAGGTCGTTTTATATTGCCGCCGCAAGCGGGATCATCTGCATGATCCCGCATATCCTGTGGTCGTTCAGGAATGATCATCCTACAGTTTACTATCATCTTTTTGAGAGAAGTTTCGAACAGTTCAACCTGCTGAAGTATTTCAGCGAATATTTCATCGGACAGTTCCTTATTTACGGCCCGGTCATGGCGTTTGTTTTTTTCCGGGCTATGATAGTGTTCAAACCGGAAAACATTTTTGACAAAAGCTTAAAATTCACTGCAATTGGATTTTTAATGTTTTTTATGGCCTATACTTTCAGGGGGAAAGTTGAGCCAAACTGGACGGTACCGGCTTTCGCACCCCTTCTGATCATGGCCTACAGGACATCCGCAGACAAAATAAAATTAAGGAGATGGATCATGCCTATGGCTCTTGTCAGCCTGTTATTTGCAGCCGGGCTCAGGATTTACCTGGTTTATGATTATTTAAAGCTGCCCCGCCATCTGGTGAATCTTACCGAATTATACGGATGGAAGGAATGGTCGAAAGAAGTTGAAGCTAAAGCGGGAGGCCGGCCGGTACTTTTCCTGAACTCATACCAGAGAGCATCAAAGTACATTTTTTACACCGGGAAACCTGCCTATACCATGGAGGATTATGCCGGGCACAGAACGCAGTTTTATTACTGGAGCGAAATTGAAAAAAGCATGCAAGGCAGGGATATCATGGTTATCGATTTTGTTCCCTGGCGCTGGTTGCCTGGGAAAAAAGCTCTTGTCACTGGTAACCAGATCATCACTTATTATGGTTACTGGGTAAATTTCAGGTCACATTATAAGCTAGGGCTTAAGTTTAAGTTGCAAAAGCTCCGTTTTCCTGCCAATGCATCTATCATATTACCAATAACAATCACAAATCCTTACAATGAAACGGTCAGGTTCAACGAGAACAAATGGATGCCAAGCTGGCTGGTTTACCATATCCATTATAAGGATAAATTTATAGTCCAGATGGTACATTCGACCGAAATCACCAATATGATCATAACCGGAGCCGCAAAAGACACAAGTATTCGGTTCTTAACGCCTTCCCAACCTGGGAATTATTATTTTTGGGTCTCTGTTTCTACCGGCTGGGTTCCCCCTGCCAGGAACATGAATTATCAAATGATGGAAATTTATTGATGCGAACCCTTGATCTCTATATCATCCGTAAGTTCCTGGGGACTTTCTTCTTCACACTGATCCTACTGATCTTCATTGTGGTGATCTTTGATATTTCGGAAAGGATAGACGATTTCCTGCGCACCAAACCTCCGCTGATCGCTATTATTGTTGATTATTACTTCAACTTCATACCGTATTTCATAAATCTGTTCAGCTACCTGCTCACCTTCATTGCAGTTATCTTCTTTACATCCAAGATGGCCTCGAATTCGGAAATCATTGCTATTCTGGCTAGCGGCATAAGCTTTCGCAGGCTTTTATTACCCTACATTGTATCGGCATTGATCCTTGCCTTCCTTTCATTCCTTCTTGCAAACTTCATTATCCCATACACAAACCAGGGGATGTTTGCATTTGAGAAGAAATATATCAAAGACCCCAGGGAATTCAACGATATGAATATCCACCGGCAGATCAGCCCGGGAACCTTTATTTATCTTGAAAACTTCAATAATAAAACGAAAAGTGGATGGAAGTTCACTATTGAAAAGTTTGAAAAGAGGGAGCTTATATATAAACTTAAGGCCGAACGCCTTGACTGGGACAGTGTTCACCAGCATTGGATCATTTCAAGCTTTTATGAAAGGAAGCTTAACGGATTGAATGAAAGCATACGCAAAGGTTCTAAACTGGATACTTTACTGCCGCTTATACCTGCCGATTTTACCGAGGATATTGAAGAAGTCAAGATCATGAACTACTTTGTGCTCAGGGAACATATTAAGAAAAAGGAACTCCGCGGTGATCCGGATGTAATGAAATATAAAGTCAAAGGTTACAGCAGGCTCTCAGATCCCTTTGCAACACTTATCCTCACCCTGATCGGGGTGGCTGTTTCCTCCCGTAAGGTCAGGGGCGGCATCGGCTTACACCTGGGCCTTGGCCTGGCTCTGACTTTTCTCTATATCCTGTTCATGCAGGTTTCGACGGTCTTTGCAACCTTCGGGAATCTTCAACCCCTGATAGCTGTATGGATACCGAATATTATTTTTGGGGTCATTGCTTTTGTGCTGCTAAGGCTGGCGCCTAAATAGATGGTGATACCCAAACAAAGCAGCCGGGGAAAAGGCCTTCGACAGCAGGGATTTCATTAAACAGTCCGTAAACCGCTGAGCCGCTGCCACTCATTGCGGAATATACGGCTCCCTTTTCATACAGCAGTTCCTTGATTTTGCCGATCAGGGGGAACCGTTGGCAAACATGACTTTCGAAGTCATTGATCAACTTGCCTTTCCATTGGATCACCGGCAGGCTTATGATCTCTTTCAGTGATGTTGCAGGCCTGCCCGGCTGCATCATGGAATAAGCTTCAGCCGTATTCATATGAAGCTGTGGGATCGCGAGCAAAATGTAAAACCCGGAAAGGTTGGCAACTGTCTTCTCCAGCAGTTCTCCTCTTCCCTTTGCAAATGCAGGTTCATTTTCAATAAAAAAAGTGCAGTCACTTCCCAGGCGGGATGCAAAGGCTTTCAGTTGTTCCTTGCTCAATCCGAGTCTGAACATTTCGTTCAGCGCTTTCAGTGTAAAGGCACCATCGGCCGAACCTCCGCCCAGGCCTGAACCCATTGGAATATTCTTCTGAAGCCGGATATCGACGGCGGGTATTTTAAAATGTTCCTGAATAAGTTCAAAGGCCTGAATACAAAGGTTTGAGGCAGCATCACCAGGAATCCTTAATCCAGTGGAAGAAAAACGTAACCGGTTATCCGCAGAGGTATTAATTTCAATTGAATCGCAAAGCCCAACGGGATAAAACACAGTTTCAATATCGTGATAGTCATCCATTCGTTTTCTCACGACATTCAGTCCAAGGTTTATTTTGCAATTTGGTTTTACGATCATGGCATATCCTTATTTTTCGTCCGGGAAACCCGAAGGCCTGGCAAATGCAGTTTTTGTAACAAAACTGCTGTCGGTCAAAGTTAATATGAAATCTTTAAGGTCTGATTTCTGAGATGGGGTCAGCTGAACACCGTGGGTCGAAACATGGTGCATCAGCGGGTTGATACTTGATGACCACACAACACCAGAACTGTAGAAGTTGATTACCTCATCCAGGGTTTTAAACCTACCGTCGTGCATATAAGGCGCTGTAAAAGCGACATTCCGCAACGTAGGGGCCACGTATGCCCCCACATCCATGGCATTGCCTGTAAAACCGTACCTGTCGTTGGGATCACCAAAAATACTGTCCATCCCGTTATTGTAAAACAGGTTGGTCGTAAACAAGGGATTTCCTTCCCCTCCATGACAATGAAAACAATCTCCGCCGGTTTCAGTCATGAAAAGCACATAACCCTTGCGCTCCTTTTCACTGAGCTGAACTTTGCCTTCCAGGAACCTGTCGAACCTGGAATCTGCCGATATCAGGGTCCTTACAAACTGGGCAATTGCTCTGCCCATATTCTTTACGGTAACAGTCCTGCTGCCAAAAGCTTTTTCAAACAATTCCGGATATCCATTGATACTCTGAATGAGTGTTGTTGAACGGTTGGTATCCCCATACATCTCATGGGGTGCCACGATTGCCATCCAGCATATATCTTCAAGCCTGCGCTTTGCCTGTAACGGATTCCCCGGTGCAAGCGAGCCATTCCAGAGGTAACCGTTATTCACCCATACCAGGTTGATCATCGGGAGCATGAAGTGAGGCGTTAAAATACCGGTAAGCCCGTATGGGTGGCCACCGGGGAATCGGGGATTATCTATTCCGCATACAAAAGAATGGGCCTGAACATGGCATGTTGAACAGCTCATCAGGGAGTCGGGTTCGGTTCGGCCGGAGATCCTGCCGTCATAAAACAGGTACCGGCCCAGCTCAACTCCTTCAACAGTCATTGGATTGTCGGGAGGGATATTAAGTTCAGTTGGAAAAAATTTTGGAATGCTGATGACATAAGGCGTAGGCTTTGAAGTGGTAGCATCCTGCGAATCCTTATTACAGCCAGTGAAAACCAGCAGTATCGCCAAAACCAATAAAACTACATGAAATCTCATTTCAAACTTTCAAATTCATCGTAACAATCACATTCATCGCGACATCACTGTTTTAGTCATTACGACTTTCCTCACGTTCTTCTTATCAGCCCTTCAACAAGCCCTTACTTCCCCCCGCTCGTAAACCTAACAGTAAACGCATCCCTCCCATTCAGGCAGGCGTTATGCATGGCGGTTTGGTTTTGCATCATCATATTCGGGTATTTCGCAAAATCAAACTCATTTTCGCCGCTGAACCATTTGTTCAGGTTCATAGTAACAACCATAAACTTCGTCTGGCCCTGGCTGATAGAAAAGGCAGAGGCTGGCAGATTGACATAAAAGAAATTCTGTACATAATTTAATATGGAATCCGTGTTGATGACATTTCCTTTATAAATCTGGCCAATCCCGAGATGAAAATTAAACGGGTAGGCCCGGACCATACCGGTCTTTTTCCACGAAAGGTTCATCTTTATATAATGATAACCTCCCCCCAGAATATCGGGCCAGTTCATATCCCGTTCCGGTGGATTAAGAAAACGGTTTGAATAATTCTTTTCAGCATTTAATCCGAAGGTAAATGAAATTGAATCAAATGTACCTGAGGGAACCGAAGCGTTAATGGTCCAATATAATGTTGAAGGGGTCCTTGCATCGATATAGTGAATACCATCATTATTCAGGGCTTTATAGTTTAAACCGTCGTTTCTGTGAAGGTTTATGTCTGAAATGAAGTACTGGAGGTCTGATACCTTATAGAGATCGTCTGATGAATTCTCATACAGCATGGAATCAAGAATAAGGGGGAGAGTGTCGACCATGTTCTCAAATCGGATGATCAGGGTAGTGGGCTTGGAAGATCCATCCTCGGTAACTCCCGATTTCCGGCAGGACGGTACAATCAGAAGGCCAGCTGTCACAAGGACGGCGGTTATACAAACATTGACAGCTGATTTTAAATTCATAATAACATTGGATGTCTTCATTCCAACCTCCAGTCTATTTCATTTTTACCCATTTGCTTAAGCAAAGTATTGATGCGAGAAAAATGCCTGCAGCCGAAAAACCCTCTGTTGGCCGAGAAAGGCGAAGGGTGAGGGGCTGACAGGATAAAATGTTTTGATTTGTCGATCAGCATGGCCTTGGCTTCGGCAAATTTTCCCCATAATACAAATATCAGACCTTCACGGCAGGCAGAAAGTTGCTTGATGGCTTCATCAGTAAACGATTCCCAGCCTTTATTCTGGTGTGATCCTGCCTGGTTTTCGCGGACTGTGAGGGTAGCATTAAGCAACAGGACTCCCTGTTTGGCCCAAGCTGTCAGGTTACCGTGCCTGGGAGGCTTGATGCAAAGATCATTCTCAATCTCCTTAAAAATATTGATCAGGGACGGGGGTTTAGTGATCCCCTCGAGCACCGAAAAACATAATCCATGGGCTTCCCCATAGCCATGATATGGGTCCTGCCCGAGTATGACCACCTTAACATCCCTGAACGGTGTTTGATTAAACGCATTGAAAATCAACGAACCCGGAGGAAAAACCCGGCAACTTTTTTTCTCATTCACAAGAAATGCTTTAAGTTCAGCCATATACGGCTTCCTGAATTCCTCTCCGAGGACGATCTTCCAACTCACATCAATTGAAGGGTTTAGCTGTTCCGTCATGGCTCTCAGGTTATAAACTTCAGCTCGTTAATAACTTTAAACAATATTGTGCTCAAACTGGAGTTTATTATTTAATATTGCGTATCTTTGCAAAACTTTATAAATCCGGGTTTATAAACATGAAAAAAATAGTTGTCTTATTACTATCAGTAGTACTCTTGGGTATTGTGTCTTCTTGCACCTCCAACAGGGGATGCGCCGCATACGGTGAAAAGCAAAGATACCAAATGGAACGTCGCTGATTAGCTTTTTTAAGGAATTTTAAGGCTGCTCCTTTCCTAATAAGGGCAGCCTTTTTATTTTTCTTAATTTTGTTCTGTCTTTCAGATGAAAATGAAAAAGATCGCTTTCCTGGTGTTTCTTGTCATCTCGGTTCCCTGCCTTGTCAGGGCCCAGGAGACTTTCAATAACTACAGTGATTCCGTCCCCGACAATGTTTTATTTGAAAGGCAATGGAGCCTGGGTGCCATACTGCATTCAAACGGATGGGGGCTCAAGTTCCGGAAAGGCTACAATTTGACCGCATTGAAGCAATTCATGTGGGAGATCGAATGGTCAACCTATAAATCGGCCAAGGAGATTAAGATAGTCAACCCTTATTATTCCAATTCAAGGTCCTATTTTTTCGGGAAATTGAACTATGTGTCCTTCCTAAGGGGAGGCGCAGGCCTGAATCATATATTCAACCGGAAACCATATTGGGGGGGAGTACAGGTAAGCGGATTGATCTATGGCGGATTAAGCATCGGCATCACCAAACCTGCCTATGTTTTTGTGGCAACCCAAACAACCGGTTCCAATTATGAACTGCATGAGCAACGGTATTCTCCCGATATCAACCCAGACTATATTTATGGCCGTGGTTCATTCCTTGCGGGTATACTTGAACTTAATTTCTATCCCGGGCTTTACACAAAAACCGGCCTGGATTTCGAATTCGGAAGCTCGAACAAGATGATCTCCTCCCTGGAAGCAGGGGCAACACTTGATTACAGCCCAATAGGCATCGCCATCATGGCATTAAATCCCAAACAGAATTTCTTTCTTACAGTATATGTGAGTGTGATGTTTGGGAAGAGATACAACAGGTAAATAGCGTAATAGCGAAATTCAGGAATTACGGATTTTTTTGGTTTCGATTTTCGCTATTTGAATTTTATTTCTCCATGATTATACTTCCGTACTTCGCCATCCGCAGTCATAACACATATCCTTCCTGATTCATCCACACTTTGAATGCGGCCGGTAAATGAAAATACACCATGGCTGAATTCAAGGTACTGTCCACATCCGAAAAGACCAGAATTATAATCTGTATCTATTGCTTTAAATTCAGCGTTACTGAGCCGTGAATATTCGTTTTCCAGGTTCAGGCAAACCATGCCAAGCATTTCCCTGATATCATAATCATAAAAGGTAAGTTGTTTAAGGGAAACAGGGTTTGGAAGGCCGGCTGGAAATTCTTCCTGGTTAATATTGATCC
>JAPLDK010000016.1 GCA_026391775.1 Bacteroidota bacterium
CAGTAAATTTGGAGATGAGACGAGCATTACGAAGTATGTTCGTGACCAGGGTCTTGAAAAAGAATACACAGTGTTGCATACAAGTAAACAGTTGGCTCTGTTCTAGATACCTCGCTGCTCTGCGGCGAGGTCCTTCATTTGTAAAAATATGTATTATGAAAAAGATTGTCATTTTTTCAGTTTTTGCCATTCTGCTTACAAGGGCAAATGCACAATTTATCCCAAGACCATTAAACTTCCCGTCAGATAATTATGGCACGGAGTATCTTAGCATAGTTGACTCCAATAACGTGTGGGTTGGAGCTGACCTGATGATTATAGGAGGTTCCTATTCAAATGCGATTAATACTACCGACGGCGGAAATACCTGGCAATTCTACAATATTCCTGAAACCGGAACCTCCATACTGATTTGTGGTGTCTGTGCATTGGACGCGAGAAATTGTTATTACCTTCTCTATAATGGGACCAATGGATCCATATGGAAAACCGAAAACGGGGGATCCTTGTGGACCAGGAAAACTACTATACAATTCGCCGGCGGGTTTGCAAATTTTTATCATGCTTTTACAGCTGATACAGGCATGGCAGGTGGAGACCCCAATGGAGGATATTGGGAAATTCAACGCACGTTTGATGGAGGAAATACATGGGCAAGGGTTCTGTCGGCAAATATTCCTGCTTCATTAAATCAGGAAGCAGGAACATCGCCTTGTGGATACAGTGCTGCAGGTAATAATATCTGGTTCTCTACGAACAAAGGCCGTTGTTACAGGTCAACCAATAAAGGTTTGAACTGGACTGTCAAGCAGGTGACAAGTGGTGGAATACAATATAGCGTTTGTTTCGTGGACAGCCTGAGAGGCGTTTTCTGGCAGCCATCCCCTTGGTCTAAAAACAGCACTGGATCTTTAAATACATTTTATAGCACTACTGACGGTGGACTTACATGGGTTCAACGAAGCCTTGATCCGAAATATTACATACGGAGTTTCAGCCGTGTTCCGGGCATCAACGGAGGCATGGTTATTTGTGCATATGATACCAATCAAGGTATCAGGACTACTGTGTTATTTACCCCTGACTTTCTGACAACCATTGTGGTCGTCCAGTCGGGCCTGTTTTCAGACGGGAACAGTTGCTTCATTAACAATACGACCGGCTGGCTTTCAGGCGCGGGTCTTCAGGATAATGATATTTTTAGTTTTACCGGCAACCTGTGGGAGTATGTTGGTTTACAGGAAATCGCAGGCAAGAGTCCGCAACTGCATATCAGCCCCAATCCCTCATCCGCAGAAGCAATGTTAAAGGTACCTGAGTCATTCAGCCAAAAAAATATGATACTGAAAGTGCTTGATGTCACAGGGAAACTGATGGAACATCGGAGTATCTCAACAACAACAAAATATATTCACCTCAATGCTGCAAATTATCCTGACGGACTTTGTATTATTCAACTGACTACCGACAGTGGTGAATCTGCAGTATGCCGATGGAGCATTCTCCACAAGGACAATTGATGAAAAACAACAATTCAGGTAGTTTTGCGTCAAATTCTTTAAAAAATCCGATATTTGAATCACAATAAAATAATACATAAAGCACCGAATCATGAAAAAAACCAACCAAATCTTAATTGTAACAGGAGGCATTATCCTCATCCTGTTGGGCTTATTCCATATGTGCTTCTGGAGTTTGTTCGATTGGAAGTATGAACTGGAAAAACTGACCCTGGTAAACCGCAATGTAGTTCAGATGCTGAATATCGGATCCTGTGTTATGCTGGTATCCATGGGCGGATTACTCCTCCTATTCAGGAAAGAGATCCTGGAAACTAAGCTGGGAAGGGCTGTGTTGATCCTCCCATCGATATTCCTGTTCACCCGCTTTGTCATGGGATTCATTTTCCGCGGTGGAAGCCCCTTTATGGCATTGATTTTACTTTTAAGCGTCTTCGTGTTTCTGATTCCGGCCCTAAGGCGAAAGACAGTAATAAGTGACGAGACAAACAGCAGAACCTGTCCTGTAGAATATGCAGGCGGACTTGACAATTCATTCAGGAGATTATTGCAAAATCCCCGGAAAATATTAAAACCATACATTCATACAGGAATGACAGTTCTGGATTTAGGTTGCGGTCCCGGGTTCTTCTCCATAGAAATTGCAAACATGCTCGCAGGTTCAGGGAAAGTTATTGCCGCTGACCTCCAGGATGGGATGCTTGAAAAACTGATTGCAAAGATTAAAGGAACCGAACTGGAGCAAAGGATTGAAACCCATAAATGTGAACCCAACAAAGCCGGTATTACCGAAAATGTTGATTTTATATTACTTTTTTACATGATCCATGAGGTATCGGATCAGGGCAGGCTATTAGAGGAGTTAAAATCAATTTTAAAACCCAATGGCAAAATATATATCATTGAGCCAAAGTTTCATGTTTCAAAAAAATCGTTTGAAATACTGATTGATAGAATAAGAAACCTGGGATTTGACGTTATTGACAGTCCGAAAGTATTTTTTAGCAGGACGGTTTTATTGACAATCAATAAATAAGCAAAATCACGCAGCATATGGATTCTGATAAAAAAACCACCGGATCAACTCAACAGAAGTTACTGAGAGTATGGCCGGGTGTGGTCATCGTAATACTGCAGTGGTTGGTCAGGTTTGGTATTCCCGTTTTCATACCCGGCGCTGCTGCATTCGGTATTATGGGCGGACTTTTTTTTGGGTTGTTGATCGTTGTCTGGTGGGTCTTCTTTAGCAGGGCGCCCCGGTTCGATCGCTGGTTTGCTATTGTTCTGATGATAGCAGCGCTGGCCGCAACATCGCAAATCATCCACAGGTCGATTGCAACAGCGATGATGGGAATAATGTTCGCTGTATATTCAATCCCGGTACTAAGCCTTGCTTTTGTTGTATGGGCTATTGTAAGCCGTCGTCTCCCGAACGGACCCCGGCGTGCAACTATGGTCGCGACCATCTTGCTCGCGTCCGGAGTGTGGACGCTCCTCAGGACCGATGGCATGACCGGCGAAGCCCATCATGATTTTGCATGGAGGTGGGCGAAGACAGCAGAGGAGCGGTTTCTGGCCCAAGCCAGCGATAAGCTAATAACAATGCCCCTTGATTCAGCAGCAATGGCTAAAAAAGCCGAATGGCCAGGCTTTCGGGGACCTAAACGGGATGGCATCGTCCACGGAGTAAAGATCAGGACCGACTGGACTAAATCTCCACCGGTTGAGATGTGGCGCCGGCCTATTGGACCGGCATGCTCTTCAGTTGCAATCCATGGCGCTTTTCTTTACACTCAGGAACAGCGAGGTGAATATGAGATGGTTACCTGCTACAAGCTAAATACCGGGGAGCCCGTATGGAGACATAGTGATTCAGCCCGTTTCTGGGATGCACATGCCGGTGCTGGTCCCCGGTCCACACCAACCTTCAGCAAAGGCCGTATTTACACATTAGGTGCGACAGGGATATTGAACATACTGGATGCACGTGACGGCAAAGTTGTGTGGTCCCGAAACGCAGCTCAAGACACCAAAGTAAAGATGCCAGGCTGGGGATACACGAGTTCGCCTTTGGTAGTTGACAGCATTGTGATAGTTGCTATTGCAGGCAAACTCGTTGCGTATGACATTGTTACCGGCAATCAGCGCTGGTCCGGCCCTGATGGTGGAGAAGGTTACAGTTCTCCTCATCTGTTGACCATCGGTGGCATCAGGCAGATTGTATTTATGAATGGAACAGGTGCGACCAGCTTCTTGCCGGCCGATGGCAGGGAACTATGGAAGTTTCCGTTGAAAGGCGCCCAGATTGTTCAGCCCGCCCAGGTTACCGAAAGCGATATCCTGGTCAATTCAGGTGATTTTGACGGAATGCGGCGAATTGCGATCAGCAATAAATCCGGGAAGTGGTCCGTCAGGGAACGCTGGAAATCGACCAGCGTTAAACCCTACTTTAACGACTTCGTCATTCACAAAGGTTATATTTTCGGATTTGATGGTCCCAGTCTCGCCTGCATCGATATCGAAAAAGGCAAGCGCAAATGGAAAGGCGGACGTTATCAAGGTGAGCTCCTCATGCTTGCCGATCAGGACATTTTGCTTGTTGTTTCGGAAAAGGGGGAACTGGCGTTGGTTATGGCGACTCCTGAACAATTCAAAGAACTTTCCAGGTTCCCTGCAATTAAGGGCAAGACCTGGAACCACCCCGCGATGGCCGGCAATATCCTGGTAGTCCGCAACTCCCAGGAAATGGCCGCATTCCGGTTACCCTTTGCGGGTGACTAAAGCGAACGTGCAGACCTGATTATTGAGTGTGGGTTACCGTTACATCTTCTGATCAGCGGCAAAATTCATCCGCAGATATTAATATGACCTTATAAACCAATAAACATATAAATATAATCCATGAAAAAAGCGCTCATTCTTGGAATTATCCTGCTAAGCATTAATTCCGGCTTTGGCCAGTCCATTGTGACAACCAACAGAGGTACCGGAGACTGATCTATAACTACAAGGATGTAATCCGCTTCCTCCACGATCATATAAAAGAAACTGTTTTATTAGACATCAGGTGGTGAAAATTCGAGCTATGACCGGGATAATTATTAACGATTGGTTATGCAAAAGTACCTTTCTGATAGCCTATCTATTAATTCTTTGCGATGTTTCATTTTCGCAGAAGAGACTAAATCCCCCAAGGGTACTTCCCAGTTCATCCCCTGATACCATTGATCAAATCCGGGGAGTGGATCCCTATAACTGGCTGAAGAATAAAAATGACTCTGTTGTTCTCCGCTATATCAAATCCGAGAATGCTTATACCGACCGGTATTTTGATGAAATAAACGATCTGCGTGATAGCATTTATCGTGTTTTCCTGCATCAGGACAGCTTATTGAACAACATCAGTCATTATCCCGAAAAGAAAGGAGGTTACTATTATTCTAAAGCGCCAGAAGGGGGAAAGAGATATTTTATACACTGCCGAACAAATGATACAACTTCAGGGATAAGCGAAATAGTTCTGGATGAAAACGAACTGGCTGTCAATTCCGAAAATTTTTCACTCAGCGAAATCATCCCAAGTCCGGACGATAAGCTTCTGGCTGTCCTTTATAATTATAACGGGAACCGCTCCATTCTGAAGATAAGGGATCTTCGCCTTAAAGCATTTACCGACAGCATTGAAGACATTGAGAGCTGTGCCTGGTCTTCAAACAGTAAGTCGGTAATCCTTACCAATTCTGAAAACCAGGTGATCATTCACCAGGTACGCACTGGACAATCCCGTGACAAAGTCATCTATACTGAAAAGGATGACCGGTTTATGATCGATGTCACTGCATCATCATCCCGAAAATTCATATTTATTACAAGTTATAACAATGAGACCACCGAAGTAAGGTACGTTCCTTCAGATCTGCGCCTGACCAGGCCGCGGTTAATTCAGGCCGGGAAAGAGAATATGAGGTATTTTGCCGACCACTTTGGTTCGGATTGTTTCTGGATCTTCACTAACTCCAATGCCCCCGGCAATAAGATTGTAAAAGTGAAGATCGAACATGCCAGTGTTGAAAACTGGGAGGATGTCATCCGAAGTCAGGAAAATATCAACATCATCACTTATGACCTGGTCAACGATGAGTTCCTCGTCCTGCTTGAGCGGGAAAACCTGGAGCAGGAGATCAGGGTCGTGAACCTGAAGACCGGGAAAGAGCATCTCCTACCCTTTCCTAAGGGTGAGAAGGAATTAACAATTACCAGTACCGACACTACCCATGGTAAACTGACTATCGAATTATGCAATTTCATCAACCCCGGTTCGACATATGAATATGATCTGCATACATTGGAATTAAAACCGGTAAGGGAGTTACATATCAAGGGATATGACCCATCAAAATATGCATTGGAAAGTCTTTGGATACATGCCGACAGCGGGATACTGATCCCTGCCACCCTGATGACCAGGAAAGACAGGGGCAGCGGCCGAAAACCATTGTATCTTGAGAGTTATGGAGCTTACAACTGGGTCTACCCTGCGACATTCATGAGCAAGGCAATACTCATGCTGGACCAGGGTTTTTATGTTGTGTTCGCCTATCCCAGGGGCGGAGGCGAGCTGGGCCCTAAATGGTGGGAAGGAGGGCGGCTCATGAACAAGAAAAACACCTTCACTGATTATATCCGTTGCGCCGAATACCTGGTTGAAAAAGGATATACTTCGAAAGGAGAAATAATAGGCAGCGGAGGCAGTGAAGGCGGATTGATCATGGGTTATGTGGCAAACGAGCGCCCTGACCTTTTTAAAGGCCTTATTTTCAGCCATCCTGAGGTCGATCCCTTAACTTCCCAGCTGGATTCTTCATCCGGCATAAGAAGCCCGAATGAATGGCTGGAATTAGGGAATCCAAATCAGAAAACATGCTATGACTATATAAAATCATATGCTCCCTACAACAATGTGAAGCCTCATGCTTATCCTGCCATGTATTTTATAACCGGCCTTCTCGATAACAATGTTGATTATTCCGAATCCCTGAGAATGGTTGCATTGCTCAGGCAAACAAAGACAGACCAGAATGTGCTTTTACTACGGATTCAGATGAAAGGGACACATTTCGGTGAAAGTGGAAATGAAGATTATCTGCATGAGGCTTCCGAAAGGTTTGCTTTTATTCTTAATCTGTTCAGGAGCTGCAGCGAATAACAACTTCCGGCTGATCAGAAAATCAGGCGTTAAACCACTGGCCTTTGAATTGAAAAACAGTTCTTTTGGGAAACAGCCTATCTTCTCACAAACCTTGTCCTAATAACCTCTTTTGTTGTCTTCACATTGATGAAGTAAACCCCTGATGGATAATTCTGAACATCGAGGACGATGTTTCTTTCAGGTTTTTGAATAGTATATATCATTCTGCCTGTTACATCGAATATCTCAAGTTGTTCAGGGGAATTGCCGAGGTTCTTAAGATCGATTGTCAGCATTACAGATGCCGGATCAGGATAAACCAGAATATATTCTTTCCTGGTTTCGGCAATTCCTGAGGCTCCTGAGCCAAATTTCATCACAGAAGCTTTGTTGAGGTAAGTTGAATCCTGGAAAGCTAAGTAAAGTGATCCCAGGGTATCGAAAGCCATGGATGTGTAGAATGATCTCGTTCCCGTAAAGCCGGCCGGGCCCACATTAAGCCAGTCACTGCCGTTGAACGTCATGACTGTGGCATACATTGAATTGGCATAATCCACATAGGATATATGCGGTTGGCCTGAGGGGCTGAATAAAAGATTAATATTCATTACGCCTCCTGCCGAAATATCGGGTGCACCTACTATTACCCAATTTGTACCGTCAAATTTCATTACCCTTGAATGGTAGTTGGATGCAACAAAAGCAATATATGGCTCATTCCCCGGACCGATGGCAATGCGGGTCTCAGCGACCGCTGCATTTGCAAATCCCGGGTTTCCTACATCCACCCAGCTTGTTCCGTTGAATTTCCTTACAACAACATTATTGTCGTAAGCAATGTCTGAATATACTATATAGAGTTCTCCTGTCGGGCCGAAGGCAAGGCAGTTATATGCTACTGCTCCTGCCGAGAATCCCGGTGTACCTACATTTACCCAGGCTGTCCCGTCAAACTTCATCACCGTGGCCTTGTATCCGGCCCCGGCATCCTGGTAGGCAAGATAGGGAACTCCCGCAGAACTTACTACAAGACTGGTATAAGCTACCTCGGCCAGGGAAAAACCCGGAGTCCCTAAAGGTACCCATGCATTTCCGTCAAACTTCATCACCGTGGCTTTCCACACTAAGGGGCTGTCGGAATAAGCAGCATAAAGCTCTCCTGAAGGGCTGACCGCGAGGGAAGGTTCTGCCGATTCAGCAGAGGAAAATCCCCGTATTCCGGCATCTTCCCATGCAGTACCGTTAAATTTCATTGCAGTTGCCTTACTTGCAAAATCAAAATCAATGAAAAGCACTACCGGCTGTCCGTTCGGTTGCATAGCCAGGCTAAGCTGGGTCGCCCTCCCGGTTGAAAAACCCGGCTGACCGAAATATTGCCAGGAGTTAAGCATTTCTGATTTAAGCCCAGCGGCTGTGTTAACCGGAACCTGTGTAGCACCGGAGGCGTGCATGAGGAAGTTTACTGTAATTAACAGTGAAACAAAGAGTAAAATCTTTTTCATTTCAATTGGATTTTAGGTTTTTGAAATATCTTTACATAGGATACTTATAAATATGTTTTAGTTGCCTGGAAAACGAATAATATTTTATGACTTTGGATGGAGTTCAACTCAAGGTTCATGATTGCGGATGAGGGAGCGGCGGGATTAACCGTGGAGCCTGAAGCAAGAAATTAACTATCTTGCAATCAACGAAACAATTTGTTTACTGAAACCTGAAACCCATTAAAAAAATTAATATGAGAAGGAATAGCGTCAAGATCAAAATAAGATTTACAACATCTGTCTTCTGCTTAAGTTTATTAATGAGTTTTTGTTTCCGGGCTGTCGGACAGCCTGGAAATGATTACATAAACGTATCCTCAGGAGTTCAGTACCAATTGATAGGCACATACGACCCTAAAAAACTGGATGAAATCCTTAAGAAGGACCTGGAAGATTTTTTATCAACATCAACTATGGGGCCCAGGGTATTTAACGACAGCTTTCCTCCGGCAAAATATCCGGTAAAATTGTACCGGGTAAAATACAATTCGGTAATACCTGAACTTGCAAACAGGCCGACTGTTGCTTCCGGTTTAATCGCCATTCCTGAAAACGGTTCAGATTCGATGCCTGTGATAATGTATCAGCATGGAACCGTGTTCTCAAAAACCGAAGTCCCATCTTTTCCAGATAATTCAATGGAGACAAAAATCATGATTGCCCGCTTTGCATCGCATGGCTATATTGTTATAGGTGCCGATTACTTTGGAAAAGGTATTAGTGACCTGCCCGACAGCTACCTTGTATATAACAGTACGCAACAAGCTTGTGTTGACATGTTATCTGCCTCCAAAAGTATCCTGGCTTCAATTAAAATTAAAACAGGGTTATTTTTTATCAGTGGATGGTCGCAGGGAGGTTGGGCCACACTGATCTATCTTCATAAGTTAGAATCTCTGGGAATTCCCGTAACAGCTGCTGCTACAGCAAGTGCTCCAACAGACGTCTTTACAATAATGGACAGATGGTGTAATAATTATCAACCTGTTGATGCGGTTTACCTTCCCGGTTGCATAACATTGCAAATCCAGGCCCAGGAGTATTATCACCAGCAGGTTGGATTGACTGCTTCAGCTATCAGGCCCGAATATCTTCAGGCATCCATCGATTTTTACAACAACAAAATAGACTGGACCACTTTTCGAAAACTCACAAAAGATAAATTACCCGATTATTTAAAGCCTGAATTTTTGGCAAGCGGAAACACAGGCGATAGTCCGTATTGGCAAACTTTAGAAAAATCTCAGGCATACCGCTGGCGCAGTCATACACCGCTTAAAAATTATTACGGCGGATCTGATGAAGTGGTACCAGTCTTTATTGCTGTGCTTCCGGAATACTTTCATAAAGTCCTGGGTTGCGGGCCCACAACAGCAGTTTATGCAGGAGATAAAGCAGATCATCGGATAACTTTCGTTTATTCAGTGCTGCATGAGAAAAAATGGTTTGATGATTTTCTGAAAAAACAATAATTAAAAGTATAGCCTGCCCTTACAATGACCTGATCTGTGAATGTACGAGGTCGACTCACCAGACCATTTTTGAAAACGCTTTAGGCAAACCGGTTAAAGCAGTAGTGGCCGAATCCTTACGGAGGGGCGGAAAGACCTGTCATTTTACTGTAACAATATGAACCCAATAAAATAATATTTAAAACACTCAATCATGAAAAAACCCTTCCCCTTCATGCTTCTCTTCCTAAGCATATTTACCCTGCAAACCCATCCGCAGGTACAGGTAAAAATTGGAAAATCAATTGAAACTGTTTATCCTCTTACACCTAATAAGACCAACGATCTTGATGAGCTGATCCCCCTCGAAGCCCTGCTGAAAGACAGAAAAGTCATAGGGATGGGCGAGGCAACACATGGCACGAAGGAGTTCTTCAACATGAAAGCCAAGATGTTCAAATTTCTGGTCGTGCATTGCGGATATCGTATTTTTTCCATTGAAGCTACCTATGGGGGAACCCTTAAGGTGAATGATTATGTGTTATACGGAAAAGGCGATGTGTTGAGTGCGATGAAGGGGATGGAATTCTGGACGTGGGATACGGAAGAAGTTAAAGACCTCATCGAATGGATGAAAAAATACAATGATGGAAAGCCCGACAAGGAAAAGCTGAAATTTTATGGTTTCGACTGCCAGTCGTTCAAAGGTCCGAATAATGCCCTGGTGGATTATGTCAGAGAGTTCGACAAACAAAACCTGGATGAATTTCTGAAAAGCTTGTCAGTCCTGAACGATAGCAGCCGTTTCTATTTTTACACCCTCAAGCCCGGTAAATCCTCCCTGCAGGGAATTGCGCAGGTTCATGCGATTATTTCGTTCATTCAGAAATGGTTTCAGGGGAAAGAGAATTTTTACATTTCCGGTAGCGGAAGAACAAAGTTTGAACTGGCCAGGCATAATATTGAGGCTTTAAAACAAGCCCTGCTCTTAAGAGAAAGCCCGGAACGAAAATATGGTTTCCTCAGGGATAGCTGTATGGCGCGAAACGTACTATGGATACATGAACTGGAGCAGTCCAAAGTCTTTGCCTGGGCTCATAACGGGCATATCAGCAAGGCTCCGAACCTTTTCGAAAAACATGATGTTTGCTTGGGGATGTTCCTGGATACATTGTTTGGAACCGGTTATTACAATATCGGGTTTGTTTTTAACATGGGC
>JAPLDK010000048.1 GCA_026391775.1 Bacteroidota bacterium
ACTCCGGTTTCGCGTATAGCGTCAAGAAAACGCAGGGTTCCAATTGCGTCAACCTCTGCCGTGTATTCCGGAACCTCAAAGGATACCTGCACATGGCTTTGGGCTCCAAGGTTATAGATCTCATCAGGCTTGATCTTTTCAACCAACCGGTTCAGGTTACTCGAATCCGTGAGGTCCCCGTAATGCAGGAACATCCTCTTGTCACGGTTCTCCGGGTTGTTGAGATAAATGTGATCAATCCTCCCCGTATTAAATGAACTGCTCCTCCTCACGATCCCGTGAACAGTATACCCCTTCTCAAGCAACAACTCAGCCAGATAACTCCCATCCTGGCCCGTAACCCCCGAGATCAATGCAATCTTTGACATGTGGTGAATTTTGAGGCTAAGATAGGAAATAGTGGGATAACTGGATAGCTATCACGCCCTTCACGACGTCTTGACTTCCATCTCCATATTTCACCTTAGCGTTTTAATACCCCCCATGACCCCCCCGCCCCGATTCACGGTTCACGGATTATGCTTGCCTTTTCATCCAGAACTCAAAAAATGGGTCTGACAGGAAAAATCGATTATCAGGCTTTTCTAGTATATCAAGGTCTATCATCCGTTTATATGCCTTTTGTACGCTGGAAGTGGGGAAAAGCCGGAATTTCTGCAAAAACTCTGATTCATAGCTGCCACAACCTTGCATAGCAATTGAAGTTAACAACCTGACCTGGAACGCTGTTAATTGGCTCCGGATACCCTGAAAATAATCGGCCTGGTTAATCAGTAAGCGGTCCAGGGCCTGCGGATATATTTCTTCAGGTTTTTTAGCTGATAAGCGGGCACTCTCCCATATCTCGGCGCTCAGATACTGAATATAATAGGGAATATTATGGGTCTGTTCTACGATCTGGCAAACCAGTGTTCCAGGAATCTTATATCCTCCTGTCTCGAACCTGTTCGTGATAAATGCCCTGGATTCTTCTTCGGAAGGTTTCTGCAAACTGAACAACTTCCCGAAATTATAAAATGCCCTGTCCTTCCGTGAAAACATATTTAACAGCATATGCCGCTGACTCCCCAAAAAAACATAACTGGCATTTCGATGATGCTGAAAGCTAGCCCTTAGTTCCTTCTCAAACGATTCTCCGTTCAGTTTTTCAATTTCCTGGAATTCATCAAACACAATGATCCAGCATTTCTTACTTTTTGATTTTTCTGGTATGCTGATAACATCTTCGAATGCGTTTGCTGCCTGCATTGGATCAATGGACAGCCTTAACTCAGGTCCCCCTGACCGGTCCAGTCCCATTACAGGCTGAATTCCCCTGATCAATCCCTGTATCCATTGTAAGCCTTTTGCCCAATTGGAGAGTGGTCGCATCAATTCTCTGGCATATAATTCTATTAACTTTTCCCTTGACGAAACTTTAAAGAAATCTAAGTACACCGTGGGATGACCTTCAGCCTCCAGATCTTTCAATGCTTTGATCACCAGTGATGACTTACCGAACCGCCGGGGAGAATACATGATCAGGTTTGTGGCATTTCGCATGGATAATTTAATCTCTTCCAATTCCTTGCCCCGACCATAGAAAAACGGTATGTCTACCGTCTTTCCATAACTGAATGGATTATCAATCATATACTTATAATTATACCTAATAGCATTATACCACATAGCGTTATGCTACATGGCGTAAATTTATTCAAATGCAAATATAAAGAAAAAAGATGCCGTATGCAAATCCCGATTCGCGGTTCACGATCTTGACTTTCCTCTCCTCATTTCGTACCTTAGCGTTTTAATACCTTCCCGCCATGAAAACCCCCCGCCCCGATTCACGGTTCACGATTCACGGTTCACGGTTCACGATTCTTGTCACACTTCTCCTCGCCTTCTTTGCTTCCGGCTGCTCAAAATCCTCCGACTCCGGCGATACCCCGGCCGTGACCTGTACCTGGAAGACGGCTTTTTCGGATGATTTCACGCGCTCCGATACCCTTGTGGGAACCAACTACCAGGTCATCATCACGCCCACGCCTTATGGTGGACATGGTTCTGCCTATGTTAAAAGTGGAACCCTCTGGATTGTTTCCGACAGTGTGTTCTGGGCACTGATATATACGCATACGGTGGATGGTTCCAAATCGAGGGTCAGTATCGATTGTACTACCCCGGCTTCCGGAGGGACTCCCGCATTCGCGGTAGGCGGTAAATTCACCTCCGCCGGCACTGGATCCCAATCGGGCTACTTCGCTGCGGCTATGCAAGGCGGACTGGGGATCTATAAGATCGTCAACGGCTCCATGACCACCCTCGCCACCCAAACTTATCCCATCGAGTTCAACCGCACTTACAGGATCTCATTAACCATTGACGGCGGAAGTCTTACCGCGGTTATCACAAATCTCTTCTCCGGTTCCGGCATCACCCTCTCCACCACCGACACGGGGACCATCCTCAGCGGCAACCAATACTCCATCAACGGCAACAGCCTCGGCGGCCAGGTTACTCTGCTATTTGATAACTACCTGATTGAGGCGTGTCAATAAAACCATACCGTATGAAAACCCGGCATTCATCATCCCGTATCCTTTATCTTGCATCCCTTATCTGTCTCATCCTCCTTACCACCTGTAAAAAAAAGACAGACGATACCCAGCTCCAGGGCAATCAGCAGGAGATCATCCGCACTATAAGCGATGTGGTCACAGTAAACTTTCCGCCGGGATCGGTCATGACCGATAACCCCGTCCTGGCCCAGGTACAGGATACATCCGCAGTAAGCAGCTTTAATGTCATAGCTCCGCTCTTCAGCGTGACGGGAAGTCTGGCTTACCAGATCAGCCTCAACGTAGGCGGGCACGCTCCCCTTACCGAAAACATCACGGCGGCCTGGACTATCCCAGCTTCCTTCATCTCCTCTATGCCCCCCAACAGCAAACTGTCCATGTTCGCGATGGTGTACCAGGATGGAGGCGAGGAGTTCATGGATAATTTCATTCCCATCGAAGCGGTCTTCAGCGAGTCTTCCTCCCTGCTTACAGCCTCACTTCCGTATTATATTTTTTCGGATAAGAGGACTGCGGATAAGACCTGGACGGCCATCCTTATGGTCGCTTCGGTGCAGGATACAACACCGTATAAAATGTTCCCTGATTCGGATCCCTGCGGAGGCGCCAACATTGCCTGTCCCATAGGGAACTGCAATTCGTCGTCGATAAGCAGTCCGTTCACCATGAACCGCCTTCACCCTATCCAGGACGAGGTGAAACCGCATACCGGCGTGGACCTGAGGGTGGCTGATGGTTCAGATGTGGTTGCAGCGGCTGACGGCACGGTCGAATGGATCAAGGTCAATTATAAGAAAACCTGGGACGACAAACCCAGTGGGTACGGACTGTATATGATCATCAGGCACGACGACGGTTCGGCGACCCTCTACGGACATCTCTCGGGAACTATATTCAAGGTGGGTGAGCGTGTGATGAGAGGACAGGTCATCGCGCTTTCGGGGGGTGTCCCGGGCGATCCGTATTCAGGCGGTTCTACAGGTCCCCACCTGCATTTCGAATATGTGCCCAAAGGCTGGATCCTGGGCTCAAAGAACAGGATAGATCCTTTTCCCTGTATCTCGGCCGAGCCCGCTCTTCCTGTAGTTCAGACCTACCCGGCAGTGAACATCACATCCACCTCGGCAACATCGGGGGGTGTCGTCATTTCTGCCGGTGGAGGTACTGTTTCTTTCAGAGGGGTCTGCTGGAATACTTCCGGAAATCCCACGGTCCTTGAAAATGCAACCTTCGACGGGCAGGGCTTAGGCTTCTTTACCAGTGCTTTGTCGGGACTCACTCCCAACACGACCTATTACCTAAGGGCTTATGCAACGAATGAGACGGGTACCGCCTATGGAAACCAGGAGTCATTCAAAACCACGAATGCAGCCGGTCTCGACGGACTGTGGACCAACGGCGCAATCGTCCTGAATTTCAGCGGGAGTGAAGCTGCGTTTTCCCAGGTACTGAGTGGTATGTGGCTCCAGGCTTTGCTCCAGGGCTGGATCAGCATCGGCACCTCCAAATTCACCGGCATCACCAAAACCTCCGCCACCACCTGGAGCTGCCACGAACTCTGGTGGCATACCACCGACGGCACTATCGACGGGGTCGGCTACAGCTCCGACGGCTCCATCACCATGCAACAGGACGGCTCCATTTCTACCCTTTCATCCAATCCATGGACCGGTGCTCCCGGCACCGGTACCTACGTGAGACAGTAACCGCGATTCACGGTTCACCATCATGTTCCAATAATCTTATCCAGGGCCTCATGGTACTCCCCCGGCTCTACCAGCGTTGGCGTAGTATCCTCGCCGAAAAGCAGGTCCACAAGGTACCTCGGCTTCCTTCCCCCGATCAGCATGGAATTGACGCAGGAAACGCAGTAAACAACCACTTCTTCTTCCGGCATTTCCTGAGCCCTCTTCCGCATCAGCTCTTTCATGTCTTCAAGCGGGATCAGGCCATAAAAACTGTCGCCGCAGCAAACGCTTTTGGTCCGGGTTTTCTTCGACTCGGTAACGGTAATGTTCATTTTTTTCAGCAGACTGCGGATGGCATTGTGAACGCGGTCCTGGTCGCGCGTGGGACAGGCATCGTGAATCGCCATCCGCCTTCCATGATAATCAGGAAACTTAAAATCCCCGCTTTCGGCAAGTATCTCCCATAAGGAAATGGAAGTAGTGTTGGGGTAATTATTCCTGAACCGCTTATCGCAGCCGGGGCAGATATTAATGATCTCTGTTAACTCCTGAGGCCCCGGTTCGTGCCTGCAGCAAACTGAATACAGTTCCATTTCCCCAAGCAATTCATTTACAGTCTTATGAACTCTTTTCGCCAGCAGGGGTTTGTAAAGCATCAGCGCACAACCCGGCGCAAACGCCCGTTTTTCAATCATCTTCATCGGATAGTGTTGTAGAATTGTCCCGCAAAGTACGCGAATTCCGACAATATCATGATTCGTGTTCGGCGAAGCCGAACACGAATCACGGTCCTAGAACCCAATATTAATCCCTGCTACGAGCGAGTTGGTATTGCCAAAATACACTGCAGGAATGTAGCGAACATCTCCTTCCACTTGCCGTCTGAGATATTCTACAAAAACGTAAGCATTATTAATGACTTCGTACTTCGCTTGCACCGAAATCTCCTGATCTTTGTAATCGAGGGCGGATAAGGTGGTGCCTTCGCCATGCTTTGCGAAGAGGTACGAGGCGTCGAAACGTAAGCCGCGGATGGGTTTCCAGCAGAGGGCGGCGTAGATCTCCATGGAATTTTCTTTGAGATAACTGCCGAGGCCGTATTGGTTGGATTCGTATGATGTTGTTGGGAGGGCAGATGTGTATGATTTGCCGTTATTCCGTGTGTACTCCCCTGTAAGCGAAAGGTTCCTGAGCCCGGGATCCGTGAGCCGGAATCCCAGCTTGTACGAGATCCCTTCGATGGAAGCCTGGTTCACAAACACATCCGCATACAGATGAAGATGTTTTATATTTCGTGTGCTGATATTGATGAAGGTCTGCACTTCCTTGCCGTAAAACCCGCTCTTGCCGTCGCCTTCGGCATATCCGTACTTAAAATAAAACAGGAAAGGGCTGATATACGCGGGATTCATATAACCCGCACAGTACACCACCGAATTGCCTATGCTGAGATCCAGTCCGCTCACAGGTTTGAATGTGAACATACTGGATGCATAATACTTATTGAAGTAGGTGATGCGTTTGGCGCCGGTGGGAAGGGTGTATGTCTTGGTGGTATCGGGCACCTCGCTCACCAGCCAGGCTTGTACCCAGGTGAATTCCAGCCACTTAATGGGCTTCATATGATATTGTAAATAGGGGATGGACGGCGTTCTCCCACTCATGATATTGGATCCATGATAATTATCGCCCCAGGTAAAATGGTCCTTCACGAAGGCCAGGTCCCCCCATTTCCACTTCCAGGTCAGGCCTCCCCTCATCTCGCTGTAATCCCCAGCACCTTCAGGGTAAGGCTTCCACACCGCCCCTTCTTCCTGGTTCAGCATCTGCGGACCAGTAAGTAAGTGGTTCTCATGGTTGTCGCGCAGGCTCGCATACCAGCCGAAATGTTTCCCAACATAGCCGAAGACCTCGGCTCCGTTCCAGCGGTGATACGCTGAACCGTTTTCATTGCGTACATACGATACCCCGAACACCGGCCTGAGCACAAAGGTGAAAATGCTGTCCTTGTAAACGAACTCCAGGGGATTGAACGGCAGCCTGAAATACTCCTTCTTCTTGGAAAAGCTGTTTTTAGTGATATAGGCCAGCGTGGGGTTCAGCTCCAGCTTGAAATCCCGGAGGTAAAAATCCAATTCCTTCTGCTGCCTCTTGCTCAGCTTTGCCCTGTTCTCCGGGCTCGAAGCCTCCTGCAGTTTTTGCGCAATGATCTCCCTCGGGTATGGCTTGATCACGCTCGTGATCCCGATAATTTTATTATTCGCCAGCTCATCAATGAAGTCGTAGATGTTGGTGTTGGTGAGGTCCTGGTATACGATCTGGGATCGCGTGATGGACGTGATGAGCGTGATGAGCGAGATGATGAGAAACAGGCGCTTCATGAGACAAAGATAATTATTTCGTTTTTCATATCACTTTTCCC
>JAPLDK010000023.1 GCA_026391775.1 Bacteroidota bacterium
TACCATGAACTGTTTTGCAAAGTCTTTGCTGCCTTCGAGCTGAGCTGCAGCTGCAATTGGCCCGATAACGGGGATCTTGAGAAGCTCCGGATCTGCCAGAAAAAAGTCGTGTATTCCTTTTACAAGGGGGTCTTCAGGGCCCACAACAAGCATGTCGATACCTTTTTCAAGAACGAACTGCCTGATACCATCAAAGTCATTCACAGAGAGCGGAACATTCTCCCCGCATTGGGAAGTGCCTGCATTGCCGGGGGCAATAAACAGTTTCCCGATCAAAGGGCTTTGAACTATTTTCCAGGCCAGGGCATGTTCCCTGCCTCCGGAGCCAAGTAGAAGGATTTGCATAGACGATCAGGATTTAAGAGCCTTTTCAATGGATTCCCAGAGGCGGTCGGCAGTCTTCTGCCAGTTAAAAATGTCTTTCCTCCTCCTGCCGCGAATGATAAGGTCCTGACGGATACTTTCATAATTCGCAATCTTGTAAAGGGCGTCCGAAATGCTTTCAGGGCTGAAAGGATCCACAAAGAGGGCTGCATCGCCGGCCACTTCTGGCATGGATGTCACCTTCGAAGTGATCACCGGTACATCGCAGCGGAAAGCTTCTACAATGGGGATGCCGAAACCTTCGAAGTACGAGACATATGCGAGGGCAAGAGCTGAACCCAGAACACTTACCAGTTCATCTATTTCAAGCCGGCCAATGAACACCACGTCATCAGAAAACACCATCTCCTGAAAAGCTATGTCAATTTCGCTGGTCCACCACTTCTTTGCGCCAACGATAAGCAATTTCACCTCGGAGGGATTGAATTTTTTGAACAAATCGAAAGCCCTGAAAAGGTTGGCGAGATTTTTCCTGGGATGAAGAGATCCGATAAATACAAAGTACGGGCATCCGTCGGAATACTCTTCCCTGGTTTTTTTCCTTTCTTCCTCGCTCAATGGATGGTAAGCTTCATTATAGCCGTCATAGACGACATCAATTTTGGAAGGATCTACACGGTATTGCCTTACAATATCTCCTTTTGAATATTCCGAGACCGTGGCAATCCTGGCTGCCCGGGCAGCATATTTAGGGAAATAATAACGGTAATATCTTCTGGTCCAGAAAGGAAGATCCTGAGGGTAATGTTCAAAATTAAGGTCATGGAAAACCGCCATTGACTTTACATCGGTTTTGAGTGAGAGAAAACCGTCGGGCGAAAGGAAAAGATCGGGCTTCAGCTTTTTAAACAGGCCGGGTAGTGTAAGTTCAAACCACCAGTAATAAAGTAACGGATGACGTGCATGGGGATATTGAATGACAGGGGTAACGTTATCGGAAAATAAAAATTCTGCGTCATACTCGCGGTCAAAAATGAAATAGAAACGATGTTCAGGATGCTGGCATGTGATTCGTTTGAGAGATTCATAGGTAAACCATCCTATCCCTTCGAGTCTGTTTCGGATCAGCAGGCGGGTATTGACAGCAATATTCATTAATTAATTAACTTTGTCACAAATATCATAATATTTTTCAATGATTGTTCGGGATAGTCTCCCGAGGGATCAGGAAAATTGAAATCGGATGCAACGGAAATTCCTGACAAACCTTAGTTTGCTACTGTTTCTCAATCTGCTTATCAAGCCTTTCTGGGTGTTTGGTATTGACAGGACCGTTCAAAACCTTGTAGGAGTAGAGACTTTCGGATTCTATTTCGTAGTTTTCAATTTTTCATTTCTTTTCAACATTTTGCTTGACCTGGGCATCACCAACTTCAATAACAGGAACATAGCCCAGAATCACCACTTGCTGAGCAAGCATTTTTCCGGCATATTGTTAATGAAGCTTCTGCTTGCCTTCCTGTATTTAGGGGCGACTTTTTTCGTTGCTATCTGGAAATACAATCCCGATCAGCTTAAAATCCTTGGAGTCCTGGCATTTAACCAGTTCCTTATTTCCTTCATTCTGTATCTGAGGTCTAATATTTCGGGTTTGTTGATGTTCAAGACCGACAGTTTCCTGTCGGTGCTGGACCGTATGCTCATGATATTATTCTGCGGGATACTTCTATGGGGACATGTCACATCGACTCCGTTCAGGATAGAGTGGTTTGTGTATTCCCAGACAGCGGCCTATGTTTTCACTGCACTGACTGCATTGCTGATAGTAATTAGAAAGGCAAAATTCAAGAGGCTTAACTGGAACTGGCCTTTTTTCCTGATGATCATAAAGCAAAGCGCTCCATTTGCTTTACTCGTGCTGTTCATGACCTTTTATAACAGGCTTGACCCTGTAATGCTTGGTTACCTCCTCGACAAATCAAAGGGAAACGAGCAGGCAGGTATTTATGCTTCGGGCTTCCGTTTGTTTGATGCGGTGAATATGATTGCCTATCTCTTTTCAGTATTGCTTATCCCTGTTTTCTCGAAGATGATCAAGCATAAGGAAAACATTGTGCATATGGTGAAACTGTCATTTACCATGATTATCACACCTGCAATCCTCATCGCACTGGGCTCATTTTTTTACAGCGAAGAAATCATGGCATTATTGTACAATGCACATCTCCACGCTTCCGCCCATGTATTCCAGATCCTTATGGGAGGGTTTGTAGCGGTTTCAACCACTTATATTTTCGGCACACTTCTCACCGCCAATGGAAATCTGAAAGAACTGAATATAATTGCCTGCTGCGGATTGCTGATCAGTTTTTCAACTAACCTCTTCCTGATCCCAAAATACCTGGCAATCGGTTCAGCATATGCAAGCCTTATAACCCAGTTTACCACCGCTTTTGTACAGGTCATTGTTGCCGTTAAAGTGTTTAAAATGAAGCCCAACTACCGCTATCTGTTCACCCTGCTTTTGTATATTATCGGCGTTACTATGATTAATATCCTTTCACGTTTGTACCCGGTACATCTTCACTTTATCCCTGTCCACCTGAGCTGGATCGGAGGCTTCCTGCTGATGGTTGTTGCATCCGTCCTTCTTTCGGTCTTGTTAAAACTCTGGAGTGTAGGATCCCTGCTCAGGATTCTCCGGAGCGAGCGTTGATATTGCTCCTGTTGCCCCTTGCTTATTGTTCTATGGGAAATTTCTCTACCTTTGAAGCAAATTTCATCCCCCCTCCCTATGGACGGTAACGAAAAAAAGGCGGAAGAATTCAATTCTTCAAATCTCGTGATCTTTCTCTATAAATGGAGAAAGCCACTTTTCATTGTCATGCTCTGCGCTCTGTTTGGTTCCTGGTTTTTCTCATTGCCATGGTTCATCACACCGAAATTCAAATCAACTGTCATCATGTTCCCCGCCAGCACGAGTTCTATTTCAAAAGCCCTGCTGAGTGCACAGTATTCCAAGGGGCAGGACCTGGTTGAGATCGGGGAACAGGAACAGGCCGAACAATTGCTCCAGATCCTTAACTCAAGCCGCATCCGGGAACGTATCATCAATAAGTTTCACCTGATGGATCATTACGGGATAGACACATCCTCACATTACAAGTATTCAAAACTTTACAAGGAATATGAGGACAACATAAGTTTCCGCCGTACCGAATTCATGGCTGTGCAGATCACAGTTTACGACGAAAACCCCCAGCTTGCAGCCGATATAGCCAACGGGATCTCATGCCTCCTGGATACAGTTAAAAACGAGATGCAGAGGCAGCGTTCGGTAAAGGGTTTGCATATTGTCGAGCAGGAATACAACGACCTCCAGAAGGAACTGAGCAATATCGTTGATTCGCTTGTTAAATTAGGATCGCTTGGTGTTAACGATGTGGAATACCAGTCGCAGGTTATGAACCAGCAGCTGGCCATTACTATTTCTAACGGAAACAGAACGGCACAGGCTGCCCTTCAGAAGAAACTGGATGTACTTGGGAAATACGGGGGTGTTTATATGTCTCTGAAGAATGCCCTGGAATTCAAAACCGAGCAGCTGACTCTTTTGCAGGCCAAATACAAGCAGGCCAAAGTAGATGCAGAGGAGAGCCTGCCGGTGAAGTTTGTCGTCAGTGATGCCTATAAGGCCGAACGAAAGTCTTATCCCATCCGCTGGCTGATCATGTTGGTTTCCACTGTCTCTGCCTTATTCCTGGCAGTGATTGTAATCATGGTTATGGAAAAGATTAATGCTTACAATACCCAGAAAAATTTCCAACTGGGCCAATCATAAAAAAATCAGATCAATAGATAAAATATCAGTTTATGGATAACTTCTTCAATAATGTAAAGTTGCTTGATATCATTATCAAATGGAAGTATCACCTGCTTGCCGTCGTTGTTGCGGCAATCCTGCTTTCGGTATTATTCTCAAGCCCGATCTTTATTACGCCCCTGTATAAATCTTACGCGGTTGTGTATCCCTCGAATATATCACCTTACTCCACCGAGAACGAGACTGAACAAATGATGCAGATGCTGGGGTCAAGGGATATCCGCGACAGCGTTATCCATAAGTTCAACCTTCCCAAACACTGGGGCATTGATTCAACATATCAGTATTTCATGAGTACCATGGTATGGTTCTGGGAACAGAGAGTCAGGATAGGGAAGACCCCTAATGAAGCTGTTGAAATTGAAGTTCTTGATCCGGATCCCCAGATAGCCTGCGATATGGCTTCAGCAATCATTGATTATTACAATATCAAGGTGAGGGGGATGCATAAGGAGAAATTCGGTGAAGTCGTCGAAAATTACGGCTTTATCATGAAGAATAAGCAGCAGTATATGGATTCCCTGGGCAAGGAGGCTATTGCCCTTGGAACTAAATTTGGTGTTCTTGAATATGAAGGGCAGACCCGTGAAGTCATGCGTGCTTATTTTTCGAATAAAGGAAGCAGCGAGGTGCAGAAATACAAGAAGAACCTTGAAGAACACGGGGGAGAGATCATGAAACTGGGCGAAATGATGCGTTCCGAATCTGAAGCTCTTGCCACCCTGAAACTTGATGCCGACAGGGCCTTGCTTGATTACCACAGAAGATATACTCATGCCAACGTTCTCAGCAAACCCTTCCCGGCTGATAAAAAATCATTTCCGGTACGTTGGATTATTGTAGTAATGTCCACTCTGGCTGCCTTATTTTTTGCTGTTATTATTGCTGGAATTGTAGAGAACAGGAAGCAAAAATCCCTGAATGCAACTAAGCAAGGATAAAATAGAAGAGATTAAAAGCTACCTGACAGGGGAGAATGCCAGGTATACCTTGTTTTATGCAATCAGCGGGTTGTTCATTCTGCTGAATGCGTACATGGTATACCGTAATTTTTATTTTACCCTTCTGCTGCCCCTCGGCCTGGTTATCCTTTATATTTTCTTTTACCGTGTTGATTATGTTTTACTGCTGATAACATTCTGCACACCCTTAGCAGTGAACATGACGCAGTTTGAATTCAATGTTGGGATCTCCTTGCCAACCGAACCTCTCATGTTTGGGGTGTTATTACTGTTTGTCCTGAAGTTATTCTATGATAATAATTTCGATCCGAAGGTCTGGAAGCATCCAATGACCATCATCATTGGATTTCAGTTTCTGTGGATTCTCATTACCAGTATTACAAGCCAGTTCCCAGTTATTTCCTTCAAATTTATGCTGGCCAGGCTATGGTTTGTTATTCCTTTTTACATCTTTGCAATTCATCTTTTCAGAAAGAAACAAAACATCAGGCTGTTCATCTGGCTTTATGCAATACCCTTGGTTATAGTGATAATTTATACGACTTACCAGCATTCTCTCTGGGCTTTTGATGAAGATGCAGGCCACTGGGTCATGTCACCTTTCTATAATGACCATACGGCATATGGTGCAATTCTTGCCATGTTTGTTCCCATTTTTATTGGTTTCATGTTTACAAAATCATATTCGCGCCTTATCCGTTTATTGGCTTTGCTTGTCCTTGGATTTTTATTTCTTGCCCTTTACCTTTCATACTGCAGGGCTGCATGGATAAGTCTTGTTGTAGCATTATCCGTTTATCTGATCATACTATTCAGGCTCAAATTCAAATATATTTTTTTCAGTGTCTTTCTTTTTGGCATGATTTTTTACACTTTTCAGTTTGAAATACTGGACGCACTATCGAAAAATAAACAGGGAACATCCGGGGATTTCATGAAACATGTGCAGTCTATATCCAACATAACTACTGATGCAAGTAATCTTGAAAGGTTAAATCGGTGGGCATCTGCGATAAGGATGTTCGAATCAAAACCCGTGTTTGGTTATGGGCCGGGTACGTATCAGTTTGAGTATGCTCCTTTCCAGCAATCGGAAGAAAGAACACTGATAAGCACAAATGCAGGTGACCGTGGGAATGCCCATAGCGAATATATAGGACCATTATCGGAGCAGGGCATTCTGGGGATGATCTTGGTTGTAATTGTATTTGTTTATTCAATCATAGTTGCAATGCGTGTCTATCGAAGAACTTCGGATAAAGAAGTGCGAATGCTGACATTGGGAACCATGCTTGGATTAATCACTTACTATTTTCATGGACTGATGAATAACTTTCTGGATTCCGATAAGGCTTCGGTTCCTGTATGGGGATTTATTGCGGTTATTATTGCATTGGATTTGTATTACTTGCCTTCCCAGTCATATGGGAATCAGAAACAATAGCATTTGATGGATTTCAAAAGGATACTTCGCAATCTGTTAAATTTTTTACGGTTCGATTTATCATTAAACCTGAAATACGATCGTCTTACTAAGACTATTATTTCTAAAGTTTTAACCGATGGTTCAAATGGAATTGATATCGGTTGTCATAAAGGGGAAATATTGGATATTTTATTAAAACAATCTCCAAATGGACATCATTTCGGATTTGAACCAATTCCGGATTTGTTTCTTTTTCTTTCTGAAAAGTACGGTAAATTAAATAAGATTTATCCATATGCTTTATCTGATCATGAAGGGAAATCGATGTTTAGTTTTGTTAGAAATGCATCCGCATACAGTGGTATTCGAAAACGAACTTATAACATAAGTAACCCTGTAATTGAAGAAATAGAAGTTGATGTTAAACGGCTTGATGATGTGATTCCTGTTGAAACTCCGGTCAGTTTTATTAAAATCGATGTTGAGGGTGGTGAATTTGACGTACTGAAAGGAGCAAGGGGTACCATCAGCAGAAATAAACCATTTATACTTTTCGAGTTCGGGATAGGGGCCAGTGATCATTACGGAACAAGACCGGATGATATCTTTGGCCTTCTGGTGAATGATTACGGGTTGAAAATTTCTTTGCTTGATGGGTGGCTTAAGGGGCATCGGCCACTTTTATTAAATGAATTTTCGGAAATCTACAATAGCAGGAAGGAGTATTATTTCCTGGCTCATCCTTAAACGATCCTATGTTTTTCCAGTACCCGGAATTTGGGTTAACCTGGTTTACCTGAGTTTTCTCAGAAGGTCGGGCAACATTTTAACAGCGGCAATCTCTTTCCATTTTTTACGGGGGTCATCGGCTGGAACACCCCAGTAGGTTTTTCCGCCTTCAAGGGATTTGTCAACACCCGACATGGCGAGCACAATGGCTTTAGCTCCAATCACAAGGTCTTTATTCACCGAAACCCTTGCCCAGAGGATGACATCATCTTCAATACGGGTTACTCCAGCAATGGCACAATGGGCGCCGATAAGGCAATGACGGCCAACGAAGGTATCATGGCCGATCTGAACATGATTGTCGATCTTGGTCCCGAAAGAGATCATCGTGTCGCCCGAAACTCCCTTGTCAATGGTTGTTGCAGCGCCTATCTCGACCCTGTCTTCGAGGATTACTTTGCCGCATGATTCAAGCTTCTTCCATCCTTCGGGTCTGCGCTGGAAATAATAGGCATCGGCTCCCAATACTGCGGCGGAGTGAATGATCACATCGTCGCCGATTTCGGTATAGTCGTAAATGCTCGCGTTGGCATGGATTATACAGTTCTTTCCTATCTTCACGTGGTTGCCTATAAAAGTACCAGGCTGAACAACAGTTCCTTCGCCGATCACTGCCGAAGGACTGATCATGGAAACGGCTTTTTCGAAAGGGCGAAAATGGGTCGCAAGCAAAACGTAGGCGTCGAAAGGTTTTTCGTGAATCAATAAAACTTTACCTAATGGGCATTCAACCTCTTTGTTGATGAGAACCGTGGTTGCTGCTGAGTTCAGGGCCTTGCTGTAATATTTTGGATGGTCCACAAAAGTGAGGTCACCGGCTTCGACCATATGGATCTCGTTGATGCCGCTGACAATGAAACCAGGGTCCCCGATCATACGGGCACCGATCATTGATGCGACTTCAGAAAGTGTTAACGGATGTGGAAATTTCATAATTTATCCTTTCACACGTTCTGCATATTCCCCAATTCTTGTATCAACCTTGATGATCTCGTCGGTGTCGATGAAGAGAGGGATACGGACTTTGGCTCCGGTTTCAACGATGGCATCCTTCAGGGTGTTGGTTGCGGTGTTGCCGCGAAGACCAGGTTCGGTGTAAGTGACTTTCAATATCACAAAAGGTGGCAGCTCGCATGAAAGCGGGGTCTCGGTATCGGCATGGAAAACGATTTCAACTTCCTGCCCTTCCTTCAAATATTGAGGTGCATTGATGAGTTCCTCATCGATAAAGGTCTGCTCATAGGTCTCCGTATGCATGAAATGGTAGCCAGAATGATCCTTGAAAAGATATTGGTATTTACGGCGTTCAACACGGGCGATATCAATTTTTACACCGGAATCGAAAGTGTTTGAAATAACCCGTCCGTTCTTCAGGCTCTTGAGTTTTGTACGGATGAATGCCGGGCCTTTGCCGGGTTTTACATGCTGAAATTCAACAATGGTATAAAGATCGTTGTTATAATCGATGACCAGACCGTTCCTGATATCTGCAGTTGTTGCCATAAAAATGCAATGAATTGATTGATCACTTAAAAGGGCTGCAAAGGTAAGAATAAATCAGATAGCGAAAAAGCGATGTAACGAGGTAGCGAAAATATTTTAGAGAAGCAGTTCACACAAGCTGCCTATGGTGCCAGGAGCCACCAAAGGCTTTGATTAACTGAGCAGGATGGCGCGACGCAGACACCCAAGCAGCGGTGTGAAGCTGCGATCGAAGTGCACCGTAGCCGCGGTGTGAAGATGCGAGCGGCCTCACGATTTGAAATCTTCTATCTGTAATATTTTTCCCGCAAAAGCTGATTCCTGCGCTTGCTGGTTGGAACAGATCACGAGTGTTCGTTTTCCGGCATATTCCCTGACAAGCCGAAGGTACCATTCCATCCCGGCTTTATCGAGGTTCATCACCGGTTCATCCAGCAGCAAGAGGGGAACATCGCTGAAAATGGCCAGGGCCAGCTTCAGTCTTTGTTTCATGCCTGATGAATATTGACGGATGGTTTTGGACTTTCTTACTTTCAGATCCAGGATCTCCCTCACCTTGTTTGCATCTATTCCCGGCAGATAGGTCTTGAAAGAAAAATGAAAATCCAGCATCTCTTCCAGGGTGAAATCCTCGATGATTTCGAGGTAAGGGGCGACCATGGCAAGCTCCCTGAAAACCAGACTGTCTGTAATATCCTTGCCATTGAGTTCATACCTTATTTTTCCTGCGGTAGGATGAATACTTCCGGCTATGATCTGTAACAGTGTTGATTTGCCTGAGCCATTACGGCCAAGGATCGCACAGGCCTCTCCTGCATGGAGGTCCAGGGAAACATTACGGAATATCCACTCCGTATTGAATTTTTTCCCTATGCCATCCAGATAAATATTCATGAAAAAGATCCTGGGGATCAGTCGGATTTGCGTTTGGTAAGTCCTTTCATAATACCCCTGGACGAATTGGCAATGAACGAAAGGATCTCATCGCGCTCCGGAGTGGCCGGCATTTCGGCTTCAATGATTGACACGGCCTTGGAAACATTGTGCCCCCTTACAAAGAGAAAGCGGTAGATATCCTGGATATGGTTGATCGTCTCGGAACTGAAACCCCGGCGGCGCAATCCAATTGAGTTAACCCCCACATATGAAAGTGGGTCCCTGGCAGCTTTTGTGTAAGGAGGAACATCCTTACTAACCCCTGATCCTCCACCGATGAAGGAATGGGCCCCGATATGCACAAACTGGTGCACAGCAACGACGCCTCCCAGAATGGCCCAATCATCGATTGTGATGTGCCCTGCCAGTCCGGAATAGCCTCCCATGATAACATTGTTGCCTACCACGCAGTCGTGTGCAATATGCACATAACCCATCAGCAGGCAGTTGTCGCCAATAACAGTCTCGTAACTGGCTTTGGTTCCACGGTTGATGGTGACATATTCGCGTATGGTCGTATTATTGCCTATCCTTACAATAGTGTCTTCACCACCGAACTTCAGGTCCTGTGGAATGGCAGAAATGACCGCTCCGGGAAAGATCCTGCAGTTCTTTCCAATTCTGGCGCCTTCCATGATAGTCACATTGGGCCCTATCCAGGTGCCTTCTTCAATGATCACATTTTTATCGATGGTCACAAAGGGCTCAATCACAACATTGGGAGCAATTTTTGCCTGGGGATTTACGTATGCAAGAGGTTGATTCATGGGATATTATTTTCTTGTTACCTGGGCCATCATTTCAGCTTCCATTACAACTTTATTGCCAACATAGGCAGTTCCTTTCATGGAAACCAATCCACGGCGAATGGGGGCCGACAACTGGTTAAAGAATACAAGGGTATCGCCGGGCACAACTTTACTCCTGAACTTGACGTTTTCGATCTTTACGAATAAGGTAGTGTAATTATGCGGGTCGTCAACTGTGCTTAAGGCAAGGATCCCGCCGGTTTGGGCCATGGCTTCGATTTGCAATACTCCGGGCATAACAGGCTCCTGGGGAAAATGTCCTACAAAGTAGGGTTCGTTCATGGTCACGTTCTTAAGGCCAACCACGTAGTCGCTGCCAATCTCAATGATACGGTCGATAAGCAGGAAAGGAGGACGGTGAGGAAGCATCTTCTGGATCTGGTTGATGTCGTAGAGTGTCTTGGTAAGGTCGAATTTGTGGCCTTCATGATGCTTCTTCTCTTTCTTTATATGTTTTTTGATCAGCTTTGCGAACTGCACATTCGAATAATGTCCCGGCCTGGTTGCAATGATATGGGCCTTGATGGGCATGCCCACAAGCGTGAGGTCTCCAATGATATCCAGCAGTTTATGCCTGGCCGGTTCATTCGGGAACTGCAGGTCGAGATTATTCAGGATACCTTCGCTTGGCAGTACTTCCACCTTGGGCTTATGGAAGATCCCGGCCAGGTGGTCAAGCTCTTCTTTTGAAACAGCACGGTTCACGAAAACGATGGCATTGCTGAGGTCGCCTCCCTTGATCAGGTTGTTGTTGAGGAGGTATTCCAGCTCATGCAGGAAAACAAAGGTCCTGCATCTTGCTATTTCATCCTTGAATCTGCGGATGTCGTTCAGGGTTGCATTTTGTGAGTGAAGCACCCTGGATTCGTAATCGATCATGACACTCAGCCGGTAATCCCTGGATGGCATGGCGATCATCTCAACCTTTTTCTCAGGGTTGGTATACGTGATGATCTGGTTCAGTTCGAAATATTTCCTGGGCGCATTCTGTTCAACAGTGCCTACATTGCTCAGTGCGTCGACATAATAACGGGAACTTCCGTCAAGAATGGGGGTTTCCGACTGGTTCATCCCGATCAGTACATTATCGATCTCCAGTCCGGTGAGGGCCGCCATCACATGCTCAATAGTGTCAAACCTCGAGCCCTCATATTCTATGCTGGTCCCACGGGAAGTGTCAACCACGAGGTCGACATCAGCATCCACAATTACATCATTCTTCAGATCGGTACGCTTGAGTTTGATGCCGTGGTTGGGTGGGGCCGGGTTAAAGGTCAGTGTTACATCCAGGCCTGTGTGCAGGCCAACTCCGGAAACACTTACTTGTGATCTTATCGTTTTTTGCTTCTCACTCATGAATTCTGGTTCAGTTTTACTCTTTGTGATCTTTCAACACCTTCTCAATATGATTGATCCTTTTCACAATCTCGTCCAGGTTCGAAAGGTGGATATAATTTCTTCTTGTTTTTTTTGCGTCGATGGCGGGGGATCCCATTACAATGGCGCCATCCTCGGTGATGGATCCGCCTATGCCCGACTGTGCCCCGATCTTCACGTTATCGGCAATGGTAATATGGCCGATGATGCCTACCTGGCCTGCGATCATGCAGTTCTTCCCGATCCTGGTTGAACCCGAAATGCCTGTCTGCGCTGCGATAACAGTATTTTCGCCAATTTCAACATTGTGGGCGACCTGGATCAGGTTATCCAGCTTCACACCCCTGCGGATAATGGTTGAGCCCAGTGTTGCACGGTCAACAGTAGTGTTTGAACCAATTTCAACATGGTCTTCAAGTATCACATTTCCAAGCTGGGGAATCTTTATGTAGTCACTTTGTGATTGAGGAGCAAAACCAAAGCCATCACTGCCTATGATCACGCCGGAATGTAATGTGCAGTTGTTGCCGATGATACAATCACGGTAAATCTTAACTCCGGGATAGAATAAACAGTTGTCCCCAATTTTTACATTTTCGCCTATAAAGACCTGTGGGTAAATATTTACATTTTCGCCCAGTACTGCGTTTTCACTAATATAACTGAATGCTCCGACCGAAATGTCTTTGCCGGTTTTTGCAGACTTTGCGATAAACGACTGGGAAGATACCTCCTTTTTACTGGCTGTCATACTGTTGAACATCTCCATCAGTTTTGCAAAACTCTGGTAAGGATCGTCAACACGGATCAGGGTGGCAGCCACCGGCTGGGACGGAGTAAAATCTTTACTCACAACAACAATGGAAGCTTCGGTTGTGTATATGAAAGGAGTATACTTCGGATTGGCAAGGAAAGTCATCGTTCCCGGTTTTCCTTCTTCAATTTTGGAAAGATTGGATACCCTGGTATCGGGTTTACCCTCAACTATGCCGTTGAGGAATCCGGCTATCTGTTGAGCACTTAACTCCATTGTTTTGCGTTAATGGGGTGCAAATTTATCAATTTTTTTTGAAACAGCCCTTCTGAATTTTCTATTATTCTGTAGATAAAATTTTTATATCCTTCGGATAGCTTAGCAGGTGTTTGCTTACCGTAGTCGAAAGCACTGCGATGTCGAGTTGTTCTGAAGCAGCAGCAACATCGGTGAGTTTGCAGTCGCCCGTACGGATCAGTATTTTATCGTGGCGGGGGTTGTATGCATGGTTTGTAACCACTTCGGTGTTGACGAAGTAAGCGGTCTCATCGGGTGTTAGCCCGTATTTAAGGTTTGTGGCCTCTTTTATCCTCTTGATATAATCCTGGTTAAAGGTTTCATTCTGGATTTCCATGCGAAAAAGGTTCCTGTTGATAAGGCTGCGGCAAAGAGTGGAAAGGACCCGGTCGGGATGGTCCATCCAGAGTTTGATGGAAGTGACCACATCAAAATCATCCAGTAGGGCAAATCGTTCAAGGCAGCCCGGGTCATTCAGAAAATCCACTTTGCCGATATCATGAGTAAGGAAATACCTGAAAGCTGGGGTGGCGGCAGGAATATCTTTTTCGGTTTCACCCAGCAATTTTGCCCTTTTGAGGATATTGACCAGCATCTGATCTGCAGCGAGCACGGCTTTGTGCAGGTATACCTGCCAGTACATCAGCCTGCGGGCAATAATGAACTTTTCAATGGAATAAATACCCTTGGATTCAACCACCAGTTCATCCTCACAAACCGTAAGCATGTTGATAATACGGTCGGTGTTGATAGTGCCTTCGGCAACCCCGGTGAAGAAGCTGTCGCGCGAAAGATAGTCAAGACGGTCCATGTCGAGCTGGCTGGAAACCAGTTGGTGCAGGAATTTCTTCTCATGTGTTCCCCTGAAAATTTTCCTGGCCAGCTCAAGTTTTCCATCAAATAAACGGTTGAGTTCCGCAATGAACATATCAGAGATATCCTCATGCGAAAGGCCTTTTACAATGGATTGCTCAAGGGTATGTGAGAAGGGCCCATGGCCGATGTCGTGCAGGAGGATGGCTATGCTCAGTCCCTCTGCTTCCTCGTGACTTATATGTATTCCCTTGGACCTCAGTACACCTACAGCCTGCCTCATGAGATGCATGGCGCCCAGGGCGTGCTGGAACCGGGTATGGTGAGCAGAGGGGTAGACGTAGTTTGTAAGGCCCAGCTGTTTTATCCTGCGGAGGCGCTGGAACCAGGGATGTTCCATGATATCGTACACCAGTTCGGAGGGGATGGTAATGAAACCGTAAACTGGGTCGTTTATCGTTTTTATCTTATTGATTGCCCGGAAATTCATGTAAATTTGTTAAAAGAATGCTAAATTACGGCCAGGGCCACAATAAAAGCAAACTTACGACATTTATAATTAATACAGAAGATCAAATTCCGGTCCGGGCAGATGCCGCATTTAAACCCCGGAATTAACAAGGGATGAACATGGATAAAGTAAGTATATTGTGGGTTGATGATGAAATTGACCTTTTAAAACCGCATATAATTTTTCTCAGGGATAAAGGTTACGACGTGGAAACCGCTAACAGCGGTTATGATGCCCTGGATATGATAAAAGCAAAGCCTTTTAATATAGTTTTCCTGGATGAACAGATGCCGGGCTTATCGGGTATTGAGACCCTGATGAAAATAAAAGCCGACCTGCCGGGCCTCCCGGTGGTAATGATCACCAAGAGCGAGGAAGAAGCTATCATGGAAGATGCCATCGGCTCAAATATTGCCGATTACCTTATCAAACCGGTGAAGCCTAACCAGATCCTGCTTTGCCTGAAGAAGAACCTGGAGAATAAAAAGATTGTCAGCGAGAAAACCAACTTCCAGTATCAGCAGGAGTTCCGCAATATCGGGATGGAGATCAGCAACCGCCTGAATTTTGAGGAATGGGTGGAGGTCTATAAAAAGATCATCTTTTGGGAACTGAAGTTGGAAAAGTCAATGGACGACGGCATGCAGCAGGTCCTCCAGCTTCAGAAAAACGAAGCAAATCAGGTATTCAGCAAGTTTGTTGAAAGGAATTATATTGACTGGTTGCATGGAAAAGTCAAGGAGAGGCCGGTTCAGTCACATAATTTAGTCAAGGAGAAAGTGTTTCCTGTAATGGACGAAAATAAACCTGTATTTGTAATTCTTGTTGACAACCTGCGCTATGACCAGTGGAAGATATTGCAGCCTTTTTTTGAAGAGAATTTCAGGGTTGAAAAAGAAGAGATCTATTACAGTATTTTGCCTACAGTGACACAATATGCAAGGAATGCTTTGTTTGCAGGTCTGCTGCCCACGGAGATAGAGCGGAAGTATCCGAAGTACTGGGTCGGTGAAGATGAGGAAGGGACCAAGAATAACTTTGAATCGGAACTTCTTGGGGAGCTGCTCAAACGATACGGCAGGGATGTAAAGTATTCCTACTACAAGGTACTGAATCAGACATACGGGCGGAAGCTGGTCGAACTGCTTCCCAACCTTATGGTGAACAAGCTGAATTTCATCGTTTACAACTTTGTTGATATGCTTTCGCATGCCCGCACCGAAATGGAGATCATCAGGGAGCTGGCCGACGACGAGAAAGCTTACCGTTCTATTACTCTCAGCTGGTTCCAGCATTCGCCACTGTACGAAATTATCCGCTGGCTGGGTGAAAAGGATGTAAACCTCATAATCACGACCGATCATGGCTCCATCCGGGTGAACAATCCTGTGAAGGTGCTTGGCGACCGTAATACCAATACCAATCTCAGGTACAAAACCGGCAAGGCATTGAAATTTGAGAAGAACGAGGCTTTTGAAGTGAGAAATCCTTCGGATGCTTTCCTGCCCAGGGGCAATGTAAGCTCTTCATTTGTGTTTTGCCGTAACTATGATTTCTTTGCTTATCCCAATAACTTCAATTACTATGTGAATTATTACCGCGACACATTCCAGCACGGTGGTATATCTATGGAAGAGATGCTGGTACCTTGTGTGTATTTGAAAAGAAAGTAAGTTATACAACTGAACCGTGATCCGTGACCCGGATCATGAGTCACGAATCACGATATGATCCTGACCTCTACGCTTGAGTCCCTTCCGGAAATTTCAAAGCAGATACTGGGCGCCTTCCCCTATTCGCGGGTATTTGCTTTGTATGGGAGGATGGGAGCGGGAAAGACCACATTGATAAAGGAACTCTGCCATCAGCTTACAGTGACCGACGAGGTTCAGAGCCCTACTTTTTCCATCATCAACGAGTATAAAACCTCCGGAAAGGAATCCGTTTATCATTTCGATTTTTACCGTATCAATAAGATCGAGGAGGTATTTGATATCGGTTATGAAGATTATGTGTATTCGGGTTCATATTGCTTTATTGAATGGCCGGAGCTTGCCGAGGATCTCCTTCCCGAGGGTACTGTAAGGCTGGAGATATCAGGGGAAAACAAAAGGGTGATCAGATTCTGATCACCCTTTTGTTTTCCCCGGGACACATCCCCGGAAATCAAAAAATTATTTCTGGATATTCACCAGGTTCTGGAACAGAGCCTTTTCGGCATTGATTTTATCTGCATTTCCATATACACAGAATTCATTCTTGTCGAGCACGTCCTGAATCATCCTGGCAAAGGATTTTATATCTGCAGCCTTGGTGCTGATCACAGCTACGCGGTCATCCTGTATGGCCTGCTCGGTCCTTTTATTGAAGAAGTAGCTGAATGCCTGGTCGCCTTTCTGTGAGGCGGTCAGGGGGCGGTCAAGGCTTGAAACCGTTCCGAGAATGTAACGGGTCATGGCCTTGTCGTCAGCATCAAACGATTTCAGGTATTCAGGAATGCCCTTGTAATTTTCAAGGGTTTGTTTCAGATTAGGGTCACGGTAGGAGTTAAAGGTGATATTTCCGATGGGTGAAATACTGCTCCATCCGCCGTAGGCGCCACCCATAACACGTACCCTGGTCTGCAGGTAATCAGTTGAAAGAATCTGGCTCAGAACCCTCATTTTGCCATCCCATTTATATCCCAGTTGTTTGTAATCAAAACCGGCGATCACATACTGGACCTTTGAGGGAGTAAGGAAGCCTTCATTTTTTGGCTGGGGAGCAAGGTCCCAGGTTTTAACAACTGAAGGAACATCCGGCAAAGCCTTAACAAGCCGTTCAAGCCCCGAGGTGAATTTGGCAAAAGCCTCCTTGTTCGTAGTCACCCCGCTGACCAGGTTGTTTTTTGTAAACAGAAGAGCGGCGACTTTCTTCAGGTTGGCGATAAGTTCGCCCGAATGCGTATCATAATTCTTCATAAGGTCAGCAACGAACCAATAATAATTAAGCCCGTTTGTCATTTCACTATAAACGCCTGACTTGCTGAAATAAGAGGGGAAGCGGCCGCTGGCAATGGTATAGCCGTCCTGTTTTGTGGTTGCTTCAAGTTGCGACAGATGCCTGGTCAGTACATTTTTAAGCCTTTCCACATCATCATATTTGGTTTGCAGCAGGATCTCAGAGGTTAGGTCAATCATCTTCTCCACCTTTTCGGTCATGGCTTTGGATGTGACAGCCAGCTTCGGGATCATGGCATTATCGTCCAGGTTTTCCTGATAAGTTTTCAGGGAAGTGTAAAAACCTCCCGTATTAATGTTCAAGGACTTGTTGAGGTCGCCGAAACTGTACTTTTCGGTATTGAGCAATGAAAGCACATTCGACAGCAGGGAAGCATAGGGGATCATATCCTGGGGGAGCACCCTCAGATCAAAGTACAAGTTCATATAAACCACGCCGTTTGTAAATTCATTGTGATACAACATGGGAGTTCCTGCTATCTTGCTTTCCTCAACACTGTAAAAAGTAGCTTTGGGGTTTATATCCTTGATCTCAAGCAAAGGAATTTTAGCCAGGGCTTCAGGACTGTCTTCCGATTTCTGGTAATCCAGCAGGGCTTTGGTGTCCTGTACGAGCGCTTCAGTTTTGGCAGGATTCAGGCTGGCCTTGTAGGCCTTCAGCTCGGCAGCGACTTTGGCGTTCTTTTCATCATCGGCTCCGACTTTTGGGGCCAGCGTATAAAGAAGGGTATGCGGATTGTCAAGGAAGCTCGTTTTGATGATTTCTTCCAGGTATCTGGTGGTAAGGGATTTCTTTACTTCCGACAGCGGCTTTTCATATTCCAGCCCGAGGAAAGGATCATCGGCAAAGAAACTTGTGGGTAGGGAACGGAAAACACAGTACATGCCTTTCTGTGCATCATTTCCTTCGCGGAGCTGGAATTCCATCCTGTTGATCACGCCTTCCACAACCTGTTTATCAAGACCCTTGTCAACAGCTTCCTGCATGCATTTCCTGACAATCTCGTTGAATTTGTCCTTGTCGCCGGGATTGGCATTCTGGACCATGATCTGCACAACATTCTGCTTGTAATTGCTCGATGATGCACTTACATCCTGGCCGATACCTGCTTCCTGAAGCGCCAGGCGTATGGGTGCCGATTCCTGGTTTACCAGGACTTCGGTAAGTACGTCAAGTGCCATGACCAGGGCCTCGTCGGTATTGTGGCCGGTCACGTAATTCAGGGAGAGATAAGTCTGTTTGTTGGAGTCATCGCCGGGCATAATGGGATAATAGCCGGTTAAATCCATCATTTTGGCAAATGGCTTCTGGTCTGTGATACTGGCCTTGTTGTTGGCTTTGTCGTATTTCGAAAGGTATTCCCTGTCAATAAAAGCAAGTTCCTTATCAAGTGGAGCATCCCCGTAAAGGAAAATGTATGAATTTTCGGGATGATAGAACTTCCTGTGAAAGTTCAGGAACTGTTCGTATGAAAGCTGGGGAATTGCATAAGGATATCCGCCGGATTCCTTGCCGTACGCGTTGTCGGGAAACATGTTTTTGTATACCTGGTAGCTCAGTTCTTCCCTGGGGTCGGAAAAGGCACCTTTCATTTCGTTGTACACAACGCCTTTGTATGCAACAGCACTGTCTTTGTCGAGCAGCTCAAAATGCCATCCTTCCTGCTTGAAGATCCTGGGATCGGTATAGATCAGTGGATTGAAAACAGCATCAAGATAAACGTGCATGAGATTGAAATAATCCTTGTCGTTCATACTGGCAACAGGATAGGCCGTAAAATCTTTCGAGGTAAATGCATTCATGTACGTATGAAGCGAACCCTTGATAAGCACGTCAAAGGGGCTTTTCACAGGGTAATTCGTACTGCCGTTCAGGACCGTATGTTCAATGATATGGGGAGCCCCGCAGTCATTGTCGGGAAAAGTCTTAAAGGCGATTGTAAACGTTTTATTGGCATCATCGGTGGCGAACTTTACGATTTTCGCCCCGCTTTTCACGTGTTCCAGGAAGAATACATTTGCATTCAGCTCTTTGACAAACCTTTTTTCTAACAGTTTGTAGCCTGGATAGTTTACTTCAGGGGTTGCACTCATAAGTAATGTCATTAATAAACCTAGTGAGAAAAGGTTCAGCGTTGCGAAGAGAAACCTTTTCAGAGTCAATTTTTTAAGTCGCATAACGAAAAGTTTTGAAATTTCTGCAAGATTACGGGTTTTTTCCCTGATTTAAAAGGATTTTCGGTATCTGCGCCCTTCTTAAGGCTGAATCCGGAAAATCCGATGACGGATACCCGGATTTTTCATCCCGGGCGGATAGTATTCCTTTTTTCTTTCGTAACTTCGTGTAAAATTTAGCTGCATGGAAGAATCCCGCACTGATTTCAGCAAACTTTCCCCTGCCGAGAGGCTTATGCCACAGGAAGAAATGCTGGAAGTGGCCAGCAAGAAAAGCAATCTGACCATTGGTGTGCCCAAGGAAGTCTCCAGTATGGAGAACAGGGTTTCACTGATCCCCGATGGGGTAGGCCTTTTAGTTCGCAATGGCCACCATGTTCTTGTTGAGGCAGGCGCCGGGCTCACTGCCCATTTCCCTGATCATGAATTCAGTGAGGCGGGTGCCCAGATCGTATACTCTCCCAACGAGGTCTATAAGGCCGACATTATCTTAAAGGTTGGTCCCGTTACACCGGATGAGATTGCACTTCTTCATGCCAAACAGACCCTAATTTCCACTCTTCAGATCGCTATGCAATGCGGGGAGTATTTCCGCGGGCTCAGCCAGAAAAAAGTAACGGCACTTGCCTTTGAGTTCATCCGTGACAAGACCAACCAGATGGCTGTGATCAGGACCATGAGCGAAATTGCGGGGAATACAGCCATCTTTATTGCAGCAGAATATCTTTCCGACCCGGAATTCGGCAGAGGCAAAATGTTCGGCGGATTTACCGGGATAGCGCCATCCGAAGTGGTCATTATAGGTGCAGGGACTGTAGGAGAGTTTGCAGCCCGCTCAGCTATCGGGCTGGGGGCTTTCGTGAAAGTTTTTGATAATTCGGTTTACCGCCTTCGCCGCATCCAGGACAACCTCGGCCGCAGGATCTATACTTCGCTTTTGCATCCTAAAGCTGTTCTTGATGCAATGCAGACTGCGGATGTCGTGATAGGTGCCGTTCATTCACCTGAAGGCAAGACGCCATGCCTCATCTCGGAGGAAATGATCCGGCAAATGAAAGACGGGTCGGTGATCATCGATGTAAGCATTGACCAGGGCGGATGTTTCGAAACCTCCAGGCCGACCACTCTGAGGGACCCTGTGTATAAAGTTCATGGAGTGACCCATTATTGTGTCCCCAATATCCCATCAAAAGTCCCCCATTCGGCTTCCCAGGCTTTAAATAATATCATGGTCCCCATCATACTTGATATAGGCAATGCAGGCGGGGTCGAGAACCTGCTCAAACGCGATTATGGGGTGAGGCAGGGAGTTTACCTGTATAATGGACTTATCACAAGTCTTCCTATAAGCCGCCATTTCAACCTGCCCTTCCAGGATCTGGACCTGCTGATGGCAGCCTTTCACTAAAACCCAAGGGATATGATCCTTTCAGGCAGAGTGGTCAATTTGTCAAGAACCCGCATCCATTACGGTACAGATGCATTGCAGGGTTTTCGCAAACTCATTGTTTCGCAAGAGTACAGGAAAAGCCGGGTTTTCATCCTTGTCGATGCCAATACGGGAAAACATTGCCTCCCTCTTCTGGTTGAAGCATGTCCGGAACTGGATGCTGCCTCAGTGTTTGAAATTGAAGGAGGGGAGGCCTCAAAATCCCTTATTGCTGCCGGGAAGATATGGGGTGAGCTCCTGGCCGCACAAGCCGACCGGCACAGCATCCTGATCAACCTGGGCGGAGGTGTGGTTTCTGACCTGGGAGGATTTGTTGCAGCCGGGCTTAAACGGGGTATAAAGTATGTAAATATCCCGACCAGCCTGATGGGGATGGTAGATGCAGCTATAGGCGGAAAAACAGGAATCAACATGGGAAAGCTTAAAAACCAGGTAGGCTTTTTCTATTCCCCAATTGCAGTTTTTCTTGATCCCCGGTTTCTCAAAACCCTGCCTTCGGCCCATATACGCTCCGGTTTTGCCGAAGTTATCAAGTCGGCCCTGCTCGGAGATCCGGTTTTATGGCGTAAACTTCTCAGGCTGGGGGCAGAGAATATCCTGCGTATGGATACCTCCGAAAAACCATGGCAGGATATGATCATGAAAACCCTGACGTTTAAAAACCGTATTGTATGCCAGGATTTCAGGGAACAGAAACTTCGAAAGATCCTGAACTTTGGCCATACCATAGGCCATGCCCTGGAGTCCTTATCCCTTGGCAGGGATGAAAATATTCTCCTGCATGGTGATGCAGTTGCACTTGGTATGATTGCCGAATCCTGGCTTTCGCATATGAAAGCAGGGTTAAGCAAAGCAGAAGCAATGGAGATCATCTCCTTTCTGAAAGCCGGATACAAGCCTCAGGCAGATGCCCTTAAAGGTTTCTTCAAAAGCTCACCTGCCTCTCTTGACAGCATCTATGATCTCCTTATGCATGACAAGAAGAACAGGGAAGGACAAATCACGTATACTTTAATCCAGGCTGCAGGCAAACCCAGGATCAACCTGGATGCCGGACGCAAAGAAACAGCTGTCTCGCTGGAAAAGATTTTTGAATGATCCAACTTTCACTCCCCGGGAGGGATTATGAAGAGCATAAAGATCATAAAACCTGACAATCTGCTGAAGGGAACCATTCAACTCCCCTCTTCGAAAAGCATCAGCAACCGCCTGCTGATCATGCAGGCCCTGTCGGCTGAAGAATTTAAAATCGGCAATCTTTCAAAAGCAGAGGATACACTTTTACTTCAGAAACTGTTAAATAAGATATCATCCTCTGCAGGTCAACAGGATGCTGTTGAGTTAGATTGTTCGGATGCCGGCACGGATCTGAGGTTCCTTACCGCACTTCTTTCTGTTAAACCCGGACGATGGGTGCTTACAGGAACTAACCGGATGAGGCAGAGGCCGGTTGGAGAGCTTGTTGAGAACCTGAAACAACTCGGCGCAGCTATTGAATACCTCGGTAACGTCGGATTTCCGCCACTTCTCATCAAAGGGCGCAACCTGAAATCAATGGAACTGCATGTCAATGCCGGGGTCAGCAGCCAGTTTGTGAGTGCCCTGCTTTTAATCGGACCTTATCTTTCGGAAGGCCTTACCCTGCATTTGAAAGGGGATGTGGTTTCAGAGCCATATATCGATATGACAGTGAAGCTAATGAAGACATTTGGAATAAAGGCCAGGAAATGGAAGCATATGATTCAGCTTGAGCCGGGGGCTTATACAGGCAAAAAAATCACTGTGGAATCCGACTGGTCATCAGCTTCATTCTGGTACCAGGCTGCTGCCCTGGCCGATAAAGCGGACCTGCTGCTCCCCGGCTTTGACGAAAAAAGCCTGCAGGGTGATTCAATCATTGCATCGGCCTTTACCGTTTTTGGAGTTAAATCGGATTTCTTGAAAACCAGGAGTAAAAAGGCTGCACCCAATGAGTCAGCAACCACTAACTCACCATCTCACCATCTCATTGTTTCACCATTTACTCTTCATCTCTCCAGGCATCCCTCCCGCCTCGAAGGCTTTTACTACGATTTCACCCACCATCCTGACCTTGCATTACCGGTGATCACAACTTGTGCAGCCCTGGGCCTCAGGGGCAGGTTTGAGGGATTGAAAACCCTTGTCATTAAAGAATCCGACAGGGTGCGGTCCCTCACGACCGAACTCCAGAAACTAGGATGCAAACTCACACTTACTTCAGGTGACTACCCGGTGATCGAAATTCAGCCTTCAAAGCTAATTGCCAAACCTGACGTTATAATCGATACATACAGGGATCACCGCATGGCAATGACATTCGCCATGCTTGCCCTTAAAACCGGGAGCCTGCGGATTGCAGATCCCGATGTGGTAGCAAAATCTTATCCCGGATTCTGGGGAGATCTTGAATCAGTAGGGTTCCAAATTAAATAAGCAAATGTTGCGGTTAAATCGGCGAAAGGCATTCTTCCTAATGCAAATAAGCATTTTCAGGGACTATATTTTTATTGGTTTTCCCGAATTTTTCACTTCCTATGCTATTCAAGTCGGGAATTGTTTATTTTTGGCAACCGAGTCTTAAATATACGTCATGTTAGTCGACATTTTTATTCCCTGCTTTATTGACCAGGTTTACCCGGAAACGGGGATAAACATGGTGAAAATTCTCGAGAAACTCGGGGTAGACGTTTTCTATAATCCCAACCAGACCTGTTGCGGCCAGATGACATTTAACAGTGGGGCTTGGGATGATACCAAGAAGCTGGGGGAGAAGTTCATGAAGGACTTTCCGAACGACAGGTCAATAGTCGGGGCTTCAGCTTCCTGCATTGGATTTATCCGTAATTATTATCCCTGGCTTTTCCACAATACAGGGCTGCATTATGAGTATAAGCAGGTCAAGAAAAATATTTACGAGATCACCGATTTTCTTGTTAATGTTCTGAATGTGGAAGACATTGGAGCAACCTTCAACCATGTGGTAACATATCATGATTCCTGTGCGGCCCTTCGGGAATACGGGTTGAAGGACGAACCACGCAAACTGCTTGCCAATGTAAAGGGCCTTGAACTCAGGGAAATGAAGGAAAACGAGGTTTGCTGCGGATTTGGCGGGACCTTCTCAGCCAAGTTTGAGCCCATCTCCACGGCCATGGCTGAACAAAAAATCAACAACGCCCTGGAAACAGGGGCAGAATATATTGTGTCAACCGATTCGTCATGCCTGATGCACCAGCAGGCTTTTATTGAAAAACACAACCTTCCCATTAAAACTATTCATATCGTTGATGTGCTTACCTCGGGCTGGTGAGATGGGCAGCTTAATTATTTAACAACAGCATTTGATCTTCATGGACCTTGAAAAATATACCGCGATAATTTCGTCGGAATTAGGCGTTAATAAAGCCTTTGTTTTTAATACCCTGACGTTGCTGGAGAGCGGTGCCACCATACCCTTCATTGCCCGTTACCGCAAGGAAATGACCGGCAGCATGGATGAGGTTGTTATTGGTAGGGTCAGGGACAGGCTGATACAGCTTAAAGACCTGGATGCCCGCCGGGGGGCAATCCTGAAAAGCCTTAAAGAACAGGAGAAACTGACACCTGAATTGAAGGAGGCTGTAATGAAAGCCGCCACCATGGCGGAACTCGAAGATATTTACCTGCCTTTCAAACCCAAGCGGAAAACCAGGGCGAGCATTGCCAGGGAAAAAGGACTTGAACCGCTTGCAAAGATCATCATCTCACAGAAATATGATGACCCCGGGGACCAGGCCGAGCGTTTTATCGATGCGGAAAAGGGCGTGGACTCTGTTGAGGATGCCATCCGCGGAGCTGAGGACATCATTGCCGAATGGGTGAATGAACATGCTTACGGACGTAAACGCATACGCCAGCTGTTTGAAAAGGAAGCCCTTATCATTTCCAAAGTGATCAAGGGAAAGGAGGAGGAAGGCGCTAATTATAAAATATACTACGACTGCCACGAACTTCTCTCCAAGGCGCCATCTCACAGGGTATTGGCCATGCTTAGGGGGGAACATGAAGGATTTCTCAGGGTTTATGTAGAAGCTCCGGATGACAAGGCGGAGGAAATACTCAACAGGATCTTTATTAAATCAGAAAATGCTTCGGCGGAACTGGTAAGGGACGCCATTAAGGATAGCTGTAAACGTCTCCTGCTGCCATCCATGGAGACCGAGGCCCGGGCTTGGGCCAAAGAAAAATCCGATTCCGAAGCGATCAGGGTGTTTACCGAAAACCTCCGCCAGCTGCTCCTGGCGCCACCCCTGGGGCAGAAAAACGTTCTGGCTTTAGACCCCGGTTTCAGGACCGGTTGCAAGCTTGTATGCCTGGGCCGCCAGGGTGAACTCCTGCATAACGAAACCATTTATCCCCACCCCCCACAGAATGAGGTCAAGGATGCCATCCATAAAATTAAAAGCCTTGTCAATGCCTATAAAATTGAGGCCATTGCCATCGGCAACGGTACTGCCGGCCGTGAAACTGAAAGGCTGATCCGTGCCATCCCGTTTGACAAGGAAATTTTGGCGCTTGTTGTGAATGAAAGCGGAGCATCGGTTTATTCCGCCTCAGCCATTGCACGAAAAGAATTCCCCGATTATGATGTGACGGTGAGAGGAGCTGTTTCAATCGGCCGCCGCCTGATGGACCCTCTTGCCGAACTTGTGAAGATCGACCCCAAATCCATTGGCGTTGGCCAGTACCAGCATGATGTGGATCAGCCTGCACTCCACAAAAGCCTTGAAGATACTGTGGTGAGCTGCGTGAACATGGTCGGCGTTGAAGTGAACACCGCCAGCGAAGAACTGCTTACTTATGTTTCAGGTGTGGGACAGGGGCTTGCAAAGAACATCATCACATACCGTAACGAGAAAGGACCGTTCAAATCAAGAGAACAGTTTCGGAAAGTTACCCGTTTCGGGGAAAAAGCTTTTGAGCAGGCCGCCGGCTTTCTGCGTATCAGGGATGCCTCCAATCCTCTTGATTCAAGTGCCGTTCATCCGGAAAGCTACTATGTTGTGGATAAAATGGCAAAGAAACTCAGCTGCTCTGTCACCGACCTGATAAGTAAGGCTGAACTAAGATCAAAACTGAAACTTGAAGAATTCGCCGATGGGATAACAGGCCTTCCTACCCTGCAGGATATCGTTCAGGAACTTGCCAAACCGGGCCGCGATCCCCGTCAGAAATTCGAACTGTTTGAATTTTCGAAGGAAGTACATTCAATCAATGACCTGAAACCGGGAATGAAACTGCCGGGAATTGTCACTAATATCACGAATTTCGGTGCCTTTGTGGATATCGGTGTCCACCAGGACGGTTTAGTCCATGTGAGCCAGCTTGCCGACAGGTTCATAAGAGACCCGAATGAGGTCGTCAAGCTGAATCAGAAAGTGATGGTCGAGGTGGTTGATATAGATATCCCCAGGAAACGTATTCAGCTCTCCATGAAGTCTCAAAATAAATCGAAAACCTGAGCGTTTTAATTTCTGTACCTTTGTTTCCTAAATGAAGACTGCCGCTATACGATGAAAAAGCAAGTTCTACTCCCTGTTCTGCTCATCCTTTTTGTTTTTGCCCTCCGTCCTGCACAGGCCCAGAGAATTCTTGGAGGGATATCACTGGGAGCGAATTTCTGCCAGGTTGACGGGGATCAGTTTTATGGGTTCCGTAAGGTCGGTGTCAATTTCGGGCCTATGGTCATCCTGCCATTCGGAAAGAACAAAAACTGGTCGGTAAGCATGGAACTCCTTTATTCCCAAAAGGGAAGTTACCACAAAGGCAGCACCGATTCAACCTATTACAGGCTGAACCTTGATTATATAGATATACCCGTAATGGTTCATTTTACCGATAAAAAGATAATTTCCGCAGGTGTAGGGGTTTGCTACGGACAGCTGATCGGCAAGAAGGAATCGCAACTTTATGTAGTAACTCCAAATTCCGATTTTCTGCCATATGACTTCTCTGCTCTCGGAGAAGTTTCAGTAAGGATATGGAACCGTTTCTGGGTCAACGTAAGATACCAGTATTCCATCCTGAACCTGCGTACGGTAACATTTGTAAATCCCAATGTTACTGGTGACACCTGGGAACGCAAACAGTATAACAACCTCTTCAGTCTCCGCCTGACTTATGTCTTCAAGCAGGAAATTCCGGGCAAACAAAAGAAGCCAAAGGCTGATGAGGAATAATATTCGATATTCTGTTTTAGATAACCCTCCTGATCATCTTCAATTTATGAGTATACTCGTGCAGGTCGTTGTGATAAATACCCTGCAGGTCGATTACATCAAGGCGGACCTTTCCTGAGCAATGCAGTATCTTCTGGCGGTCGGCAAGTATGCCCACATGCGAGATCTTCCCTTCTTCATTTTCAAAAAATGCCAGGTCGCCGGGTTCTGCTTCATCCAGGCTGTTCACCGGCTCACCCTGTTCAGCCTGCTGTGAGGCATCCCTTTTCAGGCGGATATTTTTCAGTTTATAAACCATTTGCACAAGCCCTGAACAGTCAATCCCGAAAAGAGAACGACCGCCCCAAAGATAGGGAGCCCCGAGGAACTGCATACTGTCGTGCACCAGGTCGTGTTTGAGTTCCATCAGGTTCTCAGGACCCTCTTCATCATCTTCTTCAAAATCGGAGACCATTGAAACCTGACCGTCGTACACAAAGGTTTGATCAGACAGCTTCATACTGAATTCTTCTATTCCCGGGAGGGAACTTCCGTACAGTATCGGGAACTGTTCTTTTTTAGTTTCATTGGTGACCAGCTGGACCAGGTCCAGGGTGCAACGTGCGTTGGTTTGTGTTAACGTCTCGAATTCGTTATCATCCAGGGCAGTATGACCTTTTTCGCTGATCCAGCCTTCGTAACCATCATATTCCAGACTCACTTTTAGCCAGTTATTTTCAGATTGAAGGACCGTGTATAACTCACCGAAAAGAAGCTGGGTGCACATTTCAGCTATATGTGTGGGTTCCCTGCGAACAGGAACTATGCTCAGGAGACAAATACCGTGGGGCATGAAGCTATGGTTTAGGAGGCAAAGATAGAAAATGGATACGGTTAATCATGATGGTCAGTCTCAACTTTCTTCTTTATTCCTCCCATAACCTTTAGTGGAGTTTCAACGATAACCAGGTTATATAACCATGACGGGACACTCCCTCCCGGATCCACAAAACCTTCCAGTATGGCATGTACGGAATTTTTATCAATCGGTGTCAGGGTCCACTTCTGCCAGTAATTCTTTATCCTTACTATATCTTCACATTCAGGAATAACACCCGGCAGAGGCTTGGCGTAAACCATTTTCCCGCCGGTTAGAGTGTCGATGGTAGTACATACTTCAACACAGATATCCCGGTCACTCAAGGGCCAGGGGACATCATAGATAAAATAATATTTTATGTGTTTATCCGATTCGGAATCAAGAACCCTGAGATCCCTTATGTTTTTATCCCACCAGTTGAAATTCTTCACATTGCCGATATATAAACCAATCTCCTGCATATTGGCGTGAAACACCGTCTCACCTTTAAAACATTTAAAAGCTGAATATTCTGGAGTGCGGGTATATATTTTAATACCGTTCTTTTCTTTGATATAATCCCAGGACTGTGCGGGTAAGTATTGACTGAACAGCAGAAGAAATGAAATTATACAGGGAATAAGGACAACAGATTTCATTGCAGATCATTTACTCCTCAATATAATTTTAATGGAATAATCTGTTTATCACTGAGTGTGGAAAAACAAAAAAATTAATAAGAAATCCGGTTGCCAGCGGCAATCCTAATAAAGTCATATTTGCTATGACATGGAATCTCAGGGGGAATACACTTTTGCGAAATATATAGGATTTAAGATCTTTTCCTAATGCCTGAAACTTGTTTTCAATATTAAAAATCATGGAATAAATTGAAAAAGTCACAGTAAAAACAATTGAAATGCTCCCGGTTATTAAAAAAATTACCAAATCATGAAATACAAAACCACTTATAAGAAAAATAAAGAATATGGCAAATGGTCGTTTTCTGTTACCGCCTAATAAAGAATACAGGAGAAAGAATATATACCCCGAAAAAGGATTCCACATCCTCCAGAATCCGCAGAAACTTTTTTGACAGAAACTTTTCTTAATTATTTTAATGAATGCCTGATCGAAAGATAAAAACATATAACCTCGACGTCTCAGGTATTGCTCAAAACTTATCGCCGGTTTTTTTAACATGTGATTAACCTTCACCCATGAAAATTCACACCAAATATAGTCAATCAGATCGATAAAGTAAAGGCTGAAAATAAAACTTTGATTTTACGCTTTTTTCGCTTTCAATTCATGAATCGCACACCCTCCACAACCCGCCGAACAGCCATCGCATTTGCTGACGGGCTTTTTGATGGAGCGGATAAGCCTTAAAACGATGCTCCCGACTGCCGAGGCAACGATCAAACCAACGATAATATATTGAATGGTCATGGTTCAGAATATTAATGATCCAAGCTGGTAAACAATGAACGAGAGCGACCAGGCAAGTACCGTTGTGTAAGCGATCAGGAACAACGCCCATTTCCAATGGCCGGATTCCCGTTTAACGGTCGCGATCACTGCCACACAAGGCATATAGATCAGGATAAACAGAATATACGAAAATCCCACCAGGGGGGTAAATAGTTTTTTCCCTTTAAGCCGCCCGCTTTCATAGGTTACTGCTTGCAGTTTCGTGGTAAGATCGGCCCCGGGGCTGACCTCATCCGCCGAAGGCGCAGCAAAAAGGACACCCATGGTACTTACAACAACTTCCTTTGCGGCTGCCCCTGTGATCAGGCTTACGCCCATCCTCCAGTCGAAACCAAGAGGCTCGATCACCGGCTCTATCACTTTGCCGATCTTCCCGATATATGACTGTTGCAGGCGTTCAGTCTTGCTTATGCTTCCGCCTCCCGGAAAATATTCAAGCGCCCAAATGATAATCACCGCAATAAGGATGACCCCGCCCATTTTCTTCAGGTACTGCTGTGCTTTCTCCCACATATGCCTCAGTATTACGCGAATGGTCGGCATGCGGTAGGGCGGAAGCTCCATGACAAAAGGCGCCTCCTTGTTTTTGAATAAAAATTTCTTGAAGATAATGGAGATCAGAACGGCCAGAACTATCCCGGTCATGTATA
>JAPLDK010000005.1 GCA_026391775.1 Bacteroidota bacterium
ACGTCCTGAAGAAAAGAAAGTAGAACCAGATAGTATAAACGAGAAGGTATAAAATGAGGTTCGCGGTCATTACCATAAGGAATCCCCAGCCGTAGACGAAAAGCAGGCAAAACAGCAGGATGGCGGTGTGAGTATATAAAGAATATATAAAGGATTTTGTTCGTAAGGCCCAGGTCTTTTCTGTTTCGTTTTTTAACCTTGAAAATGCCAGGAAGAACAACCCCAGCAACAGCGTAACCCCGCAGATCTCCTCACTGATGTTGTTGGTGATAAAACGGAATTCCGACGTCTGAAGGTAGGCAGCATATACAACAAAAACTTTGGCCTCCAGGAAATCGGGTTTGATCCCATATCCGAACCTGATAACAGTAAACACTATGCCGGCAAGGGTAAGAGCGATGCCGATGTACCTGAAATACCTTGGGAGCAATATTTTTGAATTATCCATAGTGTGAGGATTTAAAAAATTAAGATCGCCGGCTAAAATACCTAAAAATTGACTTTCACATCGAATTTTCTTATATTTAGGGCTTAAATTTCGATACATGAAACCTCAAGTCATGGTCCGGAAAACGGCAATGTTTAATAACGCTGCCACTATCCTGCTGATGGCCGGAATAGTCTGCCATAGCGGCGGAAAACTGTTCGCACAGGCCTCCAAATACAAATTCCAGGAAACTATAAATCTCGTGAACCTGGTAAATGACGCGGCCTCGGAAATCAGCCAGAAAGGGGAAAAGGCTTTCAAGGAATTCATGACCAATGGTACCCGCTGGAGAAACGCTGAGACTTACATTTTTGTTTGCGGGTTGAAAGGAGACATCTATGTACACGAGGACCCGGCCCTGATCGGAAAGAACGAATATGACCTTAAGGATGTCAACGGCAAACCGATCGTCCAATGGTTTATCCGGAAAGCTCTCGGAATAGGGCAATGCGGCTGGACTCATTATGAATGGGTGAAACCCGGAAAAACAGCACATTCCTGGAAGTCGACTTATGTGAAGCTGGCCAAAGCATCTTCGGGGACGATCTACGTGGTAGGTTCCGGCCTTTACGATATGCGTATGGAAAAGGAATTTTCTATTGATGCTGTGAGTGATGCCATGAGCCTGATCAGAACCATGGGAAAAGAAGCCTTCCCTGTCCTGAGGGATACAGCCTCGGAATTTGTGTATAAGGATACCTATGTTTTCGTCCTGGATACCTTGTATAACACGCTTGTCAACCCTGCTGACCCTGCTCTTGAAGGGAAAAACCAGAAAGACATGAAAGATGCAATGGGAAAATTTTTCATCCAGGATATTGTCAAGGTCGCAGTGGATAACGGGCAGGGATGGGTCGATTACCTCTGGCCCAAGCCTGGTACGACAAAAGCGGTCCGCAAATCATCTTTTGTAAAGAGAATCGTTGTCAGGGGAGAGATCCTTGTTGTAGGTACGGGTGTATACCTTGACTAGTCGATTAAAACAGCTGAGTCACCGATTTGTGTGGAAGGCATTCCCTTTGCATTTACCCTCGAAAACCCGATGGGAGGCCATATGAACACAGTACAACTTGATTCTGTCCTTCTGAACAGGGTGGTGGAAGAAAAGGTGTTCAGGATGCCCTGAGTTATTTTATTTGCCTGATCAGCATACCAGGGTAATACTTTTTGCTTGCACCAATAAAAAGAGTGCGATCCACTTTTTGGTTATCAGCTGCAGTTTCGGGTGTACCTGAGCTACTCGTGGTTTTTAACTCTCCGGCCATATAGCGGTTATCCCATATCTGGGATTTATCAACCTTAATTTTACCTATTGTCACATATTTGGTGGTTCCTGTCTTCTCATCCAGATTTTGTTCAAGTACTTCGTATTTATCACCGCCTTCCAGGCCTTCTTTAAGCCCGATTTTGGCAACTTAAGGGATCCACAGTAAAAAGAGGGGTTTTTGTTTTGAACACATCGTATTCCTTTTCAAGCTTTGCTACTGCATAGCCATGAACCAGAAGTAATTGAAACCGTTGAGTTACTAGCTTGATTAGGAGTTGTTATTGTAACAGAAGTTGAAGTTACCGTTACGGAAGGAGTTGAGCCATTTATTTTCCATCCTGACTGATTCACATTCCATGTCCATGATATGCTTGGGCCATGATATGGGGGAAGTGTAAGGGTAAAGGATAAATCTGTATTTAAACCACAAACATCTGTAGGCCCGGAAATTGTTCCATTTGCAATTGATGCAGTGCCTGAACCTCCGCCTTGGATCTGCTGGGCTCCTATGTTGAAGAAGCTGACAGTATAATTTCCTGATTGGCCATAGGTTGCTCTTGTTAAAACTTGTAAAGATATTTTTATTGTTTTAAGTGTTAGGGTGTAAATTGCAGTGACAAAATTGGCGACCATCTTTATATTTACTAATATCTACAATAATATTGACTGAGCAAAGATTCTTTTAAGAGGGCCTAACACCCTGTAAGATTCTTATTACGGATGATGATGAATGGAAAAGGAAATACTTGCAACCTATCTAAGATGCGTTAAATCTGAGATATACACGGCTTCTGATTGAACTACTTACATTGCAAAGTATGGTAACTTTACATTATCATGGGGTAGACTAACAGGTTTTGTTACAAATAATTATAGACTTGATTTATCTAATGATGGGCTGAATCTATCTGTTATTCGGTATCCTCAAAGCTTATGTGATATCTAATCAAATCCCATGTGGATCTGGTATGAGTGGAATCGTAAACAATTGTTCTGATTAGTCCGATACGTCTCGCAGTATAAAAGACATTGCTGTCTATTACACACTTCTGAACATCATAGTATGTCTTATTATTGACAACCATTGAATCCAGGTGATGGAAAGCTGTATCCAAACAAAACAGATCCTGTTCTACCGTCCATAGATGTGCAGGCACAAAATTCCGCAACATTCTGTTTTCCAGGATGCAATCGAAAAACGACCCATTAACCCCCGGTAACCTGTTATCAACATAGATCATCTCCCTGATATCATATATCATAAACTGATTTAATCCAAAATACCTGGTATACTGGTAGCGGTAAATCGAAGCTAAACATGAAGAATCGGTTTCATTTACAGAATCATTCTTATAAATCCACCACGAACCCTCTTTAAAGAAAAAATCCTTCATTCGCGGATCAATACCACTATAATCGTAATGTTCCTGATTATCCTTCCGATTGCAGGCACATAAAACCATTAAAAGGCAGATAATGGATAAGATAATTGTCTTATTGCTCACACTTAAACTTAAAGAATCAGAGATAGAACTTATCATAAATGTTATAAAACCAATATTGCCAGTGCTAAAACTTGACGATGGAGCGTGATTCCATAAACCTGTCTCCCGTTATTTTAAGCACGTAAATTCCTTTATCTAAATTTTTAATGTTAACTTTTATAATCTCATTGGATGAGTATACAAATGTTTTGATTTTATTTCCTAACAAAGAAAATATCTCAATATTATCGATTTTGGAAGAATGAGGCTCAATAAAGAACCAGTCATTTACCGGATTTGGATAAACCTCAATTATTGTTTGATTCTTTATTGACGGTTCAATCCCAACAGGGTATGAAACCATACAAGGATGATTATAAAAAAGATTAAAAAAACCAGTACCTGAGATAGGTTGGATCGTTGGATCTGTAACAATCTGCCCAGTTTGGGTGCTGACTCCAATCAATTTATCATCAACCCTTTTAAAATAATAGACGTGTTTAAAGGGATCTAATGTAGCCATATCAGCGTAAATTGCATTAGCAACAGTCGTGGAAGATATATATGTTATATTGCCAGTTTCAGGATCAATCTTAGAGAATTTTCTGCCATTAGTTGCATCACCTGCTAAACCGAATAAAATAGTATCGTTACAATCCAAAACAATTGGGCCGAATGTGCCTGAAGACATAACGATGTCCGGAGATGAAACAACGAGACCTGTTGCCAGATCAATCCCCATTATTTTTTTATTGGTTGAAACATAATAATACCTACTATTATAGGGGTTTATGGCATTCCCAGAAAGGACATTTATTGTGTTTGGTAATGGTTGTGGCGATATTACATAGACTATACCTGAGTTTGGATCGATCCTTGCTAAACGCTTTTCACCAGAAACAGTATTGATAGCAATTCCATAAAGGGTTGAGTCAGGACAGTTAAAGTTAATGCTAGTGAAAGTTGAATTTGTTATCCCGGTTATCAGTTTGATTGACAATAATTCCCCAGTGGTTAAACTAAAGGCCAGAAGAACAGAATCTACTGGCTGATAATAAATTTTTTTTATTGGATCAATTGTTCTTCCAATATTACTGGAAGAATAAGGATAACTAGTAGGACTTATTTGACTAACTTGACCTGTAACCGGATCAATTTTAGATAATGAGATAATAGAATTAGGAGGATCTGCACTGACTCCATACATGATAGAATCAATTTGAGCATTTGCTACATCAATGAACAGGACGAAAATTATCGAAAAAAAAACTTTCTTCATTTGACAGATGTTAATATTTGAATAAATAGTATTCTTACCCGATTCTTTGAATCTTACTAAAAGCAACTAACAAAAATACCATCAAATCTTGCATAATGTATATTTTTAATTGAAGCGAATCATCATCGTTTAAGGGCAAAAAAGAATATAACCAAGTAAATGCACTCACAATCATTTAATTAATGATATCAAATTAAGCAATCAATAGTAACCATATTAGAAAATTGCACATGCTAACAGAATTGTGAATTGGTTTCCTGAAGGCCGGATAAATAATTACACATTTCGTTACCACTATATGTGAAAAATGCAATTAACATTCCAAATATCAAAATATTGTTAATTATAAAAAAAGGTTACTGAAAAGGTTGCGCAAGCTGGATTGAATTTCAAAATCATTACTCTACCATAAAGTTTCGCTATTTTAGCAGATGCGTTTCCATTTGCAATGAACCTGTACGACTATATTGAAAAGCTGAATGCCCGCTATAGAACTGGTATTTCCAGAGAACATTCCTACCAGGGTGACCTTCAGAACCTGTTGGAATCATTAATCCCTGATATTACTATAACAAATGAACCAGCCAGGATCGCCGTGGTGCACCAGATTATATCCTAACTAAAAAGGGGATTCTCGTTGGTTAACATTCAGAATTTCAATATTATATGTTACAATCGAAACTTAAAAATTACATAAAACACAGTAAATCAACAAGATAACAATTTGTTGCACCTATGTTGCACATAAAAACAAAAATGGCCGATAAGTGTTTAATTATCAGCCATTTATATGTTTTATTGTGACCCCGAAAGGGCTCGAACCTTCAACCAACAGAACCGGAATCTGCCATTCTATCCAATTGAACTACGGGGCCGTTCTGTTGGCAAAGATAGGAAAAATGCTTATTCAAATTTTGACCGTATAGCTTCGATCTCCTTTGCAAGGACGGTTTTCAGTTCATCGGTTTTCTTATGTGCTGCTGTAATCTGGTCGTCGAGCTTCTTCCCGGAATCAACAACCTTTTGCCCCAGTTCATTGATCTTTGAAGCTGCAAGAGCCTGCACATCCTCAAGCTTTTTCACGAATTCCCTGCTTCCTTCTTCATGATCCTTTTTTAATCTGGCAAGTCCGTCTTTGATCTGTTGTTCAAGAGTATTCGATCTCTCATTCAGAAGTGTCTGGAGATTCCTGTCAACATGGGCTAAATTATCACTAAAGGCAACGAGCCGGTCACCGGTTTCCTGCTTCAGGGCCGACATCTCGCTTTCCGATTGCTCAAGAATGGCCCTGAGTTCAGTGATCCGTTTTTCACGTTCCTCCCTCTGCGCTTTCATTTTCTCAAAAACTTCATCCAGGTTCTTCCGGTGTGTTCCGCGGTGAGTAAACCAGCGGATTGTCAATAGCAGACCTAATATCAGAATGATTACAATGAAGCCAATGCTTCTCAACATTAAGGCATGCTCAATCTCAGCGATGTCTTCTTCCATTTTAAGCAGCCTGCCAGAATACGACCTCACGGTATCCTGGTTGGCCTTGGTCAGGGAATCACGTTTGGCAAGATCCAGATGCTCTGTAATCTCTGCTTCATTCATTTTAGCGAGAGACTTCTGAACACCGTTCACCTGATTCTTCAGCCGGGCATTGTCATTTTCAATTTTATTGATCTTCTGGTGGACCTGGGTAAGATCCTGCGCTTCCTTTGCAGTTTGGGCAAACAGAAATAACGGAATTATGAGCGCAATAATCCCTGAGAGAATTGTTTTCATTTTATGGCGGTATTTATTTTCCTGATTTTCAAAGATATAAAAATCTAAAGTATATGTCAAGGAAATAGCGATTTTTTTGTTACTTTTGAATTCCGGGCACCCAGGTTAAAAGGTGTTCCGATATCAGTAAAATCATAAAAATCAAGCATATGTCAGAAAAAATTTTCGATAAAGTAAAACCCGGTGTTGCCACAGGTGATGCCGTGAAGGAAATATTCCGTATTGCCAAAGCCGGCAGGTTCGCTATTCCGGCTGTGAATGTCGTAGGATCAGATTCGGTGAACGCAGTATTGGAAGCAGCGAAAACAGTGAATTCTCCTGTGATCATACAGTTTTCAAACGGTGGTGGGGTCTTTTTCGCCGGTAAAGGACTGAAGAACGAACATGAATCCGTTGCCATCCGCGGAAGTATTTCGGGAGCACAGCACATTCACACCATTGCCGACATGTATGGTATACCCGTCATCATCCATACCGACCATGCCGCAAAGAAGCTCCTGCCCTGGATCGACGGCCTTCTTGATGCAGGGGAAAAGCATTTCAAAGAGCATGGCAAACCCCTGTTCAGCTCACATATGCTTGATCTTTCAGAGGAGCCACTGCAGGAAAACATCGACATCTGCAAACGTTACCTGGAAAGGATGAGCAAAATGGGAATGACCCTTGAGATTGAACTCGGTGTGACCGGAGGTGAAGAGGACGGGATCGACAATACCGGTATCGACAGTTCCCGGCTTTATACCCAGCCAGAGCATGTGGCCTACGCCTATGAGCAGCTGAAAAGCATCAGCGACAACTTTACCATTGCCGCTTCATTCGGGAATGTGCATGGGGTTTACAAACCGGGTAATGTGAAGCTTGAGCCCGTTATCCTGCATAACTCCCAGATATACATACAGGAAAAGTTCAATACCGGGCCAAATCCTGTAAACTTTGTCTTCCATGGCGGATCAGGCTCTGAACCCGAGAAGATTGCCGAAGCTATCGGTTATGGCGTAGTCAAAATGAATATCGACACCGACACACAATGGGCTTTCTGGGAAGGAGTGCTTAAGTTCTATAAGAAGAATGAAGGTTACCTGCAGGGGCAGATAGGAAATCCTGAAGGGGAAGACAAACCGAATAAGAAATTTTATGACCCGAGGGTATGGCTGCGCTCTGGCCAGGTTTCTTTGGTTGAACGGCTGAAAGTCGCGTTCAAAGATCTGAACTGTATTGACAGGTACTAATTAAAATCCCAAGCCGGTATACACATCCTTCGAATGCACGCTCAGCACGGGAATCGGTGACTGGTTCACAATTTGTTGTGCAAAAGGACCTAACCAGAGTGTTGAGGCTGAAGATTCCTGTTCTGTCATAATTGAAATAAGATTGGCATCAATCTTTTTACCATAATTTATAATGGCGTCAGGAACACTTTCGGTTTCCTCAAATGCTGTAACATACTTCACTCCTTCCTGTATAAAAAACCTTTCCACCTGAGACGCATACAGGTCGACATTCTGCCTTACAGCTTTTGTCTTGGTCGTGTATAGCTTTAATATATTAATTTCCGCATCATGAGCCTTGGCAAGCATGGCAGTGAAGGAGGCTTTTTGCCTGGTTTCCTGGGTGGAATCAATCGACATGACAATTTTCTTCAAGGGTCTGCTGATGTTAATTCCGCCCCGGATAGTGATTACCGGACAGGTGCAGGCCGAGACAATCCGGTTTGCATTGCTCCCGATCCAGAATTTTTCGAAACCGGATGCGCCGTGAGTCCCGCAAACCACCATAAAGGCCTTACTGGTCCTTGCCTCATCTGCAATTTCAGTGTAAACCTTACCGGTCCTGATCTTATAAGTGATCTTGTTCCCGGGCAGTTCAGGTTGATCCTTTTCAATTAATTCCTGAAATTCCTTTTCTACCCTTTTCGACTCGTCTTTGATACTTTCACCGAATTTATCAGTTTGTCCGGCAGCTTTCCTTACCCAGACAAGGCTCATATCACTCTTTGAATTCTGTGCTATTGACAATGCATGCAATAATGCATTGAGCGAACAATCTGAAAAATCGATGGCTACAATAATCTTGCTCATAAAATCCGGTTTTAAGGTTCGACTTGCGGTAAACTGATCAGGTCTGATATAATAAATGCATTCGGAAAATCCGCTGTTATCTGATTAAGATACCTTATGGCATCAAGCTTGCTTCGGAAATCACCGACCTTAACCTTGTAATTTGGGGATTTAAATACAAGGTAAGCCTTTATCTCCGGGTGTTTTGCCAGAAACTCATCCATAGCCGATTGTGCTTTGGTTTTGGAATTATTCCCGGAGTCGGAGAAGATCTGTATCCTGTAACCATCCTGGTTGTTGCCGGCTTCGTTAAGTTTTACCTGTTTCTGAACCAGCTCATCAACCAGTTTATCCTGGTATATGGTCACTGCCCCGCTGTCTTTCCGCATTTCCTGAGCAAATCCCTTCTGCCATCCGGCAGAAATAAAAAGAACTATTAGTATAACGATAAGTCGGCTCATTTTATTTCAGGCAAAAATGTTCCTGGGGATGTACACTTAGAATTGGAATTGACGACTGATTGATCATCTGCTGGGCCTGGGCTCCAAGCAGGATATTGACCGGTGTTTCCTGCTCCGTCATTATAGCGATGAGATCAGCCTTCACATTCACAGCATATTGCAGAAGAGCCTTGGTGACATCATTCGATACAATGCTGTCTTCAACGCAGTGGATCTCGTTGGCCTGAAAATAGCCGACCGACATCTGCATGTACTTTTCAGCAATTCTTTGAATTGAATTCAGATGGCTGGAATGCGTTGCCACGACATGCACTTCCGATTTGAACAGTTTGGCCAGGCGGGTAACGAACGGAAGTTTCTGTATGGTTTCCGAAGAACCATCGACAGGCACAACGATCCTTCCTATAGTTTTCTTGATCTCAAAGTCATGCCTTACAGTAACGACAGGGCAGGATGCATAGGTAACGATCCGGAATGCATTGCTGCCAATCCAGAATTCCTCAAAGCCGCTCACACCATGAGTTCCCGTGATCACTAGCAAAGCACCAAGAGTTTTGGCCAGAGTGTCGACTTCATGGAAGACTTTGCCTTTCCTGAGTTTAAACTCCATTTTCAGGCCTTTGCCCATTTTTTTTCCGAACTGCTGGATGATCTCTTCGAAGCGTTTCTTAGCTTCATTCCGGTTTTCGGAAGAAGTATCAGGGTAAAGTGATTCATTTGAGCTTATCTTGTCAACCCAGACGAGGATGATGTCACACTTCAGTTTATTTGCAAGCGGGATTGCGTACTCAATAGCGTGAATTGAGGTGATGGAGAAGTCAACCGCTACTATTATAGGTTGCATTGACGCGGATTAGGTATTAATAGGGTAAAAGTAATAAAAATATTCCTGAATTGACAGCCGTGTTTTTTTTACTTTTGTGCAGATGAACGAAATTCTTGACCCCAGCGGACACAACCTTAGCCCGATAGAGAAGGAGATTGAATCGGTATTACGCCCATCGGGCTTTTTCGAATTTGCCGGACAGGAGTCTATTGTTGAAAACCTGAAGGTCTTCGTTCAGGCAGCTAAACAAAGAAACGAATCCCTTGATCATGTTTTGCTTCATGGCCCGCCGGGCCTGGGGAAGACCACTTTGGCATATATTATAGCCAATGAGTTGGGTGTCAATATCAAAGTCACATCCGGACCGGTTATTGACAAGCCTGGTGACCTGGCCGGATTGCTTACTAACCTTGAAGAGCATGATGTGCTGTTCATTGATGAAATCCATCGTCTGTCGCATGTGGTGGAGGAATACCTGTATTCGGCTATGGAAGATTTCAAGATCGATATACTTATCGAGACCGGGCCGAATGCACGATCGGTTCAGATCAAGCTTAATCCGTTTACCCTCATAGGCGCTACTACACGTTCAGGGCTGCTTTCGGCTCCAATGCGTTCACGTTTTGGAATACATTCACGCCTTTCGTATTACAGATCAGAAACCCTGGATATAATCGTTAAACGTTCTGCCGAGATTTTAAAAGTCCCTATAGATAAAGCAGCTTCGGTGGAAATAGCCCGGCGCAGCAGGGGAACTCCCCGTATTGCGAACTTACTCCTACGCAGGGTACGTGACTTTGCCCAGATCAAGGGCGACGGAAAAATCGACCTCGGAATAAGCCAGTATGCACTAAAAGCTTTAAATGTTGACAAGCACGGCCTGGACGAAATGGACAATAAAATTCTTTCCACGATCATTGAAAAGTTCAGGGGTGGGCCGGTTGGACTCACCACTATTGCCACTGCTGTTTCGGAAGATGCCGGAACCATTGAAGAAGTGTATGAACCTTTTTTGATCCAGGAAGGTTATATTATGAGGACCCCGAGAGGGCGGGAGGCAACTGAGCTCGCATATAAGCACCTTGGGAAGATAAAGGCCGGCGGACAGGACAAGCTGTTTTGAATATCGAACATTGAAGGAAGAAATAAGACAGCGGGCATTGGAGCTTGGATTCGACGTTTGCGGGTTTGCTGAGGCCCGGCCTCTGGATTATTTGCGTAATTTTTACAATCAATTTATTGATGAAGACAGGCAGGCTACAATAGCTTACCTGAAACGCTATGCCCCTCAACGGCTTGACCCGGAAGTGTTATTACCGGGAGTTAAAACCGTAATCGCACTCCTGATAAATTATTATCCACCCGAGCTTATTCCCGAAGAGGATAATTTTATTATCTCCAAGCATGCCCATGGGAAACGGTATCCACCCTTGATTAAAACAAAGCTCAACCAGCTTACCCGATTCGTGGATTCATTTGACAAGACGGGCTGTACTTCGAGGCTCTTCGTGGACTCAGGGCCTGTGCTGGAAAAAACCTGGGCCCAGCGATGCGGTATAGGCTGGCAGGGGAAAAATACCGTCATCATCAATCCGTCCCGCGGATCTTTCTTTTTTATAGGCATAATACTGACTACGCTTGAGATTGAGCCTGACCGGCCCGAAACAGACCATTGCGGAACATGTACCAGATGTATGGAGGCCTGCCCAACCGGGGCACTCGACAGGCCTTACCAGCTCGACATCCGCAGATGTATTTCCTATTGCACTATTGTTGACAAGGCTGAAATGCCTGATGACGTTCGTTCAAACCTGGGCGGAAGGATCTTCGGCTGCGATATCTGCCAGGATGTCTGTCCGTATAACCGTGATGCAATGTCAACCTCAGAAACCCATTTTCATGCTTCCGAAGCATTGAAAAAAATGAGGCGAAACGACTGGATCAATCTCACAAAAGATCAGTTCAATGAGCTGTTTGCGGGAACTTCTGTTGGGGAGAAGGGATATGAGGGGTTAATGAAAAACGTGATGATCGTGATGGGGTGATGATTTCGATATTCATATTTATTTCCCCCATCGATAGCTCTCCACCTCCAATCCGGCAAGCGTAAGCACCCTGTCCACAACTGTCATTACCACCTCATTGATTGTTGCCGGTTTGGAGTAAAAGGATGGTGAAGCGGGGCAAATGACAGCACCTGCTTCGGTCAGGAGTTTCATATTGTTCAGGTGGATGAGGTTGTAAGGGGCCTCACGCGGCACGAGAACAAGTTTTCTCCTTTCCTTTAAAACGACATCCGCAGCCCTGGTCATGAGGTCGTCGGAAACGCCCGAAGCGATACGGCCGAGGGTTCCCATGGAGCAGGGACAAATGATCATGGCGGTGTATCCAGCGGAACCCGAGGCCATGGGGGCGAAGAAATCGTCAGGCTTAAAGATCGTGAAAGGAAGGGAGGCCACATCAATGGGGCCAAGTTCATATTCCCATACCGCCCTGGCATTATGGGAAAAGATCACGGAAACATCTTCCAGCTGCCTGCTCAGGCCTACTAGTTTTTCGAGCAGCAGTTTCCCATAAATGGAGCCGCTGGCTCCGGTTATCCCGATGATGAGTTTATTTTTCAAACTTCTTAAAATCCCATAAGAGGGTCAAAGATAATACATTATTATACTGTCCGGTCTCGAAAAGGATATGCCTGTAGCCCGGGGGCTCGGGATTAGCCGGCACACGGATTGAAAGCAGGGAGTAATTGACCCGGAACCCGGCTTTCAGATGCGGTGTTATATAACAGCTGAAACCAAGGATTCCACTCAATGTGATAGGCCGCAATGCGACCTTGTTGGTGACCGGTAAGCCATCAGTTTCTTCCAGTGATCCCAGTAGAACATCCACCGCAGGTCCCGCTTCCACCTGAAACCGTTTTGCAAAAGTGTATTGATATAAAACAGGAATCTCAAGGTAATGAATCCTCAAAAGATAGGAATGGTCCATAACGCCGCTGTCTGGATTGGAAGCCCTCCGGCTGCCTTTCTGAAAATACTCCATCTCCAGCTGGAATGAAGAATGAGGGGAAACCCTGAGGTTAACGTAAGCTCCTGCCTGATATCCCACCTTGTGATACCCTTCATAGGTATCACCGTCGACCTGGCTAACATTCCCCCCTGCAAGGATCCCTCCGTTAAACTTCTGGGAAAGACCAATCAGCGGTAATAAGAAAAATAAAAATAACACTCTCCTTCGCATGATTTCTGTGGCTTACCAGGATGTAACGTGATTTTGTTAAATTTGTTGGATCAACGGTATTCCTTTATGGAAAACAAAGATACCATTATTCTACTGGTGGATGACGAAGCCGATATCCTCGAGTTCCTCGGCTATAACCTGGCCAAAGAGGGCTTTCAGATACTGAAGGCGAGGAATGGACAGAAAGCCCTTGAACAGGCTTCAGCGCACAAACCTCACCTCATCATACTTGATATTATGATGCCGGGTCTCGACGGCATTGAAACCTGCAACCAGCTCCGCAAGATCCCCGGAATGCAGAATTCCCTCATTGTTTTTCTCACTGCCCGGGGAGAGGATTACTCCCAGATCGCTGGCTTTGAAGCCGGGGCCGATGACTATATTACCAAACCCATCAAGCCTAAAGTCCTTATCAGCAGGATACAGGCATTGTTCCGCAGATTCAGGCAGATCCCTGAGATATCAGGGAAGATCATAACTAAGGAATTTATTGTGGATCAGGAGCAGTATCGGATTATGAAAAATGATGAGGAGATCATTCTTGCCAGGAAAGAATTTGAGATTCTTCAGCTCCTGGTCTCACGCCCCAATAAAGTGTTTACAAGGGAAGATATCTTTACCCGGATCTGGGGAGAAAATGTTATCGTGGGCGACCGTACAATCGACGTTCATATCAGGAGGATACGTGAAAAAGTCGGGACCGACCATATCAGGACTATAAAAGGAGTGGGCTATAAATATGAAGAGGAATGAAATTCCATGACCCGCATGCAATTGCTTTCCTGAATGCCTCTGCAGTTACAGCAGGGTATGTTGTTTTGTTTTTTTTGCCGGTATTTGCTCTGGAGCCTGCATTATTGGCCCGGTTCATAACCTACATTGTAATGGTTGCCGGCGGAGCGATCCTGTTTGCCGGAACTTATTTTTTCTTCAGGTATACTGTCGATAAATTCATCTATTCCAAGATCCGCCTGATCTATAAATCAATTTACAGCATAAAAGCCCAGAAAACAGACCGTCAGAGGTTTCGTTCAAACCGGAATATCCTGGATAATGTGGAACAGGAGGTGGCACATTGGGGCGAAGAAAAGCAGAAGGAGATTGAAAGGCTAAAACAGCTTGAGGAATATAGAAAAGACTTTATCGGCAATGTTTCCCATGAGCTTAAAACCCCTTTATTCAATGTTCAGGGGTATGTTTCAACTTTACTTGAAGGCGGATTGGATGATCCTAGCATCAATAAGGAGTATCTGAGACGTACGGAAATCAGCGTGGAAAGGCTTATTAAAATCGTAGAAGATCTTGGAGAGATCGCCCAGCTGGAGTCAGGTCAGATCTACCTGAATAAAGTCCGTTTTGATATCGTAGCTGTGACACGCGAAGTTGTTGAGATGCTTGAAATAAAGGCCCACGAGAAAGAAGTACAGGTCATCATCAACCAGCCCGATAAACCTGTATGGGTGCATGCCGACCGGGACAAGATCCGCCAGGTGCTTACAAACATCATTGATAATACGCTCCGCTACGGCCTTGATCAAGGAGGCCGCACTAAAATAAGCTTCTTCGATATGGATGAAAACATACTCGTTGAAGTTACCGATAACGGGATAGCTATTGACCAGGAAGACCTCCCAAGGGTTTTCGAGCGGTTCTACCGGACCTCACGCGGCCGTGAAATCTCCAGTAAAGGCAAAGGCCTGGGCCTTGCCATCGTCAAACACATCATCGAAGCCCACCAGCAAACAATCAATGTACGCAGTACGGTTGGGGTAGGAACGACGTTTGGGTTTACGTTACGGAAAGCGTGAGGGCGCTTTGCTCCGATGCGGGATGCGTGGCCTCGCTGCGCTCGGCCGATTCGGGATGAGGAATGTTATGAAAAATCTCCCGAAATAGGGTTTCACCTACTTTAAACGCCTGATTATACGTTTTTTTAAGAATCTTGAGGAGTGGTGAACTGTTAAAATATCAATTGAAGAATGTAATCACCGATTTCTTGTAAGTCAGTTAAGGCCCTGTTCGGTCTTTTTTCGATTGCATGTTATATAAGGATCCCGATTGTCGTATTGTATATCCTGAATTTTAATTAATAGTTCTCAAATACTGCTCAGGATTCATCATTGGAATTTTTGACTTTTTAAAATCTTTCAGATTTCGTGTGATTATAACATCCTGATTGTTTTCAATGGCTGTAAAATGTTGCAATCCATCTTCAAAATCTTCAAAATCGTTATCATTTAATGCCAAACCAATGATTTTATCATCAAGTGGTAACACATTTGCTATCAACTTGAATTTTCGCAATATCAATTTTGCCTCATAAGCTTTTTTCACTCTCAATAAAATATAATTTGTGCTTGCAAATGTCAACGAAGAAACACTCAGTTTTAGTTTTTTTTTATCAGCCAGAGAAAATAAAATTGCTGCGTCAGTATAATATGGTTCTCTTTTTGCCAATAAGTCAATTACAATATTTGTATCAATCAACAGCTTTTTCATTTGTATTTTTCGATAAGAAAATCAGTGTATTCTTTTTTATAATTATAATCGGCCGGCAATTCTATCACCCCACTCATACTTTTTACCAATGGCGTAATCCCGGTTTTTTCCAATGATTGTTTAGTTACTGAATCAAGATAGGATTCAATCATCCCCGATAAACTTATCTTATGCTTATGAGCATAATTTTTCGCTCGCTCAATCACATTTTCATCAAGCCTTAAAGTTAGTTTTGTATCCATATTCCTTATTTTGCGTACAAAAATAATAATTTTATACGTCAAAAGCAACATTATTTTTTTAATCTCCTCTAATGCTACTTTACAATACTGTCTATTTTGATTTTGAGGATGAACAGGGAATCGGTTTTAGCTTTGTTTCGGGTTATTGTTTTCATCTGGTCGTTCGGAATGGTTGACGAAAGCACATACTGTTCAATCTTCCACAAGCCATCTCTTTTCTGCAGCACACCTGAACCTCTGCAAACACCCATGTGGGTGTTCAGCAACTCGTCGAACCAGGCGGTGGTTCCATCTTTGCCAATGTAAATGTTCCGATGGATCGCTTTGAAGGTCCATGCCTTTCCCCTGTCAAAGTAAGGCTTGGTCCAAACCCTGAATTCAGCTATGGTCCAGTATTCCGTGGCATCCGTGCCGATGAAAACACCATTCGGGCTCATGGCTCCGATATAGTCTTCATGCTTACATTCTGAAGCATCCCGATGCCATTTATCCAGGATAATTGTAAGCCTTGACCTGAGGCTGTCGGCGTTTTGCTGAGCATGTGACGGCCTGACCATTGCAACCAACGCCGTCAGCAGGCAAACAAAAAATAAATCCTTCCTCATATGAGTCCTGTTCCCGTATAACATTCAAAATCTGACATTCATTTCTCCCTTTCCGTCGTGTACATCACAAGCTGAAGCAGCGAGGTACGGTATTCATTATCGGGAAACCCGGCCAGTAAGTCCAGGGCTTTAGTACGGTATTCAATCATTTTTTCATGGGCATACTGCAGTCCGCCGGCCGATTCAACCTTACTAATTAACTCCGCTACCCTTTTCTGGTCATGATGATGATTTTTCACCGTGCTGATGATGTGGCGTTTTTCGCCCCGGCCCGATTGGTTAAGCAGGTATATCAGCGGCAGGGTCATTTTCTGTTCCCTGATATCGGCTGCTCCCGGCTTGCCCGTGGCAGTATGCTTTTGATAATCAAACAGGTCATCCCTGATCTGGAATGCAATCCCTGCAAGCTCCCCGAACTGCCACATCGTATTCTGGATGTCCTGGTTTGTGGTAGCGCTTGCAGCCCCACAGGCACAACAGGAGGCGATGAGTGAAGCCGTCTTCTTGCGGATGATCTCAAAATAAACATCTTCCGTGATATCCAGCCTGCGGGCCTTTTCTATCTGCAGAAGCTCTCCTTCGCTCATTTCCCTCACGGCGCGTGAAACAATCTTTAGCAGCCGGAATTCATCCTTCTCGAGGGAGACAAGAAGTCCTTTTGAAAGCAGGTAATCACCTACGAGCACGGCAATTTTGTTTTTCCAAAGGGCGTTGATGGAAAAAAATCCACGCCTCAGGTTGGAATCGTCAACTATGTCGTCGTGAACGAGGGTGGCAGTATGCAGGAGTTCGATCATGGAAGCCGCGGTATAAGTGCTTTCATTGATCGGCCCCTGAAGCCCGGCCGAAAGGAAGACAAACATCGGGCGCATTTGCTTACCCTTGCGTTTGAGGATGTACCTGGTCACAGTATCGAGCAGAGGGACAGTACTTTTCATCGAAGCCATGAAACTTTTCTCAAAGCTTTCGATATGCTCCCTGATAGGTTGTTTTATATCGGATAAAGAGGTCAAATTGCGTTCAGTTAAGGCAATAAAAATAATCATTTTCCCCTTGACGTAGGTAAGTCCGGGGAAAATGCGGAATTTTGCAGCACTGAACTCATTACTATGCCGTTCCTGTTTCATGATGTTATTTTCGGGCCTGTGCGCAGCCGCCGCCTGGGCCTCTCACTGGGAATCAACCTTCTTCCCCTGTACAGTAAACTCTGCTCATTCAATTGTATTTATTGTGAATGCGGATGGACCCCTTCCCGGGCCCGGGAAGATATGGAGTTGCCCTCACGGGAGGAGGTAGCCTCTTTTCTGGAACAAAAGCTCATGGAGCTCGTTAAAGAAGATTACCTGCCCGATGCCATTACCTATGCGGGGAACGGGGAACCCACGCTGCATCCTGAATTCAGTGGGATAGTCGACGATACCATCAGTCTGCGGAACCGGTATTCTCCCCGTTCTAAAGTCACAGTATTGAGCAATTCAAGCCGTATTCATGATCCAGCGGTATTTGAGGCACTTTTGAAACTTGATAATAATATCCTGAAGCTTGATGCCGGAACTGAAGAAACCTTCCGGATCCTTAACAACCCGGTTGAATCCTTTGATTTTAAGCAGATGATCAGTGGTCTGGTAAAATTTAACGGGCGCCTGATTATACAGACCATGTTCCTGAGAGGTTATTTCAATGATAAAATTCTTGACAATACTACCGATCATGAGGTTGCCGAATGGATCGAACACCTGAAAAAGATCCGCCCGAAAACTGTCATGATATATCCGATTGCAAGGGCCACACCGGTTAAGGACCTTGAAAAGATCAGCAGAAAGGAACTGGAAAGTATTGCCTTACGGGTTCAACGTGAAGGACTTGAAGTGAAAGTTTATGATTGATTATCCCCCAAAAATATGGCTGGCTTTCGGTGAGACTCTCAAGGGGAATAAAGAAATCCTGGAATGGCTGCTGAAAAACGGGTATCCCGAACTTGCCGCGTTTTCAAGTGCTGTAAGGGGAAGTGAAGAAGCCACGGCCTGGCTGCTGAAGAATGGCTTTCCCCACCTGGCGGCTCTCGACCAGGCAATTGACGAAGACGATAAAGCCTATGAATGGCTCCATAAGAACAAGTACGACTTCTTTATAGTATTTGCAGATGCCTGTCATGCAAAACCAGCTGCTATCCACTGGTTCCGCCAGAACAAACTGGAGGCCATCCTGGTCATTGCATTAAAGATAAAGGAGCTCAGGGATAATACCACTTACGATTATCACAAGATGCATTTCTAGCATGACCTGTGAACCGTGATCCGGATCACGAATTACGGTTCACGGTTTACCCGCACTTTGAATACCCGCAGCTCTTGCACACAAGACATCCTTCCTGGTAAACCAGGCCGTTGGTATCGCTGCATTTGGGGCAGACTCCGGCAACGGCATGTGTGCCGTCGGGGATGAATTTCTTCAACGCTCTTTCCACTCCGTTTTTCCAGGTATTGATGGAATCGACTTCGAAATGGAGTTTTGAGATTATATTGACCACAAAGGGCAGCGGCATGCCGTGACGAAGGATACCGGAGATGAGCTTGGCATAATTCCAATATTCCTTGTTGAATGAACGGGAGAGCGCTTCAATGGTGATCTTGTATCCCTGGCGGTCTTCGAACTGAAAATCGTACCTTGAAGTCACACCGTCGGGGCGGGTCTTGACGATCCATCCTTTCTGCACCCATTGCGGGATCCAGAAGTCCTCGGCATGGCCGGTAAATACCTCATACGGACGGCCGTTGTATAATCCGACCACGGCAATCCACTTTTCATATTCATTCTGGAACCGCACTATTTCAGATTCAAGGCGTTCGGGACGATGAGGCGCTTTGGTTTCCTGGAAATCGGTTACCTCTTCCTTCTTTTCCTTGCTGTCGTTGTTCACAAGAACCCCCGAACGTGATCCGTCACGGTAAACGGTCATGCCTTTGCAGCCGGCTTTCCAGGCGGTTTCATAAATGCTCCCGATCATCTCCTCCTTTGTCTCGGCAGGAACATTCACGGTTACACTGATGGAATGGTCAACCCATTTCTGGACTGCTCCCTGCATCTTGACCTTGGCAACCCAGTCAACGTCATTGGCTGTGGCACGGAAAAAAGGCGACTTTTTAATCAGCTCCCTAAGGTTCTTCTCGTCCATGCGGGAAACCTCATCAACATTGTAATTGTTGATCTCCAGCCAGGTAACGAATTTATGATGGAACACATTATATTCTTCCCAGGTATCGCCAACTTCGTCTTTGAAGGTAATCTTTACGTTTCTGTCGTTGGGGTTCACCTTGCGGCGGCGTTTGTAGGAAACGGCAAACACAGGTTCCAGGCCCGAAGTGGTTTGGGTTAGGATACTTACAGACCCGGTTGGGGCGATGGTGAGCATCGCTATGTTGCGGCGGCCGTATTCAGCCATGTCCTCGTAAACGTCGGGAGCCGATTCCTTCAGCCTGCGGATGAAGGGATTGTTCTTTTCGCGTACTGTATCATAAATCGGGAAAGGCCCGCGCTCCTTTGCCATCGTAACCGATGAACGGTAAGCTTCAATAGCCAGGAGCTTGTGTACCTCCACAGAAAAATCTGTTGCTTCGTCGGAGCCATAACGGGTCCCCAGGGCAGCCAGCATATCGCCTTCGGCTGTGATGCCGAAACCGGTCCTGCGGCCCTGAATGGCTTTTTTCTTGATGTTAAGCCACATCGTACGTTCCCTGGCTTTGATATCCTCGGGTTCAGGGTCAGCGTCAATTTTATCCAGGATGCGATCAACCTTTTCAAGTTCCAGGTCGATAATGTCATCCATTATCCTCTGTGCCTTGTGAACATGGTCGATGAACAGTTCCGAATTAAAGCTGGCATCCGTGGTGAAAGGCTTATCCACATAATTATATAAATTGATAGCGAGCAGGCGGCAACTGTCGTAAGTACACAATGGAATTTCCCCGCAGGGGTTTGTGCTTACAGTTTTAAAGCCAAGGTCGGCATAGCAGTCGGGGATAGATTCGCGTATTATGGTGTCCCAGAATAATATTCCCGGCTCTGCCGATTTCCATGCGTTGTGTACAATCTTCGACCAGAGGTCGGTGGCACGGATCTTACGCACCACCGTGGGATTCTTCGATTCTACCGGGAAATGCTGTGTAAACTCACCGTCTTCTATTACGGCTTTCATGAAATCATCGGTGATCTTTACAGAGATATTAGCCCCTGTGACTTTCCCGGCTTCCAGCTTTGCATCAATGAAATGTTCGGCATCGGGATGTTTGATGGAAATACTGAGCATCAGGGCGCCACGCCTTCCTTCCTGAGCCACTTCACGGGTCGAATTGGAGTAACGCTCCATGAAAGGAACAATACCCGTAGACGTCAGGGCAGAGTTCTTAACAATAGAATTCTTTGGACGGATATGTGAAAGGTCATGCCCCACTCCTCCCCTGCGCTTCATCAGCTGGACCTGTTCCTCGTCTACTTTCATGATGCCGCCGTAGCTGTCACTCTGGCCCTCATTTCCTATCACAAAGCAATTTGAAAGAGAACCGATCTGGAAATTATTCCCTATGCCTGCCATCGGGCTTCCTTGCGGAACGACGAACCTGAAATCCCTGATGAGGTCGAAAATCTCTTCTTCACTCATGGGATTGGGGTATTTCTTTTCAATCCTGGCAATCTCCCGGGCAATCCGCCTGTGCATATCTTCCGGAGTAAGCTCCAGGAGCTGACTGTCGGAATTCTTCAAGGCATATTTATTGACCCAGACATTTGCTGCCAGATTGTCGCCATTAAAATACACTGTCGATTTCTCTATGGCTTCGCTGTGAGAATATTTTTTAGGATGGTCTGATTTTTTCATCTCCGACTCCTCCGTCTTTATTTCCTCTGTTGTATTTTTCATCTCCAAATCATCAGCTGAAATTTTAGGACGAATGCGTTTTGCCAATACTTCAGTATAGTGCGATGCTTTCTGATCCTGCTCTGATTTGACGATGGGGGTGACTTCCATGCTCAAACAGGTTTAAATGTTTATACTATTTCTTACAATAAATTGTCCCTATGGAAGATAACCTCTTTATGGAGACGTTTTTTCGAAGAGGCAATATACAACGAAGTAATTGGGCCGGCCAATATAGTTATTAACAGAAAAAGGGTGGGTGATGTTAAATGACTGAAAGCAACACAATTAGCATTTAATAATTCATAAAACGCTGATTTATTGCTGGTTGCGGCGCCATATCAATTTCTTCCCGAAACCCAGGCGGTTATCGGTCATTTTCATGATTTCCGGTTCAAGTCCCCATAAATGGAGTTTGGCCAGACGCGCGATGGGGAAGGCTCTATGGTATGCCGACTTCGCTGTTTTCATGTCATTCCCTGTAAGCTCCTTCATCAAACCTGCAAACTGCAAGCCTCTGATCTTACCCACCATTCTTGTTTCCAGGGCTATCGCGCCCGCAGCATAATAATTACCCGATTCTACCACATCGGCTATATGTTTTGTATCATGGTCGGATGTAAAGATGAACAGATTCAGGTCCTCCAGATACACATAATAACAGGTTGCGCACCAGGGCAGGTTCTCTCTGCTCACAGCAAGCGTAAAGATGTGATGCTCGCGGATGAAGGTCAGTATATCGCTTCCTATACCTTGTACCATCAGAAGTCCAGGCTAAGTGAAAAATAAAATACCGGCGCAAGAATCCTTCCGTCTTCGACACCCCAGGCAAGGTCACCTCTCAAAAAATAGCCAAGCAGCCTGGAACGAAGTCCAAATCCGAAGCCCTCGACAAGGGGATCCTTGACAGATTCAACTTTAATGAACAGTGGTTTCCTGTATATGTAGCGCGTGAAAAGCTGGTTGTCGGACGACCAGGGAGAGGTTCCTGTCCAGGCTGTGCCGACATCTCCAAAAGCCACGATCTGGAAGTTGTTCAGGAAGTCGGAACGTATAGGTCGGTTGAAAAAGTACCGGAATACAGGCATCCTGAGCTCCGTGTTAAATACAAAAAAACTATTGCCGTTACGGATGTTCTGGTCAAAACCCCTCATATTGGTCCCCAGAGTTTGGAATACATAATTCTGGTCCTGGGCCACAGGGACATTGCTGTTAAACCTCGGGAACAACCAGTTGTCCTCACCCCCTAAATAATACACAAGCTTTCCGCTCCCAAAGGAGGTACTTGCTGCAAAACGGTTAGCCCAGATCAGGGTGCGGTGTATCTTTTGATAATTGCGGATGTCGAATCCCAGGACGAAACAGTTGGTACTCTTGTCAATGGCCAGATGGTATGCCTCTCCAAAGAACTTATACCTTGTCCCCTGGTAAAGGTTCAGGCCAAGGCTGCGGGTATTGTCATAAGTAAGCTCAGCTTTCAGGCTTATCCAAAGCCGGTCCACATCAGGAATTGCAAGATTGATAGGGTCGGTCGACAGATACACTGCACGGTCGTACCTAAGGGTTGCGGTACCTTTAATGTTCAGGACAGGGTTAAACGGGTAGGTCAGTACATAATACATTTCATTGATTCGGTGGCGTATTATTGAATAATCGGCGGCTTCTTCCACCGATTGCCTGTGGAAAATGATCTGGTGGTCGAGGCGCTTTTTAAATATGGAATAACTGAGCATGTATTCATTGTTGACCAGGTTGAAATTCAGCCTCACCCCTCCTGTGATCCTGTGATCCTCCATGAGGTCCGTCACCCCCACCATGAACAGGGCATTGAATCCGGGATTGATATAAATGGGAGAACTTGAATTGGAAAAAGGCTGGTAGGCCCAGTTCAAATATGTAAAGTCGATCTGGGTCACCATCTGGTCGATGGAATATTCCACATTATAATTAAGCTGTTTTGCGTATTTGTATTTGTTCAGGGTATCTTTCTTCATGCCCCCCTGCCGTCCGAATGCACCTTTCTTTGAAGTATCCGACATGGCCAGGGCTATGAGCTGAAGTTGCTGCATACTCACTGAGTCTGTATCCTTGACGGCCTTTTTAGGAAGGACTTTAACTTTCACTGTGGAAAACCTCGAATGAGCAGGTTCGGGGGGGGCCTTTTGCTGCAGAAACTTTAAAATGGTATCATTAAGGTCCGGTTTAGGCTTGACTTCAGGTGGTTTCACACTTCCTTTTGCCTTAAAATAGGCTGGCTCCAGGGTGAGAGGTTCAAGGAACTTCGGTTTAACCAGGTCGCGGATATACATCCTGAAATTCTGGTTCTGATAAACCACTTCGCCATATCTGGAACCGGGTCCGGAAATATCCGTTTCAAGTATATTCCTGGAATAGTTGGTTACGGGATACGATGTTGTGAAGTACCTGTAATGCGTGGTTGTGTCGATAAAGGAAACAGCAGAGTCGTAACGGGCCAGGAACCTGTTATAAACACCGTTCTGGTTGCTCAGGAAGGTGTAGTAATTTCCCATGTATGCAGCTGGCTGCACCTCATCTACATCCGGCGTTCTGGTGATCCTTTTCATCAGGGGAGAATGGCTTTTGTAATCTAAAACAAAAATGTCATTATTATATGTGATCTTGCTGATGTCGGTTTTCGGTTCGAACCTAATGGTGTCGCTGGTACGGTTGGAGGCAAAGATAATCTGCGTGGAACTATTGATAAACCTTGGGTTCAGGTCATTGTAAATATCTTTGGTAAGTTGTTCATGGGATCCTGCGGCTATATTGTAAACAAAGATGTCGCTCTGCCCTTTCTGAACTGCCGACATCAACAGCAGGCTGCCGTCGCCCGAATAAGAAAAGTCGAGCACCTTGTCAAACTCGTACAGTACGACATGTTCACGGCTCTTATCCTCCGTATTATAAAAATACAGGTAATCTTCTCCTTTCCTTTCAGTAAGTATTGCCAGGATTTTCCCTCCCGGTTGCCAGGCAAGAAGAGGGTAGGTAAGGTCGGGCTTCTCGGCAAGGCGGTAACCTCCGCGGTATATCCTTTTCTTTTTCCCTGTTTCCAGGTCGAGCAAAAAGATCTTGTAAATGCCAAGGTTCCATGTACAGTAGGCAGCGATGTTGCCATCGGGGCTGATCTTAAGTTGGCGGTAAACCCTGTCGGGCTTATTTTTCCTGTTCAGAGGATCCCCTTGCGGATTCTCCCTCTGTGTAAGCTGCCTGGCATATAATTCCCGGTAATATTTCTGCCAGTTCTCAATCACTGTGTTGTATTGCAAGCCCAGGACATTAAAAAAACCCTTTTCAATACTCCTTGTCAGGCGGGTCATGTAAACAACGTTCGGGATGGCTGATTCCCCGTAATTCATGGCAATATACTGCCAGATGGAATGCCCGGCATAGGCTGCATCAATGCCTGAGAGGCTGTTGATCTTAAAATGCTTTTTTGTGAGTACGGCATCCATCACTGCATTGTCAAGTTCGGAATCCCATGGCCTGGAAACGAAAGAAATGAGCCCGTTCATATACCAGTCGGGCATCGTAAAGAGAGCATTGTTCTTGATCTGCGCACCGATCCCGGTACCGTACATCATCTGGTTAAGGAGAACCTGGGTGATCCCTGCCTTGATCTGCTGGTTAAAATGCCTGTAATCGCCGTCGAAATAGATCAGCACTTTCCCTCCGATAATTCGGGTAACGCCTCCTGTGTTGTATGAATCCCAATCCCCGTAAATCCCGATATTGCTCTGCTTCAGATCACTCAGGTTATTGAAAATGATGAATTGTATTTTTTGTTCCAGTACCGACTGCAGCTCAAGTTCAATTTCCTTGACATGCTTGTCGGCATACTCGGCACAGTACTGGGCAAGCTCTTTCCCATTCAGGTAGTAATAGGTATCGAACTTTTCGAATTTAAAATACAACCAGAGAAAATCATTGTACTGGACCCTGGATTTGCCGAAGTTCAACTGAGAGCCGCTGTAAAACTGGCCGAAGGAATAGTTGCCCGTTAAAAGCAGCAGAATACAACCACACCCCACCAGAAGGCGCCATAAAAACCCCTCACGAGTTGCAAAGCAAGCTGGCATAGTAATTGATCAGAAAAGTAATCGGGTCGCTAAGTTACGATTATTTTATAAGCAGGGGGCAATGGCTTCTATTTCCTATCTTTGCAGCGGATTTTATATTTTATGATACAACTGGAACGCTTTGCTTTCAACACATTCATGGTCAATACGTACGTTTTGTACGACGAGACCAAAGAGGCTGTCATTGTCGATGCAGCCTGCTATGAGTCTTTCGAGAAACAGGGTTTGGCTGATTTTATCCAGGATGCCGGGCTCAGGATAGTCAGGCATATCCTTACCCATTGCCATATTGATCATATATTGGGCAGCCAGTTTGTTTTTGAGAAATATGGGATCCTTCCGGAGTTCCACAGGGCAGGCCTGCCCTTTTTAACAGAGGCAAAGTCTATTGCGATTAACTTTGGTTTAACCCTGGATGGGGTTCCCGAACCTGGCGGTTTTATTGAGGATGGTGAAGTGATAAACTTTGGAAAATGTTCACTCAGTGTTCTTTATACCCCGGGACATGCCGACGGCAGTGTATGTTTTTACAGTTCTGCGGATGGCTTTGTGATCACCGGCGACGTACTGTTCAGGGATACCATCGGGCGTACCGATCTGCCTTCGGGTGATTTTGACAGTCTGATGGAAAGCATAAAAACCAAACTCTTTACCCTGCCGGAAGATACCGTGGTTTATCCGGGACACGGGCCGGAAACGAGCATTGGATATGAGATGGTGAATAATCCGTTTATTAAGTAGCCACTTATGCCTAAGGTCCTTTTCATCCGGTTTTCTTCCATCGGTGATATAGTTCTTACGACGCCTGTAGTTCGTTGTATTAAGCAACAACTGCCGGGGGCTATGGTGCATTATATTACTAAAAAGCAGTTTGAACCTATTCTGAAGGCTAATCCCTATATCGACAAGTTTTGGTTGTATGAAGGGGGTTTCAAAGACCTGATGCCCAGACTCAGGGCCGAACGGTATGACTTCATTGTCGATCTCCATAAAAATATGCGGTCAGCCTATGTAAAATTCATGCTGGGCGGGCCTTCGGGGAGTTTTACCAAGCTGAACATCAGAAAATTTCTCATTGTAAATTTCAAATGGAATTTCCTTCCGGATATTCATATTGTGGACCGGTATTTCAAAGCTGCTGTCAAGCTGGGAGTGAAGAATGACAGCAAGGGACTTGATTATTTTATCCCGTCTGCGGATGAGGTCGTCCCCGCTTATCCTGATTATGTTGCGGTGGTCATAGGCGGAAAGCATAATACCAAGATCTTCCCGCCGGAAAAAGTCGCAGAGGTTATTAAGAAACTAAACAAACCGGTTATCCTGCTGGGAGGGAAGGAAGACCGGGAAAGAGGAGAACAGATCGTAAGTCTGTCATCAAAAGTTGTGCTGAATGCCTGTGGACAATACAGCCTGAACCAGGCGGCATCACTGGTGAGGCAGTCATCCGCAGTTCTTACAAATGACACAGGCCTTATGCATATTGCCGCCGCATTTCGTAAAAAAATGGTATCGGTCTGGGGGAATACGATACCTGCATTCGGAATGTATCCTTACTTGCCTGCAGGTTCCGGCGGTTCCTGTATTGCAGAGATTGCAGACCTTTCATGCCGCCCGTGCAGCAAGATCGGCTTCAGGGAATGCCCCAGGCATCATTTCCGTTGTATGATGGATATTTCTGTGGATGACATTGTTGCTCACCTTGAGTAATCCCGTTTTCACCGACACTCATGCGCACCTCTACCTCGAGGAGTTTGATGCCGACAGGGATCAGATGATGCAGCGGGCTGAGAAAAGCCGGGTTCTTCACTTATTTCTTCCCAATATTGATTCGGGATCTGTGAAGCAGATGCTTGGTGTTTGCGCAAGCTGGCCACAACTGTGTTATCCGATGATGGGCCTGCATCCTACTTCGGTACGTGCCAATTACCTTGATGAGCTGAAACTTGTAAGGCAATATCTTTCCGATGCATCATGCCATTTTTGCGGAATCGGAGAAATAGGAATTGACCTTTACTGGGACAAGACTTTTGAAAAAGAGCAGAAGGAAGCATTCAATCTTCAGCTTGACCTCGCTCTTGAATATGGGCTGCCTGTGGCAATCCATACCAGGAACTCAATGGAGATCACCCTTAAGATAATGGAAGCGAGGAACGACAAGGGTTTGAGAGGAGTGTTCCACTGCTACAGCGGGGATGTGGCCCAGGCGGAAAGGGCTTTGAAGCTAGGTTTTTACTTGGGTATTGGCGGTGTGGTCACTTATAAAAAATCCGGCCTTGCTGATGTTGTGGCGGCAATGCCAATGGAATCCATGCTACTGGAGACAGATGCACCATTTTTACCCCCGGTACCTCACCGCGGGCAACGCAATGAATCGTCGTATATTCCGTTAATAGCGCAGAAGATTGCCGAAATAAAAGGAATAACATTGGAAGAAGTAGCCATTGTTACAACACAGAATGCATTAAAACTATTTATTCGTGATAACGTGAGGATTTAACTTACGATTTCACCATTTAATTACAATTATGATCGGACAAACAAGTATCCTCGTAATATACACAGGTGGCACCATCGGAATGGTGCTGGACCCTAAGACCGGCTCCCTGAAGCCCCTGTCATTTGAGAATCTCTACAAATTCCTTCCCGTACTTGAGAATTTCAACTGTCAGATTGATTTTCACACTTTCCAGCCCCTTCTGGATTCCTCGAACATGAACCCGTCATTCTATGTGAAACTGGCAACCGAGATTGAGAAGAATTACGAAGATTACGATGGTTTTGTTGTGATGCATGGCTCCGATACCATGGCGTACACCGCATCGGCGCTCAGTTTTATGCTCGAGAACCTGAACAAACCCGTTATTTTCACCGGGTCCCAATTACCAATCGGGATGGTTCGTACCGACGGACGGGAAAATTTCATCAATGCGATCGAAATTGCCGTTTCGAAAGAGGTTGATACCCCAATCGTACCGGAGGTCGGGATCTGCTTTGAGAACAAGCTGTACCGCGGCAACCGGACAACCAAGCTGAATACTGAGAATTTCGGGGCTTTTATTTCGGCAAATTATCCATTGCTGGCCGAAGTGGGAGTAAAGATTAAATATAACCGGGATTATATTCTCAGGCCTAATTTCAAACGGTTGAAGGTATTTAAGGAACTCGACGAAAGCATTGCAATTCTTAAGCTTTTCCCGGGCATTTCAAAATGTTCCGTCGAAGCCATCCTCCACTCCTGCGGACTTAAAGCGGTCATCCTGGAAACTTTCGGTGCCGGAAACGCCCCTACTCTGTCATGGTTCCTGGATGCTCTGAAAGAAGCCACCGACCGTGATGTGATAATCCTTAATGTCACTCAATGTAAAGGTGGCACGGTGGAAATGGGCAAATACGAGACCAGCTCCGAGCTAAGCAGGATAGGTGTGATTGGCGGATATGATATCACCACCGAATCGGCAGTGACCAAACTGATGTATCTTTTAGGCTGTAAATTTTCCACCCAGGCTGTGAAACAACTGCTTCAAACCAGCCTTCGGGGTGAGATGACTGTTTGATTTATCGGAAATTTTCGTAATTTTGCAGTCCTGAAACCTCAGCTGGAGAGGTGTCCGAGTGGTCGAAGGAGCACGCCTGGAAAGTGTGTGTACGCCAAAAGTGTACCCTGGGTTCGAATCCCAGTCTCTCCGCATACAACTAATTAAGAACGCTGTAATTCAAATCATTACAGCGTTTTTAATTTTCTTACACCCGAAGTTACACCCACTTTTTAATATCCTTTCTGTACTATGGGTAATCATTGATACCATGAAATAATGTGTCAAAAGGTGAGTAAAATGTTAAGAAGCAAAAAGAAAGCTGGCAATTTATAAACTTTTAAAGCTGACACTTTGTTCAGTTTATAATGCTTCATTAAACAAACGGTGTAGGTTCTTAAAGGAATCAAATATAATATCCGGGCTATTCTTTTGATTTGAAACCAGTAAAGATAAAACAGCTAAATCATCTGGTTGAATTCCATTTGAATCAAATTCTTTATTATTCCTCCCCCCCTCAATAAATAAAGCGTTTCTAAGATTGAATCGATTAGCAGGCAATCCGTCCTTAAAAAAATTATCAGTGATTAATAAACAATCTTTAGGATCGAAATTAAACCTTTTAAAAAACTCAGTATAATATGGCTCTTTATTTCCTATTTCTCCACCAGTATCAGAAGTAACATATCCACTTACGTATTTTTCTATATTATACAATTTTAACCTTAACGCTAATACTTTAGAGTTGCATCCAGTTATGAAAAATATTTTATGTCCTTTATCAAATAAATACTTAATGAACTCAATTGAATGGTCATAAAATCTAACAAGATGCAAATATTTGGTATGTAAATTAATTATTTCATTTTGATCAACATTGAATTCTTCCGCTTGAGCATAATAATCATACCACTTGGGGTTTTTAGTTTCAACTAACCAATTCGAATATTCTCCATAATTGCTCCATTTAGTCGTTCCCCAAACTACTTTCGTATCTAGGTATTCACATATTCTCACGTCAAGATCAGATTCATCAGCAATAACACCACCTAAATCAAATACTATATTCTGAGCAATAAGTTTTATGGTGATCTCCTTCTTTGCTTCAATTATTTCACGTTCTGAAAATTTGTACCTTTCAATAATAGTATTGTTAAATGAGTTTACTGCTATAAAGTATTTCAGCGCTTCTGCTCTTGAAAAATAGACCTTCTCATTTTTTATACTAGTTTCAATAATTTCATTCTCATTAATAAGTTCGTTGAGAAGACCTCTATATTTGATATTGTTTATTTCAACAAATAATGGCCATTCCTTTGTGAAATACCCAAAGGAATTAATCAAATATTTAATACTTCTTTTCTCAATTGATATCGAATTCATTTTTGGAATATTACGATATGTGAATAAGTCTCCATGTTCTTCTTTATGAGATTCTGAGCAACAACCTTAAACCCGATACCCATAAATGCATTATGTACGTCAGACAATTTCCAGGGCTTCGTAAGAAGTTTGTGTTCCGTATCTCCCCTTAACACTTTATAAGGCAATCGTTTTGTGTATTCACGGTCTGCATCAGCAAAAATGATAATACCACCATCTTTTAGTAAGTTAATAATTCTAGTTAGATCTGGAATTATAGGTAAAGAAGAGAAAAGAAAACTCAATACAATAATATCATATTTATTTTTCAACTGACTAAGTACAGCATCAAATGAATTGTTTATTATCTCAACCTTCATCTCTTGTTCATCGCTTTTTTGCTTAAATATTGAGCACATATTTTTTGAAATGTCAACGTAAGTCCAGTCAAGTTTTTCGTTTAATGACAATATATCAAAAAGTAATGTCCCAGTACCACCTCCTATATCCAGTATTGACGTCTTACTTTGTTTACTAGCATAAGAATAGACGATTTTTGCAATAGCCCGGTGTGTGACCCAAATTTCCTTTGAATTATCAATATCATACACATCAGCAATTGCGTCATAAAACTTGACACAATCAACTCTATCGTAAGTATATTCTTTAACAGTTTTAAAATTCTGCTCAACTTCACTCTGTTTATCGTTAATACGTTTAATAATTTTTAAATGAAAGGTCAAAAATAAATAGTATACAAATCCAAAACCAAGTATCATTATTGCATAAAATAATACTACGAATTTCCAATTACCTAAAAGAACTAATAAATCAGGATACCAAGCTTTTATGTAGTATGCGGAAGCAATAAATGTGAAGAAAGCAACCACTCCCAATGAGAACTTTTTACGATTGGATGGAGTTTCGAAGTTTGTTTTCATATAAAATAATTAAAATTGATTAATTAGTCAGTACTATCCCAAAGTAATATTCTTGTAAGTCTTTGTTCACCTGTCAAAATAGTTTGCCTTTTCTGTTTATTGACCCCTATCAGGTTAATGTTTGCATTGACATAAAAAGTATTACAGGTAATAAATGTATTATTTTGCTAGAATAATCTTGCATCTAACGATCTGTAACTTCTGCCGTATTTTTTTACAAGGATTGAAAGCTCTTCATTGTCGCACCTCACAAAAGTAAATACTTAGCACCGCACTTTCGTTTTGCTCGTCTGCCCCGCAAAAAAAAATTGTCGGCAATTTAATGTATGATTTCGTGGAACTTTAAATTGTCAATAGGAAATACCGAAAAGAATAATTTCCTCATTGTTTTCATCCACAATATGGGATTTATCCTGCTCCTGAATTTCAAGTTGTTTGTAAGTTACTTGAGTTAAGTCAGGTTTTTGAACAGTATATTTACCCTCTTGAGTTTCGGTGATAAAATTCAAAAGTGCTTTTGTTTTTTCACCGTCAAAGTCCACTTTAATCTTTAATGGTTGGGTCATTGTTATATTATTTGAAGGAAATTTTTCTTCTTGTTTGTGATTCAACTTGATTTTTTATTGGCTTCAAATCTAATGCAAAATTACAATTATCACAAACAAGTATATCATTATCCTTAACATTTGGATTAACTTTCAATTTTCGTGTTTGAATATCTTGACTACTAATATCCATATATCCATTAACTTGATGTCTTTTGTGACATTTTGGGCATTGAATGTCGAGTTCAACCGCATCAATAGATTTTTGTTGTCCTTTTGCTTGTGTAAATGGATTTGGAATTGGGATATTTCCTAAAGGACTGACTGTAAATGTCTTAGAAATTTTTAAAAAAAAAAAAAAAAATAGTTTATAAACAGATGAACCGTCCAATAACAATCTAATTACAGTTTTTATCCTATAAACAATGTCATCAAGTGCCTTATCATCATCAATTCTTTCAATTAATAAAACTTCTTTTAAATCCTCGATTTTTAGCGAACGCCCGTGAGTTCTCCAAGTGGTGTGGTCACAAAACATTTCTGCGACTTCATGAGCTCTTTTCTTCCTCATTTCAGCAGTAACAGGTTTCTTGCTTGTCTTCGTTTCAGTCCAGTTTTTGAATTTATATTTTTCAAGCCAAACCTTTACTAAGTCCTTTGCAAATTCAAGTGAGTTGATTACTCCATATAATTCTCCAGGAGAAATTTGGGCAACCATTACGGCATCAAAGGGATTTAAACTTCCAACTTTGGCAGCTTCTTCTCTTTTCAAGCTAACCCACTCTTTATAGTCATGGGCTGATACAACTGATCTTCCAATTTTTACCTGAGCATCAATAGGGCCTAAACTGCCTGTATCAGTCATGTAAATATTATCGCCCGATAATACCAAAACAGTCCCAGCACTTTTTGCTTCGCCTGCAATTACAAAATTTACCTCCTCAAATTTTTTTCTTAAAAATTTTGCGATTTCCTCTGCTGCTTCTCCACTACCTCCCGGAGTTTCAATATAAAAGTCTATTTTCTTTTGGCTTGATTCACGAAGGATGTCTTGAATATTGTAGAAGTCATCTTGAACTAAGCTAACATCAATACCTCTATTCCTTGCTTTGTTAATGTCAGCTGCATAGATAAACATATATCGACCTGTATGCTTGTTATAAGCTTTAATGAGCCGTTGTAATTCGTTCTGAAGATCTAACAAACCAAGTCTTTTTGAAAGATATTCGTTAAGGATACTTGCCATAATTTTATAAAGTTAACTTTTTATTTGAACTATCATGAAATCTGCATTATTCCAAAGTCTGACGCATATTTTGCAGATTTGCGATGGCGAAGCCTTTTACCATAAAACTTGATGCAAAGAACTGAACTTCACTTTTACTACAAAACTGTCTCTGGAGGACATAAATTCCCGCTATTGCAAATGTGCTATTAGTTATTGGGTTTATTGTCAAATCAGCATTTGCTATTACTTTAATGTCCACCTATTTGCTTTTTTAAGTCTGCTTTAACAGCTGAAATTAAAGTTTCAAAAGCAGCCTTCTTCATTCCATTGTCAGCTATCATTTGTTGAACGTTATATTGTTCATAGTTGTTTGTTTGTCTATAATTTATTAAGTCTGATTTACCAATTTGGTATTCTGAAAAATATTTAATTGTCTCGGTCAATTCTTTGTAATGAGTTTCTTCAATAAACAAGGATGCTTTTTCAATTTCCGTTTTAGTAGATTTTAATTGCCTTGAAAATCTTTCAAGCCTAACTGGTGTTGCTTGTTGCCAAAGGTCGTCAGCAAGAAGTTTTAAATCATATAAACTTGACCATAATTTGCTGTAATGTTCAAACTGTTTGTCTGAATAACGAATTGTTGTCTGCTTAATGATATCCAGTTGAGATTGATATTCGTTGATTTCGTTTTGAAATTTAGCTTTTATTTTTTCTTCATATCGTTTAGCTAAGAATTGTCCGAAGTAATTTGAAAGTCCTAAGACAATTGCTCCACCACCACCCAAGGCGGCAATTATGCCTAATACGATTTTTGTAATTTCTGTAACTGTCATTTTTGTCGGTCAGGTTTCATTTAAAGTTGCGGCTCAATTTTATTTGCTAAATCTCTCAACAAATTTCTTGGTCCATCCATAAGTCTTTTAAAGTCATCGTACGTGTTAGTTATTGGTTTGTCCAAAAACCACTTTGGATTAACTGTTGCAAGTTCGTTTCCAACAAGTCCATTATGCTTGATGTCATTATTCAAACAACGCAATTCTTCGATTTTCGGATAATCAGTAAGCAATTCGTAGTCAATGTTGAATTTATTTTTCAACAATTTTTTTGCTTCCTTTTTCCTGTAACAACTGGAAAGTTCTGTGTCATTGAGTTTCCCTGTCAAGTCTAACAGCTTTTTAAACGATTTTTCGTAAAAACTGAATGTCGCAACTAACATATAGTTGCTCAAAATGTCCTGCGTTTCATGGGAAAGTCCATAATAGTCGCTGATGGATTGCAGTAGTTCTTTTAGTTCGTCTTCAGGAATTTTTGAGATATCTAGCTTATTTATTTCTGCAACCTGTTTGTCAGTTTCAGCTTTAAGATAATTTTCAATAAAGCTATTGTTGTTTTGATAAAGCACGTCCAACGAGTTAATTTGAATGTTTGCTTGGTCGGCAATTGTTAATGAATAAATATGAAAACGTGTCTTTGTGTCCCAGTTAAATGTCATAGGTTAATGTTTTAATTGTTGTTGTCAATATTATCATTCATCTGTCAAGCCTTAAAGCTAAGACCTGCATAACTATAATGCCGTCGATATTTTTAGCTTTACGTGGTGTGTTTTTTTGAAATACAAATAATGAATTTGTTGATGTGATTTTTACTCATTGAATCGATTTATTGGTAAATTTTTCAATTCAGATTTATCTTTACTACAAGTATAGCGAAATTTTGTTTGAGATGCTTTTATACCCGAAGGAACTCCAAACTCTTTTTATCAGGAGAAGAGTAACTCATTAAAAGAAACACTGTATATGATATTGGAAGGACATCTGACCAAGGATGGTCTTTTTGGATGTTATAAAGTTGGACATGATTAATCCTTATGACTAGGTAAATATACAATATTAATTAGAATAGCCAAAAGTTGATTTTTTTTATTGTATCAATCAAACGCAACTTTTCCTGGGCACTGACTGTCTTTATAACATCAATTTCCCATACTTATGAAACCAACTATATTGGATATCAGCTTTTTCACTTTTTACCTGGCATTAATCAAGAAAAGGCAACAATTGGGGGAAGAATATTACAGCCACCCAACCAAAGAAAATGAAGCGAAGGTTCATTCACTTCGTTTACAACTTCGCCAATATGATGCTATTATTCAAGGGAAATTTAATGGAATCATATGGAATTGAAAATGTATGCTTCAAGGTAGTAATAATCTGTTGTAGAATGGTAGGTTACAATAAATGGTTCCAAAGTGGTATGAGCATTTGTGGCCATAAACTGACGATCAATATATTAGGGATACTTGACAAGGTGGATAAGAAGATTAAGCCGCTAAATTAAGCCCCATAAAATGCTACTTCGACCATCTCAACAAATGCAACCCATCGGATATTCGTTTCAGCTACACCGGTTACAGTAATCCCAAGGGCGCCATTACTTGTATCAGCGGCGACAGTAACATCCCAATCAGCGTCGCTTTCTGCAATTACAGTCTTTGAAATTGAACCAATAAGAGCAGTGGAGGCAGCGGTTGCATCCTTTTTGATCAAACCTTTGATTTCATAGGCTGCACCTTCGGAATTATCAACTGAAGCTGCGACAACCAAGACCCGGAATGTATTCATTTTATTGGCTGCCAGATAAGCATAACCCTCTTCTCCTACCAGAAGCATTGAGGGGGTATCATCTTCTGTTTCTTTTCTGGCTATGATATTGGTATACTGGGCTTCGCCTAATTCCCCGGGATTGCTAAAACCTACTGATGCCTTGGCGTGCTGGTAATCATTATAGGTTTTGGCATTAAAACCCTCTACATGGGAATATTGGTTTGCACATTCATTGGAACCACCCTCTGCATGCCCACCTTCACCGGAAACTATATTGCCATTACCCTCTGCTGCGGAAAATTCACCCGAAAGGACATGACTTGAGCCTGATGCACTGGACCGGTTACTGCTGATCTGGTGAAGATCACCGGCTGCCGTATTATGGGTTCCTGTAATTTCATTATGCTCCCCGGATACCAGACAGAACTGGCCGCTGACTTCATTATGGGAACCGGCGGCTGCCATCGAATTTGCACCGGATACCTGGTTATGCTCACCACCGGCAATGAATGAACCGGCACCACTGGCCACCCTGTTAACTGCTTCTCTGACAAACTGAAAATCGGTTGCATTGGCGCCCCTGGCATTGCCTGCCAGGGAACCAGCTGACAAGGTACCCTGAACTGCTTTAGAACATGTACTGAGATCCTGATCACCGGTATTGGTACCGGAGACAGCGTTCAAGGCCGTGGCATTGGAATGAACATGATCGGCTGAATTTGAATGCTTTTTGGTAATAGCATCATCGTAATCTGCCTGAACACCAAGAATAGCTTTAACTGCCGGCCCGGTACTTGCAAGAAAGTTTATAATTCCCAAACTATCTAACCAGGTCCGAATAATACCGGACCTTGGTCTGGCAGGTGCAGAACCTTGTTCGGAATAATCACGATAATTGGTGGTGCCGCGATTTTGCTGGCCCATCAGGAAATATTTTGAGCTTCCCATATCTTCGGATTTTAAGTCATCATTACATAAAGTTTGTCGAGGCTACCGGTAG
>JAPLDK010000059.1 GCA_026391775.1 Bacteroidota bacterium
CTATTCCGCTTATCTGCAATTTCTTTAACAGTTTTACCAGAACATAATTCAACCAGAATATCTATTTGGCTTGGTAAAAGTTCAGGGTGAGTAATTTTATTATCAATTTTACCTAAGAGATGTAAAACTGTATCGGGGATTATAGTTTTGCCTAAAAAAACCTGATGAAAGACATCAGTCATTGAAATTGGTTCATCACTTTTACTGATATAAGCTTTAGCACCTTCTTGAAACATTTTTATCTGCCAATCAATAGATTCCTCATAGGAATAAATTACAATTGGAATAATTGGAAATGCCTTCATTAAGTGTTTTATATTAATAATTGGATCAGTACCTCTTATAAAAAGATCAAGTAAGATAATATTAACATTTAATTTAGGGATTTCTTCAACAGCTTGGAAAAGATTTAATGCACTGCCCACAATATCAATAGTATTGCCGTCATCATGAAAAGTCTTAGCTAAACCGGTTCCAACAAAGAAATGATCATCGATTACGTATAAATTTATCATCATTATTAATAATGAAAATAAAATATACCAACGAAAATAATGATTTAATTTATATTTAGCAATTAAATATCATAATCTCTATTCGAGAGCCTTGATCGACTCTTTTATAATAGCCACGGCTTCGAGCACCTGAGCCTCATTGATCACAAGCGGAGGTGCAAAGCGGATAATGTGGTCATGAGTCGGCTTTGCCAGCAGGCCGTTGTCGCGCATCTTGAGGCAAACGTCCCAGGCTGATTTTCCGTTATGGGGTTTGATCACGATGGCGTTCAGCAGGCCTTTTCCCCGAACGAGCTCGATAAAAGGAGAATCGATCTTTGTGATCTCCGAACGGAAGAGCTCGCCCATTTTCCGTGCATTCTCAGCCAGGTTTTCATCCCTTACAACTTCCAAAGCTGCAACGGCAACGCGCGCAGCCACAGGATTTCCTCCAAAAGTCGAACCGTGTTCGCCCGGGTGAATGGTCAGCATGATATGATCATCGGCAAGAACGGCAGAAATGGGATATACACCACCGGAAAGCGCTTTTCCAAGGATAAGAATATCGGGCTTGAAGCCTTCCCAGTCGCATGCGAGCAGTTTGCCTGTACGTGCAATACCTGTCTGAACCTCATCGGCAATAAATAAAACATTATTTGCCTTACAAAGGTCAAAGGCCTTCTTCAGATAGCCTGCATCAGGCACAAACACCCCTGCTTCACCCTGTATCGGCTCTACGAGGAATCCCGCAACCGTAGGGTCCTGGAGGGCCTTCTCAAGGGCAGCAAGATCGTTGTAAGGAATGGTGATGAAACCCGGTGTAAAAGGGCCGAAATCATCCCTTGCCTGGGGGTCGGTCGACATCGAAATAACTGAGATCGTCCGTCCATGAAAGTTGTTTTCACAGCAGATGATCCTGGCCTGGTTCTCGGGAACACCTTTTACCTTGTAAGCCCATTTACGGGTAAGCTTAAGGGCTGTCTCGTCTGCTTCGGCGCCGGTGTTCATCGGCAAAACACGCTGGTACCCGAAATATTCGGTAATGAATTTTTCATACACCCCAAGTACATCATTGTAAAAGGCACGTGAGGTGAGCTCCAGGGTCTGCACCTGATCGATCAATGCTTTGATGATCTTCGGATGGCAGTGTCCCTGGTTCACTGCGGAATAGGCTGACAGGAAATCGAAATAGCGTTTTCCTTCCACGTCCCACATGAATACTCCTTCGCCCCTGGCGAGGACAACGGGAAGCGGATGATAGTTATGGGCTCCATACTTATCCTCGAGTTCCACAGCCATCTGTGAACTTTTTACTTCAGTCACGGCAGTATTGTTTAAATGTTATAGAAATATCTCTGACTGCGACCCGCGATCCGGTTCCCGGTTCACGGTTAACGGTTTATGATGAACGAACCGGTATTGACAACTTCTCCGGCATTCCTGAATCGGTAATAGTAAACTCCCGCACTCAGCGTACTGACACTGAACTGTGCGGTCATTTCTGTCATTGCAAACTGCCCGGTTCTCCTGCCCTCGCTGTCATAGATCTCGAATGAGCCGTCCTTCATAACCTTGTCAAGCCTTACATTGATATACGAAGAAGCAGGATTCGGGCTTATCTTCACATCAACCGAAGGCTGGAAAACATATTCGATCCCGGCCACATTCGTGATGGTAACATCATCGAAATAAGCCTGGCTGCCTATCTGCCCCACCGATCCCATCATGTTCGATGCATTGTATCCTGCACATGAAAGTAAGAGAACAGTAATAGAATCAGGCATTGTTGTATTGTCCCGGTAATAGACCGCATCATCAAACTGTGTCCAGGTGTTTACAATTCCATGGAAAACAAGCCTGTTGTAAGCAATAGTATCCCTTTTATGCGTCCCGCTGTTCCATTTTGAAAGAAGCATTATAGCGGCGCTTGAATCACCGTTCAGGGGGTACGACTGGTACCAGCCCTGGAAACGCCCGGGTTTGGTAGTCCAGTTAAATTTTTCTCCAAGCACGGCTGTGGACTTTATCCAGTTGATCTTCAGGGTTCCGATAACGCCCGGTATTGTGACAATTACCGGGTAAACAATAACCATCGCCCTGGTAATGCAACGTGCCGAATAACTTCCTCTGTGAACGGTATCACTGCAGCGGTAAACACTTACGCCAGCCGAAGTAGGTACTGTATCGAGAATGTTCAGTGTATGAAAGAAACCGCCATTGGGTTCATAATAACCCCAGTTGGGCTTAAGCCACCAGGATTCGAAATTGCCATTGGGCAGTGAAGGCTCCTGGCTGAAGCCATTCAGGCCGAGGCAAACAAATGCAAAAAGTACAAGTAATTTTTTCATATGAATTGATTATTTGGTTTATGATTCATTATCAGATATTTAATAATAATTGCACTGAGGTCGTCCTTGGCGACTCAATGGTAACAGGCCTCAGGGAGTACTCGGTATTCATAATGTTGTTTACCATCACCGAGACCTTGAAAATCCCAAACGCATATCCCATCCTGAAATCCACAATAAAGTTGCCGTTATGATGCAGCTCACGGTATTTGACTATGCCTGAGTGCATAAAAGGAGAGGGTTTGTCAAGGGTGTAAAGGAAAATGTCAATGTTTTTCATGTACCCGTAATATCTCCCTGTGATCCCAGCCGAAAAGCGCTTCCTGAATGTAAACTGGAGGTCTGATTTGACCAGGTTCTGTATCCTGTATTTCAAGATGTTCCCGCTGGTGTCGGATGAAGTATTGGCATAAGTATAAGAAGTTTTCGGAGGGCCTTCATTCACGTAGTACACGTAATTGGGTTTGGTTGCCTCCGGAACGGTATAGGTATAGCCCACGAGTACCGAAAGTTCAAGATCCTTTGCAAGTTTGCCTTCACCTGCATAAGTCAAATCCAGGCCATAAATGCGTGCAGGGCCTGTATTCAGGAACTTAAATCCCATGTTTTTCTGGAAATTCTGACCGTGCCCCCATAACCCGAAATTGAATTCAATATAATTCCAGTAGTCTTCGTAAAACCCTGCAAGGTCAAACATGGAAGCAAATTTCCCGGTCTTGAAAACCTGTTTGATCCCAACTTCATAAGAGTTGCAGGTTTCTGACTGAAGTTCGGGATTGGGGTAAAACCCGAATCCACCCGAATTGGTCGTAATGTAACGCTCGCCTATGCTGGGTGCACGGTAACCCTGGCCTGCAGAAGCCCGGATGTATGTACCCCTTGCTGCCTGTAAGTTCAGACCGGCCCTGAAAATCGGTTTGCTTTCGATCAGATCGGCAATATTATAATATTCGTACCTGGCTCCTGCTTCAATTGTAAGCCGTTTAAAAAATTTCTTTGACAGCTGAACATAAACAGAAGCGTTTTCCGAATTGTATTGTCCTGGCTGATACGCAGTGGTTGTTCCGTCGGGAGCCAGAATTCCGCTGAATACCTGCCCCTCGGAATGCGAAAAAACACTCACAATACCGGCAACCAGGGTGAAATCACCCAGTTTGCTGAACCTGCGGCTGAATTTAACTTCATCATAAAGGGTTGTATACCGGTTCGACTGGTTATTCGTCGCATTCGTATTACCATAGTAAATACGATTCTTGAAGCTGATCTGGTTTCCTCTTTTATCATAGTACTTAATAAAAGGATCTGCATAAAAACTGAACACCTTAAAATAGGATAAAGCGCCTGGATACGAACGGTAAATGTTCGTGTCGGCATCATACCAGAAATAGGTTTCGGCACTTTGATTATACATGAAATTCCCGTTCAGTCCATAGGTAAGACCGGGTATCTTCTTATTCCTGACCTGGGTGTTGAAATAGAATTTGGCCCTTTTTACAAATTCGCCTTTGTTAAATGCAGTGTCCGATGCTGCTTCAGGCACGCCGCGGATATACCCCTGGTCCTGGAAATAACTGGCACCTACGCTTACATCAATGTTGTCAAACTGCTGAAGATGCGATACCGATATGCCATATTGTATCGGGTTAAAACCATTCCAGGGTTTTGTATATCTCCTCGGAGGTGCACTGTAAATGCCGATAAAGGAATTCACCTTGGTTTCGGGTGTGGACTTCGGATACACCGTCCTGATGTTTATGGCCCCGGTGATGGCCGAGGATCCGTATACTACCGATGCAGCGCCTTTAATCAACTCGATCTGTTCCACATCATCCACCGGAAGAAAACCCCAGTCGGGCCTTCCTGCATCTCCCCTCATCATAGGTATTTCATCCACCATCACCATGACCCTGCTGCCCAGTCCTGAACTGAAACCGCTGCCTCCCCTGATCTGGGGCTCATTGTCAACAATTGCAATCCCGGGGATCTTATCAATGGCCTGGTCCACACTCGAAGGGTTGGAGGCCTGTATAGATTGCGCCTTGAGCACATCTATTGTGACAACCGACTCTTCAACTTTCTGTTCATATTTGGAGCCGGAAACAATAACCGTGTTCAGTTCCTGGGTTGTCGGGTTGATCAGCACATCAAGGGTGATCGGCTTGCCGTCACCGGGTATGCTGATCTGGCGTTCAAGTTTTTCATAACCAATACAGGAAAACACGATAACATGATTCCCCTTTTCAATTTCCAGCTTATAATACCCATCGTTGTCGGTAAAGGTTCCCCCGGTTTTCCCCTTGACGCCTATGTTCGCAAAAGCAACCGGGTCGGAATTTGATGCATCCGTCAGCCTCCCCTTCACAAGAGAATGGGTCTGGGCTAACAGGCCAGGAAAAGGGAGAATTGAAAAAGATACCAGGAATATAATTAACCGTATAGTCTGCTTCATCCGCTTTTTGGTTTGAGGTCAAAAATACAAAAATTAATTGTTTTAATCAGTTTGCTTTGGACCTGCTACAGCTCCGTCATTGAGAACCAAGGACTTAAACTGAAGAGAAGGGGAAGCAACGAAGCTTCCGATACCAAGGGAATTCCATTTGGAATCAATCGTTGAAATAGTCTGATCGTCCATCACGATCACGTTGGGCCATTCCCGTGTAAAGCTGTCCATCCCGGCACTTTTCATTGTACCATCAACAAACAATACGGGGTATTTACTGCCGTCAGGTTGTTCCGTATAAAAGCAATCCCGCATGGGATCCAGGTTATTGGCAATGATCCAGCAAAGAGTTGAAAGATTGTTGACGTCGAGAAGGTAATCCACAAAAAGTATAAAACCGACATTCCTGATGTACCCGTCATCGTTGAGTTGTTTTGCTATGGCCCTTGCTTCTGCCGGCCGTGTCTTCCTTATTGCAAGTATTACGGCTGAGATCCCTTCATGTATTAGGTCTGTGTTGGCGGATGTGATAGCGGGTATGGCCGACATGATACCGTTTTTATCTATATAGGGTGTGCCCCTTACGGAGGTATCAGTCTCCTCTTCCCCGGTCTTCGATGTTGCATCCAGGCCGATCTTGCTGCCAAAGCCGTATCGCCTGCTTGAATGGTCAAGTATATCCACAGGCCCCTGTATGAAATGAATATCCTGCAAGGGATCCGTATGCCTGCTGACCAGGCGGGCAAGCCCGGCATAATCAGTTAGAACTGTATCCGCGTCAAACACCGCCATGATCTTGCTGAACATCATCTGACCTGCTCCCCATAGCGAACTCATGACTTTTATGGCCTGTCCGGGATATTGTTTGTGAATGGAAGCAAGTACGATATTATGAAAAACACCTTCGGGAGGCATATGCATGGATGTGAGTTCCGGCACAACCGATAATTTGACCGGGGTCAGGAATATCCTTTCCGTTGCCTTCCCTATCCAGGCGTCTTCCTGGGGCGGGATACCCACTATGGTCGCGAGATAAACCGCATCCTTCCTGTGTGTAATGCAGGTCACGTGAAAACGCGGGAACATACCGGCAAGTGAATAAAACCCCGTATGGTCCCCGAACGGCCCTTCAAGGATCAGCTCTTCCAGGGGATCAATATATCCTTCGATGACAAAATCAGCATCCGCGGGGACTTCAAGATCATTGGTCAAACATTTGACCAGTTCTACTTTTTTCTTCCGCAGGAATCCTGCAAACAGGTATTCATCCAGGTTTTCAGGTAAAGGGGCCGTAGCGGCATAGGTATAAACCGGATCCCCCCCAAGTGTTACCGATACAGGCATCCGCTTTCCCGCTTTCTTATAAAGCTGGTAATGAAATGCGGAGCCTTTGTGCATATGCCAGTGCATGCCCGTAAGTTCAGGCCCGAAAACCTGCATCCTGTACATACCCAGGTTGCGGCTGTTGTTTTCAGGATTCCTCGTATGCACACAGGGAAGAGTGATAAAGGGTCCTCCGTCGTATGGCCAGCATTTCAGAACCGGAAGCCTGTTCAGGTCAGGAGTGCCCATCACAACTTCCTGGCATGCCCCCCGGCCACCCAAAGTTTTCGGCATCCATGATGAGATCTCCTGCAAGGCCGGAAGCAAGCGTAGTTTATCCAGGAAATGCTCCTTAGGCCCCATGAAATCCCTGACCATGCCCTCGATCATTCTGCCGGCATCATCTAAGTCGCGCAGGCTAAGGGCCATGTTTATCCGCTTCTCACCGGCAAAAGCAAGGATAAGAATAGGAAATTCAGTTCCATTGTTTTCAAACAACAACGCCTTACCATTGTTCTTGACAACACGGTCGGCAATCTCGGTAACTTCCAGGATGGGGGATACAAATGCCTTCACCCGAACCAGTTCGCCGGCAGATTCAAGGGTTTGAATGAAGTGATTTAGCGAACGGTAGGACATTAGGTGGATGCTGGATAACTGGATAGCTGGATATTTACTTAAACTCCTTATCCCCGAATTTGCTGGGAGTTTTCTGATCATTATATTTTGAAGGGCACTTCAGAAGCAGGGACCTGGCAATAAAAACATCGCCCTGCATGGAACCCACAACGACTACCTTTTCCGATTTTTCAAAATCCTGTGGCTTGGCATTATGGTAAATTACCTGCTTCACCATGCCTTTGGCGTCAATGATGTAGAAGCTGAAACGGTTGGCATCCTTTTTCGCATCATATTCCATGGGTTTGCTCCTGTCGAGTTTTCCGATAATATGAAGTTCCTTCCCGGGAGATTTTGCTGCTTCGCTGAAGTCGGAATAGGTGCTGGAATCGCTGATCGTCGTGATCACCACGGCAATAGCGATCACAAGCACAAGTATTATAATAAGATGAATAGTCTTCATTGTTGTTTATGGCTTTCTTTTTCATTGATTTCCTTTTCGAGTTTCCCAATCTTCCGGTCAATAAAGAAAAGGTAAACGAATATCCCGACCAGTATCAATGCAAGGACTGCAACAACCACAAATATTTTTCCGTACGTTTCCATGTTCAAAATAGAATTGAATGAATTATTAATCTTCAATCTGGTGTTTCAGCTTTGAGATCCTGATCCTGATCTGAAGTATCCAGGTACCCAGCAGTATCCACCCTGTCATTGCAGGATAAAAAACTGTGCGCATCGAAGGGTCGAGATGCATGGGTAACACCGGGGTCGAATTATCGCCTGTTGCAGGATGCAGGCTGTCACCGGCAAGCCGCGGGAGAATGAGGACAAAAATAATCCACAGTACAAAAGCGAAAATATTGTAAACGGCCGAAACCTTTGCCCGTTTATGCCGGTCTTCAACAGAGCTTCTGAGGATGATATAGGCCAGGTAAATTACCAGCCCGACGGCCGCTCCGTTCAGTTTAGGGTCTTTGACCCAGGGCGAGCCCCAGGTGAAATTCGCCCAGGTCATGCCGGTAAAAATGCCCAGAAAGCCGAATAGTATTCCTACATTAACAGCTTCAATGGCTACCCGGTCATTTTCTTCGTGAAAGCCCTTCAGATACTTCAGGCTGTATATAAATGAAACGATAAGCATGGTAAACATCCCGAACCACATTCCTACATGATAAAAGAGGTTTCTCATGGTCTGCAGGATCATGGTTTCCGGGATGGCAACATAAAATCCGTACGTTACCGCGTAAAGCAGCAGTAACAGACTGAGGATTTTCCACCAATATTTCTTAAGCATCGTTATTTATAATTAGTCTCGCCAAAGATAAGGAAATAACAGGAACGCCAGGAGGATCACGGCTACATTAATTATCAACAGTATGATTATCAGCGGCAAAGTTCCGCTCCAGGAACCGGATGTAAGGGCCGATCCTGAGACTTTCATGAGGGTCATTAAGAGGGGCAAAACGATAGGGAAACTGAGAATGGCCATGAGAGAAAAGTTATTTGATGCACGTGAGGCTATGGCCGCTATCATCGTAAGGACCGACGAGAGTCCAAAGCTGCCCAGGATAAGGGCAGTAACGAACAAACCTGGGTTTTGTATCATATTCCCCATAAGCAAAACAAAGAACAGAAGTGCCAGGATGGATAATATCGCCATCAGAAAAAGATTGTAAAGAATCTTTGAAAGCACGATGGCTTCAGGGCTTGCGATAGTGTAATAATACAGGTGGCGGGCCGGGTTTTCCTGGATAAAACTTTTTGAAATACCGTTCACTGCAACAAACAGCAGGATGATCCAGAAAAGTGAATTCCAGGTTTCGGATGTAATGGTCCCGGTAAATGCAAGATAGGTAACAAAAACAGTAGACACAAGATAAAGCAGGATACCGTTCAGAACATACCGTTGTTTCAGTTCCAACCTGATTTCCTTGAGAAAAAGATGGGTCAGTTCCCGTTTAAGCAGCATTTATCATATATTAAAAAAAGAGGTTGCCCTGAGGGCAACCTCTTTTTGGTTATACCAGAGAAAGATTATTCAACAACGATCTTTCCGGAAACTTTCTGGCTGCCCTGCATTACAGTGTAGAAATAAACACCAGCAGTGAGTTGAGAAGCATCAAGGCTGAAAGTATCTGTGCTTTCAACATTCCTGGTCAGGCTCATAACAGTCTGGCCAACAAGATTTGTAAGCTGGATAGTAACAATACCCTTCTGGGGAACGGTAACTTTTACAGTAGCAATTCCCTTAACAGGATTCGGGTATACGTTTGCACTTAATGTTGCAACTGCAACCGGTTCAGTGATACCAACCGGGAAGAGACAGTCAGATCCCCAAGGCGGGCCTACAGCATTTATGCTGTAGACAGCAGGCGTTGAAGCCCAGCTGAAGTCAGGGATATATTTGAAAGTAACAGCGTTATCGAGAGTGAGATTGTCGATGATCTCGCAAACAAAGGGGATCTGGGATGAACCATCAGGTTTAGTGAAAACAACCTGTGCCTGGTCGGGGCAGAAAGCAACCTGTGTTACGTCGGACAGATAAGTAACATTTGTTGCAGCATCAAGTCCATTGTCATTTGTAAGCTTATTCGTTATGAGATCCCAGCCGCGTACAAAGATATCGGGTGCGGTGTTGTTATCTTTTGTTGCAAGCCAGGTATCCTGCCAGGAAGCGAAAACCTTGTCGCCGGCGACATTCCTTGAAATATTGGTACGCATGTCGATATATGAGGCGGCTCCGCCCGAAGTTACATCGCAACGGAATCTTTTGTTAACGCCCATCAAACGGCCGCACCAGGTAGTTCCGAGGTTGACTGAGTAAATATCGAAAATTGCCAGGGTACTGTCAAATGTGGGTGAGTTTGCGCCATCAGGGGGAGCTATTGAGAATGCGCCAGCGGGCAGGCAAATACCAACTGCGAAATGAGGGTTTCCCCATTTATCTACAGTGAGGTCACCATCAAAAACACAGGTATAAGCAACCTGATCCCTGGAAGGAGGAGGTCCTGCATAAACCATAGCAAGCCTTGCGTCTGAAATATAATTCAGAATAGCTGGAATTCCGGTTGGTCCGTCGAGATCTACTGTCATAGCAGCACTCCAGGTTTGGCCACCATCTGCAGAATGGAAGAAAATAGGATAATAGGTCGAGTCAAAAACGTGAGTTCCCTCGCCGTTATTGCCAATGCAGCCAATCCATACATGATTTCCTGATGGGTCAGCGGCAATTTTCTCAATAGTTGACCATGTACCAAAATTCTGAGGTAAGGGGATCAGGCTGGTAGTATAGTCAAAATCATGTGTTGAATTATTCCATATACCCGTTGCAAGGTTCAGGTTGTCATAATATGTATAATTCGTTGCGGAGATATATTCATACTCATTGCCGATCCCAAAGGCCTTACCTTGTGCAGTAATGTTAAAACCATCCTGAATATCACGGTAAGGAGGAGGAGCATACCAGCTGAGGTGTTTGGTGGAATCGGACTGTGTGCCCCATTTTCCCCTGCCCCAAACGTAACCGCCCCATGATGCTGCAGTAGTATTGCAGAATGCCGGTGCATAGTAGCAGAAGTATGAATTCGTTGGATCAGTGTTCCCTGCCGGGTTATAGAGCCCCCCCTGAGGGTAACGGGCTGCGTCGGCATAGTAGGTGGCAGGAGGAATTGGTGGAAGAAGAGCAGCATAAATCTGGTATTGGATCGACCAGTCAGCTGCTGTAGCGCCATAATTGGTGGCATGGTCCATTGAAAGATAGCCGGACAAACTGGGAGGAGAAGCTCCGGGGCCCATACGGTGAATAAATCCAACTGTGTGCAGATCATTGTCAGCCCAAAGGTGATCATAAGTGCCTGCAGCATATCCCCAGCCAAGAGCGTTAGCTGCTGTACCACATGTAATTGGGTGTACTGTGCTGGCAGATTTTGTATGAGTTGGAACAGGTTTAATTACTGTTGATCCCTGTGTGGTAGGTGCAGGGTCAATTGAAATGTGATTTTTAAC
>JAPLDK010000063.1 GCA_026391775.1 Bacteroidota bacterium
ATGCCAAAGCCCTGAGTATCAAATCGGGAGAACAATATCCGCAAGATAAAATAAAAGAAATTGATAATATTCTTGCTGAATTAAAGGCAAAAGATGACGCTTATAAAGCCTCCCTGGCCAAAGCCGACCAGATGCTGTTTGAAAAGAAATACGAGGATGCACGCACTGAATATGAAAATTCGCTTACCATAAAGCCCGCCGAGCAGTATCCAAAAAACAAGATTGATGAGATCAACAGGAAACTCACCGGTATCCAAGGCAGGAAAAAAACTTTTGATGACCTTGTGATCAAAGGAGATAACGCCTTTGGCGGCAGGGATTACGGTAAGGCCAGGGAATATTTGCAGCAGGCTACGGCCTTGTTCCCCGAAGATAAATATGCCAGGGACCGGCTTGGCAGGGTTAATACGGTTATCGACAGCCTTTATCGCGCAAATAAAGGAAAATATGATAAAGCTGTTGCTGAAGCGGATAAATTCTACAACAGCTTTGAATTTGACAAGGCAATCGATGCATATTCCGATGCGGCTGCTTTCCTACCAATGGAGAACTATCCAAAGGAAATGATTGCGCGGATACATAAAACAATTTCCGAGAATGCTATTGCTGACGTTCTGAACAGCACTGTTACCATATCCTCTAACGATGAAAAGAAGTTCAAATTCACTCCGGTGAATATAGCCTCGCGGAAAGACAATTTTATTTATATCAAGCTCAGAAATCTTTCTGCTAAACCTTTCAGTGTCTTGCTCCGGTATGGTAAGGATAAGACGCCGACCGGGGGTGTTGTTATACGCAATCTCAGCACCGATGGTAAAGTAAATGAAAGGCTGATAAGCGTCAGGGAACAGGATGTGTGGTACCGCATTGACAACGATTATATCAGCCTTTATCCCCAGGGAGGCGATATAGAAGTTACCTTTATTCAGGTTTCAAAGGCAAGATAATAGAAAATCCTTATTTTTGCTGCTGTCTTTTGAAGCATTTAGAATTCATAAATCCTACCTTATGCCAATAATGAATATTCATGTCGACAATGATTTCCGGCTTAGATTTAAAGATCTCTGGAGGCTAATCGGCAACTCCCCCTTACTGGTTATTAACTTCAAGTACAAGGGCCAGAACCGAACAATATATGCGAAAGCAGAGCACTACAATATTACCGGAAGCATTAAGGACAGGATGGCTCTTTATATTATGGAAAGGGCCTATAATGACGGACGAATCAAGAAGGAAGACACGATAGTTGAGGCAACAAGCGGAAACACGGGCATTGCTTTTTCGGCTATCGGCAGGGCTCTGGGTCATAAAGTCAGGATCATCATGCCCGACTGGATGAGCAAGGAAAGGGTTGATATTATCAAAAGCCTTGGGGCAAGTATCATCCCGATTTCCAAGGCAGAGGGAGGTTTTCTGGGAAGCATAAAGCTTTCAGAAGAGATTGCCGCGAGGGAGCCCAATATTTTTCTTCCCCAGCAATTCTCAAATGAAGCTAATGCCGAGGCTCATGAAAAGACAACCGGGCCAGAGATCTGGGCCCAGTTGGTATACCGGGGTATTACTCCTGATGCATTCGTTGCTGGCGTGGGTACAGGGGGGACCGTAATGGGGGTTGGCAGGTTTCTCAGGCAGATGAACCCCAATGTTAAAATTCATCCGCTCGAACCTGCTGAATCGCCAACCATGTCAACCGGTTATAAAGTGGGGTCACACCGCATACAGGGGATATCCGACGAATTCATCCCTGCTTTAGTGAAACTTGATCAGTTGGACCACATTGTTGCCGTGCCCGATGGGGATTCAATCATCATGGCCCAGAAACTCGCCCGGGAACTCGGGCTGGCTGTAGGCATTTCATCAGGTGCTAATTTCCTTGGAGCTCTGCAGATACAGAACGAACTCGGCCCTGGATCGAATGTTGTCACCGTTTTTGCGGATTGCAATAAAAAGTACCTTAGTACTGACCTTATGCGTGTGGAACCTGTAAGACCAGAGTATGAAAGCCCTGAAATAGAGCTATTAAATTTCAAGGTCTATAAACGTGTTTGTGAGAATTGCTGTGATATGTTCGAGTGTGAACTTAAGCCTTATACAAGGGCAAAGTAACCCTGAACAGGCTTCCCTTTCCGGGCTCGCTTTCGACAAAAACACTGCCACCGTTTTTTTCAAGAAACTCCTTGGTAAGAATCAACCCAAGTCCGGTGCCGGGTTCATTGTTAGTTCCCGGCCTTGATACGGAAACATCGATACGGAACAATTTGGCCACTTCGTCGGGGCTCATCCCTATACCGTTATCATTTATGCTTACTTCGACATGGGAATCAGCACTTCTTGTTTTAATCGAGACTGATCCGTTTTCATGAGTGTATTTAATGGCATTGATAAGCAGATTATGCAATGCCGATCGTATCATGTTCCTGTCGGCTTTGATTATCGCCTGATTAAAAGTTCCGGATTCAAGTGCGATATTTTTATGAGTTGCAGACGCACTTACTGTTTCACATAAGGATTTTACTTCCCTGGCGAGGTCAAACACTTCCATTTCAAAATCTATCCTGCCGGTCTGTATCCTCGACCATTCAAGGAGATTATCAAGAAGGTTGTATAACCTCTGTGAATTGGAATGAATAATACCGATGAATTTCTTCCTCTCTTCATCGCTCAGAGTTAGATATTCATTCCTTAGAAGATCGGAATAGCCCAGAAGATAATGAAACGGAGATTTAAGGTCATGAGCAAGGATTGAGAAAAACTTATCCTTACTGATGTTAATTTCCTGCAGCTCTTCAGCATATTTTAAAATTCTTTCTTCAGCTTTCTTTTTCTCAGCCACTTCTTTCTCCAGGCTTTTCCGATTCTCAAATGATTCCCCGACAAGCTCCGCTATAACACGAAATTCACGATTACCCTCCCTGATTTGATCCAATCCTTCGGGATCCTGTTTGTCGAGGCTATGAATGATTCTATTTACTGGAATAGTGATCCATTTACGGATCAAAAGGTAAAAAAGGAGAAGTACGATAATGGCAAGGGCAAAAGGGATAAGTGTGAACAGGTAGAACAAACGGGTATCGGCTTTGTAAAATGTTTTTGAAAGGAAGTCGAGCCTGGCAATTTCTTTGCCTGAAAAATCTTTCAGCAATACCGCTATTTCCTGGGATTTATTGTCAATGGAATGAACCTGGGCTTTTTTCCCTGTTAATGGGTAGTGCAGCGAGATAAAAGAATTTGATGAATTCTCAAGATTGAAAATGATATCTTTATCCCAAAGTTTTCCAAAAAACAGGTACCCCCTGGGTTGGGTCTTTCTTGCAATATCAAGCGAGGGAACTATTATAGAACCGTACAACTCCATCAGCCCGGTATCCGTAATTTCAAAAAAATGGCAGGTAGAACTATTCTGAAAAAGTTTTTTCAGTTTTTCTTCACTGAGTGTCTGGACCAGCCCCACCTTCATATCGGGGTCATGCACAGCCCATATCTGCTTCCTGTCAAGATTGTAAACTTGTATAAAATCAAGATTCAATGTTTGCCTGCATGTGACAAGGTTTTCCCTGGCCCAAACCGTATCAGGCTTGTTAACAAATGTAACCATCAAATCCCAGGCTGAATTGTCCTCCAGGCTTTGGTTCATGGCACGTTGCCGGCTGTTAAGAATACTTTGGATGCTGATAGTAGTATTCTGGTGATACGCATAATTAAACAGCTTTTCTTCCTTCGACCGGGAAAAATGATAAGCCAGTATGGATATTATCAGGAACCCGGTAACCATGATCACCAGACCCATTATTTTAAAATTCAATTTCATCTATCTTTCAAATGGGGCTTATAGCAGCGAAAATATAACAAAACAACCTGATTCTGACCGTAATTGCCACTTTTTTCGTAATCGTAGCTTTTCTGCGAGAAAATGTGTTCGTTTTCCTCATTTGGCTGGGTGGTAGGAAGTTTTATGGGTTTATCTATGGCCGGAGTGCAATATGATCAATGTGATCTCCGGACGTATACCCACCCGACCTGCATATCCAACAGTTCCAAGTCCCCTGTTTACATATAAACTGGAGCTGAAACCGGCTTTGTTTTTTGTATAAAAACCGCCCCATAAAGGATTAGACCAGGAGAGTATACTCCATTTTACAGAGCCGCTTTCTATCCCTAACTGTCCGCCATGCGTATGCCCTGAAAGAGTAAGGTCTATTTCGGGATGTTTCCTGCAGATGATGCTGTCCCAGTAAGAGGGGTCGTGCGAAAGCAGGATGGAGAAACAAGATCTGTTGATCCCGGTTTCGGCTTTATTTATATCACCGTATCGTTGAAATCTTCTTGTAGCCCCCCAGTTTTCCACTCCGATGATGTTGATGCTGTCGGTGCCGGATCTGACTACCCCGGACTGGTTTAACAGCAACTTCCAGCCCAGGTCTGAATAGAACCTGCCAAGGTCATGCAGGTTGTCACTTTTTGCAAGGGAAGTACGCCATTTAACATAATCTCCGTAATCATGGTTCCCCATAATTGCATAAATCCCGTACCTGGCATGGAGTTGTTTGAGATATGGGATGAATCCCCTGCCTTCAGCCGTGGAGAAAGTGAACATATCGCCTGTAAAAACGATAACATCCGGTTTAAGTTCATTGATTTTATTTACGGCATCCTGAAGCTTTTTCCGGCAGGTCCAGTTCCCCAGGTGTACATCCGAGAACTGTACTATCCTGAAATTATTGAATGAGGCGGGGAGCCTGGAAGAATGGAAATCCACCGTATTAATTTTAAAATCATATACCCAGATTATCATACCAAGAAGCAGAATGAGCCACAGCCCTCCTCCGGTGATCCAGGCAGCCAAATCAATCCACTTCAGCCAGGAGGCTCTGATCTTCAAAAGGACAGAAAACAAAAAGCGGAGCAGTCTGCTCAGGAGGGAAATGACCAGGGGGATCATTTTGGCCACTATAGTCATCAGAAGAAGGCTCAGAAGGATCGATTTGACGGTAACGTCCCAGTATATAAAAGGTACAATAAACCCGAAGATAACAAGGCAGAACAGGGTTATCGCCGGCAGCCAGTAGAGGGCTGTCAGCAGTACTTTCAGTCCCTGTTTACGCCGGCCGATCCAGGTGCGCACCGAGAGCCATAATGCCAGGTCTCCAAGCAGGAAAACTGCAAGAAATATCAAAATTCCCTGGTACTTCGGGAAGAAGGACATTAATATAAGGATGAGTGCAATGACGCCTGAAAAGAAAAGCGCCAGGGATACTGCTTTTCTCATTTATTCTTTACATAGTTCACAAGGCCTTTGACAGTGAAGATCTCCATAAGTTTACCGGGCAGGGCTGAAAAGCTGAATTGTTTAGAACCGACAAACACCTGCCCTTTCTCAAAATCGATAATCACTTCGTCACCCTGTTTAAAGGCGTCCACTGCCTCAGGCACCAGGATGATCGGCAGCCCCTGGTTGACCGAGGAGCGGTAAAAAATACGGTTGACCGATTTACAGATTACTGCTTTGACTCCGGCAAAGGCAAGTCCAACCGACGGATGTTCCCGGGAGCTGCCGCAGCCAAAGTTCACGCCTGCTATAAGGATGTCGCCGGCCTTGACCCGTTCCGCGAAGCTGTTGTCGAATCCCTTGAACAGGTGAGGCATGATTTTATCAGGTTCGGAACTCTGGACATTATAGGTGAGGTTACCTGCGAACATCTGGTCGGTATTGAGATTGTCGACATCTGCATAGTTCCATGTCCCTTTTGAGAAGCGGTCTTCCCCTTCCTTAATATCGACTTTTGAGCTTTGGGGAGAGTGATAAGGGAATTTGTCATCTGCTTTGATCCCACGGGGATCAGTTATTTCCCCTGCAATTGCCGATGTGGCGACGGTTGCGGGGGAAGCCAGGTAAACATTGGAAGCGTTGTTGCCCATTCTTCCTTTGAAGTTTCTGTTGGCCGTAGAGATCACATTATAATTATCTGCCGGAATACCTTGTCCCGTTCCGAGACAGGGCCCGCAGGAGGAGGCAAGGACGTTCGCTCCGGCATCCATGAAAATATCGATAAGCCCTTCCTTCATAGCCTGTTTGTATATTTCTTTGGATGCGGGGATAATCAGGAGTTGCATGAATTTTGCTACTTTCTTTCCTTTTAAAACGCTTGCGGCTTCGCGGAGGTCTTCAAGACGGCCATTTGTGCATGTGCCTATGAGGGCTTCATTTGTTTTAATACCCTGGACCTCGGATACAGCTTTAACATTATCGACATGATGAGGTGCTGCAACCACCGGGAAGATATCATACAGGTCAATGATGATTTCCCTGATGTAAGCAGCGTCAGGGTCAGACCAGAGCCCTTCAACTCTCTTGCCGAACCAGGTATCAAGGATTTCGTCGGCCGGGAAGACTGCGTTTTTAGCTCCCATCTCCGATGCCAGGTTGGCAAGGACCATACGGTCGGAAATACTGAGGGACTTTACTCCATCACCATGATATTCTATCGACATATAATCGGCGCCACTGGAACCTATCATGCCGATGATCCAGAGGGCAAGGTCTTTTGCGTAAACACCTTTTCCGAGTTTCCCTGTAATGGTAATTTTTACTGATTCGGGAACACGGAACCAGGTTTCCCCCTGTTTCCAGAGGCCGGCTGTTTCGGTACGGTCGATGCCTGTTGCAAATGCATTGAACGCTCCTGCAGTACTGGTATGGCTGTCACTGCCAACGATGATCATTTTAGGTCTGGCATAGAGTGACATAAGCTGATGGCAGATTCCATCGCCGACATCATGAAATTTTTTAATCCCGAATTTATCGACAAGGTCCCGGATCATCTGATAATCATTGGCAAGTTTTGAATTGGTAGGAGGGGCATTGTGATCGAGGGTGATTAGAAGTGTGTCAGGGTTAAGAGGTTTTTCCCCTCCCATTTTCTTGAATGTACTGAAGATACTTGAGGTGTTGTCGTGCGAGAGAATTATGTCGGGTCTGGCAAAGACGATGGAGCCTTTTTCAGCATTGAAAATCTTTTCAGCAAAAGTTCTTCCTTTCATAGCAAGAGTTTTTTGTGTTTAAGACAAAGGTATAATTTTTTTTTGCTGAGAGAGCAGGAATTCCTACCTTTGCAGCCCAATTTCAGAATTCCCCGGAGAGGTGGGTGAGTGGCTGAAACCAACAGTTTGCTAAACTGTCGTACGGGAAACTGTACCGGGGGTTCGAATCCCCCCCTCTCCGCAGAAGACTATTGTTATCGGGGTATAGCGCAGTCTGGTTAGCGCACCTGGTTTGGGACCAGGGGGTCGCAGGTTCGAATCCTGCTACCCCGACAAAGCAAGACTCCCGGCACGGAGTTGAAGCTTTGGTTCACCCCTTCTGCCTCTTTGCCTTCATCTCTTCTATAAACTTCAGGTAGGATTTATATTGTGTTGCAGTTAAAATGCCCTTGTATTCTGCATCCTTCTGCTTGCTCAGGGCTTCGAATGATTTTCGTCGGGCGGCTGTGTCGGCAATTTCCCTTAAGTCGCGCATCTTTTCAGTATACTTAAGATTGATCGAATACACTTTTGGCTCCTGGGCCGGGGTTAATTTAAGTTCTGTTTTCAGTATTTCAGTCTGGTGTTTTGCACGATCTTCCGGACTCATTCCAGGTTGCTGAGCGAAAACGGGTGAAATCAACAGTGAAATCCATGCAGTAACGAGACTGATAAGAAGAAATAGTTTGGAAATGGATTGGAATTTCGTTTTCATGGTTTAAATTTTAAAATGTTAAGTTTAAAATTAATTCTATAGTAAAGAAATTACCTCTTATTTCTTCTCTGGAAGAAACTCTATATTGACTTTTACTTCAATATCCTTTCCAACAACAGCTCCACCAGCTTCTGTCAGAGTATTCCATTTGAGGTTATAATCAAAACGGTTGATTTTGGTGGTTGCTTTAAAAGCTACATGTGTGTTGCCCCAGGGATCTTTGGCTGTGCCGCCATAAGTAACATCAAAAGTAACAGGTTTGGTTACGTCCCGAATTGTTAATTCACCTTTCAGCTGGTATTTATTGTCCTTGATTTTCTTGAACGATTTGCTTTTAAAAGTAATCTTGGGATATTTCTCAGCATTGAAGAAATCGTCGGATTTCAGATGTCCATCGCGCTTTTCATTATCGGTGTTTATACTTGAAACATCCGCCGTAAAATTAATTTTGGCATCAGTAAAGTCCGACTTGGATGCTTCCATGCTGCCATTGAATGATTTAAAACTGCCCTCAACTTCTGAAATGACGAGGTGGGTGGTGGTGAATTTGATGCTGGAATGTGCGTAATCGGGGTTCCACTTTGTTTGGGCGGAAGAAACCTGGCTCAATATGAGCGCAAAACCTGCAGTAAAAAAGAACCTGTTTATGTTTTTCATGATTGTAAAATTTAATTTGAACTAAATAAAAATAAAAGAATATAATAAATTGACAAATACCATGCCAATCCAGAGGATGACATTCTTGCAGTTTATACCTGGTATTTTATCCTTGAAATTCCTAATCCCTGATACACCTCAGAGATAGGGCACTGGGATTATATTCCTCATATAATTCCGCTTCCGTGCCTCTCCGTATAAGTTGAAGGGCAACTGAGGTTATAGTCGAGATAGTTTCCGATGACCAGAAATAGCCCGCATTATGCACATCATTCCAGGCCTGGGCTGTAAAATCAAAATATCCGCCTGGGTAGGCAGTAAACTGACTGGAGTTCGAAGCACCGACATTCGGTACCCACCAGTCCCTGTTGCCGGTTGATTTCATTTTCCCTCCGGCCAATTCGGTCCCTCCGAGAAACCTGATAAGTTCCTTCCAGTCCTTGCTATCCGGCACATGCCAGCCTACAGGACAGATACCCTGTGCACCTGCGGTTGTCTCATAGTGCAGCATCTCTGCCCACATGTATAACCCGCCCCAGAGGTCGCAATTCACAAAATCGTTTCCGTAGCAATACTTCTCAACTGTGGCATTCTTTTGCTGGGTCTGGTTCTGACTCTGGTCGAGCCATTTTCCAAGGTTCAGATTTTCTTTCATCCAGCATTGCCTGCCGATAATCACGGTATGATAAACCTGCCCTCCATATTCAAAAATCCCGCATGAAGTGGAATCAGGGTGTGTAGTACTATCATGACCGGCAGCTGTTTCAGGTACATTGTGGATGAGGGGATTGTCTTTGGGGTTCTGCGCGTAAGAACTAAGGGTGACCGTAACACATAATACGATCAGCCCGATTATTTTTCTGGCTGTCAACATCATGTAAAATTAAAAGAAAAGAAGTTTAAGTCAAAATTTATTTTCAGTTTCCCTACTATAGACATATTCCCGGCGGGCTGAAAGATCTCCGATACTTTTGGCCTGGGAAGTCCCTCCGTTAAGAAGGCTTTTTAATTCATCGGTTTTTTCAGAGGATTTGCTGTAAACATCATTCTCCAGATCGGATAGTTCTTCTTTTGCAACATCCCGGAACAAATTCCTGTCGGCAATCGCCTGTTTGAATAGTTCCCAGTGGCGGTCATTATATCCTTCAAGGACTCTTCGCTTGTCTTCCTCATTCTCCCTGGCCTGGCGCTCATAAAAGCTTTTCATGTCGGGCGAAAGTTTGAAGAAGTCATAATCCTTGGATGTGATCTTGTCCAGAAGAGTCTTTTCCCATGAAAGTGTTTTTTGATAGTTCTTCATGGTGTTTTCCACGAAATGATGAAGTTTAAGGGTATCCATCATGGCTTCATAGCCTATTTTTACCAGTTGTTCGGAATCGATAGTCAGCTGCATGACGGCAAAGCTGATATTGGTCTGATTGTAATAATCCTTAATGTTGGTAATTCTTTTGGTGATCTCTTCGAAATTTACATGATTGTAATCCTGAACAGAAACATTCAGCCCGTCCCACATCCATGTATTCAGACTGGAAAAATAAGCCAGGATGGCATTCTTTCTTTCATTAAAAATATGGTTGTTTTGTCCGGTATGAATATTAAGGTTTGATTTAAGCAATTCATTCTCTTCCATATTCCGGTCATGAATCTGGCTAAGAATATCTGTAAGAAGGCGAACATCAGCTTTGTCAGCGTTTTTCCTTCCTTGTGTATAGATGAGATAGCTTTCCCCGATAATCAATAAAATAGAGATGCAGATAAGTACGAATAAAACAATGTTGACAGAGATCATGATAGGCCGGTTTTTAAAAATGTTATGGTTGTCAATAAAAGATGTGGTATAACATCAATAATCGTACCAAAAACATAATATAATGAATATCAATTATATAACAAAATTTCATAATCTTTAAGTGTAAAATATTTATACAGTGGTGTAAAATTTTTTTACATTAGTGTCAAATATTTTTACACTTTTATGTATCTTTATGTCAAATTTTTATACATATGTCTGTAAAAGGAAATTTGCTGATTGTTGAAGACAACACCGAAATACTGGATTCTCTTACGCTGTTCCTTGAAGACGAATTCAGCGTCGTGGTTGGGATAAAAAACCCGGAACTTATTCCATCGACCTTGCAAAACAGCGCTTTCGACCTTGTTCTTCTCGACATGAATTTCACAGTCGGCCTGAACACCGGAAGTGAAGGATTACACTGGTTAAAGGAGATTCTGAAGTTGGATCCTAGTTTGAGCGTGATCATGATGACAGCATACGGGGATGTTGAGCTGGCGGTAAAAGCGATGCGAAACGGAGCTTCGGATTTTGTTCTGAAGCCATGGGATAATGAGAAGCTTCTGGCTACCCTCCTTGCCGGCCTTAAACTTCGCAGGTCCAATATGGAAATCCAAAAACTCAGGGGAAGGCAGAATCATCTCGTTGAGGAACTGAACCAGAAATTTCCTGAGATCATCGGGGAATGCCCATCCATGAAAAGGGTCATGGATATTGTTGAAAAAGTTTCAAATACCGATGCGAATATTCTACTTACCGGGGAAAACGGAACAGGTAAGGGACTTATAGCAAGGGAGATACACAAACGGTCGGTACGTTCAAAAGAAGCCATGATCACCGTAGATATGGGATCAATACCACTTTCCTTATTTGAAAGTGAAATGTTTGGTCATGTAAAAGGAGCTTTTACTGATGCTCGTCATGACCGGGTTGGTCGCTTTGAAACCGCATCAGGGGGATCACTTTTCCTTGATGAGATCGGAAATCTCTCTCTGAACATGCAAACAAAGATCCTGAATGTCCTTCAGGAAAAATATATCATTCCGCTTGGAACAAATAAAATAATCCCCATTGATATCCGGCTGATCTGTGCAACAAATAAGAATCTTGAAAAAATGGTTATGGAAGGGCTTTTCAGGCAGGACCTATTATTCAGGATCAACACTATCCAGATTGACCTTCCCCCCCTGAGGGAAAGAGGAAACGATATAAACCTGATGGCAGGCTACTTCCTGAATAAATTCGCGACAAAATACGAAAGAGGGAAAATGCACCTGTCATCAGAGACTATTAATTCCATGCAGGAATATTTATGGCCAGGGAATATCAGGGAATTGGAACATTCTATCGAAAAAGCCGTTATCCTGGCTGAAGGTGATATTATTACTCCGGATGATCTCTTCCTGAAAAGGACAGCAGCAAGGATACAGCAGAAAAAGGAAGTCAACCCTTCATTTAACGACATAGAACGGGACATCATCCGCAGGGCCTTGCTGCGAAATAACGGCAATATGGTTACGACAGCAAGAGAGCTTGGTGTGACACGTCAAACAATCTACAATAAAATTAAACGCTATGGTCTCTAGGCGGTATTATCTGAACATTTCCGTCCGGATTATACTGATGATGGTTACCTGCATCCTGTTTGCACTTGCTGTCTTCAGGCTGCCAAATCCCTCAATCCTGACTTTACTGGGATTGCTGATTCCTATTCAGGCATACTTTTTGATCAGGTACCTGAACTCTATCAACCGCAAACTTGAACAATTCTTTATCATGCATCTCAGCGGCGATGTAACTACGTCTTTCACGGGATCAGGCAGGAAGGATGAGTTCGAGGGGTTATACAGCTATTTCAGGAGAGTCAATGATAAACTTGAGAGCTCAAGGGTAGAAAGTGAGATCAGGAATAATTATTTTAAAACCATTGTTGACCATACTTCAACCGGACTGATCTCCTTTACAATGGAAGGCCGGGTGGAACTTTTCAATGATGCTGCAAGAAAGATCTTCAGAATTAACGTGCTCAGAACACTTGAGAAGCTTGACCTGTTCAAGGAGGGATTCAGCGACACGCTAAAAGCACTTAAACCCGGTGAAAGCCAGCTGATCAACCTAATCATCGACGATGATCTGTTACAACTTTCCACGCGCAAAGCCATCTTCAGGACCGGGACCATTGATCTGCACCTGGTATCTTTCCAGAATATCAAGAGTGAACTGGAACAACAGGAAATTGAATCCTGGCAAAAGCTGATCCGGGTGCTGACTCATGAGATCATGAATTCAATCACACCAATCATAACACTGGTTGCAACTCTCACAAGGATTTTCAGGCATAAGGAAACCGGTATCCTTAAATCCCTGGGAGAACTCACCGATCAAAACCTCGAGAAAACAATGCGGGGTCTGGATATCATTGAAAACAGAGGTAATGGGCTGGTTCATTTCGTGCGAAATTACCGTTCTGTAGCAATACTACCAAAACCTGAGTTCCAAATCCTGAACCTGAATGATATGTTTACCCGGATAAATGAACTTCATGAAGATATCCTTAAGGAAAAGAACATCATGGTCACTATCGAATGTCCTCATTCCCTGCATTTGCAAGCCGACGGAAAACTTATCGACCAGGTACTGATTAATCTGTTTAAAAATGCCATAGAAGCTGTTAACGGGATACTGGTTCCTCGAATCAGGATGACAGCTGAGAATACCGACAACCAGGTCGTTATAGAGGTTGAAGACAATGGGGCCGGAATAACCGACTATGCCATGCAGCATATTTTTGTACCCTTCTTCACAACCAAGGAGGGAGGATCTGGTATTGGCCTAAGCCTTTCAAAACAAATCATCAGGTTGCATGGGGGAACTATCAGTGTTCAGTCTTCCCCGGGTAAAACTGTATTCACAATTAAAATCTGATTAAAACCTCTCGTTTACTATTTTCCCGTCAAAGAGATTGACAATCCGGTTACTGAACTCGGCATCACGCTGGGAGTGGGTTACCATAATAATAGTTGTTCCTTTTTCATTAAGATTGGTAAGCAGTGTCATTACATCCTCCCCTTTGTAAGAGTCAAGGTTTCCGGTAGGTTCGTCGGCCAGTATCATGGAGGGATTAGCTACAACAGCCCTTGCAATCGCAACCCTTTGCTGCTGCCCGCCCGATAGCTGCAATGGAAAATGGTTCCTGCGGTGCAGCATTTCGAGCTGTTCAAGGACACTCTGAACTTTCTCCTGTCGTTCTTTTTGTGTTTGTTTCAGATAAAGAAGAGGGAGCTCGACATTTTCATATACAGTGAGCTCATCGATAAGGTTAAAATTCTGGAATATAAATCCTATCTTCTGCTTACGGAGATGACTGCGCTTCTTCTCGTTGTAAACCGCAACATTCTCTCCGGCAAAGTAATATTCTCCACCTGAAGGACTGTCAAGCATCCCCAGTATATTCAGAAGGGTTGACTTTCCGCAACCTGACGGTCCCATTATAGCAACAAATTCGCCATCCTCAACACTGAAATCCACGCCGTTCAAAGCATGAGTGTCGACATCCCGGGTACTGAAGGTTTTAGACAGATTGATAGTTTTAATCATACTAAATTGTTTATTTTCCGATTTCAAGCTGATTGCTCACAAGGTCAAAATAAATACCTTTCTTTTCCAGGAGTTCCTTATGGGTTCCCAGTTCCATTATCCTTCCTTTGGAAAGAACGATGATCTGGTCGGCATTTTTAACCGTGCTCAGACGGTGGGCAACAATAATAGCGGTCCTCCCTCTATAAAAATTATCAAGCCTTTCCATGATTATCTTCTCATTAGAGGCATCCAACGCATTTGTTGCCTCGTCAAAGAATAGGATTTGTGGGTTCCGGTATACCGCCCTTGCGATCAAAATACGCTGTTTCTGGCCCTGACTTAAACCTGCGCCCTCCTGTCCGACTTTTGTTTGCAGTCCTATAGGGAGTGAATCGATAAATTCCCCGAGATTAGCCAGTGCAACCGCATTACTGAGTTTTTCCTTATCAGGTTGGCAGCCTAAAGTAATGTTCGATGCAATGGTATCTGAGAAAATATACCCGTCCTGCATGACGGAACCACAATTACTTCTCCAATAACGGTTGGATATTTCTGTAAGTGGAATGTCATTTACCAGGATGCGGCCTTTAACCGGCTTGTAAAAACTCAGCAACAGTTTGATCAGGGTTGTTTTGCCGCTACCACTCATGCCCACTATTGCCGTCACCTTATTTGCCGGAATCGTAAAGCTAAGGTTCTCGAGAACCATGTGTGAATGCGGGCCTTCATACTGGAAACAGAGGCTTTCAACAGTGATTCCGGCGAAGTGGCTGATATCAGTAATAAGCGGAACACCCTCCGTCTCTTCATCATCCACAGAATTGACCTCCTGGATGCGGTCCATACTAATTCCCGCATCCTGCATTTCACGGATAAAACTCACAAACTGTTCAACTGGTCCGTTCAGCTGCCCCAGTATAAATTGGATCGCAAGCATCATACCCAATGTGAGTTGGCCCTCAATAACAAGCCATGCAGTAATAAATGTGATCAGGATATCTTTTGTCCTTAGAAAAAAGAATGAGCCAAGATCCTGGTACTGGCTTATTTTCAGGCTTTTAATCTGGATATCAAACAGTTGCTCCTGAATCTTTTCCCATTCATTCCTTTTCTGGTCTTCCGAATTCGTTAGTTTTATCTCCGGTATCCCATGAATGATCTGCAGAAGGGTATCCTGATTATCGGATAACTTCGAAAACCTTATATAATCAAGTTCCTTTCTCTTCTTCATGAAAAAGTACACCCATCCGGAGTAAAGGACGCTGCTGATAATAAAAACAGCAAGAACCAGGGGGCTGTATATCGCAAGAACGATACCGAAAACCGTCAAGGTGAGCAGCGAAAAAATTATATTCAGCAGGCTTGTTGTAATGAACGATTGTATCCGCTGATGATCTGATATCCTCTGGATGAGGTCCCCCGGAAGTTTGCTGGCAAAGAAAGACATCGGAAGCCGCAGGAGCTTTTTTAGAAAATCGGATACCATGCTGATATTAATCCTGTTCGAAACAAATACGAGTACCCTGCTGCGGAAGAATTCTATGCTTATAAGGCCGAGGAATAATGCAAGCTGACCAAGCAGGATAAGGGTGATGTATCCAAGGTCTTTATTTGCAATACCTTTATCCACAATGCGCTGAGTGAGAAAAGGGAATGCAAATTGCAAGCCGCTGGCAACCAGCATGACCAGCATGAGCCATGCCATCCTGGATTGATATGGTTTCATGTATTGCCTTATAAACGCAGAGATGCGTTTGTTTTTCTTATCCTCCGGCATAGCCTGGAAGTCCGGGCCAGGTTCAAGCAACAGGCAGATCCCTTTTTCTTCATTGTCCTGTTTTGCCTGCCAGGCCTTCAGGAAGTCGGTCTCCCTGTATGTAATCAGCCCATGTGCAGGATCTGCAACTTTCACTAAATACCCGCCTGTTTTCTTTGTGATCCTGTAAATTACAACGAAATGGTTCTGATGCCAATGGGCTATGCATGGCAGGGGATCGGAAGCAACAAGCTCTGCAAAGGATAAATTCACTCCAATGGTGCGAAACCCTACAGACTCGGCAGCATCGCTGATCCCAAGCATGGAAACACCTTCCCTTGTGATATGAGAAGCATCACGCAACCTTGTGATAGTAAAATTCTTGCCGTAAAAAGTGCAAACCATCTTCAGGCAGGCTGGTCCGCAGTCCATCGTATCGTGTTGTCTATAGAAAGGGAATGCCATGTTTATTCGTATTTGAGTGCATTTACCGGGTTGGCTCTCAGTACCTTGAGCGTTCTGATAAGTAAAATTACCGAAACAAAAGCGGTTACTGTAAGCACACAAAGCAGCATCACCCAGATACTGACATTTACCCGGTAATAGAATTCCTTTAGCCAGAGCTCCATCAATGCCCAGGAAACAGGTATTGCAAATAGTGTTGCAAGTGCAGTGTATAACAGGAACTCCCTTTGCATACGGTAAATTATCTGTACATTGGATGCACCGAAAACCTTCCTGATTGCCGTTTCCTTTGTCTTTCTCTCCGAGATCAATAAGGCTAAACCGAACAATCCCATACCTGTAATGATAAACGCAAGGATTGTAAACATTGCAACTGCGATCACGAAATTATTTTCCTTTTTATACGTAGACCGGAGTTCCTGACGGGAAAATGAATAAGTAAAAGGGATTTTGGGGTATATTTTCTCCCAGGAAGCTTGAATGTCACGGATTATGGGTTGTTCACGCCCCTGCTTATAGTGAACGATAAAAGTATTGATCGCAAAGGGATTATAAACGAAGTTGGTAGCATTGATCTTGTTATGCAGTGTATGTATATTGAAATCCCTTACCACTCCTACAATCTTTGCATCATTCATGATGACCCCTACCGGTCTTTTCAACCCGAATGCCCTGACGGCTTCTTCATTGAAAACACATTCGATCTCATTCCTTCTGATACTTGCCGTATCAAAGTCCCGTCCTCTTACAATAGGGATTCCCAAGGTGTTAAAGAAGTTATTGTCGATGCTTAACCATTCAATCAGGATTGGTTCTTTTGAATTCGGCACCCTCGTTTTAACACTTGAAATCGAATTCGATGGCAGTGAAAAAGCCGAAGTCCCGGATAGGGAGATAATGCCTTCTATTCTGGCAACACTTGATTTCAGTGATGAATATTTTTTATAGTCAGGAGTTTTAAGCGGTACCAGTAAGATATTATCCCTCGATATGGAAAGGTTGCTGATATAACAAAGGCGGATCTGACTATAAATAGTAATCATGCTGATAAGCAGGGAAAGTGTGATGAAAAGCTGGAAACCGATAAAGATCTTGCTGAGGTTGAACTTCCCCGGTGAAAAGTTCCTTGCCTTCAATGCATTGATAGGATTGAGACCGGCCAGGTAGATTGCCACATAAAGGCCTGAAAGTATTCCAATAGTCAGTGTAATTGAGGCAAAGAAAATAATGTATTTAAGCATATTACTGGCGTATATGGTCACGGTATAATCGGGCATTCCGGTAATCCTTGGATCAATGAGCCCGAGGATGAACAGGGCAAGCGGAAAGGCCATAAAAGTTAAGAGAACCGACTCTATCAGGATTTGGATCCTTAATTCCTTTTTCGTGGCTCCAAGTACTTTTCGCACACCGATTTCCTTGAATCTCAGGGCCGACCTTGCAGTGCTTAGTATGGCATAGTTTATTCCGGCAAGAAGTAAAATGAACACTGCAAGCCAGGAATAAGTATATACCGACAATTTATTCCCTTTGAGCTGATAGTTGTTCTGAAGGTCCGCCGATTCAAGGTAAATGTCTTTGAATGACTGAAAGGAGATCCTCAGTTTCCCGTTTCTCCAGAGGGTATCTTTCAGCATTCCCGGAATCATAGCCGTCACTGCTTTGACATCAGTGCTCTCAGCAAACTCACATAGTGACTCCACCGAGAAATCCTCATATGAATTAAAGACAGGGAGCAGGTCAGGCATGGCATCCTTAAGCATTTGTTCGTAGAAGGCCAGGTCGGCAATAAAATCTGCTTTTATGGTAGAATTCCATTGCATGTCCTTATAAAGGCCTGAAAGGGTCAAGTTATACTCAAACTTTCCCACCCTGAGAGTTACATTTTGCATCAATTTCGGTTCAGCCTTAAAGTATTTATGGACAGCAGTTTCCGAGATAAATATGCGGTTTGGCATATTTTTGCAGAGGTTTATGCCTCCCCTGGTAAAACCTATATCAAGCATTCCGAAAATTTCAGGATCTGCACAAATGAAATCCTCAGCTTCACTGACCTTACCACCGGTAACGACCTTCACATTATCGGGCATATACTGATGGTATATAACCCTTGCTATTTTCTTACAATACGGAATATTTGTTATAAGCAGTTTTTTGACATGCGACGATCCTTCCGGAATCATAACTCCCTTTGAATCAGTGAAAATGACCCTGTAAAGTAGTTTATGCTTCCTGAAACACGTATTATAGCTGGTCTCATTTATGGCAAACACCAGAAGGACAAATGCCGCAGTCAGGCCAAGCACAAGTCCGGTTATATTGATGATCGTATAGGTCTTATTGCTGACAATAGTTCGGTAAGAAGTGATCAAAGCGTTCCGGATCATGCTTCTCGATTATAGGACATCACAGAAGTTAAACCTTTTCATAAAAAGTTCATAGTTTCCGATCGGTGGACAAAAAAGCTGATACAGGCAATCCCCACAAGGCTTCACTTTCAATCTTGTCAGCCCCCAGCTCTTGCCATTATACAGTTCATTTCGCACCAGATCCGAGATGCTTTCTTTATTTATATTTCCTAATGGATCATGGTTGAGGTTTGCATAGGCTTCACCGCCGGTTTTAATAAAAATTTTCCCATACAGATGTTCGTTTATCAATGACCTTGAATAGATTTGTTTCTGGTTTGGTTTCAGAGCCAGGATATCGTTCCTTGCAAGAAAAACATTTTCTTTAAAGAAGTCGGCATTCCTGCCATTAAAGTATGGAAAAAAGAATACTTTTTCCTTCCCGTTTCCCTGCAAAAGTTCTGTTATAACCTGATATTCCTCCATAGACCGTATCAGGAAATTAAGGTCAATCCGGTTTTGTTTTTTTATATATTCCGGGTTTATACGGATTTCCTTCAAAGCAGAAGGCCCGTCGGGAAAGGTAATATAAATTGAAGTCCGGCTGTTGCCGACCTTAAGAAGCCGGGAAACAATATCCTGGTCATAGCAGGGGAGGGGGAGATGAAAGTTTACCCTTGACTGAAGTTTGTGAATCCGCTTGAGAACAAAGTTGATTTCCGAGTATGCTGTCAAATCTGAGCCGCTAAGATCTATTCCCATCCCGCTCACACCTGCAAATTGAGAACAAGTTTTAACTACAGTTTCAAATGGCATCTCGCTGTATCCCTGTGAATTAAAGACTGGGCAGACAAACTGGCTGGCCGCAAACCGGTAATCCGTACATACTTTATTATTATTCTGATTCAGGAAAAAGTAGATGGTACGCAGGTAGTCATCCGCAGAAAAAGAAGGAAAATCCTTTGCGGGAGGATAGTTTTTAATAATAGCTTTTGGCCTTATGACGGAGGGTTTATGCTGATCTGCCAGGGATATCAGGTCACCGCAGAAGTTCTCCCTCAGATCGGATATCAGCGATGATATTTCAGGTCTTGCTGATACCCGATCAATTTCAGCAAGAAACCCTCCTCCTGCATCCTCAGTTTTCCTGATAATTTCAACTATTGATGGAGAGTCTCGGTATTCCAGTATCTTACCATTAAGTGAGTTATAAATCAGTACATCATTACCGGCCATAACTGAAAACGTATATGGTTCCAGGTAAAGAAAGCGGGTATCTTTATTTGGCAAGGAATGCTTCATCCCTGATTCGTGCAAACAGCTGTTGATCTTCTTCTAAGTAGTTAAATATCTGTGTGATGTGTGATGAAAATCTTTGTTTGTTCATAAAAAACTCACATCTAGGAATGCCAGTTTCAACTGCAGTATTGAAAATGCATTCTTTGCAATTATCTGAAAGATAGCATTGTTTACAGAGCTTTTTAATCTTATTAAAGTAGGTGTTGTAGGTCCCGGTTATTTTATCAGGGTTAATTTCAACTTTCAAACCCCTTACCGCGCCCAGCTCGAAGATTCTGCTGATATGTTCACAAGGGTAAATCCCTCCGTCGGCACTCATATATATCCTCAGGTCAAAGGGTGAGCAGGTAGCAGTTGGCAGGTACTTTTTATTGTCGCGGGACTCTTTTTGGGGGTTCAGGAGCTGCCTTGGCTTCCGGAACACAAAACTCCCAAAGCGTTCAAAAACCTCGGCAGTTTCCGAGACCATAGGATGTTTTGTGAACAGTTCATGAATATAACAATTATTCTCTGAGGCAGGGAACCGGTTCTTTATAAATGTCTTATTAAATTCCTCCCTGAATTCATCAACAACTCCTGTAGTTGTAATGCTAGACATTATTGGCGTCTTCCCGTATTTGGCGGAAAAGTGCTCGTAGATTGACTTAAGTGAGTTCCGGCTATGTCTAACTGTCAGGAATGTAATACGTTGGTTAAAAAAGGATGGATATTTTTCCCTGACCATATCGATATTCCTGCTTACAAGTTCAAATGATGGTTTCCTGTTGGTTTTTAACACCCTGAATGAATTTGCAAGTTCATCCCCGTCAAGGCTGATTGCCAGTTCAAAATTGTTTTCAACCAGGTAATTTATATATTTCTTTAGCAGCAATCCATTGGTTGTCATGGAGTATTTAACTTTTAAAATACTGCTTTTGTGCTTTTTTACATGATTCACGACCTGTTCTATAAAGCTGAAATTTTTTAAGGGTTCTCCACCGTAAAAGCTCACGGTCAGCTCCTGGTCGGGATTAAGCCGATGCTTGCCAAGAATGAGATCCAGTAACTTAAAGGCATCAGCTGTGTCGATATTCTTTCGTTCTCTGTTTTTATTAAAATAGAACTTGCTGTAAGTGCAATATACACAATCGAGATTGCAATCTTCAGTCGTTTCAAAAATGATCTGTTTGGTTTGGGCAAGGTTCTGTTCGATCCTATTAGGAGGAATGATCCCATCGCGGTTTTTCAGGGCACCGGGTTTAAAAAAACCATGTTTCTTCAGGAACCGGTACTTTCTCAGGTAAAAATGAAATTCGTCGTTTTTAACTTTGCCAAGGCCAGGAACTTTAATGGGTCGTTTATCGGAGGCCTTTTCTAAAATGTCTTTCCACTGCTCATCATTTTTCGCTAAGCGGATAAAATAATTTAACAGGGGATGTGATAAAAGAAATTGCTTATTGTGACAACTGTAAAAATAATGGTGACCTGATGAAGTGGTGAAGGGGATAGCCGCTTTCATAATACTTTAATGCAGGGCAAAAATAGTTTTACCGACCCTGCAAATATACTTTTTTTACAGGCCGTATCCTGGAAAGAAACCGGGGATTAATCTTTGCCGGTCTTATTTCTTGTTGAATTGTAATTGGGGCCATCGGGGCATAAGCAAACTTCACCCGTGGGACCTTGGCTATAAACAGCAGCTGCAGGGGTATTAGTTCCGCAGATGCATTTTACATCGGTGCCACCGCGTACATTAGAAAGGTTACTTTTCTTGATTTCTGCGTTGTAAAGGTTGATGAGGTTGAAAGCTTTCATATGTTTGTTTTTTTAGGATATTTCTTTGTTTCTCTTGCATACACAAGAGCAAATATTGTGCCAATATTATAAGAACATGTAAATCAACGATATAACAATTTTCAGCATAAAATAAGTGTAAAAAAAATTTACATGAGTGTCAAATTTTTTTACACCCGTGTAAAAAAATTTGACACTTTTTACTTTTAAAAGAACTGTTTTAAGGATCCCTGGATTAATGTAGGCTATGTTTTGTTCTTCAGGCTCATTTCATGAACGGAAGAGACGGATAAGCAGGATTTCAGTGGCCAGAAATAAAAGAGCCAGTACTACAAACCATTTCCACAAAGGGAATCCCATGTTTAATTGTTCGATCTGTTTTGAAAAAGGAAGGCCGGATGGTTTGAGAACAATGAAATTCTTAAGATTATATTTCCTGATATTAGCTTCTATCTCTTTGGTATTAAAGCAGTTGATGTCGGATTCCTTCCGGTCATAATTGAAAGCAAGAGAGGCAATTTCTTTATTTCCCCGGTAAACCTGATACCATCCAGCATCGCTGATCTGGCCATGAATATAGGCCTGAACCTGCTGGCCGGAGGTTTTCAGTTCAGGAATAAATTCAAAAGAGGTGTTCCATTTTTTAATTTTAACCATATTCTTTTCGCTTGTCGAATCGGATGGAAGGTCGAAGGGATCATTTCTGCCTATAATATAAAAAAGTGACGACTGGGTTTCGCTAAGAAAGGCCATCCGGAACATGACAGGCACAAACAGAAGGTGCTGCTGGAAATTTGTGAATGAGGGATCAAGAGGGGAGGCACACAAGTATAATTTCCCCCTTCCGACACTGGTACTGGTTAAAAACGGAAGTCCGTTCTGAAGCCTCATGAGAACAATAGCCGGGTTTGCAGATCCCCTGGCGAGAGAAAAGTATTTCAGTACAATGGGTAGATCAACATTATCGGGCAGCCGGATTTTCCCATTTGCATCCTTCTCAAAGACGTCTGTATATATTTCATTTTCAAGGTCAAGGGAACTTACTCTTTGTTTTACGGTATCGGGATTACCCAGAGTGGAGGTGCCAATTGAGGAAAAGAATGTGTTATATTTTTCATTAACAGAATGTTCAGCAGGGAAAATACAAACAGAGCCTCCCCGTTCAAGGAAAAATTTCAGTTCATTGGCCAGGCCTGATGCAAGTTCGTCCATGCCGGAAATCAGAATCAGGTTTTGTTGATTGAATGAACCATAATCCACCTGGTTTGCCGGATAAGTCCGATAATTAAAAATGGAATCGGAAGTGAATAAAGATTGCAGATAAAGGTTTGGTGTCTTGCCGTGAATGCTGAGAACTTTTATTTCATCAGCAATGCTGTAAGAAAAGTAGAACATATCGTCATAGACAATGGGATAATCTGTAACCTCCAGTCTTCCAAGCTGGAATCCACTTTTTTCCTCGTTATAGGGAAGGGATATGTCGACTGATTGCGATGGTTCAATATCAAAACTTGTTACTGATTTCTGAATGTTATTCAGTATCAGGCGGAGGGGTATTTTTTCGAGCTTATCACCACCACAATTCCTTATTCTCACAACAAGTTTAACAGCCTGTCCGGGCCTGTGAACCGGGGTGGTAAACCAGATTGAATCAACGTAAAGGTTGTTTTGCTTTAAGGATTCAACAGGAACAATGATAAAATATGCTGAGGAATCCTGTTTGAGATTTTCAAAACCGGCAGTACTCTTTTGAAAATCGGATATAAGATAGGAGGTATGCAAACCTTCTTTCTGTCTGGTGAAAATATCATTTTGCCGGCGAATGACTTCGTTGAGGCTTACGGAAGCATGTGTGATCTTTATTTCTCTAAGCATACCGAGGAATTCTTCACGGCTGACAAACTGCGTGTGTTTTCCCTCAAAGTCATTGGTTATCAGTTGGAAGATATCGGATGATTTATATGCAGATACGATTTCCGAAGCTCTTTTTTTTGCTATGTCGAGAAGCCTGCCCTGGATTCCGTTTGCTTCCATGGAGTATGAATTATCGACATATATACTTACGGCCTGATGACCTGACTTCCGGCCGATATGCAAGGGTGATGGAATAAATGGCTGTGAGAAGGCGAGTACAAGCGACGCAACTGCAAGTAACCTGGCAGCCAGGATTAAAAGTTGCTTTACTCTTGATCGTTTCCTGGTTTCCAACTGGATTTGTGAAAGGAAACGGACATTGGTAAAATACTCTTTCTTATAGCGGCGCAGGTTGAACAAGTGGATCAGTACCGGGATAACGAGTGAACTGAAACCGTACAAAAAAGTGGGGTTTAGAAACTCCATCAGAAATATTTTATGAAGGCAAAAGTACTAAAAAGGAGAAGAGGTATAAAAAAAAGGCCGTCAAGCCTGGAGCTGATAGCCTTTTTTTGTAATAGCTTGATATTTAGATAATTCCCTGGTCGATCATGGCATTGGCCACTTTCAGAAATCCAGCTACGTTTGCACCTTTAACGTAGTTTACATAACCGTCTTTCCCTTTTCCGTGTTTCACGCACTGATCGTGAATGCTGCACATAATATGATGAAGCCTTTCGTCGACTTCTTTCAGAGGCCAGCTGAGTTTCATTGAGTTCTGGGACATCTCAAGGCCCGATGTGGCGACACCGCCAGCGTTAACTGCTTTACCGGGTGCAAAAAGAATTTTATTTTCCAGGAAAACTTCAATTGCTTCGGGTGTGGAAGGCATATTTGCACCTTCGGCTACGCACTGTACGCCATTGGTTACGAGAGTGCGTGCGTCTTCTTTACCAAGCTCATTCTGGGTGGCGCAGGGGAGAGCAATATCGCACTTCACTTCCCATGGGCGTTTACCCTGATGGAACTGTGCACCCGGGAATTCATATGAATATGGTTTTACAATGTCCTGGTTGGATGCGCGGAGTTCCAGGAGGTAATCGATCTTTTCACCTGAGATTCCATCCTGGTCATAGATATATCCGTCGGGACCGGAAATAGTCACCACTTTAGCACCCAGTTCGGTTGCTTTAAGTGCTGCGCCCCAGGCAACATTACCAAACCCTGAAATACAAACGGTTTTACCTTTAAAGGTTTCACCTTTGGTAGCAAGCATTTCTTTTGCAAAATACACTGCACCGAAACCGGTTGCTTCCGGGCGGATGAGGCTGCCTCCCCAGTTCAGTCCTTTTCCAGTAAGAACGCCTGAATTTTCACGGGCAAGTTTCTTATACATTCCATAAAGGAATCCGATTTCGCGTCCACCAACACCGATATCGCCGGCAGGAACATCAGTTTCGGGGCCGATGAGTTTCCATAGTTCAAGCATAAAGCCCTGGCAGAACCTCATGATCTCTGCATTTGATTTTCCCTTTGGGTCAAAATCGGATCCGCCTTTGGCACCGCCCATTGGCAGGGTTGTAAGACTGTTTTTGAAGATCTGCTCAAAACCAAGGAACTTCAAAATGCTAAGATTAACACTGGGGTGGAATCGTAATCCTCCCTTGTAAGGTCCTATTGCATTGTTGAACTGAATACGGTAACCCCGGTTCACGTGAACTTTACCACTGTCGTCTACCCAGCTGACCTTGAACATCAGAACACGGTCGGGTTCGATGATCCTCTCGATGATGTTTGCTGATTCAAAATGCGGATTCTCGTTATAGACATCCTGAATGCTTTCCAGCACTTCACGCACAGCTTGCAGGAATTCAACTTCACCCGGATTTTTTTTCTCCAGGTCGCTCATGATTTTTTCTAAGTTCATTGTGATTCAGATTTAGATTATTAATAAGTTGAAAGTTTTGCCAGATGAAAAGATTGTTAATAAAATAACAGCTGCAAAATTAAGGTGTTTTTCATGAACAACCAAACAAAACCATTGTTTTTCAGCATTGAACTATTTTTTCGGAGGGTCAGGAACAACAGCGTTTATTGCATTGCCATTCCTGTATATAATACGTTGGGTGATCTTTCCGTCTGCTGAGTAAAAGATCTCTTCCCCGTCCTTGATATTGTTGGCGTAATGAGTGAGTTGCCTGGTCTGACCACTGGAATAATATACCCTTTGGGTTCCATTGCCGGCAGTAAATTCACCCTGACCTGTCACTTTTCCGAATTCATCATAGTACAACCAAATGCCTTCATGCAACCCATTTTTAAAATGCCCGTCAACCTTTAATATCCTGTTAGGGTACCATTCCTGGAATATGCCTTCCGGTTTGCCGTTTATATAATACATTTCCTGAAGCGGGTGGGCAAATCTGTCCCAGGTCCTTGCAACCCCGTTCAAAACCCCCTCCTTGTATGTTTGAAGTTCTTTACGGTATCCCGACTGGTAATAGCGGAGCAGGGCGCCATCAAGCTCATTGTCTCTGTAAGTACATGACATCATGGGGGTTCCGGTCTCATAATAGTACACGGCCTTGCCCTGGTACTTCCCGTTTTGTGTTATGATTTCCGATTTAACCGTGCCTGAAGGGTAGTATTCTTTTTCAGTATGGCTACATGCAGTGAATAAAATTGCAGTAAAGCAAAGAAGTAATGGAAGAGTTGTAGCTTTCATCAGAAAAAGGAATATATTTTTGGATCAGATATCTATTGAAGTATACAGTTTGACCGCTCCTATGATTCCCATAATGAGCATCTGGATTGCGATCACAGTCAGGATCAGCCCCATAACCCTCGTAATTATCTTTATTAATCCCTCGCCAAGTACGCCGGCAATCTTTTTGGCTGAGAGGAATAGTAAAAAAGTAAGAAAACAAATGACTGCAAATAATACGATTACAACGATGACATTTGTGAGGGATTTGTTTGAACCCACGAAGTTCATGGCTGTTGCAATGGTTCCGGGACCTGCCAGAAGCGGCATCCCCAGCGGAGTTACGGCGATGTTTGAAAGAGCCCGTTTGAGTTCCTCTGCATTCATCTCTTTCTGCACCTTGATCTTTGACTCTTCACCGTTCAGCATATGATATCCGATAAAAAAGACAATGATCCCCCCTGCGATTTGGAATGCAGGAATAGTTATACCAAAAATCCGGAATATCAGATGACCGAAAATACAGAATGAAGCTATGATTATAAAGGCTGAAAGGGATGCCCTGAATGCCATCCACCGGGCCGTTTTATCGTCAAGATCTTCAACCATGCCGATAAAGATCGGCAATATCCCAAATGGGTTTAACATGGCAAGAAAACCGATAAAAACAGTAATATAATGGAGCAGATCGGAATGCAGTTTCATAAATGCGTCCTGGATTTTAAATACAATTCACATTCCTTAATAAACTTTTCAGCAAGCAGGCCCGACAAAGGATTACTTTTGTCCATACGTTCAGGATGCCATTGCACCCCCATGAGAAAATTCTTTCCTTCGGGATTCAGCCACTCTATTCCTTCAATTAATCCATCAGCGGATCTGGCACTTACAGTTAAAAGAGGAGACAGAAAGTCAACTGCCTCATGATGGTTTGTTGTCACCGAAGCTGAATCAATTTCGGTAAGCTGGTATAAAGTTGAATTCCTCTGAATATACACTTCATGCTGACAATGGAGATAATCGCGGCACATATGCGTGACGCTCTGGCCATAGTCGGTAGGGAGGTCAATAATCAACTTGCCTCCAAGGTAAACATTTAGGAGCTGATGGCCCCGGCAAATGCCGAATACAGGCATTCTCATCTCCATAGCTTTGTTCACTACCGCCATTTCGAGACTGTCACGCCGTAAGTTCAACCCGGTACATCTGCTTGCCTCAGCTTCCTTGCCGTACCACCCGGGAAAAACATCTTCTCCTCCGGTCAGTAGTAATCCGTCACAGTTCTCAAGCACTTCAACGGCTACATTTTTATTCAGGGAATAAAGGTTGATTATCTGGATATCGGGATTGGCCCTTTTAAGCCATTGAATATAATTAGGTGAAGATTTCGACAATGCGATCCTCGGCTTGCTTTCCTTTGTGCCACAGGAAAGCATAAAAAGGAATATCAGGCAAACTGAGCAGATAAAGTATATGTGCCAGAATTTCCGGGATCTCATAAAAGGAATTTTGTCAAAAGTATAAAACATCAGGTTCTCTTTGGATGAAAAAGATGAAAATTTTGAGTCATTGAAAGGTACTTTTCGCTAAAGCCACCGTCAGCGGAATGAATTGTTAGTTCGTCTTCAATAACTTCAGCTGGTTTCAGAAATCTGAATTCAGTGAGGATACGGTGAGGCAGCCTGGAAGACAGTGGACTGACTGTAAGCCTTTTAAATGGGAATAATCCTTTTCCCTCGGCCATTGATGTAAACATCTTCCCTTCGGTAGTGGGGAGAATAAGGCAAAGCGAAGATCCCGGGTGCATAAGTTTCAGGGAGCTTGTGAGCAATATCCCGAGAGTGAGGGTATGCTCATGTTTGGCCAGTAATTTCTTTGAGGAAGAAGGTTTCAACGAATTATTGAAGAAAGGAGGGTTTGATATTATGATGTCATAAGTAAGGCCACCCAGGAAGGCATGATCTTCAACCGGTTGGAGGAAGACCCGGATTCGCCCGGGCCAGGGGCTTTGGGAAACATTATAAGTTGCTTCATCTACTGAAGGTCCGTGAATGTCGATTGCGTCAATTTGCGCACCAGATCCCTGGGCCATCATTAATGCCAGTACCCCGCATCCTGTTCCAATATCAAGTATTGATGAGGCATCCGCCGGTTTTACCCATGAACCAAGCAGCATGGCATCAGTTCCGACTTTCATTGTGGAATGGGAGTCTTCAACCTTGAATTGGCGAAAACGGAAAGACATATTAAAGGTAAATGTCGATTAAGCCTTCTGGTGCTTCAATGCTTAGGATCTTTTTTCCCCTGTCAATCTCCTTTATTACCTGGTCAGCTACAGGTATAAGTATTTCTTTCTCCCCAAACCGTATCTGGAACAAAGCCTGGTGGTTCAGATCGAGGATGGATTCCAGTGTCCCGATCTTGCCATAATGGGTATCTATCACTGTAAATCCTTCGACTTCATGAAAATAGAACTGTTTTCCGCTGAGTATTGGCAAATCGGAAAGTGGCAAATACATTTCCCTGCCGGTATAATCTTCTGCTTCAGCCGGGGAGTGGACGTCAGCGAAAGATACGATTGCCAAATTGCGGCTTTTCAGCTCGATGTTTGTAATAAAAAAAGGAATCCGTTCACCATAAACATCAAGATAAACGGATTCCAGTTTCTGATAATTTCCAGGTTCATCCACATCGAGGTGAACCATCAACTGACCTTTATTACCAACTGTTTTAAGAATTTTTCCCAGGTAATAAAAGTCATCGCGTTGCATGAGACAAGCTCAGATTAGGCCTATTCCTGCTTTGGCTCTTTAGCCTGGACAGGCTCGGCAGGAACAGCAGGTGCTTCTTCAGCAGGTGCAGGATCAGCAATAGCAACAGGAGCAGGTGCAGGTGCAGGATCAGCAATAGCAACAGGAGCTGGAACTGGAGCAGGTGCAGCAGCAGCCTGCTGGGCAGCTGCAACTTCTGCACGTTTCTTTGCAACAGCCTGAGCCTTCGCTTCATTCAGTTTGATCTCATTTTCGTGAAGCTTTTTCCGTACATCCTTTACGCTGAGTTCATATTCTTTCTTTTTGCCGGAAATTTTAGCCTCTTTTTCCTGCAGCCATGCTTGAAATTTAATTTCAGCCTGTTCCTCTGTCATTGCGCCTTTTTGAACGCCTTTCAGGAGGTGGCTTTTGTAAAGAATGCCCTTGTATGATAAAATAGCCTTTACTGTATCGGTAGGCTCGGCTCCTTTATTCAGCCATGTAATGGCTTTATTGAAATCGATATCAATGTCGGCTGGCCTTGCTAACGGGTTGTAGGTGCCAATTTTTTCGATAAACTTTCCATCCCGTGGTGCACGACCATCCGCAATGACAATGTGGTAGAAAGGCTGGCCTCTCTTACCTCTTCTCTGTAACCTGATTTTGGTTGGCATACCTAATTGATTGATTTAATGAATAATTGATCTTAACATTACCTGTTTAATGAAACAGGGGTGCAAAGGTCGTAAAATTAAATTAATCTGCCAAAAGCTTAGTTAAAATTTATCGAACTTGATAAACTTATCTCTGGATGTATAACAGAATGAACATTTATCTTCAGGTTTGGCCTGGTCATATGTATTGCCGCATTTCGGACAAACCCAATATACTTTAGGCAATGTCTTCAGGTCGTTCTTGTTCAGAGCATTGAGGGCGTTTGTGTATATTAAAGAATGTTTCTTCTCCGTCTCCATAGCCCATCGGAATGACTTTACAGCATCATTTGCGTTATCATCTTTTGCGGTTTTAATAAATTCGGGGTACATGGTTGTCATTTCGTAATTTTCACCCTTAATGGCATCTTCCAGATTTTCCCTGGTGGTTTTGACGGTAAACTGAGGTGTAACCGGTTCTACCTTCCCGCCCATTTTTTCTATCACTGCCTTGTGGTTCAATGCATGAACAGCTTCAGCCTTTGATGTTGCCCCAAACATGATGGCGATAGGGACAAAACCTTCTTTTCTTGCCTGTTCAGCATAAGCACCATATTTTGCAGAGGCAGTGGATTCCCCCTTGAATGCATCTTTCAGGTTATCTATCGTTTTCCCGTTGCCGGCATATGCCGTGATCCCTATGACACACATGAGGATAAATGAAATAGTACTGAAAGTTCTCATTTTATTTGATTTTATTATTGGTGGCTGCAAGAAATTGATGGTTAAGATTATATCCCGATCATAAAGTCAATGACAAGTTTTCCTCCAAGGAACCCTGTGATTATGATAAAGATTACAGATAATACTGATAAACCGAACGGGATATATTTGTAAAAGGTATTCTCCGTTTTCTGATAAACAAGAATAATTCTTGCGACAGTTGCAACAATAATTGCAACAAATGCGATAGTGGCAAAGAGCTCATGCTGCTCCTTCACCTGCATGGCTTCACCTTCCATCTGTGTTGTGCCTGCTATAAAATGCCCGGTTCCCCATGCGGCAATTGCTCCAAGCATACCCAGGATCTGCAGATAATACCCTGCCTTTGATAAACAAGGTTCTTTTTTGTAAATCAATGAGACCAGATCGAACAGAAATGCGACTGTTATAAGTGCAATCGGAAAGTGAACCGATAACGGATGAAAATGAGATACAGGTATCATGGTACTGAGTTTAGAGCAAAAATATGAAAAAACAAGGAGGATTTCAAGTCCTGCTCCTGCTGCGAATTTATTTTAAGTTTTCAACAATCACTTTGGGAAATCATTTATCAGGTATTTTTGAATTCCGTTACTTCTTCCAGGTTACTTTAGTTAAGATGCTGAACTTTACTCATTTACATGTTCATTCCCAATATTCAATCCTGGATGGTGCCTGTGACCTGAAAGCTTTGGTAAAGAAAGCATCTTTGCTTGGCATGAAAGGAGTAGCTGTAACCGACCATGGCAACCTGTTTGGCACCAAGGCATTTCTTGAAGCTGCGGCCGGGATCAGCGACTTCAAGCCTGTAATCGGATGTGAAACATACGTTGCAAGGCGGTCCCGCCTCGATAAAGTTGATCCGGTTGACCGTAAAGGTGAGCATCTCATTCTCCTTGCCAAAAATCCAATTGGTTATCAGAATCTTGTAAAGTTGATCTCATCTTCCTGGACTGAAGGTTTTTATTATAAACCAAGGATCGACAAGCAACTCCTTAAAGACCACCACGAAGGGCTGATTGCTTCTTCGGCTTGCCTGGCCGGGGAGATTCCCCGTGCAATACAGGCTGGCAACATGAGCAGAGCCGAAGCTGTGTTAGCTGAATACAAGGAGCTTTTCGGGGACGATTTCTACCTGGAGCTGATGAGACATAAAGCCACAGACCCCACGCGGGATACAAGTGTTTATGAGAGGCAGGAAGAGGTATGCAAGGCCTTGATTGGACTTTCAAGAAAATTCAAAGTCAGGCTGATTGCCAGCAACGATGTACATTTTCTGAATGAATCTGATTCCGAAATGCATGACCGTCTACTATGTGTGAATACAGGCAAATTTATGGATGATCCAGACCGCTTAAGATATACGGGGCAGGAATGGCTTAAAAGCCAGGAAGAGATGTACAAGCTCTTTTCGGATATCCCCGAAGCCCTGGAAAATACGATGGAGGTCCTTGATAAAATTGAGGTTTACGATCTGAACAGGGATCCCATCATGCCTGACTTTCCCCTTCCTGAGAATTTCACCGATGCTGATGAATATTTAAGACATCTCACTTACAAGGGTGCTGAAAGGAGATACCCGGAAATCACTTCCGAATTAACCGAAAGAATCGATTTTGAGCTTGCTGTAATAAAGAAAATGGGCTATCCCGGGTATTTTCTCATTGTCCAGGACCTTCTCAACGCCGCCAGGGAAATGGGAGTTGCGGTGGGTCCGGGCAGGGGATCAGCGGCAGGTTCTGTTGTTGCATATGCCACAAGGATAACCGACGTAGACCCCTTGAAGTACAATCTTCTGTTCGAAAGATTTCTTAATCCCGACCGCGTGTCTTTACCCGATATCGATATTGATTTTGATGAGGATGGCCGGGACAGGGTACTAAAATGGGTTGTAAATAAGTATGGGCGTGATAAAGTTGCACAGGTCATCACATTTGGGACTATGGCAGCTAAAGGTGCCATACGGGATGTGGGACGGGTTCACCGAATGCCGATTGAGCAGGTGAATGCATTGACCAAACTGATCCCAACCAGGCCGGGAATCACTCTGAGAGCAGCCTTTGAAGAAGTGCCTGAACTCAAAGCCGCCAAGCTTTCATCCAATAAACTGGTGGCGGAAACATTGAAATATGCCGAGGAGCTGGAAGGATCTATCCGTCAAACCGGTCTTCATGCCTGCGGCATTATCATCGGACGGGATGAACTTACCCAGCACATCCCTGTTGCCACCAATAAGGAATCGGATTTGCTTGTGACCCAGTTTGATGGCGATTATATTGAAAAGGTGGGTATGCTGAAGATGGATTTCCTTGGCCTTAAAACTCTTGCAATCATCAAGGACGCTGTCATCAATATAAAATTGTCGAAAGGGACAGATGTGGATATTGAAACCATTCCCTTTGACGATCCTTTTACTTACGAACTATTCAGCCTTGGAAAAACGACCGGTATTTTCCAGTTTGAGTCGGATGGGATGAAGAAATACCTCAGGGAGCTGAAACCCAACCAGATTGAGGATCTTATTGCAATGAACGCCCTCTACCGCCCCGGCCCCATGGAATATATCCCGAGGTATATCAACCGCAAACACGGCAGGGAAAAGATCGAATACGACATCCCTGCAATGGAAAAATACCTGAAGGAAACTTATGGTATTACTGTCTATCAGGAACAAGTGATGCTGCTTTCCCAGGAACTCGCAGGTTTCAGCAAGGGCGATGCCGATTCTCTCCGCAAGGCAATGGGCAAAAAGATCGAATCTCTGATGGTCAAGCTCAAGCCACAGTTCTTTGAAGGCTGCAAGAAAAACGGGATCCACGAGGAAACCGTCACTAAGATATGGAAAGACTGGGAAGCATTTGCCAATTATGCATTTAACAAATCCCACTCAACATGTTATGCTTATGTGGCATACAGGCAGGGATATCTTAAAGCTCATTATCCGGCCGAATTCATGGCCGCCATACTCAGCCGGAATCTTTCTGACCTGAAGGAAATAACCCTGTTCCTGGATGAGTGCAAGAGAATGGGGATTTTGGTTCTGGGGCCGGATGTCAATGAAAGTGAAAACAAGTTTACTGTAAACCGCAAGGGTGAGATCCGGTTCGGTATGGCCGGAATTAAAAATGTTGGTGAAGCTGCAGTCATGTCTATCACCGATGAAAGAAAAAAGAACGGCCCCTTTACCAGTATTTTTGATTTTACCCGGCGGATATCATCTCACCATATCAACAAACGCTGCATGGAAGCACTTGCAAAATCAGGAGCTTTCGATTGTTTTGAGGGGATGCACCGGTCCCAGCTTTTCCACAAGGAGAACGGAGAGGAAACTACATTTCTTGAAAGCATAATCAGGCATGCCACGGATTATCATTCCAGGAAATCCAGCTCGCAGCAATCCCTTTTCGGGGAAGCCGAAGAAGTTGAAATGGTTGATCTTAGACTGCCCGACTCTCCGCCATGGTCCAGGCTGGAACAACTCAGATATGAAAAGGAGATTACCGGGTTTTACATGAGTGGACATCCATTGGATGATTACAAGCTTGAGATTGAGCATTTCTGTAATGTTACGACCGAACAGTTGAAAGCCGACCTCCGGCCGTTTAAGGGAAAAGAAGTTTGTTTCGCGGGCACCGTGATCAATGCAAACCATAAGACCGGGAAAAATGGCAAACCCTTTGGCTCATTTGTGATTGAAGACTACCTGGATTTCATTTCCATTTCTCTGTTTTCTGAGGATTACCTCCGGATGAAGCATTTTATGGAAGAAGGCCAGCATGTATTCGTCAAAGTCAGAATAGAGCCCCGGTTTGATAATCCGGATCAGCTGACCCTGAGAGTGCTTCATGTATCCCTATTAGCTGAAGTCTTAGAGAAAAATGCCAAACTACTAACGCTCACTTTTCCCATAGTTGAACTCAACGAGGCGGTAGTTGATGAGATCAATCAGCTCGTAAAAAAACATAAAGGGAAATGCCAGTTAAGGATAAGGGTGGTTGATCCCGGCGAATCATTCAGTATAGATCTTCCATCAAAAAAATTCAGGGTCAATGCAAAAGAAGTGGTTCAGGCTGTCATGGATTTTCCCGGGATCAGCTTTCATCTTTCTGAATAATATGGAAATGATTTATTAATTTTGCTTAAAATTTACATTTATGTTTGAAACTTTCACTGATGCCAATTTTGCTGAAAAGGTTGAAAAATCAGATAAGCTAGCGGTTGTGGATCTCTCTGCCGAATGGTGCGGCCCCTGCCGTATGGTAAGCCCAATTATTCATGAACTTGCAGGCGAATACGAAGGCAGGATTGTCGCAGGTGAACTTAATGTCGATGAGAATCCTGTCACTACTTTAAAATACAAAGTACGCAATATTCCCACAGTTCTTTTTATTAAAAAGGGAGAAGTTGTGGATAAACAGGTTGGAGCTGTACCCAAGGCAAATTACAAGAACCTGATAGAGAAACACATTTAGATAAATAGCGAAGTAGTGAATCGGCTATCCCGCACCTTATATGCCTGTTTTAGATCAATCCCATTTCGAACAATACTCTTCCCTGGAACTTATTGCCAGGCAGGTCGTTGAAGGATTTATTACAGGACTTCATAAAAGCCCCTTTCACGGTTTTTCCGTTGAGTTTGCAGAACACAGGCTGTACAATTCCGGGGAGTCGATCAGGAATATCGACTGGAAACTTTTCGGGCGCAGCGACAGGCTGTATGTCAAACGTTATGAAGAAGAAACAAACCTTCGCTGCCAGGTGTTTATCGATACTTCTTCTTCGATGTATTACCCGGTCATAAAAAACCCGGATATTCAGACCCCGAATAAAATCACCTTTGCAATTTACCTGACGGCTGCCATGCTTTTTCTTTTAAGAAAACAGCGTGATGCCTCAGGTTTAAGCTTTTTCTCCGACACTGTTGAACTTCATACACAGTGTAAATCGAGCTCGGTACATTATAAGTATCTGTACCAGGAGTTGGAAAAGTTACTGCATCCCATCTCTCCCGAAACCAGAAAGAAAACAGGCCTGGCCCGGGTTATCCATGAACTGGCAGAAAGGATTCACAGGCGTTCGCTGGTATTGATCTTCAGCGATATGTTTGAGAACACAACAGAAACGGAAGAACTTTTTTCAGCTCTGCAACACCTCAAACATAACAAGCATGAAGTGGTACTGTTCCATGTCGTTGACAAGAAAAAAGAGCTGGATTTCAATTATGAAAACCGTCCCTATAAATTCATTGACATGGAATCCGGACAGGAACTCAAACTTTTTCCTGAAGAAGTTAGGCAGAAATACCTTTCAAGTATTGAAAAATTCAGGAACGATCTTCTTCTCCGCTGCGGCCAGTATAAGATAGACCTGGTGGAGGCCGATATAAATGCCTCTTTTCACCATGTACTTATGCCATATTTGGTGAAAAGAAGCAGAATGTATTAAGAAAGGTTCTTTAGTTTGCAGGGGGATGATAGATCACAGTATTATCCCTGTATCCTGCATTATTCAGATACCAATCTGGGAACTGGCTGCTGCCGCTTATTGCCCATGGCGAGAATTTCAGGTAAGCCTGGATAACAGGAGCTTTCTCAACCGGATATTCAAATTTGACCGGAGTAATATAGGCCCAGGGCATGTTATTCCCGGTTTTTCCTACCTTTGCGCCCTGTTTGCAATAAACATCTCATGGAAATTGCCTCAAAATACGATCCTTCCAGTGTCGAAGATAAATGGTACAGTTTCTGGCTGGAAAAACGGATGTTCCGTTCTGTTCCCGATAGCAGGGAACCTTACTGCATTGTGATCCCTCCTCCAAATGTGACCGGGGTTCTTCACATGGGGCATATGCTGAATAACACTATCCAGGATATTCTGGTACGCCGTGCCCGCATGCTTGGAAAGAATGCCTGCTGGATTCCGGGGACCGACCATGCCTCCATAGCAACCGAAGCAAAAGTTGTTGCAAAGCTCAGGGAACAGGGCATTGAAAAATCCAGCCTGAGCAGGGATGAATTCCTGAGTCATGCCTGGGAATGGAAGGAAAAGCACGGAGGGATAATCCTGGAGCAGTTAAAGAAACTCGGGGCTTCCTGTGACTGGGAGCGCACCTGTTTTACGATGGATGAGACCCGCTTTGAGTCAGTCATTGACGTCTTTATAGACCTTCACAACAAAGGACTCATTTACCGGGGGGCCCGCATGATCAACTGGGATCCCAAAGCCCTGACTGCGGTCTCCGATGAGGAAGTGATCTATAAAGAAGTTCAGTCAAAGCTTTATTATATAAGATACCGGGTTGAAGGCAGCGACGATGAATGGATCACCATTGCCACTACCAGGCCTGAGACTATACTTGGTGATACTGCTATCTGTGTTCATCCCGAAGATGAACGTTACAGTCACCTGAAAGGCAGGAAGATACTTGTTCCCTTGATCAACCGTCCGGTTCCTGTGATCTTTGATGAGTATGTCGACAGGGAATTCGGTACAGGGGCTCTTAAAGTGACTCCTGCACACGATATTAACGACTACAATCTTGGCTTGAAATATAAGCTCGAAGTGATCGACACCTTCAATCCCGATGGTACACTGAGTGAAGCGGCCAGGTTATATATCGGAGAGAACAGGTTTAAAGTAAGGACGAAGATTGTCAAGGATCTTGATGCAGAGGGTCATATTGTAAAAGTCGAAGACTATACCAACAAAGTAGGGTATTCGGAAAGAACCAACGAGGTAATAGAACCCAGGATCTCGGTTCAGTGGTTTATGAAAATGAAAGAGCTTGCCAGGCCTGCACTTGAGGTTGTTGAAAACGAAACAATTCGCTTTCATCCGGCCAAATACAAGAATATGTACAGGCATTGGATGGAAAATGTAAACGACTGGTGCATTTCCAGACAACTCCTCTGGGGGCACAGGATACCTGCATGGTATCTCCCCGACGGCAGTTTTGTAGTAGCTAAAACATGCGAAGAAGCCTTCGAGCTGGCTAAATTGCGGATCGCGGATCGCGGATCGGGGATCCTGATTGAGGATCTGAGGCAGGACGAAGATGTGCTGGATACCTGGTTCTCTTCCTGGCTCTGGCCTATATCGGTATTTGACGGGATAAGGAAGCCGGATAATCCGGATATCAACTATTATTACCCCACTGTCGACCTGGTAACAGCTCCGGAGATCATCTTTTTCTGGGTTGCCAGGATGATTATGGCCGGGCTCGAGTACCGAAAAGCTATTCCGTTCAGGAATGTGTATTTCACGGGAATTGTCCGTGATAAACAGGGCCGTAAAATGTCAAAATCACTTGGCAATTCCCCCGAACCCATTGAACTTATCGGCAAATACGGCGCCGACGCTGTCCGTATGGGCATGCTGTTGTGTTCTCCTGCCGGGAATGACCTGCTGTATGACGACAGCCTGGTGGAACAGGGGAGAAATTTCTGCAACAAGGTCTGGAATGCCATGCGACTTGTCAAAGGATGGGTGGTTGATCCCGGCCTTGAACAACCAAAGTCAAACCAGGTTTCGGTGGAATGGTTTGATTCGGTGTTGAGTGCAGCCCTGACAGATATCAATGAGCAATTCAATAGATACAGGCTTTCCGAGGCCCTGAAGGATGTGTATAAACTGGTGTGGGATGATTTCTGCTCCTGGTATCTTGAAATGATCAAACCAGCATACCTTCAACCGATCGACAGACGGACCTACGATGCGACACTGGGGTTTTTTGAAAAACTTATCAGGCTAATGCATCCTTTTATGCCATTCCTTACTGAAGAAATTTTCCATATTTTGCATAATTCAGGTGAGGAATCCATAATGCAGGCAAGCCTTCCGAAGGCAGGCAATATCGATGAGGACCTGATCGTGAAGTTCGGATTTATCAGGGAACTCGTCATGTCGGTGAGGGCGGTAAGGTCCGAGAAAAAAATCCCTCCGAAGGAACAGATCCCGGTCATCATCCGCAGTGAGAAAAATACAGGAAAATCAGAACATTTTGATGATGTGGTTATAAAGCTGTGCAACCTTCATGATTTGCAATATTCCCAGGATAAACCGGCCGACTCGGTTTCCTTCATCGTAGGTACCACCGAGTGCTATATTCCTCTGATGCAGACTATAAACCTTGATGAAGAGCTTAAGAAACTTGAGGAAGAATTGCAGTACCAGCAAGGTTTTCTTGTATCTATTATGACAAAACTTGACAGTACGGGCTTTGTGAATAATGCCCCATCAAAGGTGGTTGATGCTGAGAAGAAGAAAAAAGCTGATGCCGAGTCCAGGATAAGGGTTTTGACGGAGCAGATTATGTCACTCAGGAAGTAACAGTCTCAGTTTCCAATATAGCCCGGGTTGACAGGATATTCCTGCCCGGTATTGCATCATGAACCAGTTCGGCTATATCCCTGACCTCTGTTTGCGAATGTTTCGAGAAGGTTTTTTTGCATAGTGGGCATGCTGTTACCAGGATATCCGGTTCGTTTTTGAGAAGGGATTGCAGAGCATTCCGTGTCACTTCATCCTTTTTCTGAATCGAAGTATTCATCAGTCCCAGGCTCCCGCCGCAGCAAAGTGCATCGGCACAGTTTTTTTCAGTAGCCACCAGGTCAGATATCTTACCCAGAAGCTCCCTGGGAGCTTCATAGACATTACCGCCTCTTCCCAGGTCGCAGGGATCATGGTAAACGACCTTGCGGTGCTGACTCTGCAAGGCGATCTTCCCTTCCTTTACAAGTTCAAGAAGGTACTGCGAATGATGCTGAATCCTTATAGGCAGGTTATATTCTTCTCTGAAAACCTTATAACAGATAGGGCAGGAAGTCACAAGGAGTTTGGCCCTGGTTTGCCGGATCAATGTCTTATTGAACTCAATCAGTTCATTGGCCTGTTTGTCCTTCCCGGCCAGCATTAAAGGTCTGCCGCAGCAAATGCTGCCATCCTGGTCCATGAACAGGTAATTAACACCGGCCTTTTTGAAGATCCCTTCCATTGCAATGTGAATGGAAGGTGTGAGATGCGACATGCAGCCAGCAAAATAGACAACATCGGCAAAGCCCGGATGGGTGCTGGTGATGTAGGAAAAGTCGGATACCTGGCCTGACCCGATCTCCCTGCGTTTTATAAGTCTTAGGGAATCTGCTTTAATGCCAACGGGACAAGCTTCCTGGCAGCGGCCGCAGATCATGCAGGTCATTGCAATATATTCGGTAATATATTGATCTCTCTGACCGCGGATAAGATACACCGCTTGAATATTTCTGATCCCTGCCGCAAAGTCCAGCTGGCAGGCATCGATACAAACCCCGCAGCGGGAGCAGGAGTGTGCTTCAAGGTCGGAGAAACTGGATCCCCATTTTTTGGACTGGATTCCACAATGCCTGAAAACTATCAACAGCAGTTCAGATGGGATGTGCATATACCGGGAATAGGGCATCATGATAAAGAACAGGCCGAGAACGAGGGAATAGGACCACCAGAAAAAATAGGCGATAATCTCAGCAGGGCCAGGTGTAACCGCAATAAGAAGGTTGCCAAGGTTCTGTGTAAGGAAACCGCCGCCACCGCCGAAATATCCGGCAGTATAGCTTTCGGCAAGGAGCCGCATAGGAAAGATCATCCACAGGCAGGATAAGGCAACACGGTCGAAAAGGCTGTGTTGTGTTGTCTGTTTCATCCCGAACCACTTCGACTGTTTCCTTTTGATTAATGCAAGTGTGAGCCCGCTCAGAACAAACAACAGAAGAAAGTCCATAATGAAGCGGAAAAAAGCCGGAACCGTGAAGATCTCAAAGAACAGAACGAGACGGTCGTGAATGAAAAATTTCAAAAAAATGGGGTAGTAGGGAGCGTTGATATATGCCCCATGATAGATTCTGGATTCGAGGTTTCCAACCACAATTAGCAAGAACCATCCAAGTGCAAAGCTCATATGCATATATCCCAGCAGGGGATTTCGTTTCCACAGTTTTCTGTGGATAAGCCCTTCGAGAAAAATTTCTTTCAGGGAGGCAGTGACCTTTGAAGGTGTACGGATACCAGTTGCAAGCTTCACTTTATCAACAGCCGGCAAAGCCTTTATCCACCGGTAATAATGGATGATAATGCTGTAGACTATATAAATAAGTCCGAGGCTGAAAGGCAGAACGAATAAGTTGAATTTTATCATCCCAATTGTTCAATTGCCCGGTTCATGGCCAGGATCAGGTTTCTCAGATTTACGCCCCGCGGACATACCAGCTGGCATTTTCCGCAAAACATACATTTTTTCAATTCGGCTTTGATGGATTCAGGGTCTCCCCTGCGAATGACGGTATGCAGCTTCCTGATATTAAAATTCGTAAACTGCGAGGCGGAGCAGGTTGCAGTGCAACTGCCACATCCTATACAAACATCCAGGGAAGGTTCAATAGACCTCACCAGCCTCAGAAAACGAAAGTCCCCGTGGTCATAATCAAACTGTCTGTCCTTTGTCAGGGTATATCCGAAATCAATCATTATAAGCGGTGGTTGATTTTATATAGCCGGCAAGCTGGACGGCTGCAGCGCGGGCGTCAGCAATAGCTTCTCCGATCGATATCGGCCCTTTAAGTGCGCCTGCAAGGAAAACTCCTGGGACCCCGCTGGAATTGTTGCTTGTATGACTGTCGGCAGAATTAACAAAGCCGTCGGTCCCGGATTTAAGGCCCAGCATGCCACAAATTGCCGATGTGCCAATGGCGGGGACAAAACCTGTAAGCAGTATCAGCAGGTCAACTGTCATTTTCAGGGGTTTACCTGTAAGTGTGTCTTCTGTTTTAAGAATTATTGAACCGTCAGGATTTTCAGCACATTCCGAGAGACGGCCCCGGATAAAACTGACCCCCCACTTCTGCTGGGCCTCATAATAAAGCTCTTCAAAGTGACGGTCGAACATCCGCAGATCCATATAAAAATTAAAAACCTCCGATGCAGGGTACATTTCCTTCAGTTCTATTGCCTGCTTAACGCCTGTGACACAGCATACCTTGGAACAATACAGGTTGCCAACCTTTTCATCCCTGGAGCCTACACAATGTACAAGGCCAATCCGGCCGGGAATTTTACCTTCGCGGGTCAGAATACCCTTGCCTGATTTAAATTGATCTTCAAGGTCTGCGGATGTGATTACGTTGTTGTATATACCATAACCATATTCCTCTTTCTTCCTGGCTTCGAAAAGGTCAAATCCCGTAGCCAGCAACAGGGCGGAGGCGGAAAATTGTGAATGGATGCTGGATGCTGGATGCTGGATCCTGGTTGTTATCGTGAAGTCATAGTCGTGTTTACTTATACCAGTAACAGTTACCCCGGTGACTATCTTAACCTGGTTCAATCCTGCCTTTACAAAGTCTAGTACTTCGGATGCCTTCCTGCGGTCGGGAAACAACCGGTCCCAGCGGGCTAAATGGCCTCCGGTCTCATTTTCTTTCTCAAGCAATGTGACATCCAAACCTTGTTGGACAAGAATACCGGCAGCTGTCATTCCTGAAATGCCGCCACCAATAATGATCACAGAGTTTCCCATTTCAGTAAAATTTCAGAAAGGAGGGGGATTTGGGTTTACCAATGAAATTGCCGTCTTTATCGAGAAATTTCTTTTCGGGATCATATGGGATCCCCATTTTATCAAGCAGTGATTCAACAGGCACCTGGTGGACCTGTAGGCCAAGGTCCCATGGGTCATACCCCAGAATAAGCCCTGCAAGTTCCTCGTAGGTCATGACCGGGATGCCCTGGCCGTTTTCTCCATAGGTTGTCCCATCCATTTCCGATATCGTGTACTGCCAGCGGTCGAGAAACATTGGGCAGCCTGGACAATTCGTAAGGATAAGTTCAGGTTTATAGGGCCTCATTGAATCAAATTTCTTTTTTGATGCGGAGACTGAGTAGCCCCGGTTTGCTTTGACCAGGTACTGTCTGAAGCCAAACCCGCAGCAATGCCTGCGCTCAGGGTAATCAATAACTTCACCTCCCCATTCTTCGATCATGCCGACCAGTACGTAAGGATATTCCGCGCCACCTATACCTTTGCTTGGAAACATCCTCGAATAATGACAGCCGATATGTTCAACTACCCGGATAGGTGCACCGGTGGTTTGGTTGATCAGCCTGTATTTACCGGCATCGCTGATTTCTGTTCTCAGCTTGTATGTGACATCGCTGGCGTGGGCAAGATTTTTTGGTTTGACAAATTCCCTGCCAGTGGCATTTCTCAGGTGAACCCTGGTTTTTTCTTCAACTTCGGGAAAATGCAACCATGTCTCAAGGACTTCGCTGTAAAGACCAAAGCTGGTAATACAGGAAGTGACGAAATTCTCATATCCGGCTTCGGTCATCAGTGCAAACTGGCGTGCCACCATGGTCATTGCGGTCTCAAACGGAACAATATCAGAATGGTAGCCTATGCCGGAACAGGTTGTATGGGAAGGATTTTCAAAAACATTCCTTCCCATTTCCTTCATATAACGGAGAAAGGTTTTTTCGGCACCGGGAAAAAAATTTTGCCTTACACAACTCCTGACGTAAAAGTAGTTATCGTCAGCAATTTCTTTCTGGTATTCATCCCATATCAGGCGTTTCCCTTCTTGTTTCATGCTTCAGAAGTATGATCCTTGTTCACTGCAGTGTAAATATGTTTGATATAGTCGTTCTGAAGACTGTCGTCGAGTTGTATTCCCATTTGCTCCGCTTTTTGCCTGGAGAAGTCTTCGATTTTTTCGAACCTGGCCGTGCCCCCGGTTTCATCAAAAATCTTTTTAATTTCATCCAGGTCTTCCTGGGGTATGGCCCTCAGCACTCCCGGTCCGGCTTTCTGATAGTTGGCGCCCAGCCTTTCCATGACCTTTTCGATGTTATGAAATTCCCATTCCCATATTGGTCCCTGTTCAGGATGATTCTCAGGTGAGATCTGGGATGGATAAAGACAATACCCATATTCCAGTATCCAATGGCCAACGGTTCTCTTAATTGCAAGCTGCTGACGGCCTTTTTCGGATTCAACAAAGTATCCCATCTCCTGAGATAAGGAGCGCAGGGCTGTTATCAGCAAGCCGGGAGCATTATTCCTGGGGCACCTGGTAACGCATGACATACATTCCCCGCAATACCAGATAGTGTCACTTTTGAGCAGCTCTTCGATCTTCCCGTCATCCCGGGTCTGCAGAATATCGACCAGTTTTCGCGGCTGGTAATTGTAAAATTCCGCAGCCGGGCAGATCGCCGTACAGGTTCCGCAGTTAAGGCATGCCTTCAGCCCCTCGGCAAAACGGATATCCTGACGGAGTTTTTCATATAATGCTCCCATATAAAAACAAAGGTAATAAAAAGGATCATTTAAGAGTGAAAGCGTAATTCAACAGGTTACTTCCCATTTGCAAAGCCTTTAGCCTGGTTGCTTCGCTGTCGTGGTGCACTTCCGGGTCTTCCCAGCCATCTCCCAGGTCACATTCATAGGAATAAAAAACCACAAGCCGGCCTTCCCAGATCAGGCCAAAACCCTGAGGAGGTTTGCCGTCATGTTCATGGATTTTTGGTAATCCGGTGGGAAAGTCGTATTTCTGATGATAAACAGGGTGGGAGAAAGGCAATTCGACAAGGTCAAGTTCGGGGAATATTTTTTTTAGCTGGGGCCGGATGAATTTATCCAGTCCGTAATTGTCGTCGATGTGCAGGAACCCTCCGGCCATAAGGTATTTTCGCAGGTTCCGGGCTTCCTGCTCGGAGAATACCACGTTCCCATGCCCCGTCATATGAACAAAAGGATAATTTATAATTTCAGGATTCCCGGCATCAACAGTTGCAATCTCTTCACTGATGCCACTGCCCAGGTTTTTATTCGCAAATTTAACAAGGTTTGGCAGGGATGTCGGATTGGCATACCAGTCGCCCCCGCCGTTGTATTTCAACAGGCCGACCTGGTAAGAGGCCGGAGAAAATGAGGTACAGGGCAACGCAAGGACACTAAACAGGAGAATTTTAAACAGGTTCTTATGCATCAGGGCCATCCTACTAATGTTACTACCTACATTCTGTTTATGAGATTCACCATTGCCGTTACATAAACACCGGCCGTTTCTGTCCTGAGCCTGCTTTCGCCAAGGTTTACCGGCACAAACCCTGTTTTGACGGCATCTGCAATTTCAGATTCCGAAAAGTCACCTTCAGGCCCTATCATAACGACCACTTCATTACCTTTGTTATAAATATGTTGTAATTCCTGTTCCCTGCCGCTGAGGCAGTTTGCAATGAGCTTACTGCCCGGATACGGATTATTAACGAATTCTTGAAAGGCAATTGCCTCATTCAACCGGGGCAATCTCGTTTTGAGAGATTGTTTTACAGCCGAGATGAGAATTTTACGCAACCTTCCATGGTTGATCCTGTTTCGTTCGGAATGAGCACAGAAAACAGGAGTGATCTCATCAATGCCTATTTCGGTTGATTTCTCAAGGAACCATTCAAACCGGTCGGAGTTTTTAGTGGGTGCGATTGCAATATGAAGCCTGAAACCACGTGAGGCTGGGCTTAATGTAGTCTGTATGATTCTGGCTGCAACCCTTCCCGAGGCAAGGTCCGATATGCATGCTTTATAAAGAGATCCCTCTCCGTCGGTGACATGAATGATGTCATTCTTTCCAAGCCTCAACACTTTAAGACAGTGCCGCGACTCGTCCTCATCAAGCCTGATCAGCTTGCCTTCTATGGTATTGCTGAAAAATAAGATCATGGGCGGGATGGTAGATTTTCCTGAGCCCTACTAGTTAATAAGCAGTTTCCCTACCCTGGTGTTGTTATTGCCGGTCAGGCGTATGAAATATACCCCTTTTGAAAGCCCTCTGAGGTCGATAATTTCCTTCATTGACTGCTTACTTTCGGGAATTCTTTTCACAAATACTTCTATGCCATCACCGGAAATCACGCTTAGATCCTGGGCTTCCCTGCATTGCTTGCATTCCAGAGTGAACAGGCCATGTGAAGGATTCGGATAGATGGAAACACCGTTAAGCTCGAGGATATTGTCTGCAATACCAACCTCTCCCTGCACTGTAATATCAGTTATGTATAAATTGTTACCATTCCTGTTAAACGACTCGAACATCAGCCTGATATTCGATTTTCCGATATAGTTCTGTAAATCGATTGCATAACAGCTGACCCCATACGACCCGCTGCACCAGTCGCCGGAACTTTGCGGCACAAAAGCATTATTTGTAGGTGCTGCGGTTACAAATTTCAAAGGTGTGCCATCAGGGCCCATTGCCCAGAGCCTGGTCCAGGTCAGTCCACAGTCCTCAGAAATTTTAATTATCAAAGAATCCTTAATGGGATCTCTCTGGGCATAGGCGTGCCGGAATGAGAGTTCCACCGGTGGATATGAAGGCATCATCAGGGGAGGGCTGATCAGCTGATCACGTTCATTCACAGCAGGATAATTGTAGAAATTCATCCAAACCGCCCTTGAACCCGGTGTAATTCCGGGGACAGTGATGGTGTCCCAGGTCATATCAATTCCTGGGTTTACAATAGTCCAGTAATGCTGGCCTAATCCACCGCTGAAATTCTCCACGAAAGGAAGGTTATATCCCCCGTTGATGATATAGGATGTTTTAGTAAGAGAGCTTTGGCCTACGGCATTGGCTGCCGACAGTTTCACATCGTAGGGTCCCGGGTTGTTAAATACCACCTGGGGGTTTGGATCATAGCTACCGGTGCCATTTACATAAGTAACAGCACCCGGGGTGAATTGCCATGACCAGGCATAGGGGCAATTCTGGGTCAGATCGGTGAACCTGACTGTGTCGCCAATGCAAAGCGCCTGTTTGTTGGAAGTAAAGTCTACAGAGGGGAGAAGGGTACCGCTAACCGTGATATAGTCGGTTTTTGTAATACTGTCATGGGAAAATTCATTCCAGCATTTAAGTTTAACAGAGTATGTGCCTGGTGTGCTATAGGTGATACCGCCGGGATTTTTCAGGTTTGATGTTCCGGGAGTTGCTCCCTGGAAAGTCCAGGCCCAGAAGGTGGGAACTCCGGCAGAAAGATCTGTGAAATTTATTGAGCAGCCAATAGGAATTGTTGTATGATTGGCCGAAAAATTGGCTGTGACGGGTGCATGATACATGTCGGAACCCCATAATCCTCTTCCGTATGAACTTGCTTTGATCACATCAGCCGACACGGAATCGTTATCGTAAAATATCTCAAGCTCGGTTATCCTTCCGTTTGATGGCAAGCCATCACTGAAAGAGATCCATCCGCTGGTAAATGAGTCCCTGTAATAAACCCCGGCATCAGTCCCCACATACAGGCCTTCATCTGCATTTTTGTAATACACAATTGAACTTATGTGTATAGCCGGCAGGTTCCCCGTAATATTTGTCCAGCTTGTACCTTTTGTTGTTGATTTGTACACTTTAGTGCCTGCCGTCATGTAGAGAGTATTGGGATCCGTTGGATGAGTGGCAATAGATGTTGCAGTGACGGCAGCGGGCAAAAAGCCGGTCAGGTTTGTCCAGACAGGGGTTGCATCAAGGCAGTTATCAGATCGGAACAGCTTATTGTCGGAACGGGCCGCATATAAAATGTTACTATCGGCGGCTGAATGTTCAAGGACAGCCATGTCGCTACTGTTACTCCCTGCCAGGTTGTTTGAAATTTTAACGAAACTAATACTGCCAGGAAGAACATTGTTGGCTCTCCATATATTTTTATATCCCACAAACATCCTGCGATGATTGGATTTACTCAGGATGAAGGGGGTTACCCATGCCCCGCTTTCATTTATCCCGTTCACCCCGTTGCCTGCAATATGTGTTTCACTGCCATTGTTATATTTACGGTATATATCACCATAATAAACAGTATGGTATGTGTAGGCCGCGTTGGTATAATCAATCGCACATTCCATACCGTCGCCTCCGCCAGTGGCCAGCCAACCGGTAGAGGTATAAGTATATGTACCATTATCCTGAAAGCCGTTGATAACCTTCTCTTTAACGGTCTGGGCCACGCCCAGTTTATAGATCTGGCCGATGGTCATAGTTTCTGTAAAGAATGACCAGGAAGTTCCTCCGTTTGTTGTTGCAAAAAGGCCTCCGTCATTGCAGGCGTACAGGTTGCCGTTTACAGGGGAAAAGATCAGGAAATGACAGTCAGCATGAACCGCGGGGACACTGCATCCGCCGTACCAATGGGAATTTATTGTCCAGGTTGTTCCTCCGTTTGTGGATCTCCAGACGTCAACACCACCAACATATACCATTTCTGCATTTGTCGGATTTACGGCAAGGGCCAGGTCATACCAGCCCTGGCCTCCGGTACCGGAACCGTCACAGGACCAGTCAAGGATGTTAGGAGATGTTGAACGGGTTGTGAAGTCTACACCGGCATTGACAGACCGGTACAGCCCCTGAAACCCGCTGGACCCGTCGGAAGTCACTAAATAAACGTAATTTGGATTGGCTGCAGACACAGCCATCACACTACGCTGACCGCTGGGCACGCCTGATGTTATCTGTACAAAGCTTACCCCATTATCAGTGGAACGGTAAAAGCTGGTACCTGCAATAGCATAGACAATATTCGGGTCACCGGGTTTGAATTTAATATCTTTAAAAATTCCTGTTTTCGATCTAGTCCAGACTGCCCCCCCATTGGTTGACCTGAACACTCCCCCGCTTGTCGCAGCAAGGATTATCAGTGGATTTGAGGGGTGTTGTATCATATTCCCCACAGTTACATTTTCCATCCCGGACTTAGAAGACACCCAGGTGAGGCCGGCATCTGTACTCTTGTAAACACCCATCCCGGGAGCATCGCCAGCATCCCTGTCACCTGTGCCAATGAGAATCGTGTTTGGATTGGAATAATCAACCATAATGGCAGAAACTCCAAGGGTTGGTAATGTTTCGGTTGTTGTTGCCCAGGTGAGCCCTCCATTAACGGAATACCAGAAACCTCCTGAGGGTGCTCCCACATAAAGCTTATTCGGATCTGTAGGATGAAAAGCAATGGTATTTAGGCCAAGGCCTTCATACCCGGCTGGCCCCGGTAAAGGTATTGTGGATGGGCCAAGAGATATCCAATTTCCGGTCTGGGAAAGTTTGCCGGCGTTGAATGAATTGTATGCTTTCATTGTGGCATCAGGTGCAGGCATGGAACCGTCAGGATTAATACGGCTCTGCATCATATATTCCCAGCGTTTGAAAACCTTCCAGCCGCAACCTTTTGTAATCTTTCTATCCTTCCAGTACGTGTTAAAAGCACTCTGTATCTTGAAGAAATTTGCATTCGGGTCCTGCATCATTTCAACCCAGTAAGGATAATTTGCGGTATCAGGATGTACATTCTGAGACACCATAGCGGTTGGTTTTCCTAAGGCGCAGCAAAGGATAATAAAAATGAATAGCTTTTTCATCGGGGGGTTTAGGTTTTTAACATAGCAAAAATATAAAAAAACAGCGAAAAAAACATCACGCTATCACGATCATAACGTCATCACGGTTAATATGTGTGTTCTCCCGACTCCATTTCGGCTGCATCTATCTTTTTCCGGTTTATCGACCTCCAGGAATACCAGATATATACCAGGACCAGGGGGATAATCAGGGAAACATAGCTCATTGCCGTCAGGGTGTAATGGCTTGAAGAACTGTTGTTTATCGTAAGCGAGCTCTGGATATCCCAGGTGGATGGGTAAAATGGTGTATTATTAAAGCCCGCCAGGCAAAATAATGCAAAAACAGTAAGGATAGTCCCGGGCCCGGCCAGCCAAATCCCTTTGGATCCGTTTTTTAAAAAGTCAAACAATGGAAATCCTATCCCGGTCAGCACAGCAATTATGCCTCCTGCCAGGCATACTGTCACCAGGGGCATATCCATAAGGTTGCGAAAATATTTATATGGCTCCCATCCAATCGTATTACCCTGAATATTGTTTACCCCCAGGCCGGGCATAACCATCAGCGCGATCAGCCAGGCAAGAAAGAAAACCAGGAAGGGAACTGAATTTGCCAGCAGCTGCTTCCGTAAGCGCCTATGAATATCTTCGTCGGATACGGAATTTGCAATATAGAGAACACCCAGAACCCTTGACAGGAAAAGCACTGCCAGCCCAAGGGCAACATTTCTCCAATTGAGAACTGCTTCAAGGCCATAAGCCGGCCCTTCCCACCTGGATATTGCCGGGTCGGCAAGATTTACCAGGTTCAACTTGTTGACCGAAAACAGGGATCCGGTGAAAAATGTTGATACTGCCGCACCTAAAAGCAGAGTTCCCAAAGCACCGTTGATGAACAGGAATATTTCGTAAGTACGTGGTCCGAGTAAATTGTTTGGCTTGCTCCTGTATTCATAGGCAACAGCCTGAAGGATAAAGGGAAACAAAATGCCCATCCAAACCCAGTATGCACCACCGAAACTTGTGGAGTAGAACAATGGGAAAGAGGCAAAAAAGGCACCCCCGAAAGTGACGAGGGTGGTAAAAGTAAATTCCCACTTCCTGCCCAGGGCATTCACAATCATTTTTCTCTGGCGTTCTGTTTTACCGAGTGTATAAATCATTGTTTGTCCACCCTGGACAAACATCAGAAATACAAGAACGCCACCCAGGAGGGAGATAATGATCCACCAGTAGGACTGCAGCGCTCCTAATGACAATGTTTCAAACATCAGTGTGCCCCTCCATTTTTAGGTCCGAGTTTAATCTGTTTAACCATGATCATGACTTCGGCAATCAGCAGAACTGTAAAGACTATAGCGAACAGCCAGAAAGTGAGCTGAACGGATGATGAACCGATTTTTGAAACTCCGGCCGAAACCGGCAACAGGTCCTGAATGACCCAGGGTTGTCGCCCGACCTCGGCAACTATCCATCCTGCCTGGCTTGCCAGGTAGGCCACCGGTATTGTCCAGAGTGTGCACCGCAGAAGCCAGCGTTGTATTTCAATCCGGTCGTTATGCAGATAGAACAATAATACGATCAGCAGAATTATGAAATACAAGCCGCTGTATACCATAAAATGAAAGGCATAATAAATCAGCGGAACAGAAGGTATTACAGCCTTGGATGATTCAAGGTAACCATAACCGAAGTATGGGAAATTAGCCTGAAGGGTTTTCCCTGCCTCGGAAGCTTTCAGGCTGTCTTTAACGGAAACTGCCTGGCGGTAAGCTCCGAATGCAGCAATAGCCAGGCGTCCCCGGGCTATTTTCTCATCAATTGAGATAGCGGCAGATAATTCCTGCTTTGGCACAGCGTTATATTGCGGATTAAATCCGCCCCTGAGGATATCCTCAATACCCGGGACGAAAGCATCGGGATTCCGGTACCCCAGGAATGACAATAGTTTTGGAAACTCAATTCTGAACAGGAATGGATCTTTGCCGTCACCCGCTATTTTTGCAGGAGTAAGGACACCAAAAGCAACCAGCCCGGCACCATAGCTGCCTTTATATAAACCTTCCATTGCGGCAAGTTTCATCGGCTGTTTCTGGCTGACCTGGTAAGCCGATCCGTCTCCTGTGAAGGCAGTTCCAAGGGCAGCTGCCAGCCCAAAAATAGCTGCAATCATCATACTGCGTTTTGCAAGCAGATGTTCCCTATTCTTCAACAGGTACCAGGCACTTATCCCGAGAACGAAAAAGGAAGCGAGAATAAAGCTGGAGGTTACAGTATGGAAGAATTTATTAATCGCAACAGGAGAGAGCAGTATGTCCCAGAAATTCTGCATCTCATTCCTGGCAGTGTCAGGATTGAATTTCATGCCGGTAGGATATTGCATCCAGGCATTCGCAACTAAAATCCATAATGCTGAAAGATTTGCACCTATCGCTGTAAGCCAGGATGCTGCAAGGTGGAATTTCCTGCTGACTTTGTCCCAGCCAAAAAACATAACGGCAATAAAGGTGGATTCAAGAAAAAATGCCATTATGCCTTCAATGGCAAGGGGCGCTCCGAAAATGTCGCCGACAAACCAGGAATAATTGGACCAGTTGGTTCCAAACTCGAACTCCAGGATGATGCCCGTTGCAACCCCTATTGCGAAATTTATCCCGAACAAGGTCATCCAGAATTTGGTCATCCGTTTCCATTCCTCATTGCCGGTTCTGACGTAAACTGATTCCATGATGGCAATAATGAATGATAATCCAAGGGTAAGGGGTACGAAAAGCCAGTGGTACATGGCCGTGAGAGCGAACTGTGCACGGGACCAGTCAACCAGGCTGTAATCAATATTTACAGGCATCTTCTGAATCTTTAACGTAAATCAAAAGTACGAAAATTCATCACTTTGTTTATTTTTGCCGTATGATAAACAATGATAAAAATCAGAATTATGAAACGAATTGATATTCTTTTGGTGGCTGTTTTCACAACAGGAATGATGCTTACATCCTGCGGAGGCGGAACCCAGCCTGCCGCCGAAGAAAAAACTGCTACCGTCGCAATCCCTGCCGATATTCAGGCAATGATGCCTAAAGGCGAACAGATCTATAAGTCAAAGTGTGTTGTTTGTCACCAGACAACAGGAATGGGTATTGAAAATATATTTCCTCCATTGGCCAGTTCAGACTATTTACTTTCCGACAAGGTAAGGGCTGTCGCGCAAACACTCAACGGTTCCAAGATAGAAATGATCGTAAACGGTAAAAAGTATACACAGGAAATGACTCCCCAGGTTGAAACCAAGGAAGATGCCGTGGGTGTAATCAATTACGTACTTAATAATTTCGGTAACAAGGGTGGATATGTTACCCTTGATGACGTTAAAATTGTTGAGATCAAGCCCCGTACGGCTGCTCCTCCTGTCAGGTAACGCAGTTCAGACCAATAAAAAAGAGGGCGGCTCAAAAGGCTGCCCTCTTCTTTTTACCAACTGATTGAGAAGGCCATATCACTGCATCGCGTCTGCGCCCGGCGCTAAGACAGCCCGCCGATCCCGATAAATACATGATAGTCACGCGCCGGCCAAGGC
>JAPLDK010000040.1 GCA_026391775.1 Bacteroidota bacterium
TCAGCCGCAGCTTCACCATCCCCGATCTGTATTTCGACGAAGAACCACGCAGGCCGGCCTTTTCAGTGGCACTCCTTGTCTTTACCCTTTTAGCGCTGGTGGCGTATAGGATTGTTTTTGGAATTGGATTACGGATATCATGATACGACTGAGCTTTGTCCTTGTATTTTATCCTCTTCCGTGGCGCCGGAAATCAATTCTCTGGCCACTTTCAATGCTGATCCTGGTCTTCGCCTCCACCCTGCATTTCCTGCTATTAATCATCGTTGCGAACAACTTCCACGAATCGTACTGTTTCGCGCATTACTGGATAACGAAAATCATTTTTTATGGATTTTACTTCCTTTGCTGGCTCATTTTTGAGCGTTTTCGACCATCACAAGCGTAAACTAATCACTACTTTTCCCGAAATTCCTCACGTACTTTATCACGTATTTCTATACGGCTCTACCAGCAGCGGCGAGATCGAGATCGTCAGCACCTGGTCCAGGTGATCAATCTTAATAAGTACTTTGTGTTTTCCGGCTATCGATACCAGCTCGCCTATGATTCCTGCCAGGGGTCCGGCATTTATCCTTACTGTGGATCCTTTTAACAGTGATCCCGGAAGTACATCCACTTCCACATCGGCTCCGGTGATGGCTTTGAGTATATCGATTTGTTTGTTGGGAATGGGCGCGGGTTTTCCCGAAAACCATACGAAACGCACGGCTCCGTCGGTATTCAGCACATCGTTGTACTGCTTTGGTCCGGGCACAGGCCTCACAAAACAATAGGAACGGATCAGTGGCTCGGCTACAAGTTTTTTCCGGTCGCTCCACTGCCTCACCACCTTGCGTAAAGGCACATAGGCTTCAATGCCCTTTTCCCTCAGGTTCTCGGCCAGCTTTTTTTCATATCGTGATTTGGTATAGACAGCATACCAGGGCTTTTCGTCCATCATGACATCAGCTCTTTAAAAATTCGGTGATGCGCTGGAACACCCGTTCAAAGGCTGCATCAACCTGCCCCGTGTAAGCAACATTCATCGGAAACGGATCTTCATGAATATAAGGGTAAGGGAAATCGAAGATCTCCACGGGGATCGGGATATCGCGTGCTGCGCCTTGCAGAGTGTTGATGACTTCGTACGCGGGGACTACCTTATCCGCCTTCAACGTAACAGCAAGAACCTGTTCGTGAATCTGCCTGAACTTCTCCTCACGGTATTCGCGCATGTTATTGTAATCGAGCATGCTGTAAAGGTTAAAGCCTTCGGGATGCTCCCTGCCCAGGTAATGCCTCAGCCGGGAATCGCGCTTCATATGTCGTTCGATATGCTCCACCAAAAAGGAATACAGGGCCACGTTGGCTTCGCTGTCGAGGATGAACTTCGATACGGGCGATAACCTGTTGAAGACGGCTCCCCCGCAAAACATGGCAAGTTTGGAATCGCTGAAGTAGCCTTTGTGGTTGCTCAGCTTCAGGATCTCAGCCAGCAGACTGCCGATGGAATAGGAAAAGAAATCGAAGGAGCAGTCCGGTTCAATCCCGGGATACATCCCTGCTTTGCATTGTCCGGTAAAGCGGATCACGTCGTAATAGGTCTGAAGCCCGCTCCAGATAAAGCGTTGCGGTTGGGAATGAAGGCGTATGCTGATGGCCACGTTGGAGAGTGAGGACTTCATCGCGTTTGGAAAATGCTTCTTCCGCTTTTCGCTCAACGCGAACATGCTCCGTTTCTCAACCCAGTACAAAGGCGCACGGTTCATCAGGAAGGCGATGGGGAAAAGCACCATAGGATTGCCCGTTTCCCGCACAATCTTCAGCGCCCAGGGCAAATACTTATCCCAACTTTTCTCGTTGAAGCCATGAAATAAAAAAGTGAGCCTCTGGCCTCGCTCCGCATCCCCCTTCGGAAAGAACACCGGGATGTAAAAACTCCTGTTCTCCGGTATCAGTGTATCCTCGATATCGATCAGCTCATTTTCATGCCCCGTTTCAAACAAAAACGGGCCGGGCTTCCCGAAATCCAGGCTGTGTTCCTCACAACTATAATCCTCAGCCCCGGGGATAAGGTCATAAGCCTTCGACTCAAAGCTGATGTTCCTTACCTCCACATCCCCCAGATCGATGATCTCTTTATCAAAATCAACTTTTTCTTTGAGGTATTTGTATGATTCGGTGTATTTCATCTTACTTAGATAGTCGTACAAAGATACTAATTAGTGCTTATTTTGGAGTTTAATGTATGTGGGATGAGGGATACGGGATGAGGGATACGGGATGCGGGATGTGGGATGCAGGATAAAAGCCCTGCGGCGGACTGGTTTCCCAATTCGCCGCAGGGTGAAAACATATGAAATCAAACGGTTAGATTATCTGTTCATAACGTTATCCCGTTATCTCGTATCACGTTCTATTCTTTCACAAACTTCTGAGTAATCCTGATTCCCTCGGGAGATGTGATCCGCAGTGTATACAAACCTGAATTCAACTGGCTTATATCGAGCATAACCACATTGGCACCCTTGCTCAGATTGAGCGCTTCGCGTGAAACGATCTGCCCCGTGAAACTGTAGATCTCTGCCTCTGCATTCAAAGCGCTGTTAAGCTTCAGGCTCAGGTTCAGCACATCCTTCACGGGATTAGGATAAGCAATAAAGCTTTCCACGGCCGAAGTCTCGCTCAGGCCGTTGATGGTGCTTCCGTTAAAAGTCATCACAACTGTGGCCACGGGATTGGCGGCGCTCAGCACAACTTTCACCTGGTCGGCGATAGTATTGGGGAGTTCGGGCAGAAGGTAATAAGTACCGTACGCCATCCCGCTGAAATCAAAGCTTCCGGATGCATTCACTTTCCTGAACCCTATGACATTGCCCTGTTCGTCGGTAAGCAGCATCGCGATCTTATCCACGCTGGCCGATTTCAAACCGGTAGTGTTCACATAACCGTTAATCCCACCCTGCCCTGCCGGCATATTGCCTGCATGGATAAGGCTGATATTGTATGGGTTCTGCGGATTTCCCAGTTCAATTACCGTAGCCTGCTGCCAGTAAAGTGTATGCTCGTAGAATGTAGGCAGATAACCACCTGCCGAATCAAACGGCAAGGCCCAGATAACAAAGTGTCCGTTGGGCACATAGGGGAACATGTATATCCCCATGGAATCGATGGGAGACATTGCAAAGAACGGCATGCCGCCGGGCATGGTGTCGTTCGAGAAGATCATCACCATTCCAAAATGAAGCGGGAAATTCCCTTCGAAAACCTGTCCGTAAACCTGGTGGATATTGTTGCTGTCGCCTACATGGATTTGCTGTGTGCTTGTAAATGTGCACTGACTTGAATCCTGGCGCACGGTTGTCAGGCTGACAGTATAAAATCCAGGAGCAGCATAGTTATGTTCACTGTTTTTTCCTGTTCCGGCTGTGCCATCGCCAAAAGTCCAGTTATAGGTTGCAGGCAGATTTTGCACAATGTGGCCTTCAAAGTTTACATGCAGCCAGTCGTTCATATGGGTGAACCAGCTTTCGCAAGGGGGCGGTGGCGGAGGGCCAATATGGATTTCATGGCATTCGGTGCTATGACAATCCGGAAAAGAAGTGGAAATGGTGAGGCAAACATGGTGGATGCCGACGGTCGCAAAGGTATAGGTGGGGTTCCAGAGGGTCGACGTTCCGCCGTCACCAAAATCCCAGTTGCAATGGCCGGTGTCGGGCAAGCTCTGGTTGATGAAATGCACAGTGTTGGTCGGCACATTGGCCGTATCGATATACCAGGTAAACTGCGCATGGCATCCCTGAGTGGAATCTCCCACCTGGATCAAATGGGTGATGCTGTCCCAGCATCCGCTTTGGGCACTGTCGCCCATTGTCAGATGGACATGATAATACCCTGGGTAGGGGAAAGTATGGATGGGATCAAACTGGTTCGACTCAGTCCCGTCATTGAAGGTCCAATGCCATGGCCCATTCGATCCCACTGAAGTATTAATGAAATGAACTGTCAGAGGAATTGGCGGGGCCGGGTAGAAATCGGCATGGCAGGGAGGCGGTGGTGTTCCTGCGCAGATCAAAAAATTATGGTCAAAGGTGAGATGACCGGGGCTGAATGCAAAACTTTCAGAATGTACATTCTGCATGCAGTCATAAAGCCATACCCACATAATCCCCGTGGGTGAGCCGCCTGTATTAAAAACGATAGTATCAGCATAAAAACCATTTGAGTCGGTATGGAGTTCACGGTGATATGTAAACCCGCTGCTCGACGAGTCGATATCGATATGTACAGGATACCATGCAACAGCATGACCTGTTGTGCTGTCGGTGACATAGCCCGAGATATGGATGGAGTCAGCATGAACCATCATGCCAGCTGTTGCGAACCACATCATCAGAAGAAGAATAAGTTTTTTCATAGGAAGTAGATTTGGTTGACGATTTTTATTGATTTGGTTGTTGCATCTGTATATTAAACACGGAAATTCGGGATAGTTGCCTGGGGTGCTGTATTTTTAATGCTGTATTTTTAATATTGTAATCACAAACGCCGCCCTCACCCCAAGGCTCCAGGGCTTTTTCGTCAGTTCAGAGGATTCGTAAACCGAGTTGAAATAGTAGCGTACATCCGGTTCGACTTCGAAGCTGAACCTGCGCGACAACCTGAAGTTCGCGTTGATCCCTCCCATCGCCTGCCAGTTCAGTTGGATGCGGTCGGGGCTCACATTATTTATAGTGATGATCCTGTCCTTGCCCGGATCATAGGACTCGGATAAATTTTCGGATTTCAGCAAAAGCGACATCACCGCCCCACCTCTGATCCCCAGTGAGAGCCAGCTGTTCTGCCAGAAATCATAACCCAGTACCAGCGGCACCTGCAGGTAAGTGTATCGTTTTTTATTATAGTAATAGTTATAGCTTAGAGTCGTATCATATACGCTCTGGTTTTTGGTATAATAGGTCGGGACGAGGCTGGTATGCTTTCCGTCCCAGGCGAATGTGATTGAATCCAGGGCGTTATATGCCCCCAGGTAAGAATTCGTCTGCCTTACCATTTCGTTAGAACCCTTGGTCACACTCAGCCCAAACCCCGTTCTCACCGAGTACCGCCCGAAATGAAACGTCCCTTCCACTCCGAAATTATTCACAAATTTATCCCCGTTGAGCGTATTGAACATCCATTCGGGCGTATAATAAACGCCCGTGCTTATGTTCCA
>JAPLDK010000025.1 GCA_026391775.1 Bacteroidota bacterium
GCATCCGGAGGCAAGGTCTCTGGTGCCGGTGGTGGCGGATTTATGTTCTTTTATTGCCCGGGAAATACCCGCTCGGCAGTGATCGAAGCACTGAAGAAATTCGGGGGGCAGACGAAGCGGTATGACTTTACGCAAAAAGGACTCAGGAGTTGGACCATTTAAAATAGCGAAACATGCAAACCTTTTTAGAACTGGCCAAGGCCAGGTACTCTGTAAGAAATTACCTTACAAAGCACGTGGAAGAGGAAAAACTTAATTACATCCTTGAATGCGGGAGGATTGCGCCTTCTGCTGCCAATTACCAACCCTGGATTATCAACGTTGTAAGGGATCCTGATCTTAGGAAGAAGCTCATCGATACATACAACCGGGAATGGTTAAATCAGGCTCCGGTCATCCTGGTCTTTCTGGGAGATCACAGGCAGGGATGGAAACGCAGTGATGGTAAGGATCATACGGATATTGACATCGCAATTATTGCTGATCATATCACACTGGCTGCAGCAGAACAGGGATTGGGGACTTGCTGGATCTGTAATTTCGATGCTGCAGGATGCAGTCGGGCCCTTAATCTTCCCGATCACCTGGAACCTATCGCTTATTTAAGCCTTGGCTATCCTGCCGATTCCACGGATCAGACATCCCGCCATCTTAAAAGAAAACCCTTTGAAGAAATTATTAAATTTGACCAGATTTGATTAATATGATAATGTTAGTGTGCTGATGTGTTAATGTTAATTTTTAATTTCGCTACTATGCTACTTCGCTATTTCGCTATTTAATTTATATGACCCGAATCCAGGAATCTATCACCCAGTCCATTGACACCAAGCAGAAGATCCTTAAGGATCAGGATCTTCTGAAGATCATAGAGGATGTCGCCAGCGCCTGTTCAACGGCATTCCGTAACGGGAACAAGGTATTGTTCTGCGGAAATGGAGGAAGCGCCGCTGACGCCCAGCATCTTGCTGCAGAATTCTCAGGTAGGTTCTATTATGACCGTCCGCCACTGCCATCCGAGGCATTGCATGTAAATACGTCCTATCTTACAGCTGTTGCAAATGATTACTCGTACGATGAGGTGTATTCACGTATTGTGAAAGGCAGCGGACATCAGGGAGATGTGCTGATCGGGCTTTCAACTTCAGGCAACTCGAAAAATGTTATCAGGGCCTTCGAAGTGGCCAATGAGATCGGGATGCTGACCGTAGCTTTTACCGGGGAGAGCGGTGGTAAAATGAAAAACATCGTCAACTTCCTGATAAATGTGCCGTCAGGGGATACACCGAGGATCCAGGAGTCCCATATCATGATCGGCCATATTATCTGTGAGATAGTTGAATCTTCATTATTTCCGAAAGAATAATTTCATTTGGAAGCAATAATACTTGCCGGCGGATTTGGCACTCGTTTGCAGACAGTCGTGAACGATGTCCCAAAATCCATGGCAATAGTAAACGGCCGGCCATTCCTCGAATATCTTCTCGATTACCTTGTGAAGCAGGGAGTGAGCAGAGCAGTTTTATCGGTTGGCTACAAACGCGAGCTTATCAGGGACCATTTTAAAAATCGATACAGGACACTGGAGTTGGAGTATGCTGTTGAGGAAGAACCCCTTGGGACCGGGGGAGGAATCAGGCTTTCGTTCTGGAGGGTCAAAGGAGACAGGGCTGTGGTTTTGAATGGAGACAGCCTTTTCAGGATTGAATTGCCTGCTTTTGAAAAAGCACATCTTGCAAAAAAAGCTGATGTAACCCTTGCACTTCGAAAACTTGTAAATACCGGCAGGTACGGAAGAGTTACACTCAACAGGCAGAGCAGGATCTCAGGCTTCGAAGAGAAAAATGAAAATGCAGGCCCGGGTCTGATAAATGCAGGGGTGTATTTAATGGAGAAACCATTTTTAATGCAGCCCCAATTCCGAGGAAAATTTTCTATCGAAAAGGACTGTTTTGAAGAATATTTCGGCACTGCCCATATGTTCGGTTATCCTGATGAGGGATATTTTTTGGATATAGGAATTCCGGAAGACTATCAGAAAGCACAGTATGAGTTTAAAGGATTTGAAGATCGATAAAACCTGGACCCTGTTTCTCGACCGCGACGGGGTCATCAACCAGCGTTTGGTTGATGATTATGTGCGTATTTGGGAGCAGTTTGAATTCAAGCCCGGAGTCAAAGAGGCATTAAAGGAGCTTTCGTGTATATTTGGCAGGATCGTAGTGGTGAGTAACCAGCAGGGAGTCGGGAAGGGCCTGATGAGCGAAAGCGACCTTGAAGAAGTGCATGGCAGGATGATCTCAGTAGTGAGTACTGCAGGAGGAAGGATTGATGCAGTATTTTTTTGCCCGGCCCTGGAAGGTGAAAAATCATTCAACCGCAAACCGAATATTGGAATGGCTCTTCAGTCGAGGAAACGATTTCCCGAAATACGCTTCAGGCAATCCGTCATGGTAGGTGACTCGCTTTCCGATATGATATTCGGGAAACGGGTTGGCATGAAAACGGTATTTCTCTCAGCCGACCTTCCACACATCCGTAGGGGATATCAGACGATCAATTACGTGTTCACCGATCTGCTATCATTTTCCAGATCATTAACATCGTGAGAACATGATTTCGCTATTTATTCGCACCTATTGTTTATTTCAATGGCGTGCTCATTATGGCTTCGCCAAACGCTACTTCGCTATTTAATATGACTCCGAAATCCATCCTTCTTGCCTTCTTCCTGTACACCGCATTGCTCTTCATTATCACCTGGCTTACGGCAAGAAAAGCAACAAACAGGGCATTTTATATTGGAAATAAATCTTCCCCCTGGCTGGTCGTCTCTTATGGAATGATTGGCGCCTCCCTGTCAGGCGTAACGTTTATGTCGGTCCCAGGCTGGGTGGGAGAGACCCAGTTCTCTTACTTTCTCGTTGTTATCGGTTACCTCTTCGGATACGCTGTGATTGCAACCATCCTGCTGCCTCTGTATTACAGGTTAAACCTTACCTCCATATACTCATACCTTGAATCCCGATTCGGTTTCTGGTCCTATAAAACAGGCGCTTTTTATTTTATCCTTTCCAGGGTGATAGGAGCATCGTTCAGAATGTTCCTCGTCGTAAACGTACTTCAGATCTTCGTTTTCGACGCATGGAACATTCCTTTTGGTGTGACGGTGCTTATTTTTATTATTCTGATCCTTTTATACACATTTAAGGGGGGGATTAAAACTATAATATGGACTGATACGGTTCAGACTACTTTCATGTTATTGGCTGTTATCCTCTCGGTTTACCTTATTTCAAGGAATATGGACCTGAGCTTTTCAGGCTTGTTTCACAGGGCTGTAGATAACGGACTGACGAAGATCTTCAATACCGACTGGAGCGACCGCAGGTTTTTTCTTAAACAGTTCTTCAGCGGGATGTTTATAACCATAGTAATGACAGGGCTTGACCAGGAAATGATGCAAAAGAATCTCAGCTGCCGTAACCTGAAAGATGCCCAGAAAAACATGTTTACATTCAGCGGGGTTCTGGTACTGGTGAATTTTATTTTCCTGTTCCTGGGCGCTACCCTCTTCATGTTTGCGGAGTTCAAGGGAATTAAACTGCCTGCCCGATCCGATGACCTCTTCCCGCTTATTGCCATTAACCACCTTGGCCCCATTGCAGGGCTTGTTTTTATTATCGGGCTTATCTCCGCGGCATATCCCAGTGCCGATGGTGCTTTAACTTCCCTTACAACATCCTTCTGCATTGACTTCCTGGGTCTTCCGAAGAAGGAAAATATGAATGAAAAGCGGAAGGAAAGAATACGATATCTGGTTCATATTGCTTTTGCCCTGCTCTTGCTTTGCGTCATAATTTTATTCAGGGAAATTAATGACAGGGCTGTGATCGATAAGTTATTCACCGTTGCAGGGTATACCTACGGACCTCTTCTTGGCCTGTATGCCTTCGGCCTTTTTACCCGCAAACAGGTCAGGGATAAGCTGGTACCTGTCATTGCCCTAATATCGCCTTTAATTTGTTATATACTTAGCAACTGGTCGGTGTTAATATTTGGTGGATATAAATTCGGTTTTGAGCTTCTGATTCTTAACGGATTTATTACTTTTGCCGGACTGCTGATTGTCAGCAGGAAGAACTCCCCTGAGACTTGAAATTGCTTGAGTACCGTTGATACTGGTGAACCAATACGGAAATCGTAATTCGTACATCGTAAATCATAAATTATGGACAATATCAGATTCAGAGCCTTGGAGATGACAATGGGCAGGACGCCCAAGGTTGTTAATTTCCCTGACAAAAAAGCATCAGAATATTTTGGGGAATTAACCTTCAACAGGGCTGCCATGAAAGAGTTCCTGACCGAAGAAGCATATACAGCAGTCATAAATTCAATAGAAAAGGGTGAAAAGATTGACCGCAGGATTGCCGACCAGGTAGCTGCCGGCATGAAAGCCTGGGCTATAAGTAATGGTTCAACACATTACACTCACTGGTTTCTTCCTTTGACTGGAGCTACTGCTGAGAAACACGACGCTTTTATCAGCCCTGTAGAAGGCGGTTCCGGAATTGAGAAATTCAGGGGAATAGAACTGACCCAGCAGGAACCCGACGCTTCCAGTTTCCCGAGCGGAGGCATCCGGAGTACTTTTGAAGCCCGTGGCTATACAGCATGGGATCCATCATCCCCTGCATTCCTTATGGACAGGACGCTTTGTATACCCTCTGTTTTTATATCATATACGGGTGAGGCCCTCGACTACAAAACCCCATTGCTACGGGCCCTTCATTCCATTGATAAAGCAGCCGTAGAGGTTTGCCGGCTGTTTGATAAGGATGTTACCAAGGTATTTGCAACTCTGGGCTGGGAACAGGAGTATTTTCTGGTTGATAAATCCTTGTTCGGAGCCCGCCCCGACCTGGTTCTCACCGGTCGTACACTGTTCGGGCATTCTTCTGCAAAGGACCAACAGCTTGAAGACCATTATTTCGGGACTATTCCCCAGAGGGTGATGGCATTTATGCAGGAGTTTGAGCTTGAAGCCCACCGGCTTGGAATACCTGTCAAGACAAGGCATAATGAAGTGGCCCCAAACCAGTTTGAATGTGCTCCGGTATTTGAGGAGGCCAATCTTTCGGTGGACCATAACCAGCTAATGATGCATCTGGTTGAAAAGGTTGCGAGCCGCCACAATTTCACCGTACTTCTTCATGAAAAGCCTTTCAGTGGTGTTAACGGATCGGGGAAACACAGCAACTGGTCTCTGGCAACCAACACTAAGGAAAATCTGCTCAGCCCGGGTGCCAATTCAAAATCTGAACTGCGCTTTCTCACATTCCTTGTTAACATTGTCAAAGCAGTTCATGAAAATGCCGACCTTTTAAGGGCAATCATTGCAAGCCCGGGCAACGATCACAGGCTTGGTGCCAACGAAGCGCCTCCGGGAATCATTTCGGTTTTCATTGGCGCCCAGCTTACACACTGGCTGAATACTATCGAGAAAAGCGACAAAAATTTTAAGTTCAGCCTTGACAACGATTCAGGACTGCTAAAAAATTTCCCGAAGATCCCTGAGATTCTCCTTGACAATACTGACCGCAACAGGACTTCTCCCTTTGCTTTCACTGGGAACAAATTTGAATTCAGGGCTGTAGGATCGTCACACTCATGTGCCCCTGCAATGATTGTCCTGAACATGATCGTGGCTGATCAGCTGAATAAATTCCTGAAAGACCTTAAAGCAGTCAAAGGCAAGAAAGTGAAACTGGACGACGCCATCCTGGGATTGCTGAAGAAATATATTAAGGAATCAAAACCTATCAGGTTTGAAGGAAATAATTACGGACAGGAATGGCTGAAAGAAGCTGCTAAACGCGGGCTTTCAAACCACAGGACCACTCCCGATGCCCTGAAAGCTTTTGTTCAAAAGAAATTCGTGGATGTTTTTGAAAGGAATGGAGTTCTCACAAGCCGTGAGGTGCATGCCCGCTATGAGATCGGTCTGGAAAATTATACCAAGAAGATACAGATTGAGTCAAGGGTACTTGGCGACCTGGTCTCAAATCATGTAATCCCGGTCGCGATCAGGTACCAGAATATCCTTGTCGACAATGTAAAAGGACTGAAACAGGTGCTCGATTTAAAAACCTACGGAAAGATCTCCCAGAATCAGATGGAACAGATCACCGAGATATCCGAACATATCGATAAGATTATGACCTATGTGAACGATATGACCGAAGCCAGGAAGGTTGCCAACAGGATACAGGATCCTGAAGAAAAAGCAAAGTCATATTGCAATCATGTGTTCCCGTACTTTGAGAAAATCCGTTATCATTCCGATAAACTTGAACTGATGGTCGATGATGAAGTCTGGCCATTGCCAAAATACCGTGAATTGTTATTCATTCATTAAGCATATACTGAATTATGGAAACCAAGAGGTTTTTTTTCCGGCTTATCCTGTTGCTCATGTTGCTCGGCAGCAGCATTGCATATGCACAGATCAACGTGGTGCATATCGACAATAACACTTTCCCGCAGACCAATGAAGGGATATTCTACAGCCTTCCCCGGACTGTTGTCAACGTCACAGTGAAGATCGACCGGATAGAGAATTACCAGGGTCCGTATGCCGACTATGCCTTGCGTTATCTCGGCCTGAAGAATGTCGTTCAGTCCAATACCATTGAATACAAAATATCCGATATCAACATTTCAACTTCCTATGAGCCGGATCCCGATCAATACTATTTTATTGAACTGGGAGAGAAGATATCGAAAGGTGAGAAAGCCGGATTGCTTTCCCTTACCGATGCCGGGATCATTCTGGGAACATTGCCCTCTGAGGCCGATACCACAACCCAGGCAAACAGGCTGCTGAACGCTGAAGAACCTCCTCTGGAGCGTGAGAAGGATGCGTTTGGCGAATTGTTCAGGAACTATACGGATGTAAGCGTTTTTGAAAAGATCGATACCATCCGCAGAAAGATAAATATCGATACCATGACCCTTGAAAGGCAATACCTGAAAAAGACCATGGTTGAAAAATCTCCTGAGCAGAAAGCAAAGGAAGCCGCTGATTTTCTCTCAAAGATCAAGGATAACCGTTTCAACCTGATCACCGGATTCCAGGAAGTGAACTACAATAAGGAAACCCTGGAGTTTATGGATGCCCAGCTTAAAAACCTCGAAAGGGAATACCTGAAATTGTTTACAGGCGTGAAAATTCACAAAACCATGACTTTTTCGTATAAGTATATACCTACTCCCAATCAGATCAACACCGAGATCCCTATCTTCAAGTTTAATAAATCGAAGGGTGTACAGGATCTGGATGCCCAGGGAGGGGGTAAGGTGATCACCATCAGGGTGCAAAGGGTGGGCAACACGAATTCCGTTTCCGTTTACCTTCAGAAGGCCGGAAAAGCTGCCAAATCCAGCGGTTTCTATTACAGGATTCCGGAATATGCAAGGGTGACTGTGAAAGTTGACGACAACACCCAGGAGGAGCAACAATGCCTGATAAGCCAGCTGGGCCTTGTCACAAACCTGCCTTCCGGCAAATGGAAAGTGTTGTTCCATCCGGAAACGGGAAGTATCAAAAGTCTAAGTATTGAATAGAAAGGTTTAAAGGGCTTTCCTTATCCTCACCAGTTTTATCAGTAAGTCTTCAAGGAGATCGAGTTTTAACATGTTCGCCCCATCGGATTTTGCCATGGCTGGATGAGGATGGGTCTCGATAAATAGACCGTCTGCACCTGCAGCAATGCCTGCCCTGGCAATAGTTTCAATGAGATCGGGTCTGCCACCGGTCACGCCTTCCAATTGGTTTGGCTGTTGAAGGGAATGGGTTACATCAAGGATGACCGGTACCTGGAACTTCTGCATCTCAGGAATTGAACGCATATCCACAACCAGGTCCTGGTAACCGAAGGTCGTGCCTCTTTCAGTAAGCATGATGTTCACATTTCCCGTACTGAGGATCTTTTCCACTGCGTAACGCATAGCTTCGGGTGAGGAGAATTGCCCTTTTTTAATGTTCACTGCTTTTTTTGTCTTACCAGCTGCAATCAGAAGATCCGTTTGCCTGCATAGAAATGCCGGGATTTGCAATACATCGACGAATCCGGCGGCAAATATTGCTTCTTCCTCGGAATGAATATCGGTAAGAGTAGGTATCTTAAGTTGTTTTCCGACCGATGCAATGATGTTCATTGCCTTTTCATTGCCAATACCTGTAAACGAATCACCCTTTGAACGGTTGGCCTTTTTATAGGATGATTTGAAAATGTACGGAATACTGAGCCTTTCGCAGATCTGCTGAATTTGTGTTGCGACTTCAAACGGCATGGTGTCGTTTTCAACTACGCAAGGGCCTGCGATCAGGAAAAACATGGAAGGGTCGCTGACTTTCAGATTTGGAATGTTTGTGGGGATCATAGTTTAGTATTTGTATTTATCTTTCCATAACGCTTTTAATCTTGCACGTATTTCTTTTTCCTTCTGATTTTCCTGTGGATTGTAGAACTTCGAACCTTTGATCTTGTCGGGGAGAAACTCCTGGTTAGCAAAATTATTCTCAAAATCGTGAGCGTACTTATAATCCTTGCCGTAACCAATCTTCTTCATCAGATTTGTCGGGGCATTTCTGATATGCAGGGGAACAGGGAGGTCGCCATGTTCCCTGAATGCTTTCGTTGCATTCCTGATTGCAAGGTATGAAGCATTGCTTTTAGCCGATGTGGCCAGGTAGATTGCAGTCTGCGATAGGATCAGATCGCATTCCGGATAGCCTATAACATCCACTGCCTGAAAGCAGGTATTTGCAAGTAGCAGGGCATTCGGATTGGCGTTTCCGATGTCCTCCGAAGCCAGGATCAGCATTCTCCTTGCAATGAATTTGGGATCTTCACCAGCTTCAACCATCCTCGCCAGCCAGTACACTGCTGCATTGGGGTCCGAACCGCGGAGTGATTTGATAAACGCAGAAATCACGTCATAATGCATTTCGCCTGTTTTGTCATACAAGGCGAGGTTCTGCTGTATGATGCTTATTGTATTCTTATTGTGAATGCTGATGACTTTTTCCCCATGGCTCATTGAAGTGGCAATCAGCTCCAGGGCGTTCAGCAACTTGCGGGCGTCGCCTCCCGAGATACGGAGAATAGCTTCAGGTTCAGTGATGATGATCTCAATCCCAAGCTGTTTCTGAAGTTCCTTCCTGCCTTCTTCAAGCAGGCATAGAAGCTGGGGCTCTTCAAGGACTTTCAGAATATATATCTGGCAGCGTGAAAGCAGGGGGGAGATCACTTCAAATGAGGGATTCTCAGTAGTCGCACCAATAAAGGTAATAATACCTTTCTCGACTGCCCCCAGCAGTGCATCCTGCTGGGATTTGCTGAAACGGTGGATCTCATCGATAAACAGGAAAGGGCTGTTACCGCTCTCCCTGGCCTTGGAAATAATTTCCCTTACTTCCTTCACACCTGAGCTGACTGCGCTGAGAGTGAAGAATTCCCTGGATAGTTGACGGGAGATTATATAGGCCAGGGTGGTCTTGCCGACTCCCGGCGGCCCCCATAATACCATGGAGGGGACATTTCCCGATTCAATGGCTTTCCTAAGAATGGCGCCGGGTCCCACAAGATGGTCCTGACCGAGGTATTCGTCAAGTGAACTAGGACGCAACTGTTCTGCAAGAGGTATCAGCATAATAAGTCAAAGGTACGATTATGGCATTTATATGCCTTTAAAGCAAAATGAATTGTTAATATCTTAAAAAATGTTAAAATTATTCTTGCTGATAATCAGGCAACTAAAGTAAATGTTAAAAAATGTTAAAAAAAAGTAGTCCAAAAATTTGTTCGGTATAGTTTAGTTGCTTTATCTTTGCATCAAATTTCAAAACGAACGAAACGATGAAAAAATTTGCAACATTATTAGTAGTAGGTGCTGTAGCTTTTATGTATGCTTGCGGCCCCAGCGCAAAAGAACTCGAAGAAAAAAGAATCGCTGATTCAATCCGCGTAGCTGATTCATTAGCTATGGTTCAGGCAGAACAGCAGAGAATCGCTGATTCAATTGCTAAGGCAGGCGAAGAAAAGAAGAAAGCCGATTCCATTGCTCATCAGGACTCAATTAAGAAACACCTGATCAAGGCTGCAAAACCTGCAAAGGCTCCTAAGAAAGCTAAGAAGTAATCCTTCTTACTAAAAACAAAAAAGGCCGTCCTCGGGAAGGCCTTTTTTGTTTTATAGATTTTTAATCTCAGCAATCAGCTTTTGAAGAGTGGATTTTGCATCCCCGAAAAGCATACTGTTCTTGGGATGATAGAACAGCTTATTCTCGATGGCGGCATAACCTTTGGCCATGCTTCGTTTCATAACGATAACATTCCTTGCTTCCCATGCTTTGATGACCGGCATGCCGTAGATGGGCGATGATGGGTCATCTTCTGAGGCAGGGTTCACGACATCGTTTGCGCCAATAACTATGACGACATCGGTGTTCTGCATTTCATTATTGGCCTCTTCCATTTCAAGAAGTTTCTCATAAGGCACGTCAGCTTCAGCGAGCAGCACGTTCATATGACCCGGCATCCTACCGGCAACGGGATGAATGCCGTATTTTACTTCAACACCTTTGGAAACCAGGAGTACATCCAGTTCGTGGCAGAGGTGCTGGGCCTGGGCTACAGCTAGCCCATAGCCGGGGACAATAAGAATTTTTTGTGAATAGCTCAGCAAAACAGCAGCATCGCTCAGGGTTATCTCCTTCACTGTTTTGTCGCCTGCTTCACCCTGGGCAGTTGAATCTCCGCCGAAGGCGCCGATAATAACATTCAGCAGTGAGCGGTTCATGGCTTTGCACATCAGTATAGTCAAAAGTGTCCCTGAAGAACCGACTAGTATACCTCCGGTTAGCATTGCCTGGTTATTGTACAGAAAGCCTCCACAGGCAGCAGCTATCCCCGTGAATGAATTCAGAAGGGAGATAACGACGGGCATGTCAGCGCCACCGATAGGCATCACGAAGCTTACACCATATATAAGAGCAAGCAGGGTCAGAAAATAAATAAGGGTATTATCACCGCTCACAGGATGCTTGAACATAATAAGAACCAACAATACTACGAGTAGCAACAGGAAGAAAAGGTTAAGGTACCTGAGCCATGAGGCCTTTATATCACCAATCTTCTCATCCAGTTTCCCAAATGCAATCATACTTCCTGCAAAAGAGACCCCACCAATAGTGAGGCCGAACAATATGGCCAGTGTTTCTCCGTGAAGCATGCTCGATGCACCCGCTTCTGCCAGTGATTCCTGCAGTTTCGGGAATTCCATGAGTGAAATAAGGGCGGCACAGGCTCCTCCCATACCGTTAAATATTGAGACCATCTGAGGCATGGCAGTCATTTTGACCTTGCGGGCGGCAACCCAGCCAACAGCTGTACCAACTACCAATGCGCCAAGGATCCAGGGAATGTTTCCGATGCTTTCACCGTCTTTCTTATGAAAAAGAATAGTAAATAAAATTGCAAGCCCCATTCCGGCAGCTGCCCATAAATTCCCGTTTCGTGCAGTATCGGGATGGCTCAGTCGTTTCAAACCTACTATAAACAAAACAGAAGCGAGTATATAGGACATTTCGAGAATACTGATCTCGGGGGTATATTGAATTAGCCTTGTGATCGTTTCCATTTTCCTTAGTTTTTGGATTTCTTTTTCCTGAACATCTCAAGCATGCGGTCGGTGACGACAAATCCACCGACAACATTGAGGGTACCAAGAATAACAGCCAGGAACCCAAGTACCATCGACAAAACATCATGTGCATGCCCCATTACAATTATTGCTCCGATGATTACCACCCCATGGATGGCATTAGCCCCCGACATCAGGGGAGTATGAAGCACCGAAGGAACATGTGATATGACCTCAATACCCAGGAAAAGAGATAAAACGATGATAAAGATCGCTTCCCTGTATTGCATGAAAAACATCAAAACATCATTCATATAAATGGAATTAATTGATTACTGATTTAACACGTTCACTCACTACCTCTTTATTATGGGTTACGCAGGTTCCCTTTACCAGGTCATCTTGCCAGTTGAGGTTAAATTCACCTTTACTGGTGAACATCAGTTTCAGGAAATTGATCACATTCTTTCCGAACATCTTACTTGCATCGGATGGCATGTCGGCAGGAAAAGCTGAATTCCCGATGATCTTTATCTGTTTGTGAATTACGGTCTCATTATCCCTTGTCAGCTCGCAGTTCCCTCCGGCCGAGGCAGCCAGGTCAATTACCAGGGCACCGGGTTTCATAGCTTCCACCGTTTCCTTAAGGAGAAGAAGGGGAGCCCGCTTTCCGGGGATCTGGGCAGTGCAGATGACGGCATCCGATTTAATCGCATGGTCATGTATTGCCTGTGCCTGCCGTTTCTTAAATTCCTCATTCTGTTCAACAGCGTAACCTCCGGCTGCTTTATCATCAGTGGCACCTTCCACATCGATAAATTTACCGCCCAGGCCCATAACTTCTTCTTTAACGGCAGCTCTTACATCAAACACCTCGACAACTGCACCAAGCTTGCGCGAAGTGGCGATAGCCTGCAAACCTGCAACGCCGGCGCCAAGGATCAGAACTTTAGCAGGAGTCACAGTTCCCGCAGCTGTCATGAACATCGGGAAGAACTTCGGAAGATTATTGGCTGCAGTGAGCACCGCTTTATACCCTGCAACAGTAGCCATGGATGACAGGATATCCATGGCCTGGGCACGGGAAGTGCGCGGCAGAATATCCAGGCTGAAGCTTGTAATGTTTTTAGCACACATATCTTTTACAAGGCCAGTGTTGATCAGGGGGTTGAAAGCGGCCATAAAAATCTGCCCTTCCTTCATTAGTCCCAACTCTTTTGCGACCGGTTGCTGTATTTTAATTAAGAAATTTGCAGATCCGAAAACTTCCTCCTTTGTTATAATTACAGCACCGGCAGCTTCGTACTCCGCATTGGAGGCAAAAGCATTCAGGCCCGCATCGGTTTCAACAAAAACCTTAATATTCATGCCCGTAAGCGTTTTAACTGCTTCGGGCAACAGAGCCACCCTCCTTTCGGGCAGTTCCTCTTTCAGTAATCCTATTATCATACGATTTCTTTGTTATCCGGCTCTGAAATTTAGTCGGTAAATCCGATCTTGTGATGGGTCCCGTCGCAGAATGGCTTCTTCTTCGAACTTCCGCAGCGGCAGATGGCAGCAACTTCATTTTCAACCTTGATCTTTTTACCATCAGCGTCGGTGATTACGTAGTTGCCGCGAATCAGTGCCGGCCCGTTGTTCAGTATTTGGATCTTAGTCTCCGGTGACTTGCCTGAAGCAGCTTTTTCAGCGCGGGAAAGAGCGTTCCCGCAATTTTTAATGTATGTAAGTGCCCGAGACGGGCAGGTGTTCACAACTCTCATTATATCCGCACTGGATGCACCCTGGGTGTTGATCCACGGCCGTGTTGAATTATTAAAAACTTTTGGTAAACCTATCAGGCAGTTTGCAGAATGAATGCACAAATGAGACCTCCAATATACTGTGACCTCACCGTTGGTATATGAACGGCTGCCGTTGTTCTTTTCCTTGATCTCGGCAAGCTCCGATTTAGTGATTTTATTAGACATCCCGTGAATATAAAAATTTGCGTAAAGATAGGAATTAATTATTTTTGGTTGAAATTTTCATAATATCCCCACAGCGTTGAAAAGGAAAGACATCACAAACAGGCAGAGCAGGACACGAAAAATAGAAGCCAAAAACGGTAAAGAGCAGCAAGACCCCATGAGCCTGTTCAGGTACTGGTTCGAAGATGCCAGGAAAAATAATGAACATGAGCCTGAAGCTATGGCTCTTGCTACTGCGGATGAGAGGGGACGACCTTCAGCCAGAATGGTATTCTTCAGGGATGTAAGCAAGGAAGGCTTCTGCTTTTTTACAAATTTTGAAAGCCGCAAAGCATTGCAGATGGAATCAAATCCATATGCATCCCTTTTGTTTTACTGGCCGAAGCTGTACAGGCAGGTCAGGGTTGAAGGCAGGATCAAAGAGGCTTCTGCAAAAATGTCCGATGATTATTTTAACTCACGTCCCCTGGGCAGCCGCATCAGCGCGTGCATCTCGCCTCAGAGTGCTGTGATCCCCGACAGGCTTTTCCTTGAAGCCATGCATGAGGCCTGTTTAAAAGACCTTGGCAGGAAAGCGCCGCAAAGACCTGATACCTGGGGAGGTTATATTCTTGTTCCCGACCGTTTTGAATTCTGGACCGGAGGTGAAAACCGCCTGCATGACAGGATACAGTATCGTAAGAAAAGATCCGGATGGATCATTGAAAGACTGGCACCCTGATACAGTTTTATCAGAAGGTACTGCCAGGCGGGATCAGCTGAAAATTATTTCGACTTTGTCGGAAGACAACCTGGTTACCTTTAATTCTTCATGGAAATATTTTCCAACTCCATGGATTAATCCGATAAAGAATTCAATAAGCCCTCTCGGGGATTTATAGGTCATTATCAGTGTTTTCTCATCTTTCCATTCATAATCAAACCTGGACGGATGAGCGTTTGGGATTGTCTGGGTCGTTACTACATGTGATTATGCCTACAGCGGTTCCTGGGCTTGTTACAGGACTTGGGGAACTTCCCAGGTTCAGGGCGGAAGTGGGACCTTTCATCGGGCTTACCGCTGCCGTGCGGGGCTCTACTTTATTCAGCGGATTTGATACGTATCAGAACACCGCAGGCGTGATAGCCGGGCTTGAAATGGCAGTACGCGTCGGCCTTGGCCTTGAAGGGGTATTGAATGAAGCAGGCGACGGTCTTGTCTTTCTTGACCTGGGTTGGCGGCTGGATGGCCCTTCCTCAATGAAAATGACCGCAGATCCGGATCTTAAGCAGTTCGGAGCTATTTTCTCGGCAGTCCCAAGCAGGGATGCCTTTTATGCACGTCTTCGCCTCCCGTTCTTTCTTGTACCCGGCGACCTGCTGGTAATCGCCCCCTTCCTTTACTTGTTTGCTCCAAAGACGTTGACTAAAATGCTCACCACGGCAGGCAACGGCGGCCTGATTCCCTGGCAGTCGGGTATCGTTACGCCCATTGGGAGATTTCAATTCATTCTCGGCAGGGAGGTTGGGATCTATCTGTATGGTTTTCCGAAGGACCCCGACAGGTATATCCTTCCTCTGGGCGGTGATGTTTCATCAGACCAGGTGCTTGTCTCCATGCGGTCGACACAACTTGAATTTCCTATTCTGGAATACAGGCCGTTTCATACTTTCTCCTCAAATCAAACGGCAAGTCTTGTCGTCCAGTTTTTTGGCGGATTTGATATCCCGGGAAAGGCTAAGGTTATCGATCCGGAAATAGCAACTGCCCCAAGAATAAATACGATCTGCTTCCTCGGTCTGAGAATTGGTTTTGACTGGAGGTATTACTTCTCGAAAAAGCGTTCGTAGGAATGCTCCGTTATTACACACTGGCAACTTGGGCAACAATGTTGGGCAACGATATGGCAACATAATATACGAAATAGGAGAGTTTGGCAACAAATAAAGGAAGATAAATTCACTTATTATTAACAAAAACAGATAGTTGGGAAATAAAGGAAGGAAAATTACTTTCGCGATGCAAAATGTAACTCGTATTTAATATCAGGTAGTTATGATTACGAGGTACAAATAGGGTACAAAATTATACTGAAATATCGATTAAAGTCCAGTAATGAACTATTAATCCAAATCTCTTCTTTTCTATTCAGGAATTCCCTTGCCTATTTAAAACAGACCTGTAAAGTTCGTCAAACTGGCTCCCGACCTTTTTGAGTCCAAACCGGCTTTCAATGAAACCTCCTAAGTATTCCGGGTCAAACGACTCATAATGATCCAACATGAAATTCAAATTGTCCAGTAATGCTAATTCATCTCCGGGTGATATTAACCTGCCGGAATTTGTGCTGAAGTATTCAGTAATACCTCCTGCAGATGTTGCAAGTACAGGGGTCCCACAGGAGAGGGCTTCTGGAATGACAATGGAAAAAGACTCAAAATTACTGAACATCAGCAGGAATGAAGATTCCCTGTAAGCATCGGCAAGTTCGTCTGCCGGTATAGGCCCTTTAAATATAACACCGGGACTTTCAAGTCCCAGATCGGATGCATACTTCCTTGCTTCACCCAGGGCAGGCTCACGACCTCCGATAAATAGTATCTCAAAGTCCTTCCTTTGTTCATGCAGGATCTTAATAACACGCAGAATGCCGTGTATGTTTTTTGCCTGTTCATGAAAATTTGATACGTGAAGTATCCTTTTTGCTTGCTTACCTTTATTTTTTCCTGCGATTGTGAACATCGTTGTGTCGACCGTATTTGGAATAATGATGAACTTTTTATTCCGGAGCCCACAATCCTGCATGGCGGTCTTGAGGAAATCACTGACAGTTATAACTGCTGAGGCCCGGTGGACAATCAGCCGGGTAAGAGATCTTCTGACGATACCTGTAAACCCCCAGTTTTCCGGAATGTACCTGGTCCAGTGTTCACTGATAATATAGGGTATGCCGGTCAGCAGGTTTAACAGGAATGCGGGTATGGCAGCGCGCGTGAGAATGTGGACATGAATTAAATCGAATGAACCATAATGTTTTGATATATAGCGAAACCCGGCAAAGGCTCTTATAACAAACCGGATAAGATTAATCATCCCGGCTACCATTCCAATCCTGCAACGGGATGGCCTATAAACATAACGGATAACAGTAAACCCCGGATGATCCGCATTGTCATCAGTAACCGGTTTCAGGCCTGAACTTGTTTCTCCCGGTAATATGGCAAGTACGGCAAGTTCATTGAACAATGAAACCGCCTGCGCATGCCGTTCGATGAATATCCCTGCATAAGGAGGAAACCACCGGGTAAGGAACAGGATCTTCATGTTATTTAAACCTCTTGGAGCAGTCGGCAGTCATAATAACTCAATTTCTCTTGAAAGTGTGTCAATTAAATTAAATCCATCGTGGGTTAATGAAAATTCAGTGGTCTTCCCGATTGGAATGATTCTATCTATCCCAATTGGTTTCAGTTGAGTAATAAATTGAATCAACTCCTCTTTTTCAATTCCGTAATAAGAGAGCGTTTGAAATTTATTGGTGAATACGTTTGATAGTTCTCTTAAAGAAGAGGCTTTATATTCTGAAAAATATCCGCCGTTACAGCGATAGTTATCAATATCCTTTGATAACTCTTTCAATTCAGTTCTCCAGATCAGATTATCGGGCATATCTGCTTTTTTTATTCTTTCTGATTGAACTGCCTGATAGTAAAAAGTGGCCAATTTATCTACCGCAGAATGAGGTTGTAAAATGTATCTTACTTTCACCAGATCGTAAACATTGTTCCAAAATTTCCGTTTAGCAGTTTCAACATTTTCATCAGTACCAAGCCAGACGATTAAATGTGGAGATGAACAGGCATTCTGATCAAACAGGTATGTGTCATTGTAAAATCCGGAAGCTACCTGTTCCGGTGACTTTTCAGCATTGAATTTATCTGCATTGATTACACACAGCGAATACCTGTCTGCAAAAGTTACATCAAATGAATGGGGTGGAAGTTTATTTTTTCTGATTTCATCAATCGTATCATTCCCTCCCCATATTATCCTGACATCACAGATTGAAGAAAAGTAAGTTGAAGCAGAACATTCCGCATTATAAGAGATCAGAGCGTGACGAGTAGAGAATATTTGATGTTTACGTTCCTTGCTTAATTCGTAAATAGCATTACAAATAATATCTGCCTGAGCATATTTTTTCGAAGAAACTTTTACAATATTGACGTTACCTGAAATAATACCAAAAACTAATGAATAGGCAAAGGTTACAGGCATATTTGAAGGCGTAATATGGAATATAAGGCCTCTTCCAAGTCTAAGACTATTTCCATACAAATATTTCTTTTTTAATTGAAGTAAATTCCCCTTTCTGCAAAAAAATGCAAAAGTTGCAACATCAGGATAGTTTTTGGCTCTTGGATCTTTGTTTAAAATATGCGCTAATGCATCCAAATATGCTATCGCGTTCTCTGAGAAAGTTTCTTCCCCGGGGATATGAACTAAATTGTCCATACTGGGTTCCTTAGGAAAAAGGTATTCGATGTCAGTTAATTTTTCCGTCATAAGTGTCACTACAACCTCTTATTTCAGCATGTTCTAATCGACCTGTAACTTTAAAGTATTTCCCTAAACGACCACAAGAACAATCATCCTCTCCAAGCAGGATACCTTTATCCTCTGTAAGCAAAGAGTGTCCCGGATAACTTTTTGGCAGGATTGAAAGCACCTGTATTATTCCCTCTTCCCCGACATCTGCCGGTGAAAAATCATGGGCACGCCGGATAATAATATCAGAAAAAACTGACGTATGAAAATGTCCGTATTCACATTCCATGTAAATAGAACCGGTTTGTTCGACCATGCCATAGTAATTATACACCCGGCGAATGCCACAGACATCATTCAGTTTTTTATTGAATTCTTTTGCGGAAACTGATTCATTTTCCAGTTTTTTCCATCCGCCTCCATGAATTAAAACTGCGTTGGATAAATCGGGTTTAATACCGGCTTTTATTAATTCTTTGTAAAAGTGCCGGTAAACCTTAAATGTAAACCCAAATATTAAAATACGCTCACTTTCATGCTGTTCTATAAAAGACTTCAGGAGTTCAGTGTTTAATTCCATTTTTTCATTCAAAGCAAACATCCGTGTTGAGCCAAACAAAGAGAATCCTGATATAGCCGCAACATTTGCAGATAAAAGATTTCTGTTTTTGATAACACTTTCTGAATCTATGATGATCATCGGAGCACGTTTGGTCCCGATGAACGATGACATGATCTTTGTGAGGACCTTTGTTTGGTTTGCTGCGGTTTCTTTGTCAAGAAATATAAGCGATCGCGCTTGTCCCGATGTACCCGAAGAGGTCAATGTTCTTACGATTTCTTCTTTTGGCGCACTGCACAATTCAATCATCCCGAATAGTTGAACCGGAAGGAACATCAGGTCAACGTAATGATAATCTTTTTTGGGATCAAAACCGATACCATCCATCATTTTCCGGTATGGTGCACAATACGCATAATGATGACGTGACAGGGAAGTCAGGGTTGTATTAAGAAGTTTTTCCTTATCAGCTTTGCGTAAAGAATACGGCTGAATATCCGGAAGTTCTGCTATGTTCATGAAATATCCAATTCAGAATAAATGGTTTTGCCCGCTGAATTCTTTGGAATTTCAGCACATTGTCTAAAGGAGAAAGCTGCCGGATTGATCCCTGTTTTAACAGAAATATAATTTTGTATTTCGGCTATCCTGTTTTTGTCAGTGATATAAATGATAATGTGATCATCCTCACCGGTGCACGCGCAATCAGGAACAATATTTTCCAGCAGACATTCTGTTTCATCAAGGTTTATCCTGTTGCCAAATATCTTAATAAATCTTCTTTTTCGTCCCACTATATAATAAAAGTTGTCACTGTCTCTTCTTGCAAGGTCTCCTGTAAACAAGGTGCCATGATTTTCATCTTCCTTTCTCAGATCATCAAAGCAGGTGGCATACCCCATCGAAACATTTTTCCCCTTGTAAACAAGCTCCCCGGTAATATCATGTTCTTTAATCTCTGTTCCGTTTTCATCAATCAAACTAAATTCACCGCCCGGTATTGCAATTCCAATACTTCCTGGTTTGGTTAATGAATCCTGTGGAGGCAAGTAACTCATGCGGGCTGTCGCTTCTGTTTGTCCATACATCATGAAAAATTGTTTGCCGGAACGGAGACAAAACGATGAAATTTCATTGCGTAGTTCCTTGTTCAATCTGCCTCCTGCCTGGGTCAACGTTTTTAGTGATGGCAGGTCCATCCGGGAAAATTGAAGTTTATTAAGTATTTTATACGTATAGGGAACGCCTGCTAAAGAGCTTGCTTTTTGGGTTTTAAGGAAAGTCCAGAAATCTTTTTCCATTAAGGTCTTTGAGGTTAAAAGAATGGTTGCTCCCTTTAAAGCATGACTATTTATTACGGAGAGACCATACGAATAGCCCATTGGTAAAGTAGTAACTGGCCGTTCATTTTCATCAATTGATAAATAATGGGCAATTGATGCAGCATTCACCTCAATATTCTCATAACTGATTCGAACAAATTTCGAACTGCCTGTACTTCCTGAGGTTGTTAACAGCAGTGCCAGATCGTTATGCAATGGAAAATCATGGTTTCCATCAAACTTTACCAGGGAGTAATTATGACCGGTAAAAACTATTTTATCATGTTGGAAGTCATTCAGGCGATGATCAGGCAGCCAAAGGTATTGAGGTTTGTACAGTTTAATAAGACCCGCAAGCAATTCGGTGTTAATTTTTGAGTCGAGCATAACAGGTACGATCCTGTTGGCAATAAAGGAAAAATATCCGCATACCGACCCAAGTGTGTTTTGACACAGACAAAATACAAGGCAGCGATGCTCAATTACCTTTAGAATCGATTCGGAAAAATCGCTGATATCCCCATAAAGAACATGCGTTCCATCCTCAGTAATGATGATTGTTTTATTCAAAGAATGTTTAACATTAAAAGGTAACATATTTACTCAAAATTTCATATCCTTTTAAAAAGGAATTAAAATCAATAATATCATCCGTTTCAATCATAATGTTAAAAGTCTCTTCCAGTTCGGTTATCAGTCCCATGTGACCAACCGAATCCCAGGCATCCACGCCCTGGTAGGTCAATTTTTGCAGTTCCTTTTCCTTCACACCAAATAATGTTATAAATACTTGCTTGTATTTTTCAATGTTAGTCATATGCTCAGGATCTTCCTTGTTTATACATGTGTGAAAGATAAATATTATCCGGAGTGATAACAGAATTATCCGAAAGTGGTTTAAAAGTGAACCATTCTCCAGTACCGGTCAATACAAAACCCATGGTTCTAAGTAGATCCATTTCCCTTATATTGAGCGTATTGTTCCTCGTTCCCGTATATCTCACAAGAAATATAAGCTCATTTTTCAATGATTTAACTATACTTTTTAAAAGAAAATTTATGCTTTTCCTTTTCAGATCTTTAGCAAATAATGTTTGTTCTATATAAGCGACATGGTTGTTCAGGCTGCATATTATCTGGGCTCTTACTGTATTTTCGTTGTCCAGAAGCTGGAAGAATTTATATTTTACAGGATAGGGGTTATCCCGGATTCTCCACCTTTGATATTCTTGATCCTGGACTAAAAAAAACAACCGGTCAGGATAAGCTGCTCTTTGAAAGAGCAGGGTATTTTCGCTGATCTCAGAATTGATGTGGAAACCCTTTTTCCGGGTTTGGATAAATATTCTTTTTAGCGAACAAACATATGACAATCCGGAAAGGGTGGCAATCTTTAGTTTACCCCAAACCGTATGTTCTGATCTGAGTTTTAATAAATATTGATAGGTCTTTACAGGATTTAAAACTAGCACGGTGTTAAAAGATTTAAATAGGATTTTATACCCCAGCCGCCGGTATGTTGCAGGAAGACTATTGAATCCCCATAAATATTCAACTCCGCTATTTCGACATTCATCGGTCAATAAAGTATTTAGTTCTTTAAGAATATCTGTTTTTTTAAATTTGAGCAAAGCATTGATTTCAATCAGTGTATCCTCGCCCTTTGCCGCAAGAATCATTTTCCCGTCCGTTGAGATCATTCTATGAATAATCATACATTGAGTTCCAATCAAAACCGGTTCTTTCCCATCTTCAATATCCCATGCACAGGCGTAAACAGCTTTGCGATTCGGACCATTTATAAATTCCCAGCAAAATTCATGGGTTCCCCGCATCACTTTTTTCGCAGGCCCATTTAAATTTCGCGTATTGTTATAAAAATCAATGGCTGCCCTATATTCTGAATCGATAATTAATCTTATTTCAAGCGACATGGTCAAAGATTAGTTTTATAATGAAAAAAAACGCATTACGCGCCACATGTGACTTCCGGACAGGTCACGACCTGTCCCTACTTTCCGATGTCGTCTATTGAATTCCATGAATGAACCGTTCCCCAGGAATTTTTAAAGTTTTCATCTCCGCCATATACGACATGCGAGTTTTCCAGTGAATTTCCGGAATAGCCATTCCATTTTTCGAGATTCATGAAAAAATCACGGTTCCAGGTCTTGCCAGATTTAATTTCAACAGGAGTAAGACCATTTGCATGCTCAATGATAAGATCGACCTCCATCCCGCGATGATCTCTCCAGAAATAGAGATTGGATGCCTTCCCCTGGTTGTAGCGTTGTTTTAAAAACTCAGACAGGATCAGATTCTCAAAGAGAGATCCCTTTAAATAATGGTTGTTTAACTGGCTTACCTTCTCGATTCGAAGCAGGGAACAGCATAACCCTGTATCATAAAAATAGAGTTTTGGTCTTTTGACCAGCCGTTTACTGAAATTACTATGGTGCGGTTGAAGCAGGAATATGACGTAACTGGCTTCCAGGACAGAGATCCATGCTTTGACTGTATTATAACTGACACCACAATCATTTGCCAGGGAAGTATAGTCCAGGAGTTGGCCCACTCTCCCGGCGCAAAGACCCAGAAATCGGACGAAAAGATTAAGATCATGGATATTCTGCAATGACCGCACATCGCGTTCCAGGTATGTCTGGATGTAGTTTGGATAGAAATCAGGCGGATCTATTTTTTTATCATAGAGCCTTGGGAAAAAACCCTGAAAGATATTAGCTTCGTAAGAAGGCAACAATTGACCTGCCTTGCGAAGTTCCGGGAAAGAGAAGGGGAGAAGGCGGAAAATAGCCGTCCTGCCGGCCAGCGACTGTGAAATCCGGTCATGAAGTAAAAAGCTTTGCGATCCCGACAGGATGAACTGCCCTGTTTTCCCGCTCTGATCAACAATTCCTTGTATGTAAGAGAAAAGCTCCGGGACTAGTTGTGCTTCATCAATGATACCACCATTCGAATACTGCAGCAAAAAGTTTTTGGGATCCTGTATAGCGAACATCCTGGTTTCAGGATTTTCAAGTGAAGCATAGAACAGGTCTCCGAAAAGGTTTCTTAAAAGTGTGGTTTTTCCGGATTGCCGGGGGCCGGTGACTGTAATGACAGGAAACTTTTTTGACAGTTCAAGAATCTTTTGGCTTATTTCTCTCTTAATCATGCTATCGCTTTTATAATCTTGTACAAAATTGCAAAATAAATTCTAAATTGTACAAAATCGTCGAATTATTTTTTAAAGATCAGATTTACAATGCCTCCCGAAATGGATAGGGTTTGAAATTATAATATCAGACAGTTATGAATTTATAATATAATCACCAATCAACTTTCAGGGTGGTTCAAGCCAGGAAGCATACAGGAAGCTTAAACAAAGCATGGAGAAAAGAATTTCCAATTACTAATTTCTAATGTCTAAAGGATTGGTAGTTATTGATCTATGCGTGTTTTGGTGCAGGAAAGCAATGTCGGAAAACCCCGAGAGAGATGATTTCAAATAATCGTGAGGGGTAAAAAAGCTGTTCACAACAGAGGTGGATCAAGCCAAAGTCTTGGTCGTCGAAAGTTTCAAATGAATACAGGTGTCGGACTTGACAGAATTTTTCCTTCGTAAAATTCAATTTCTCATCTCCTGTAATCCGCGTATGACAAGGGGAGCATTGATAATTTTAACTAAAAATGCGGGTTTCCGGAGGTTTTTATAGACTTATAGATTGTATATCAATGAATTATTCAATTGTGTATACACAATGTTACACAATTGCAGGTTTCATGGCGAAGTAACTTTGCTGGATACTGGATAGCGGAAGGAGGAGAGCGGATCCTGGAGGATGGTTAAATTTTCCCCTGGTATAAATCCTCAAGTGGGAATGTCAGATCGTAGTTATTCCAATTCAGGTTACTATCAATGATATCAAAGTGTTTAAATCTTTTTTCATCAAAGTAGTGCAAAATAATCAATCCACTTTTGTTACCCGTGACCCGTCACGATCATTTTCCGATGCA